>QZKW01000071.1 GCA_003599885.1 Desulfobacteraceae bacterium | reverse complement strand
TTATTGGTGGATGCAATAGATTTATTTTTCAAAGAACAAAAACCAAATTTAAATTGGCTTGGTTAGGATATAATCGTTATCCTCTGAACCTGTACAATTCCTCGGTATCGCCGATATTTACGTAACCCCGTATCTTGAAGAAGCGCAGATTACTTCCGGGACCCTTGCCTATGCCATGGGCACCGGCAAAGCCGTCATCTCAACCCCATACTGGTATGCTACGGAAATGCTGGCTGAAGGCCGGGGCCGGATCGTGCCCTTTAGTAATCCACATGCTATGGCGGACCAAATCATCGACCTTCTGGACAACGATACCGAACGGCACGCCATGCGCAAAAAAGCCTATTTGTTCACTCGCGACGCGGTCTGGAAGGAAGTGTCCCGAAAATATCTTCAGGTTTTCAGTGAAGTAATGCAGAACCGTACCCGAAACCCCCGGCCCCGGCATTCTTATGTTGAAAATATCAAGGCCATCACGAATTTCGAGCTTCCGGAGATCAAGCTCGATCACCTGAAAGCCTTTACCGATGATACCGGTATCCTGCAACATGCCAATTATACGATTCCGGATCGTTCACATGGTTACTGTACCGATGATAATGCCAGGGCCCTGCTGGTCGCTGCCATGGGGCAAAAATATCTGCCGGTAAACGGCTGGGGACTTGATATTCTCTGCGGGCATTATCTTGGATTTCTTCTGTATGCCTATAATGAAGAGAATGGCCGGTTTCGCAATTTCATGAACTATGCGCGACAGTGGATGGAAGAGATCGGTTCCGAGGATTCCCATGGCCGGGCGATCTGGTGCCTTGGCAAGGCAGTGGCGTTTCTTGACGATCCCGGGCATCTCGCAATGAGTACAACCCTCTTCAACCAGGCGCTGCCTGCTGCAGAGAATTTTCGTTCACCCCGGGCCATTGCTTTTTGTCTGGTGGGCATGCATGCCTACCTGGAGAAATTTTCCGGAGACAGTGAGGTGCGCAGAATCCGGAAAGTGCTTGCCGACAGACTTTTTGATCAGTTTAAAACCCATGCAACAGATGACTGGCCCTGGCTTGAAGACGCGCTAAACTATGCCAACGGCAAACTGCCCCATGCCCTGCTTTTGTCCGGCCATGGGCTGCAACGCAAAGACATGATCGATATGGGACTAAAATCCCTCAAGTGGCTGCTTGCCATCACAACCGAAGACAAACACTTTGCGCCCATCGGCAGCAATGGATGGTATGAAAAAGGCGGCCCCAAAGCGCGGTTCGACCAGCAGCCCATCGAAGCCAATTCCATGGTGGAAGCCTGTGTCGAAGCGTTTAATATCACCCGGGACCACGCGTGGTTTGAGAATGCGGCCATGTGCTTTAACTGGTTTCTCGGACAAAATGACCTGAACATGCCGCTCTATGATCCCAAGACCGGCGGCTGCCGGGACGGATTGATGGCGGACGGCATTAACCAGAATGAAGGCGCCGAATCCTCCCTTGCCTGGCTGCTTTCGCTGATGACATTACAGAAGCTTTATGCTGACGAAATTTTAAACCAGCCGTTGATGCAAAAATCAGATGAACCATAGAGGATCTGCCATGCATATTGCCATGCTCTCACCCATTGCCTGGCGCACACCGCCGCGACATTACGGGCCATGGGAAAACGTGGCCTCTCTTTTAACCGAGGGACTGGTGTCGCGCGGTCATGATGTCACCTTGTTTGCAACGGCCGATTCGCAGACCAGCGGCACGCTGCATGCGGTTTGCCCGAGGGGTTATGAAGAAGACCGCTCGCTCATACCCAAAGTCTGGGAGTGCCTTCATATTTCCGAACTCTTTGAGAACGCAGATGCCTTTGATATTATTCACAATAATTTCGACTATCTGCCGCTGACGTATACCGGCCTGACCACGACCCCGGTGGTGACCACCATTCACGGCTTTTCATCCCCCGGGATTTTGCCGGTGTTCAAAAAATACAACGGCAAAGTATCTTATGTTTCCATCAGTGATGCCGACCGGGCGCCTACCCTTGATTATATCAAGACCATCCATCACGGCATTGATATCCGTCAGTTTGATTTTCAGCCCGCCCCGGACGACTATTTGCTGTTTTTCGGGCGCATTCACCATGACAAGGGTGCCCGGCAAGCCATTGAAATCGCGAGAGCCTGCAATAAAAAACTGATACTGGCGGGGATCATCCAGGACCAGGCTTATTATGACCAATATATCGTCCCTTGCCTGGACAATAACAAAGTCGTTTATATCGGCAGCGCCGGACCCGCTGAGCGCAGCCGTCTGCTCGGCAAAGCCTGCGCGCTCCTTCACCCCATAAAGTTTGATGAGCCTTTTGGCCTTTCCGTTATCGAATCCATGGCCTGTGGTACGCCCGTAATCGCCTTTGAACGGGGCAGCATGCCGGAACTCATCGAAAATGGTAAATCCGGCTTTTTGGTGGGTAACGTGGACGAGGCTGTTGAAGCTGTTGCCCGTATTCCAGAGATTGACCGCGCAACCTGCCGCCGTCATGTGGAACGGCGTTTCACCGTGGACCGCATGATCGATGAATATATAAACGTCTATGAAACCATTCTAAAGGGTAGAGCCAAATGAATACGCATCATCCAATCGTTACCCGTTTCAAAAAAAACCCCATACTGACCAGAAAGGATGTGCCGTATCCGGTGGCTACCGTTCATAATGCAGGCGTCGTCAAACACAACGGCCGGTATATTATGCTTTTCCGGTCGCATCTGCAAAACGGCCGCTCCATTATCGGAAGGGCCGACAGCGAGGATGGCTTCGCATTTAAGGTGCATCCCAAACCTTTTCTTGTCCCTTCAGCGGACACTGTTTTTGCCGAATATGAGGCGTTCGGGGTCGAGGATCTCCGGATTTGCCCGGTCGATGGAGAGTATCTCCTGACCTACAGCGCCTATTCCCGTCATGGGGTCCGGATTGCCCTGGCGCGCACCAGAGATTTTGAAAAAGTGGAACGGATTGCCTTGATCACCCAGGCCGATCTGCGCAACGTGGTCATTTTCCCTGAAAAATTTGACGGCCGGTATGTGCGTCTGGATCGGCCGCATTCGGAAATTTCGCCCTGGTCGATCTGGATTTCCTATTCTCCCGACCTGGTGCATTGGGGTGATTCCCGGGTGATTATGAAACCGGTGGCCTATCACTGGGATGAGATGAAAATCGGGCCCGGCGCGCCGCCATTTAAAACCGACAAAGGCTGGCTTCATATTTACCACGGCGTTTTTAAGACCATGTCCGGAACCGTCTATCGCCTCGGCGCGGCATTGCATGACCTGGATGATCCGGCAAACATTATCGGCATTTCCGATCAGTGGATATTGCAGCCCGAGGATCCCTGGGAAGTCACCGGTTATGTGCCCAATGTCGTTTTTACCTGCGGCGCTGTTGCCGAAGACGATGGTACGGTGAAGATCTACTGGGGCGGTGCGGATACAGTCATGTGTGCCGGAACGGCCGTGATCGATGATCTGGTGGCGCTTTGCCTGTCGGATTCCCGGCCGCCGTTGTAGATTATCGCATCATTTTTCAATCGAAATGAAGGGCACTATATAAGGATACACTGACATGCTTCCTGAAAAGCCTCAAAAGCTGAATGTTAAAAGAAAAACGAATAAAATTATGAGGGATACTTCACGGGTGATCACCCAGCTTCATTTTCCCGACGACCGGCATCGCATCCCTAAAATAATTGCCCGGATAATGAAATTGCCGGACACGGCAGCCGAAAACCTATTGGCGCAAATAAGGGCGGATTTTTCCGAAAGGCACGAGGATATCGGGCATATTTTTGAGCGACACCTGAATGCGGTGAAACGATATATCCCACAGGATAGAGCGCTCAACGATGTTCAAAAAGCACTCATCGGCGCTTACTTTACAAAGGAATATGCGATTGAATCGGCAGCTCTTTTCAACCCTTCCATCGTTCCCCATCCGGATCAGAGCGGCCTTAAAAAAGGCAGCCTGCGCTTTATCATGAGCCTGCGGGCAACCGGTGAAGGTCATATTTCATCCATTGTCTTTCGCGGCGGCGTCCTTGACCGGAACAATACGTGCCTTTTCGACCCGATCAGTGAATTTGTGGAAACACCGGATCTCCAGTTAGACCCGGTTTACAACCGCCTTGTTTTCCAGCGCAAATTGAACGAGATGGGCGCCATTAGCGGGATAACCGGCCATATTCTCAGCCAGTTGCCGGAGAATTTCACTTATAAGGAGTTATTGGAAAAAATCGACCTGCTCCGCACAAATCGCCAATTCTCTGAAACAGACCAGAACAGAACTTTTGAGGTCATGTGGTGGCTGGCAAATTCCAATTATGAGGTGCGTTTTCACAGCGATCATCGCATATCCGAACGGGTGATCTTTCCTGTTTCGAAAAACGAAAGCAGAGGCATTGAAGACGCCCGGTTCGTTCAATTTTTAGATGACAGGCAGGAATCCATTTATTATGCGACCTATACTGCCTATAACGGCACAACGATCCTGCCACAACTGATCGAAACAAAGGATTTCATCACATTCAACGTTTTAACGCTCAACGGCAAAGCTGTACAAAACAAGGGAATGGCGCTTTTTCCGCGAAAAATTAACGGCCAGTATGTCATGCTCTCGCGCCAGGATGGAGAAAATAATCATATTATGTTCTCGGACAACATCCATTTCTGGCAAGAGTCCCAAATTATCCAGGAGCCTGAATATCCATGGGAATTCATTCAGATTGGCAACTGCGGATCACCGCTTGAAACAACCGAAGGCTGGATTGTGCTCACCCATGGCGTCGGGCCGATGCGCAAGTATTGCATTGGCGCCATGCTGCTTGATCTTGAAAATCCGGCAAAAGTCATCGCCCGCCTGAAGGAGCCGTTGCTCTCCCCGAACAAGAAAGAACGTGAGGGGTATGTTCCCAATGTTGTTTATTCCTGCGGTGCGTTAATTCATAATAATGTGCTGGTCATTCCCTACGCCATGTCTGACATCAATTCCGGTATTGCCTCGGTTGAAGTCACAGAATTGATTAACTGTATGCAGGCAGTGGCATAATTTTTCAGGAACGCCGTCTATATTGGCATGATTAATATACAAAATGCGTACCTCATTAGTTGCCATGTTAACGGATGGTTATCAAAACATATTGATTTTATTAAAATAATAATTTGACATACTGATAATGCTGACTATCTTATGAGTAATCTTTAATGGCCTTTGGTAATTTTCAGGCCGGTTTCTCCCCAACGGAATATCCATTTTAAGTAGTGGCCTCCTGAAGTCTGGAACTAAGAAAATTTTTATGAAAGGAGGAAGTCACTATGTCGAATGGAACTGTAAAATGGTTTAATGAGAGAAAAGGTTTTGGTTTTATTGAGCAGGAAGATGGAACGGATGTATTCGTTCATCATTCAAGCATCAATGCAACCGGTTTTAAAAACCTGAACGAAGGCGATAAAGTAACCTTTAGTGTTGAGCAGGGGCAAAAAGGTCCTGCTGCAGTTAATGTTACGGTTGTCTAAATAATTATGCCAAAAAATCAAAAGGGCATCACAAAATTTTGTTTTTGGGATGCCCCTTTTGTCTTTGCATAAGTGAAGTCCGTATTATTAATAAGGAGAAGTCCCATGCGTCAAAAATATTTGATTATTCATGATGCTGCCAAACACAATCTTAAAATCAGGGAATACGCAGTCATTGATAAAAGTTTGGAAAAAACGCACACCTCGATGCTTCGTCATGATGATTATTGTCTGCTTTATGAAGAAAATTATGACAGCGCAATAATTGTGAATTCTATCTCTAATGGAATGAGTGACCTGGTCGCAACATTGCGGACCCGCAATCTGTTTCCCGTTGCGCCCAAAGCCGATCTAATCGCCCAATCGGTTATATCGTTATATGATTCCGCTAAAAATAGTTCGGTGGAGCTGTTTTTCAACGACAGTGACAGAAATGCAAATCTCAGGTAAGCCCTAAAGACAATTGAACGGCTATTTTCAAATTGTAATCTCATATTAAAACAATTGATTACAGCGTATTAACGCAGTATGCCCGGGCTTTGTCAGTTCATCCTCCGCAAAATCCTTTTCACCCGCAACCTGCTCGTTTCCCGCCGGCTATCTGGATCCTGTTTGACAATTCCATCCAGGGCAGCTAACTGCTCCTCGTTTATGGAGAGGCAAACGGTTCACATCCAGGGAACAACCCCAAGTGCGTTTTTCGGGAACCGGTTTTTTTCATTATTGCACGTTGTCTATGCAAGCTGATAAATAAGGATGACAGGTAACGACACTCCGGATATCTAAAATTCCAACGGCCCGAGGATTTTTCCAAATGATCAAAAACCGTTTGATAACATTCAAAAACCGCCTGTTTCGCATCAACGATGAAGAACCGTTAAGCAAGCTGTCGCTGTGTGTGATCATTGCGCTGGATCTTTTTATCCTGTTTGTGGTGTTCAGCGGACTGGAAGACCATACCCGGCAGTTGACCTCCCCTCTGGAATATATTCCCTATGATTGCCGGGAAATGCTGGTCAGGGAGAGCTGGACAGACGTTGATAAGATGGACAAGCTCCAGCAACTGGCGCTTTCCGATTACAATAATGTTTCCTACCGCTACGACACGCCATTTGATCCAACAAAAATGGAGCGAATGCATCCGGATTGCAAAATTTTTTTTGAAAAAATTCATAGAATTGCCAGCGATCAGGAACTTCTTGGGCAGTTCAAGGTCCGCCAGCGGCTGGTGGCGCAAAAAAATCAGTTTACCTCAAGGTTTGAGCAGTCAAAAGGCGTTTATGACACATCGCTTCTGGAAGATATTGCCGAACCGGAATCCGGACAAAACAAGCTGCCGTCCATCGCCCGTTCCATGAAGGACAAAGCGCGGCAAATCGATCATTTTGATGCGCAAATTGCCGCCATCGATGTCCGGATTAACAGCCACGAGAAGGTCAGAGATCTCTGGAACTATGTTTCAGCCGATGATTCGGTTCGCCGGGACCGGCTGGTTGGGGAGATTAAACGATGGGAATTCCGGCATCCGTTTAAGGAGCTGCTCTGGCAGATGCTGTTTCTGCTGCCGCTATTTATCGTATTTTACCTCTGGAGCCTTCGCAGCGTAAAGAAGGACAATCGGCTCCAGGTTCTGATTTCCTCCCATTTGCTGGTGATCGCATCCATTCCCATATTCATGAAAATCCTGGATGTGGTTCTGGAACTGATTCCCCACCATTTTTTCAAGAAATTCTTTGAGATTTTAACCGCCCTTCGGATTATCGCCGTATGGCATTATTTCGTGATTGTGGCGGCCATCGGTGCAGGTCTTCTGGTGATTTACATCATTCAGAAAAAAATATTCAACAAGCGGCGACTGGAGTTAAAACGGCTGGCCAAAGGCCTTTGCTGGCGCTGCGGGAAAAAGCTGCCATTGGGTGCCTGTGCCTGTCCGTTTTGCGGGGTGGATCAGATGATCCGATGTCCGGCTTGCGACCAGCGCACCTGGGCGGCTGGTGATTATTGCGCGGGCTGCGGAAAAGATCTTCCAAAAGTATAGAACCGGGAGCTATTCCTGTGAAAAACAATCCGAAAAATCAGAAAAAAAACGTGGCGGACGTGCTGGTTGCCGGGGCCTCCGGGCTGATCGGCGGCGCGGTGCTCAATCTCCTGAAAGATGATCCGGCAACAGGCAAAGTGATTGCCCTGGTCCGGCGAAAAATTCCTTCGTTGCCGAATGTTGCGCGTGTTCATCAGGAGATTATCGATTTTGAAAGCATGGAGGCATACAGCCATCTGATGGAGGCCCGCACTGTGGTCTGCGCCATGGGAACAACCATCAAAACAGCGGGATCAAAAAATGCTTTCAGAGAAGTGGATTATGGCATTCCCATCCGCCTGGCGGAGATCGTCATTAAAAACGGGTGTGAAAAATTCATCCTTGTTTCCGCTGTCGGCGCAGACCCGAATTCGCCGGTTTTCTATAATCAGGTAAAAGGGGAACTGGAACGAGATATTGAAACAATCGGTTTCAAGAGCCTCCATATCATCCGGCCCTCCCTCCTCTTGGGCCACCGGAAGGAATTCCGGATGGGTGAGGAAATCGGAAAGATGATGGTCAAACCGTTTATGTCTCTGATTCCCGGCAAATACAAGCCGGTTCACGCCGAGGTGATCGCACAAAAAATCCGGTCACTGTTAGACAATACCCCACCAGGTGTTCATGTATATGAGGGAAACCGCATTTATTGATAACTTGCTTGAATATTGCGGTTATTCCTTTTCACAGCATCCCCCCGCCCCGCATGAACAGGCTTTGCCTTCGGCTTTTTCAAACGCTTCTTTACCTTCCCGGAAGGATAAAACAGCGATGGCGGCCGCGCCGATAGCGTCGAGGCCGCCAATGCCGGTGAACTCATATCCGAGGCTGGCCGCCAACAGGATAAACGACAGATACAAACACGTTTTGGTGCAGTTCGCATCCGCAATAATGGCGTCCGATGCCAGCGACCGGCCGACCCGAATTTTAAAATGAATGAGCGCGCCCATCGTCAAAATGGAAATGAGCGAAATGACAATCCCCCAGAATGTGGTTTCCGGACGATGCCCTCCATAGAGATTGATGCCTGCCGACAAAATCAGGCCAGCGGTCAGCAGATAGAACGCGGTGCCGGTAACCCGCAGAGCGGTTTTTTCAAACGCGTCAGGATCGCTGGCGGTCATCGGGTTGATCCGCCGGATCATATGCCAGATGCCGATGCCGGATATGACTTCCACAAACGAATCCACCCCGAACCCGAACAGCGCTAAAGTTTCATCATTAACGGCAAATGCAACCGATGCCAGTCCTTCGATAATATTATATAAAACCGTTATTTTGGCCAGGAGCAGGGCCTGTTTATAAAGGCGCGGCCGGTCAATGGATACCGCGCCTGGGGAGATATTCTGTTTGTCCATAAGTCCGTCCTTTTAATTTATTCGACCCGGACGCTGTCACTGTCAAGGGACGAATCGGTTGCCAGATGAAGCGTTTGAATATGAAACCGGCGCTTTAATATTTCAATATTGGTTTTGTTCAACCCCTGCATGCGGGAAAGACTGCGGGGATGAACCGTTATTCTAACCGTTTGATGGGGCGTTTGTCTATCTTTCAGCTTTTTCGCCGCTGCGTCCAGAAGGATTTCGGAGTATACCATATGCCCCAAGGCCGGATGATAAGGCCCGGCAAGAACGATTGACGGGTCATCCAGTCCGTCAGATGCCTGGAGCCCCATCCGGATCACGGGAATGCGGTTTTCCTGAAATAGAAGAACCAGGGTTTTAAGCTGGACCACGCAATCCATCAGGTTTTGCGGTGTATAAAGACCCTGTTGATACAGATCCGCAAGACGGCTGCCGTGAATGACCAGGGTCGGGTAGATGCGCACAAAATCCGGTTTCAGGGCAATGATCTGCCGGGCCGTGGAAAGGCAAAGGGCGTCCTTGTCTCCGGGCAGCCCGGTCATCATTTGAAGCCCAACGCGATAATTGTTTTCTTTCAGGAGCGTTGCTGCATTGACGGCATCTGCCGCCGTATGGCCCCGCCCCGCCTGGCGGAGAACTGCATCATTCAGGGACTGGACGCCCAACTCCAACGTCGACACCGGGTACGGGCGAAGAAGGTTGAGCCTGTCCCCGTCAACCGTATCCGGCCGAGTGGAAAACCGGATGCCGTCAATGTGGCCGGTCCCGGCAAATTCGGACGCCTGATCCAGCAGATCCTGAATGGTTTTTGCCGGTAACCCTAAAAAGTTGCCGCCATAAAATGAAAGCTCCACCCCGGTCCGGATGTCTCTTTTATAGCTCAGGAAGTCATGAACCACGGAACGAATATGAGCAGGTGTCGGCAAGACCGCGGTTGACCCGGTGATGGCCTGCTGGTTGCAGAAAACACACTGGTGGGGGCAACCGGCATGGGGAATAAAAATGGGGATAATCAACGGTTTGGCGGTGACGGACATGGGCTCACTGTTTTATGCGGCAAAAAATTAGGCAGCCATCATCATTGGCCCTGGCGAGAGAACAATTCCAGGGCCTGTTTTGCTGCGGCCTGTTCAGCGGCCTTTTTGCTTTTGCCGGTTCCCTGAGCGGAAATGCTGCCGACCACCAGTTCCACTTCAAAGGTTTTGTCGTGATCCGGGCCGCTTTCGTTGATCACCCGGTATTCGGGCTGCAATTTTACCGTTGCCTGGGCGATTTCCTGAATTCTGCTTTTAAAATCCTGATTTTCTTCAGAACTCGCAATTATGTCAAACAGGCCGGAAAAGTGTGCCGTGATGACTTCAAAGACGTTGTCAAAACCGCCATCCAGATAGACCGCCGCCATCAAGGCCTCAAACCCGTCGGCAAGAATGGATGCCTTGTCCTGGCCCCCGGAGTTCATTTCCCCTTTGCCTAAACGGATAAAATCACCCAGATGGATTTTTCTCGCGATCATGGCAAGCTGGGATTCATTAACCAGGCTGGAACGGATTTTAGACAGATCCCCTTCGTTTAATCTCGGGAATTGCTTCATCAGAAGATGGCTGATGACCATATTCAGAACCGAATCGCCTAAAAATTCAAGTCGTTCATTATTTTCAATCTCTTTGTCCGGATGCTCGTTCACAAAAGAGCTGTGCCGAAGCGCCCGCTCCAGAAAATCCCGGCTGCGAAAAGCATACTGAAGGTTTGTTTCAAGGAGGGAAAGGTTCAGGTCATTCATGGCCCACCGGTCCCTGGAGTCGTCTCCGGTTGATGGCGTCCGATAGATGCTCAAACAGGGCATAAGGGACTGCCAGGTTTCCATGGCCGGCGCCTAATTGCACATCCGGATTGACGGCCCCGTGAAAATCCGATCCGCCGGTGACCAGCAAATGGTGTTTTTGGGCCAGATTTGAAAATAAATCCGTCTGCCCGGAAGAGTGCCCCGGATAAAAAACCTCCAGCCCCTGAAGCCCCATGGTCACTAATTCGGAAATCAGCGCGTCATATGACGCATCATCCGGCATGTTCAGGAGTCCCGGATGGGCCAGAACCGGAATACCCCCTGCGGATTGAATGAAGCGAACAGCAGACCGGAAATCGATGCGGGGTTTGTCTAAGTAGGCCGGCCGGCCTTTTCCCAGATACCGGTCAAACGCTTCGTTGATATTCCGGGCGAATCCTTTTTGCACCATCAACCGGGCAATGTGGGGCCTTCCGATCTGAGCGTTGTCTTCCGACACAGTGATAACTTCGTCTAATGACATATCCATCCCTAAATTATTCAATAATTTGATAATATGAGGATTTCTGTTTTTTCTGGCGGTTTGCTGGGTGAGGAGGGCGTGGTTTAATTGCGGATCTTCCGGGTCAAAGCCGTACCCCAGAAGATGAAAGCTTCCGGCGATACCCGGAAACTCCGTCGACCCGGTGCTGATTTCAACACCGGTTATAAATTGAACCGGGCCAAGGAGATGTTTGTTCAGAAGAATCTCTTTTGACCCGTCAATGGCGTCATGGTCGGTCAGGGCAAAGGCTTTTAAACCGGCTTTTTTAGCAAGCGATATCAGATCAAGAGGCGCAAATGATCCGTCGGATGCAGTGGAATGGACGTGTAAATCAATCAAATTCCCGGAACTATAATCCAAGCGCCTTCTCTAACATTTCTTCTTTGGTTTTGCAGTCAATGCACTGGGTGGTGACAGGCCGGGCTTCCAGGCGCTTGATGGAGATATCTTCTCCACATTTATCGCAAACGCCGAACGTGCCGTTTTCAATGCGGTCCAGGGCATTTTTGATTTTTTTAATGAGCTTGTGTTCCCGGTCCCGGATCCGGAGTTCAAAATTGCGGTCCGCTTCATAGGAGGCGCGATCAGCCGGGTCAGGGAAATTCCCTTTGGGGGTATTCATGTCAGATACGGTTGTGTCGGCCTGACTCAGTAAATCTTCCATGAGCCGGGTTAACAGCTCTTTGAATTTTTCCAGATCCTTTTTTTTCATGTCCGGTAGCCTCCCTTTTCGTATTCAGGCTTAAACTAAGGCATCGCTGGCGCTGTTCATTCCCTGTCGGTCTATTTTCGCTTTTTCAGAGAAGGAAGAATTATCACATCTTTTTTCAATTGCAAAGAAAAAATTTTAAAATCCATCTATAAAGTAAAAGGGTTTGGCGTTAAGTCAAGGCCCATGCGCCAGGTCAGCTGTCCAGATTAAATAATTTGCGGGCGAAATCCAGATAAACGGATTTATTCCGGTGGGAACCGGGATTTTTCAGAAAAAGGGTGGGATCATGGAGGATTTTTCTGACCATGGATTCGGTCATTCGTTCAATGGCCAGGCGGTCCTGAGAAGACAGATGATCCAGGGCATGCATGGTTTTGCACATTTCCATGTCCACAATCGCATCCAGCTTTTTCCTTAAGCCGATAATGGTCGGAATCACATCCAGATGCTCATGCCATTCAATAAATTTAATGACCGATTCATCCACAATGCGCTCCGCCTTGAGGGATTCCGTCTGCCGTATGTCGATGTTCTCATTGATAACGCCCTGAAGATCGTCGATGTCATACACATAGGCGTTGTCAATCCGGTTGATGGCCGGGTCAATATCCCGGGGGACTGCGATATCGATAAAAAACAGCGCCCGATTTTTTCTCCACCGCATGATGGGCTGGACCTGATCCCGTGTGATGACAAAATCCGGAGATCCGGTTGAACTGATAATGATATCCGCAAATTTTAATTTTTCAGGAATTTCTTCCATGCGGATGGCCTGTCCGCGAAACCGTTCCGCCAGGGCCACGCCCGATGAAAGTGTCCGGTTGGCCACCAGCAGGTTTCCGGATGAGGTGTTCCGGATGAGGTGTTCCACCGCCAGTTCCGCCATTTCACCTGCGCCCACCAGCAGAACCGTTTTACCGTCAAGAGAATCAAAAATTTTTTTAGCCAGTTCCACAGCCGCATAGCTGATGGAAACCGCATGCCCGCCAATACCGGTTTCGCTGCGCACCCGCTTGGCGGTTAAAAATGCCTTGTGCATCAGACGGTTGATGATCACGCCGGTGGTTTTTGTATTCACCGATGCTTTAAACGCATCCTTGACCTGGCCGAGGATCTGGGGCTCGCCGATCATCATGGAATCCAGGCTGGCGGCAACGCGAAATACGTGCCGAACTGCGGAATCTCCTGAAAAAACATAGGCAAGCGTTTTTAACCGGTCGGGAGATACGGATTTTGTGTCGCCAATATAGGAAAAAACGGTTTCAACGGCCTGGGTTTGGTTCTTCACAATCAGGATCACTTCAACCCGGTTACATGTGGAGATGATCATCGCTTCGTCGATGAACGGCGAGTTGCGGAATGTCCCCAGCGCGGTCGCCGTTTCTTCGGTTGAAAAGGCCAGTTTTTCGCGGATTTCAACCGGCGCTGTTTTATGGTTTATGCCAATCAGGACAATTTGTGACAAATCCGGCCCGTTGCCCGGACTCATGAGGGGATCGCCATTACCATCTTGTAAATTCGTCATGGTGACCCTCCAGCAGGAAGTTGACGCCCAGAAACGTAAACAGCAGCGCCGCGAATCCGATGATGGACATAATGGCCGCCCGGCGTCCCCGCCAGCCGGAGACCAGCCGTTCGTGCAGGAGAGCCGCGTAGATCAGCCAGGTAATCACGGACCATATTTCCTTGTTGTTCCAGCTCCAGAATCTTCCCCAGACGAGCTGGGCGTAGATAAATCCGGTGATCAGCCCAATGGTCAGCAGGGTAAAACCCGTGACGATAAACATGTAGCCGTTTCTGTCCAGAAACTCCAGCGACGGCAGCCGTTTTAAAAAAAACCGGTTGGATTTGGTTTTGATTGCATGCTCCTGGAGCAGGTATAAAATACCTGTGCCGCAGGCCAGGGCCAGGGCCGCCTCGCCAATGAAGATGATCACGATATGGACCACCAGCCAAAGGCTTTTGAATAAACGGGTCGGCGCCATCGATGCTTCCGGAATCAAAAATGCGGCAATCATGATCAGGGTGGCGAAAGGAACGGCAAAAACACCCAGAACGTTCACCCGAAAGCGGTATTTAACCAGAATGTAAACGCCGGCCAGAGTCCAGGCGGCGAAAGAAAGGGTTTGGTGAAGACTGTTCACCGGAATATGGCCAATCCGTATACAATCAACCCCGATCAGGGCGGTATGGACAGCAAATCCGGCCACCAGCAGGTAATAGGAGAACCGGTGGAATATCTCCTTCTGGGCGAAGAGAAATATCACATACCCGGCTGAGCTGATCAGGTAGAGCATGATAATGCTAAAATGAAGCGCGGCCAAGACCCAACTCCTCTTTATATTTAAAAAAGCTCATTGCTTGACGAGTTCGTCATAATCGTACCCTTCGCCCAGCACATCACACAGCAGCCGGTTGATCTCTTCTTTCCGGTTGTTTTTAATTAATTCCAGAAGGTTATAATTGATCAGGCGTTCAAACAGGGGCTTGTGGGCTTCCGGCGCATGGGCGGTGCTTAATAATTTTTTTCTGGCGGCCCCCATGAGCGTAAGAAACCGTGCATACTCATCCCCAAAATTTTTTTCAAGGTCTTTTCTCAGTTTTTTGGCGAATGCCGGGCTTTTCCCGGATGTGGAAATGGCGATGACCAGATCGCCCCTTCGGATAATGGATGGCAGAATAAAATTACAGATGTCGGGAACATCGGCTATATTACACAGCATGTTCCGGCTTTCCGCGTCTGCGTTCACCCGGCGGTTTAACTCCTCATTGTCGGTGGCGACGATAACGAGAAATTTGCCGTCTAAGTCGGATGTTTCATAGGGCCGGCAGATGAGGGTTACGGTGGATGTTTTTTCAAGCGCCAGCAATGCTTCGGAAAATTTCGGGCTCACCACCGTCACAATGCCGCCGCATTCCGCGAGCGTTTTGGCTTTGCGCGAGGCAACGGCCCCGCCGCCCACCACCAGGCAACCCCGATTTTTAATGTCCAGATTTACAGGATAAAAACTCATAATCCATTAACCATTCCCGGTTTTTTTTGATTTTAAGGTTTGACTGGATGGCTTTTCAAATTTTTTCATAAGCCATTTTAACAGCCGGGCTTCGTTGTGAACATCTATATGGGGTTTTAGCATCTCAATGGAAGCTTCCGCGCGGGCCATGCTTCTGTGGCCGCCCGCTGATCCGAATTTACCGAATTTATCAGACATCAACGAACCGGCGTTTTTGGTGGAGCCATTATTCCGCACCACAATGATCAGCTTGTTGTCATGGATTCCGGAAACGATGCTCCAGGAAACCCGGTCAAACCGCATGAAAAAATCTGCAATCAATACACAAATATCTGTATTTTTAATTGATCCAAGATTGACGAAAATTTTATTCTTCTTAAGAATATGACCATTGATCGCTTTTTTAAAGTCCTCCAAAAAATCCAGGCGAAGATCCACCTGTTCGATTTTTCGGGCCAAGTGAATATTGGCGTGTTTAAAAAGAAACTGAAAAGCCCGCATGTCTTCATTGACGGCTTTTCTTTCAAAATCGGCGGTATCGGTTTTTATGGCGTAAAACAGGCCGGTGGCGAGTTTCGCGGAGGGTTTTATCCGGGCCGCCCGCAGGTATTCCGTCATCATGCTGGCGGTGGCCCCGTATTCCGGCCGGATGTCAAGGTATGGGGCGCTGATGTTCGTGTCCGGGTGATGGTCAATGACGGCCGTGTAGCCGATGGCGGGAAAGCTTTCGTTATGGTTGGGCTGAGAATCAATAATGATGAATTTTTTATAATGACGAATATCTACTTTGGAAATATGGATCAGAGGGACACTGAGAAGGCTGACCATCGCCATATTATCCGGCCGGGAGATGGTATTAATATGGGCAATAGTAACGCCGGCTACCCGTCTCCACAACAGCCGCTTGGCCGCCATTGCGCTGGCAATGGCATCCGGATCGGCATTGATGACGATCAGCACATTATCTGAACCGGCAAACTGTTCATAAAACCGGTTTAATCTCTCAGTGTTTGTTGTGGACACGGTCAACCGGCCTTTGTATCGCTATAAAGAAATGGGTCGTTGAGTTCATTCTATTCATTATCGCGTCATATTATGGTTGATTGGTTTATGAAGTCAATAAAAAAGAAAATCAATTAATATTAATGTCTTACGTTGCTTTTTGAGGCGATCGGATCAGGGAGGCGGCATAAATTCCAGGGCTGGCGGAATGGGGTCCGGCTTCATATTCTGCTTGCTATTTAACGGTATTGTATTTAAAAAAACGACAATAAAAATAAAGATCACATAAAAATTTCTATAAACACGAGTTATGAAACAGGCAAACGCCACCCAGACTCTTTTGGGCGGCGTTTTGTATTTGAGAGGCTTGAAAAGTGGTACACATGCTGGTTATTGACAACTATGATTCATTTACCCATAACCTGGTTCAGATGCTCTTGGGGTTTGACCTTGAGATAACGGTATGTCGAAGTGATAAAATCACCGTTTCGGAAACCCTCGACATGGCGCCCGATGGGATTTTAATCAGTCCGGGGCCCAAGGATCCGGCGAGCGCCGGGGTATCTGTCCCCCTCATAAAGGCGATGGCGGGTAAACTCCCGATTTTGGGGGTATGCCTGGGGATGCAATGCATCAATGAGGCTTTTGGCGGACAAACCGTCAGGGCCCCGTCTCCGGTTCATGGAAAAACCAGCCCGGTGCATCACGACCATCAATCCATTTTTGAAGGCGTGCCCTCTCCGTTTACGGCAGCCCGGTATCATTCCCTGGCGGTTCACATAGCATCAGAAGAACTCCGGGTTACGGCAACCACTCCGGATGGGGTGGTGATGGGAATCGCCCATGCCAGGTGGCCCGTGGTGGGCGTGCAGTTCCACCCGGAAAGTTTTATGACCGATCATGGATTTACGCTGATTGAAAATTTTTTAAAACTGATGGCTGCGTAAAAATAGTGTATCTGAAATACAGGAACAGGGTCAAAATGACACAACCATCCGAATTCTATTTAAATTTATTAAAACAAAGTTGCGGAGGCGTCGAAGGGGTGTCGATCACGCCGTTTTCGCTTGACGAACCATTTCTGGAACTTGCGTCCCGGTTTTCAGAGGAGCCGGGCACGGTGGTGTTGATGAGCGGGGGGGATCTGGACTGCGCTAAATTCCATATTCTGGCCATCCGTCCCTGGCTTTGTGTCAAGGCCGCCGGACGGCAAGTCACCCTGAATGCCTGTGGTCAAACATTTTGTCTGGAATGTGATCCCTTGGATCTGTTGCAGCAGTTGATGCGGCACTATCAAATTGCTTTTGATGACCCAAGGATTCCGGTGTGTGCGGGGTTGTTCGGCTACCTGTCCTATGATTTAAAGGATTTGGTGGAAGATTTGCCGCGCACGTCTATAGATGATAGCGGTCTGCCCCACCTGTGCTTTTACGCCCCATCAGCGATTATTCTTCATGACAAAACCACCGGCCGGACCTGGGTTTGCTCTGGTAACCGGAAGGATGAGAGCGGCCCAACAGCAGGATTTGATATGGAAATTCTTAGACCTGCCGTTTCTTCCGGTTCCGCCCGTCCTGACGGTTTTTCAGGCGGCTCCACCGGCCTGCGTTCATCCTTCACCCAGTCCGCCTACATGGAGGCCGTCCAAAAAATTAAGGATTACATTGTATCCGGCGACATTTATCAGGTAAACCTGTCCCAGCGGTTTGAAACGGATTTTTCCGGCAACCCGTTTTCCATGTTCAAATCCTTGTATCAGACGGCGCCCGGTCCGTTTTACGCCTATGTGAACGCAGGTGATCACCAGATCATTTCCACCTCTCCGGAACGATTTCTGAAACGATCCGGGAATTATGTGGAAACCCGGCCCATCAAGGGGACGCGCCCCAGAGGAAAAACACCCGCTGAAGACAGGGCGTTTTCGGATGATCTCCTGCAAAGCCGGAAAGATGACGCGGAACTCTCCATGATTGTGGATTTGATGCGCAATGATCTGGGCCGGGTGTGCCGGGGCGGATCCGTCCGGGTTGCCCAGCACCGGAGGCTGGAGGCGTATCATAATGTGTTTCATCTGGTATCGGTGGTGGAAGGGGAGCTGATGCCGGATAAAGACAGTGTGGATCTGCTCCGGGCCGCGTTTCCCGGTGGTTCCATCACCGGCTGCCCGCGCATCCGGGCCATGGAAATCATTGATGAACTGGAGCCGGTTCGCCGGCATGTGTATACCGGGTCCATCGGTTACGTAAGCTTTCATGACACGATGGATCTGTCCATCGCCATCCGGACGGCAACGATCCATCAGAACCGGATGGTATTTTCCGTGGGCGGGGGAGTGGTCTATGACTCTGACCCTGCCGATGAATACACGGAAACCCTTCACAAGGGCAAAACCCTGATGGGCGTGCTGCAAACGGAGAAGAAACCCTGTGAGGCGGATGAATGGGTCTGGCAAAACGGGCGGCTGGTGTTAAAAAACGAGGCGGTATTGCCTTTGGGTGGGCTTGGGGTGCAATACGGATATGGGTTTTTTGAAACCATCCGTGTGGAAAACGGCTGCCCGCAGTTTTTGGATGACCATATCCGCCGGTTTGATTCGGCATGGAAGGCCCTGCTTCAGCCGCCTTGTCCAGATTTGACCTGGAGCCACGTAATTCATCAGGTCATTGACCGCAATAACCTTCAAAATGAAATTGCTGCCGTCAAATTAATGGCTTTTCATGGAGATCGGACAGAACCGCCTTTTTATCACCAGCTTGCGGTATCCGCCCGAAAATATACTCCGCGGCCTGGCATCATCAGGAACTCAGGTCTGGAACTTGCCACCTATCCGCACCCGCGGCAAACGCCGTTGGCGGATCACAAAACTCTGAATTATTTATATTATTATCTTGCCGGAAAATGGGCTGCGGATAACGGTGCGGACGAGGCCCTGATTTTAAATCCGGATGGCTCCGTGTCTGAAACCAATACGGCCAATATCCTGTTGATTCAGGGAAATACGGTCATCCGGCCTGAATCACGCCACGTACTGTCCGGTGTGATGGAGAAGCAGGTGGTGCGGTGTCTGGAAAAAAACGGATACGCCGTTCACACCCGGAGAGTGATGCCCACCGAGCTGCTTTCGGCAGATATGGTACTCGTAACCAATTCCCTCATGGGCGTGGTTCCGATGCTTGGTTTAGGTGGGAAAAAGTTAAGCGTTTGTGTTGATTTTTGCAAAAAAATTAATGAGGCGGTATTGAAAGAGCTATAGTTCAGGACGTTTTCAAATGGCCGTTGTTGAATTCATTTGCTAAATTTCTTCATTTTCTTTGCATAGCCTCAAAGAAGTCTCATTACTGATACTTCTTTTCCTTATATATTATATCCTTCAAACTATTTCTAATTTCATTAATCTCATCTTGGAGATAATTTAATTTTGTTTCAAGGCTCAAATGGTCTCTTGGAAAATTGATGCAATTACATATGGAAGCAGCGAACCTCATCTGAGAAATAATATAACCTAACGGATCAGAATCACATTCAGGCGGGATTTCAAAAAATTCTTTTTTTTCATTAATTCTAAAGTTATTTAGCAAAATATGTACCAAATTTTCAAGCTGATAACGATCTATCGCTTCAATATGATACATAACCTTAAACGGCGAGCCCACTCCTGTTGGAAAAGATAACTGAGCAGCTCTTAACGCTGGGTCATTTTTTGAATTGCCAATTTTAAAAATATTATTTTTCATAGTTTCATTGTGAAGTACGTACACATAACCTTTTTTTTGTTCAATTTCATTAATCTTTCTATCTATTTGATCTTGATAATCTGTCATCATAAGGGCCTTGGTGATTCAAATAAAATTATTTTGCAAAAACAGCCTGTTAACGCATTATGATTAATGGATATTAAAATTGAAGCGACCGAATGAAGTAATAAAAAAGTCACCGTATATTTTTAATCTGCTTCATGGCTTTTTCCACATTCTCAAAACTGTTAAATGCGGACAGCCGGACATACTGATCGCCGCAGACCCCGAATCCTCCGCCCGGCGTACAGACGACTCCGGTCTGGGTCAGGAGAGTATCAAAAAATTTCCAGGAATCCTGTTTGACGTTGATCCAGATATATGGAGAATTCACCCCGCCCACACAGGAAAATCCCAGATCATCCATTTCCCGGCGGATCCGGTCGGCATTTTTCATGTAACCGGCGATAATCTCCCGGACCTGTTGCTTGCCGGCGTCCGTGTAGATCGCTGCCGCCGCCCGCTGCACCGGATAAGACACCCCGTTGAATTTGGTGGAATGCCGACGGTTCCAGAGCGCATGAAGGGATTGCCGGTTTCCGTGGCTGTCAAAAGCCATGCATTCCTTGGGTACGACCGTAAACGCGCACCGGGTGCCGGTAAACCCGGCGGTCTTGGAAAAACTCCTGAACTCCACGGCCACTTCCCTTGCGCCGGGAATTTCATAGATGGAATGGGGCAGGGAATCGTCCCGGATAAATGCTTCATAGGCGGCGTCAAACAGGATTAACGCCCTGTTTTCACGGGCGAAATCGACCCATGGGGCCAATTGGTCATGGGTAATTGTAGCGCCTGTGGGATTGTTGGGAAAACACAGGTAAATCAGATCCACGGGTTTTTTGGGAAGATCGGGAATGAACCCGTTGTCTTCGGTGCATTCGAGATACACGATATTCCGGTACCGCCCGCCCTCGAAATCGCCGGTGCGGCCGGCCATGACGTTGGTGTCCACATACACCGGATAGACTGGATCCGGAATGGCAACGGAGATATCGGTGGACAGAATTTCCTGAAAATTGCCGGTATCGCACTTGGCGCCGTCAGAGATAAATATTTCATCCGCCGCAATATCCACTCCGCAGGTCTGGAAATCATTTTCCGCGATGCTTTCCCGTAAAAAAGCGTATCCCTGTTCCGGGCCGTAACCGCGAAAAGTTGCGTCTGCAGCCATTTCATCGATTGCCGCATGAAACGCTTCAATGCAGGCCTTTGGCAAAGCCCGTGTGGCGTCGCCGATGCCAAGCCTCAAAATTTCAGTGTCCGGATGGCAGCCCTGAAATTCGCTGACCCGTTTCGCAATGGTGGAAAAAAGATACGATGCCTGGAGATTTAAATAATTTTCATTGATTCGGATCATAGCTGCTGCCTCTTTGATTTTATAATAAAATTTTTTAAAATTCCGTATGGGTTGATTGCCGGTTATAATAAAATGATGGCAGCCTGTCAATATTTGCGGCGTGGGGTTGCGCTATGGGAAGCAAAACCGCCTCTGTATATGATTTCCCGGCTCACGGGGAGGTCTGTCCGCATTCATGCTTGACACAGACGCGATATATTACATAATGTAGCCGGATTATAAAATAACAAATTTATTATCAATTATATATAAGAGGAGCCAGCCATGTTTGAAGAAACCATTCAGGACGACATTAAAATCGTAACGTTTAAAAATGGAAAAACAAACCCCATCAACCGGGAGATGCTGTTGCGTCTTAAGGAGATTGTGGACGAGGCCAACAACAACCCAACCCCGAAAGGTATCATATTAACAGGGGATGGACGGTTTTTCTCCAGCGGGTTTGACTTGCCGATTTTTATCAATTTTAAAGACAAGGCCGAGGCCATTGAATTTTTTGAAATGGAAGAACAGGTGCTCTTGTCCCTGTTTGCCTGTAAAAAACCGGTGGTTGCGGCCATCAACGGACATGCCGCCGCCGGCGGACTGATTTATTCCATGGCTGCGGATTACCGGATCGTGAAAGACCATCCCAAAATTAAAATCGGCATGAGTGAGATTAAAATTGGCCTGCCCCTGACCTTTGCCCAGGATGAAGTCATGCGCTATGGTTTTGACAGCAGCCTCAAGTTCCGCGATGTCATGTTTTTCGGCGACATGATGGATGTCCACAAGGCCAAAGAATTAAAAATTGTTGATGAAATCGTTCCGGAAGCGGACTTGATCGCCCGTGCAAAACAGGTCATTACGCAGTGGATTGATACCCCCAACCGGCCGTTTATTCGGATCAAGCAGCTGATGCGGATGGATACGGTCCAGCGAATTCAGAAAAAACTCAAAGAGGAAAACTGGCACGACGGGATGGACTGCTTTTTCCAGGATGACGTCCGCCAGACCCTTTCGTTTGTTCAAGCCAGCATGGCTTAACAGCGGTTCTGGCGGTATATTGGCATGCAAAAAAAAATCAGAGATATACTGCCGCTGGTAGAAAAGCCGAGCCGGTATCTGGGCGATGAAATCAATTCCGTTAAAAAAGATGCGGACGCGGTCAAGTTGCGCGTTGCGCTGGCGTTTCCCGATGTTTATGAAATCGGGATGTCGCATTTCGGGTTGCAGATCCTGTATCATATTCTAAACAGCCATGACGGAATCGCCGCAGAACGGGTCTATGCGCCGGGGCTGGATTTGGCAGCCCATTTGACATCAGCCAGCGTTCCATTAAGCTCGCTTGAAACTGAAACCCCGCTTTCCGCGTTTGATATCATCGGGTTCAGCCTGCTCTATGAAATGAATTATACCAATGTGCTGATGATGCTGGATCTGGCCGGGATTCCGTTTTATTCATCCGAGCGCGACGCTTCCCAACCGCTGGTTATCGCCGGCGGTCCCTGCACGGTCAATCCGGAACCGGTGGCGGATTTTTTTGACGCCATGGTGGTGGGAGACGGGGAAACGGTTATCGTTGAAATGACTGCGGCCTGGATGCGCTGGAAAGACAGCGGGAAGACCGACAAGCTCAGCCTGTTAACCGCCTGGGCCGGCATCGAAGGCGTGTTTGTGCCTTCGTTTTTTCAGCCCGTGTATGATGGGGCGGTTTTTAAGGGAGTCCAGCCCCTTTTGGCCGGCTATACTCAGGTGCGCCGGGCTGTTCTGCCCGACCTGAACGCAGCCGCATTTCCGGATGCCCCGATTGTTCCCTATGGCCGCCCGGTACATGACCGGTTGCGCCTTGAGATCGCCCGGGGATGCAGCCGGGGGTGCCGCTTCTGCCAGGCCGGGATGATTTATCGGCCGGTTCGCGAGAGATCGGCTGATCTTCTTCTGGAGCTTACTGAAAAATCGCTGATTGCCACCGGATATGAAGATATTTCCCTGCTGTCCCTAAGCACTGGCGACTATTCCTGCCTGTCTTCTCTCATGCATGGGTTGATGCAGCGCCATGCAAGTGACAACATCGCCCTGTCCCTGCCGTCTTTTCGGGCCGGGACCCTGTCCCCGGAACTTATGAATCTGGTCCGCCAGGTCCGGAAAACGGGTTTTACCATTGCGCCGGAAGCGGGTAGTGAACGTCTGCGGGCCGTGATCAACAAAAACATTTCCGAAAAAGAAATTGTGGACACCATCTCCAGTGCATTTGAACTGGGGTGGAAACTCATTAAATTGTACTTTATGGTCGGACTCCCCACGGAAACGGAAAGCGACCGGTATGCGATTGTGGATCTGGTCAAGCGCATCCGGAAAAACGTCAAACAGCCAAGGGGCCGGGGAGCTGCCATTACGGTCAGTATCGGCACGTTTATTCCAAAGTCCCACGCGCCTTTTCAATGGGCTCCCCAGGTATCGCTGGCCCAATCGCAAGAAATGATCGCTACGCTTAAACGGCAATTGCGTATCCCCGGAGTTGACTTTAAATGGCAGCACCCGGAAGTCAGCCTGATGGAAGGGTTGTGGGCCCGGGGCGACCGGCGACTTTCCCATCTGCTTTCGATTGCCTATCGTAAAGGCTGCTGTTTTGATGGCTGGTCCGACCACTTCAATTTTTCTTTGTGGCAGGAAGCCATGACTGAGGCGGGCGTGGACATTGACGATTATACGACCCGGAAAAGAGCTGTCCATGAGCCCCTGCCCTGGGACCACATCAACACCCGGGTGTCCAGGGAATTTTTAGCCGCTGAATATGAAAAAGCACAGGCTGGCGACCCCACACCCGATTGCCGGTTTGAAGAATGTCAGGGTTGCGGAGTGTGTGATTTTGAGACCATCCTGCCGGTAACTTCGCCCCCGAGGACTTGCTTGGATTCATCATCCTCTGAAAATTTAAACAAAAGCCCCGAAAAGGCTGATGGAACCGATGAATCCCGGTGGCAGGTGTTTTATGCCAAACGCGGACCGGCCCGGTATTTCGGTCATCTCGAACTGGTGAATATCTTTATCCGGGCCTGCAACCGGTCCGGCCTGCAACTCAAATTTTCAGAAGGGTTTCATCCCAAGCCTAAAATCTCCTTTCATGATCCCCTGCCGGTAGGCGTGGAAAGCGAAGAAGAATCTTTTTTTATGACTTTAAGGAGCGCGGCGGACCCCGGAACGATCCTTTCAGGTTTAAATTTCCGCTTGCCCGGTGGCTTGTCAATTATCGACTGCCGTCAAACAGATGCCCATGCCGGGCCGGAACCTTTTGAAACCGGAAGTTTTATGGTATCAGTATTCGGCGGGGAGTTTTCCCTTGAACAAATACAGGTCTTTCAGGAGGCAGTTGATTGGCCGTATAAAAAAACATCCAAAAAAGGCCGGAACAGACAAATTAATTTAAAGGACGCGGTGGCCGGCTTGGAACGGCTGGACCTCTCCCATCTCCGTATTCAGTTGAAAAACATCCAGAAAATGAATGTCAGGCCTGGGGAGGCGATCCGGTCCATTTTCCATTTTTCCGATGAGGTGATGAACCGGGCGGAGATTTTAAAGGAAAAACCCGCGAACGCATCCGAAATCCCATCCATTATATAAGATATAAAGGCTGTTTAGGTTATGTATAAAGAACTTGTTATCAATGCCATTGGCCCGGAAATCCGCGTGGCGCTCATGGAAGACGGAACCATCGTCGAGTTGTATGTGGAGCGCAACGATCAGTCAAACATTTCGGGCAATATTTATAAAGGGCGGGTCCAGCGGGTCCTGCCGGGGATGCAGGCCGCATTCGTCAATATCGGTTTGAATCAGGCAGCGTTCATCTACGTGGATGATGTGATTGACGGGAAGAACGCCGGTTACCTTGAGCATGTCTACTTGTCCAATAAAGAAGAAGAAGCCGATGACAGCCTTCAACCGGAAACCAAGATAGAAGATGATGACCTCCCGTCGCCTAAAAGTAAATCCTCCATCGAAGAGCTGCTCACAGAAGGTCAGGATATTCTGGTGCAGATTGCCCGGTCGCCCATCGGCAGTAAAGGCGCCCGCCTGACTTCGTACATTTCAATTCCTGGCCGCTTCCTGGTGCTGATGCCGACAGTTGACCATATCGGAATTTCCCGGAGAATTCCCGATGAAACCGAAAGGCTGCGCTTAAAAGAACTGATTCTTTCGTTAAGGCCCCAAAATTTTGGGTTTATTGTGCGCACAGCCGGAGAGGGGATGACCGAGGATAAAATTGTTAAGGAAATGGAATTTCTGGTGAATTTGTGGGCCGATATCCAGAAAAAATTTAAAACCGCCGCTTCTCCGGCAATGATGCACGAGGAACTGACAGTCACTTTAAGAAGCGTGCGCGATCTGCTGGCCCATGACGCGGATAAAGTCATCATTGATTCCCCGTCAGTATACAAATCCGTGCTGTCGTTTACGGAAAAGTTCATGCCCCGCCTCAATGGCTCCGTGATTCAGTATGATGGGCCGGAACCCATCTTTGACGTGTATAATCTGGAAGGAGACATCGTCAGGGCCTTAAAAAAGAAAGTCTGGTTGAAATGCGGCGGGTATATCATTATCGAAATCACCGAGGCGTTGGTGGCCATTGACGTGAATACCGGACGCTATGTGGGAAAGCACAATTTTGAAGAAACCGTGCTGAAAACCAATCTTGAAGCCGTGAAAGAAATTGCTTATCAGATAAGGCTCCGGAATCTGGGCGGAATTATTATCATTGACTTTATCGACATGGAAAGAAAATCCAATCAGGAAAAGGTCTATAATTCCCTTGTCGAAGCGCTGAAAAAAGACAAATCCAAAACCAACGTGCTGCCCATGTCGGACATGGGTCTGATCCAGATGACCCGGAAACGGGTGGTGAAGTCATTAAATCGCATGTTGTGTGAGCCGTGTTTTTATTGTGACGGTGAAGGGACGCTACTGTCAAAGCCGACGATCTGCAACAATATTTACAGGGAAGTTTACCGTCTCTGCCAGGATGTAACGGGTGACCGCATCAGCCTTCGGGTGCATCCGGAAATCGCCGACCTCCTTCTGGGGGAAGCGAATGATATTATTATCTCTCTGGAGAAGCAGCTTCAGAGACGGGTTGTTATATATCCGGTAACGGAATTTCATATTGAAGAGTTTAATATTATGGAGATTGATATGGAATAGCGGCCCCGATAATAAGGCATTTAATGATAAATTTTTAAGGTTGACAAAGTTATCTTCAGTATGATTATATTTTAAGGTTAATACAGAGTCGGATTATCGTGGCGAGTCATGATAAGCGCAAGTCCGGTGAAAATCATAAAAAAAGTTATAAATTATAAAGGAAAGAAAAAATGAAACGTACATATCAGCCGAGCAGAGTGAAACGGGCACGAACCCATGGATTTTTAAAGAGAATGTCTACAAAACAGGGGCGCCGGGTTCTTAACAGACGCCGGGCTCACGGTAGAAAATCGTTAACGGTGTAATTTTTTCCGTTTTGTATAGTTTTGGGCTGAAAAAAAACCAAAAAATTCTGAAGCGGCCCGAGTTTATTAGCCTGTCACAATCTGGAAAAAAGCTTCAGGATGCATGGTTTATTGTGTTTTACACAAAAGGGGAGGCAGGCACCCCGCGACTGGGGATTACCGTGTCGAAAAGGGTCGGCAATGCAGTGGTCCGTAACCGGGTCAAGCGTTTGGTTCGTGAGTGGTTTCGTTTACACTGCGCAAGCTGGGATGGATGCTGGAATTTAAACGTGATCGCGAAAAAAAAGGCGGCTGATTTGTCTTTGCAAGGAGTAGTGCTGTCGTTGGAAAAAATGATTGATCAGGCTGGGGGATATGGCCATTAAATATTTATTAATGTGTTTAATTAAAATTTATCAGATTGTCCTTTCTCCTGTACTGGGACCGGCATGCCGCTTTTATCCTTCATGCTCCCAATATGCCATAGAAGCGATTTCCCGGCACGGCGCATTTAAAGGCGGGGTTTTGGCGGTTAAGCGGATTTTGCGGTGTCACCCTTTTCACCCTGGAGGCGTTGACCTGGTACCGTAATGGGGTGCCAAGATCTTTTCTCAGCCCGGAACTTGGCCGCATGACTCTGTTGTCGATATTCTCTGTCTTCCAACTATTCCGAGAATGAAATTATTATAACTTTTCGAAATAAAACGATATTCCTTCCTTATGCCATTTCTGCAACAGGCCCATTCATCCCAGGTGTTTTACTTATGATGTACCCCGGTATTTATTAATAATGCTTTTCAGGCCTGCCATGATTGATTTATTTCGATTAAATACAGGTTATTCAGGAGTTGAATATGGAACAAGGCCGTTTGTTTTTAGCCATCGTACTTTCATTTCTGGTTTTTGTCGGATGGGAGTTCTTTTTTGTTGAGAAACAGGAACCCGTACCGCCTGCTGCCCCGGTAAAAAACATTGAGGCGCCCGCACCTGAAGAGCGTCGCAGCGACAATGTTTCACCGGAAGTATTACCTTCTGTCCCCCCGAGTGAGAGAGCGGAGACCCCCGGAACCTTTTTCAGCGCGCTTTCTATTCGCACGCCGTTGTATTCTGCCACCATTTCGGAGAAAAATGCCGCGATTGTCAGTTTTGTTCTCAGCGATTACAAAGAACGAATGGGAGCCGGTTCTCCGAATAAAGAATTGATATCTGAAAATAACCCTTCGGGAACCGCAATTTTGGGATTTACCGATAAAGGCGCTTCCGGGATTTCATCTGCAATCTTTACAACTGACTTTTCAGGTTCAATTTTAGACGTTAAAGATACATCTCAGTCGGTTTCATTTTTCTGGCAGTCGGGTGCCGGTCTTCTTGTTGAAAAAAAATATTCTTTTTATCCGGACAGCTATAAGATTAAAATAGAGGTAGTTCTTAAAAATTTATCCGCCCAGCCCTTTAGCGATGACCTGACAGTATCCATGATTAATTCAGCCCCCGGCGACAGCACGCAGTTTTCATTTGAAGGACCCTTTGCTTATATCAACAGTAAGCTGGAGGAGGTTCCAGTCAAAGATTTGGATGAAAAAAACACGCTGAGCGGAACTATTGACTGGGCGGGTCTGACGGATCAGTATTTTATGAGTACAGTTAGTCCTGAATCATCAGAGCCGTCCAGTGTGTTGCTGAAACACAACCAGGAGAATAATTTGCTGGAAGTGCAATATATTCAGGAGACACCCAGCATACAACCGTCAGCACAGACAGTATCTGAGTTTTTTCTGTATTTAGGTCCCAAGCACATGAAGTCGTTAAAGATCGCTGGCGGGAACCTGGATCAAGCAATTAATTTTGGATTTTTTGATATTCTGGCAAAGCCCTGCCTCTGGTTAATGAACACCATCCATGATAAGTGGATACCCAATTATGGCGTGGCCATCATCCTGCTGACCATCCTGTTTAAAATTATTTTCTGGCCGCTGGGCTCCAAAAGTTACAAATCCATGGCAGAGATGAAAAAATTGCAGCCGTTGATGACGCAAATCAGGGAAAAAAATAAAAATGACAAAAAGAAAATGAATGAAGAGATCATGGAATTGTATAAAACATACAAAGTCAATCCCATGAGCGGCTGTCTTCCAATGATCGTTCAGATTCCTGTCTTTTTTGCATTTTACAGGATGCTCTATGGCTCGATTGAATTGCGGCACGCGCCGTTCATCGGGTGGATTACCGATTTGTCGGCTCCGGATCGGCTGTTTACGTTTGGCTTTTCCGTTCCCTTGATGACGCCGCCGTATGGGATTCCCGTTTTGACAATTATTATGGGTGCAACCATGTTTCTGCAGCAAAAATTATCACCGCCTCCGGGAGATCCGGCACAAGCCAAAATGATGATGATGATGCCCCTGATTTTTACCTTCATTTTTATCAATTTCCCAGCGGGGCTCGTGCTCTACTGGCTTGTTAATAACGTACTGTCAATTTCGCAGCAGTATTATATCACCAAGAAAATCGTTTAGTGGGAGGAGTTTCATGAAGTCTTTTTTAGACTTTGAAGAAAAAAATGTTGAAAAGGCCGTTGAAAAAGCGTGCGCTGAATTGAACGTGTCCCGAGATAAATTAAAGTATGATATTATTTCACATGGTTCGAGCGGTATATTTGGCCTGGTCGGCACCAAAAAAGCCCTGATTCGGGTTTTTGTGCCCGACTTGTCCAACAAGCAATTACAGGCGGAAATTTTTGATGGGAATCCTGCTGTTAAAGAAAGTTCAAAACCGGAGGATATCAATCCCATCCAGAATGACGTTTCTGCGCTTGTTGACGAGGCTTTTGGCATAATCAACACCCTGCCGGTCCCACCCGCCCCTGAAAAAAAGCGCGCTCCGGCACCTAAAAAAAACAAACCCGCACCGGCCAAACCCGAACAACCAAAGCAAAAAGCACGATCCGTGCAGTCGTCTCCGGCGAAAATGAAACCCGTCCCGGAAAAAGCAGAGCCGGAAAAACCAGCGCTGGAGAAATCCGATTTAAAGTCTCCTGGCCCGCAGAAAGTTGAAACTGAGCAACCTGAACAGCAACTTCCTGCTTCTGATGAGTCAGCCCTGCCGGTTGATGCCGCCATGAAGATTAAAAATACCGAAGCTGCTGCTGCCATCGCACTGTCTCTGGCCCAAAAAATTCTTGACACAATGGCCGTTGAAGCGGAGCTGACCGTTGATAGCAGTTCCGACTTTTGCCGGATTAATGTTAAAGTTTCCGAACCAGGCGTTCTCATCGGTAAAAAAGGACAGACGCTTGAAGCGATTCAGTACCTGATAGACAAAGTGATCAATAAGCAATGCGGTAAAGGCAATCATATTATTTTTGATGTCGAAGGGTATGTCGAGTCGCGAAAGACAGAATTAACAGACCTCGCCTCACGGCTGGCCAGCAAAGCAATGAAAACGGGAAAGCCTTCCACCATGACCCGAATGAATGCCCATGACCGGCGTATTGTTCATGTGTCATTAAAAAGCAATCCATCGGTCAGGACGCAAAGTGTTGGAGATGGGTATTATCGAAAGCTGATCATTTTTCCCAAGAAAAAGATGCCAAAGCAGTCGAGTAAAGCCGCGCAGAATGAGTAATCATGCAGCAATTTTGCTTTTTGCCTGAATCGAGAAAATCATAAGGCTCAGGTTATGACAAACCATACAATTGCGGCTATTTCAACTCCGGCCGGATATGGCGGCATTGGGATAATTAAACTATCCGGGCCGGACGCAATCCCCATTTCATTGTCTGTTTTTAAACCCAGGCCTGTTTCAACGGATCAAAGAACCGACAAGGGGCCCTGTCCGGAAGACGCTTTTCCCGTATCCCGTCATTTCTATTATGGACATGTGGTTGACGATAATCTTGACCGGCATATTGATGAAGCCCTGTTTGTGGTAATGCGGGGCCCCCGTTCGTATACCGGCGAAGATGTCGTCGAGATCCAAACCCATTCCGGCCCATTTGTTTTGAAAACGATTTTAACTGCATTGATCCAAAAGGGTGCCCGCATTGCCGATCCGGGTGAATTTACGCGACGTGCATTTCTCAATGGCCGAATGGATTTAACCCAGGCGGAAGCGGTTATTGACATTATCAATGCCCGTTCTGCCAGATCCATTGATTTGGCAATGTCCTTGGTGGCAGGTGGTTTAAAGCAGGAAATAGAATGCCTTCGGGATTCTATATGGACCGTTCTTTCTTTTGTTGAAGCGCTCATCGATTTTCCAGATGATATGGATGGTGAATCTGATGCTGCGGCAATGATTTCCAGCTTGGAAAAGCAAGTGATTCCTCAAATACAAACCCTGATAACCCGTTATGATGAACAGCATTTTCTAAGAGACGGACTGAAGGTTGTTATTGCCGGCGGCCCCAATGTAGGCAAATCCAGTCTGATGAATCGATTGATCAATAAAGAGCGTTCCATTGTGACCGATATTCCTGGAACAACCCGCGATTTTATTGAGGAATCTTTTACAGCCAAAGGCGTGTCCATTGCTCTTACGGATACCGCCGGTATAAGGGATAATCCGGATTCGGTGGAACGGATTGGTATTGAGAAATCATGGGAAGCCATATCTGAGGCCGACATCGTCCTTTTGACCTTGGATGCCGGGAAAGCAATTCATGTGAATGATCTGTCTCTTTTTGAGAGGCTGGCAAATAAAAAAATGATTATTGTGATCAATAAAACGGATTTGCCGGATGATCACATCCTTCTGTCATTGCCGAAGGAATGGGTCTCAATAGAAACTGTCCGAATCTCTGCTCTCTATAATTTGGGGATTGATGACTTAAAGGAGAAAATCGCTCAAATGTCGTTTTCTTCTGAAGTCTGTTCTGAACAAAATATTGTACCGAATTTAAGGCATAAACAATGCCTTGAAAAATCCTTGCAATCAATAGAAGACGCGCGAAGTGGGTTTCTCAACTCCATCCCCATAGAGATGGTCTCAATTGATTTGCGTTCTGCAATGGACGCCCTGTCTGAGATTACAGGAGAAGTGGTAAAGCCCGATATTCTCGATGCCATTTTCAGCCGTTTCTGTATTGGAAAGTAACGTGTTGGCTTAGCAAAACCCCGGCTCCCCTGATTGTTTCACGTGAAACAATCAGGGGAGCCGGGGTCATAGAAATAATTACATTACATATTAAGAAATTTGATCATCAGGAGTAAGAATGTCTAAAAAAATTGATATGCAACCATATTTTAAAAAATATGAAGCCATCGTGGCAAAAGTTGAGGGCGTTTTTCAAAAAATGAAGGAGAAGTATCCTCAGGAAGTTAAATGCAAGGAAGGGTGCTCGGATTGCTGCAATGCTCTTTTTGATCTCACTTTGATCGAGGCCCTGTATGTGAATCACTATTTTAATCAACAAATTAAGGACAGTAAAAAAGAGCAGTTGATTGAAAAAGCAAATAAGGCGGACAGGCAAACCTACAAAATTAAAAAAGAAGCTTACCGATTGACGCAGGAAGGCAAAAAAGATGATGCGGTTATCATCGAAGAGATTTCTCAGAAGCGAATCCGCTGTCCACTGCTGGGGGATAAAGATTTGTGCGAATTATACGAATATCGGCCTATCGCGTGCCGGGTATACGGAATCCCTCAGGCTGTTTTCGGAAAAGGCAGAACGTGCGGGCTTTCCGGGTTTGTGCCGGGCGAATCCTACCCGACGTTAAATCACGATATTATACACGATATGCTGTTAGTCATATCGGATGAATTTGTTCAGTCCATTGCTTCCAAGCATCAAAAAATGAGCGATCTTCTTGTCCCGGTATCTATGGCGCTGATCACAGAATATGATGAAGCCTACCTTGGACTGCCGTCTGAAAAAACAGAAACTGATCAGCTAAAAGAGGAAAACAATGGCGATTTTGACAAATGATGACGAAAAAAGGAAAAAAATGATATTTGACAGCATGGCGCCACGGCGGCAGCGTCAAATTCTCAAAAGAGGATATGAAAAGTGGGATCCGTTCCAGGAGCCGAAAGACCCTATTGATATTCGGCAGGATCGCACCAAACGTACCTCCCAAACGCTGATTCGGGAATTTCTTCAGATCCAGGACGCGGACACCTACAGCACGGAATATGCCCGGGGAGCATTTGAAATTTGCCTGGGAATTATTAATGAAAATGAAAAGTACCAGGGCATGTTCGACTTCGCCTGCTGGTACAAAGAGTTGCTCAAAAAAGAGGGATACGAGAAATAAAAAAGGCGATACCGCTAAAATCGGGATGCAGATCGTTTTTGTAATTAATTTTTTAACTTCAGGTTAAAAAACCGGCTTCACCAGAGCCTTTTTTAGGCGTCAAGTCAGCATGCCCAAGGCTCTGGCCTTAATCTTTAAAAATCGTTTAATATACGCAAGATGATTAGGCTTTCAGGATTTTTAGGAACATTTTTAACGATGTCGATAGGGAAATCATCCTCATCTCCGGGGAATAAAGTTTTGAACGCTAACGCTGGAGCCACCAGGCAAGAACCGGCAACATCAGGACCGCTAATATAATGATAATGCCCGGCGTGGACGCATAGGCTGAATATGGCGGGCCACCCTTGCGTTTGGCTTTTTTAACTTCATCTGAAAACCAGTTTCCGAGCAATCCGGCTGCAATACATACGGCAATTATTTTGACGAGCGTAATTAAGTCTTCCAACAATAAAATCCTTTTTTCCGGTTATGATATTTCTGTGGTTAATCGGCGCGTCTCTCTCCTCTTGAATATGACGCGCCAGCACTATATATGAAACGTAGCCGTCTCATATCAAAAAAATCAACGTTATTCAAAAATTTTTTCATCCGGCGCATCAGCTTCGATTGCATCATTTTCATAATTCCGCAGATATGATGCGCCTTTTTTTTGGATGTGTTCTCTGTACCATTCGTTGGCGATGATGATGGACATGACCTCATTGCTGCCAGTCCAAATTGTCGCGAGCCGGAGGTCGCGGACAATGCGCTCAATAGGGTAAACGTTGGTGTAACCAATGCCGCCCATGACCTGCATGGCATGATGTGCGACTTTCTGACAGGCTTCGGTAACAAATTTTTTGGATTCTGAAACCATTCTTCGAACCTGGTTGGGGTCAGCTTGCTGATCCACTGCGCGGGCGGTTGTGTAAATCATAGAACGGCAAACATCCAGTAGCATGGCTGCTTCCGCAATCTGAAAGTTGACCCCTTGAAAATTATTGATGGTGGTTCCGAAAGCTTTCCTCTTGGTAGTATATTCCGTGGCCACATCAAGGGCCGGGCGAGCGCTGCCGATAGTCATGGCGGCCGTTCCCAAACGCTCAGGCACCATCATGGTCTTAAATACCGGATATGCGCCATTGATCTTTCCGACCACGTTTTCTTTTGGCACCCTCACGTCCTTAAACACCAATCTACCTGCGCCTCCACCGCGACATCCCATCAGGCCATAGAGGTATTTGGTCTCAACACCCGGGCTGCGATCAACAATGAGGCATGACAACGCTTTATGAGGAGCAGCCTGGGAATCGGTTTTGGCATATACCAGAAAATAATCTGCGCCTTCAGCGCCCACGATAAAGCGTTTTTGGCCGTTAATGAGAAAATAATCCCCTTTGTCTTCAGCTGTTGTGGTGGTTCCGAAAAAATCTGATCCGCCCCTGGGCTCCGTCAGGCATTCCGCAGCAAACAATTCCCCTTTTAGCAGCGGTTTGACGTACTTTTCTTTTTGTTTATCAGAACCATGCTGGATAATGGCGTCACATACCAGTTCAGCGCCAACGCCGAAGGTGCAGGCAAAAATATACCCAAGGGTTCCTATTTCTTCCATTACAGCCGCTGTCGTCACCCAATCCAGTTCCCTGCCGCCCCATTTTTTAGGATACCGGCAGCCCAGCAAATTGCGTCTGCCTGCTTCCTGGAGAAATTCTTTTGGAAATTGTATCTTATCTGCATCCATATCAATGATCATTTGTCGAGGCACCCACTTGACCAATTCCCGGGCCTCATTTCTAATTTTTATGGACTCTTTAGACAATAAATAATCAAACACAAATTTTCTCCCTATGTGATAAATGTAATAATTTTAACTTAACGTGGACGTTAATATATTTGGAAGGCAGCGGGATTGTCAACCGTAAACAGGAAGCGGCAGACACCATCGCTTTTATCCAAATTTGGAAGATCCGGCAGTCTGTAAAAATTACGACAAATAAGGTGTTTGCTGTAAAAAAAGGGGATAAAAGGGATTTGAAATTACCGTATGACAGCACACTTTACAAAAGGGGAAGCAATGGCGCGAAAGGATTCCATCTCCTGGGCACCATAGCGCAGGTCTTTTGCAACGAAAAAATCCGGATGCAAAACGGTGTTGTTTTCCATGGAAAATTTCTGGAGAGCATAAAGACTTGCGCCGCTGATCAGCCGGGAAATTTCTTCAATTTCAGCAGCATCCACAATAGATTTCACACAGGTGGTTCGAAATTCATGGGCAACGCCGGATTGAATAATGGCCAAAACGCTTTTTTTGAGATCAGGCGGACTGCAGTTTTTGGATATCACGGGGGAATAACGCTCAATAGATGTTTTAACATCCATCGCAATATAGTCAACTATGTGGTTGTCGATTAATTTTTGAATAACTATCGGGCGGCTGCCGTTGGTGTCAATTTTGATCGGATACCCGAGACCTTTAATTTCAAGGCAAAAATCAAAGAGATCCGGATGAAGGGTTGGTTCTCCGCCGGTAATTACCACGCCGTCTAAAAGAGATTTCCGTTTTTTAAGAAAATCAAAAATCTCTTTCAGGTCGATGACTTTGCTGGTGGGCGTGCGCCGCACCAGCTCCGGGTTGTGGCAATAGGGGCAGTCAAAGTTACAGCCTGATGTGAAAAGAACACAGCTTATTTTTGACGGAAAATCAATAAACGAATTTTTTTGAATACCCCCAATTATCATGGATGTCACAATAGGCGTTATGCGGACTTCATTGTAAATGTTTTGCGAATATGAAACTCTGACAGTTTGCCGTTGTTCCATTGACTCACCGGACGAAGATACCCGACAATTCGCGAATACACTTCCACTGGCTGACTGCACTCCGGGCAGAGGTCGTGCTGTCCCGGGATATAGCCATGGCCGCAACAAACACTGAAGGTAGGAGAGAGGGTAAAGTAAGGCAGCTTGAAATTGTTTGTGATTTTTTTTACGAGATTTCGGGTGACATCTGCGTTATCCACCTGCTCTCCAAGAAAAATATGAAAAACTGTGCCGCCGGTGTATTTGGTCTGCAGATCATCCTGAAGATCCAGCGCCTCAAAAATATCGTCAGTATAATTGACCGGCAACTGACTCGAATTGGTGTAAAAAGGCTCAGCGCCCTCTTTGAAATAGGCTTCATTGGCGCAAACAATATCCGGATATTGTTTTTTATCCATCATGGCCAGTCTAAAAGCGGTGCCCTCGCCGGGAGTGGCTTCCAGATTGAACATCTCTCCGGTTTCCACCTGAATCGACTCTATCAGGTTCCGCAGGAATTCCAGAACCTCCACTGCAAAAGCATGTCCTGAAGGAGTGCCGATATCTTCCTTGATAAAATTTAAACACGCTTCATTCATTCCAATAATACCGATCGTTGAAAAATGGTGGGTCCAGAAATTTCCGGTTTTTTCCTTAATACTGCGCAGATAAAATTTTGAATAGGGATACAAATTCTGTTCGGTAAATTTTTCAAGCACTTTCCGTTTGATGAGCAGACTCTCTTTGGCGATGCGCACCTGGGTCTTTAAATGATCGAAAAACTCAGTTTTGCTTTTTGAAATATATCCGATTCTGGGGAGATTAATCGTCACAACGCCGATGGAACCGGTCAGGGGATTGGCGCCGAAAAGCCCGCCGCCTCTTTTCTGGAGTTCTCGGTTATCCAGACGCAAACGGCAGCACATGGACCGGGCATCCTCCGGCGACATATCAGAATTGACGAAATTGGAGAAATACGGAATGCCGTATTTGCCGGTCATTTTCCAGATATTGGCAAGATTGGGGTTTTCCCAGTTAAAATCTTTTGTAATATTATAGGTAGGAATGGGAAATGTGAACACCCGGCCTTTGGCGTCGCCTTCCATCATGACTTCTGCAAATGCACTGTTGATGATGTCCATTTCAGATTGAAAATCACCATAGGTTTCTTTCTGATGCTTGCCACCTATAATCGCGGGTGTGTCCTTGAGGGTGGACGGTACGGTAAGGTCCATGGTAATATTGGTAAAAGGGGTCTGAAATCCCACGCGGGTGGGTATATTAATATTAAAAACAAATTCCTGGAGGGCCTGTTTGACCTCTTTATAGGACAGGTTGTCCTTTCGTACAAAGGGTGCCAGCAGCGTGTCAAAGTTTGACACAGCCTGGGCACCGGCGGCCTCTCCCTGAAGTGTATAGAAAAAGTTTACGATCTGCCCCAAGGCTGATCTCAGGTGTTTGGGCGGCGCGCTTTCAACCTTTCCCGGAACGCCCATGAAGCCGACTGTCAACAAATCCTGCAGGTCCCATCCCACACAATAAATGGACAGCAGGCTTAAGTCGTGAATGTGCAGGTCTCCGCTGGTGTGTGCATTTCGAACTTCAGGTGGATAAATCCGGTTGAGCCAGTATTCGGCGGTTATATCAGATGAAATATAATTGTTGAGCCCCTGCAGCGAATAGCTCATATTGCTGTTTTCTTTAATTTTCCAGTCCATTTTCTGAACATAGTTTTCAACGATTTTAACATGGGCCTTGGTCGTAATTTTGCGGATCTGGGCATGCTGCTCCCGGTAAATAATATATGCTTTGGCGGTCTTAAAATGAGAGTCCAGCAAGACCCTTTCCACAATATCCTGAATATCTTCGACTTCAGGGGTGCTGGTGCGAAGAATGTCATGGGCAAGCGTCAATACACGCAATGTCAGTTTCCGGGCTTCTTTTTCGTCGAATTCTTCGGTTGCTATTCCAGCTTTGGCAATGGCTGCTGTAATTTTTGAAGAATCAAAATCATCAATTCTTCCGTTGCGTTTTTTGATGCTCGTAAAATTTGACATATTCACTCCTTTAACAAATTCGATGAATTAATGCTGACCAGGGGGTGGCAATAAAAAAGAGGCTGAATCCAGAAAAACTTTTTTATTGCCAATGATTACTTCAATATCACAATATATTGTTTATTGTCAATGTTAAATTCTATATATTGTGTTTATTGTAAGGCATCCTGCAGAAATGAGGCCGTGCAGGTATAAATAGGGAAGATTCTTCAGGGGTTACCTTCCCGTGAAAACAGGAAATAAATAGCGGGGCAGCCTGGAATGCTTTAAAAGGAGAAAACGAAAAGATTGGTCTTGATTTCTACCCCCCAGGCGGATAATTTTTTAGCCATGCAAATCGATAAAAATCCATTTTTCCGGAAATCGTTTGTTCCCTGGTATGCATCAGAAACTGTCTGCCTGATAAAAGCATTCCTGAGTTTGCTTTGCCTGCTGTTCGGTATTGGTGGTATTAAAGTAGCCAATCATATGGAAAATTGTCATGGATGTGCGGGAGTGCCTGCTGCTGGTTGGCCTGAGTTCTGTCCTCCTGGTGTTCAACCTCATCCGATTAATCAAGCGATACATCGGGGGAAGATCCTCTATATAGATAGGGAGCAAAAAAAATGAAATCCGCTGTTTTTTGACTGTTCCCTTATCCTTTATGAATAAGGCGGGCATGTTGTCTTACGGCGTGTCTTGAATGGTCATCAATAAATCATTTACTATGGAATGATCCAGATTCGCTAAGAGAAGCTCGAGGAAATAGTGCAAGATTCTGGCGGTTACGCCCCATACAACCAGGTCTTTAAAAGGATACAGCAGTTCCATGATGTTTGGGATGCGTCCTTGAAAGTGACTGGAAAGGTGGGTTTTTAATATCAGAGCTACCGGGAGTTCAAGGACTTTTGAAATCTCCCGCGAATCATAGGCAACACTTTCTATCCGGCCATCCCAAAGACCAACAAATACCTCGATATCTTTCTGCTGAATGGTTTGAAAATGCCCCATTGAACCGGTGAATACCACCTGCTGGCGGTAAATGCCGAGCTCCTCTTCAAGTTCCCGATATGCCGCTTCCAAAGGAGTGGAATCGGTTTCATCCACATGGCCACCCGGCAGGGCCACCTGATTGCTCCAGGCATAACCAGGGGAGTCCGCCTTTAATATGGCCAGAATAAACGGCCCATCCGCTTTGTTGTAAAGCAGAAGAAATACGCTGGTGCAATCACCGGGCAATGTTTTTTCTGCTACCGGAACATCCGCAGCACTCAACAGCCGGGTTAAAAATCTTGCGTTCAATTCCGGTAGCATGTGAATAAAATCTTAATAAATGGTCGGTTATGGCTTGCCGGGGTCAGCAGCCTTTTTCTCCTGCTGATTAATAAATTCAGAAAACTTCATGGTTTTAAAACTGTCGGTATGGAGAAATTTTAACATGTCAAGCAGCATTTCCGGTGGAATATATCCGGGCTGATTTGACAGAGAGGTCGCGTCTTCAGCGATAAAAAAGTTGCTGGGGAAGCGGTTTGCGCCGTATTCTTTGGCCACCGATTTTTCCTGATCGGCATTTACGCGAATGGGCACAAAGTTTTCATTAAGATATGAGATAATTTTTGGGTCTGTAAACGTATTTTTGTTCATTACTTTACAGTAGGTGCACCAGTCCGTATAAAAGTGCAGATACCCTTTTTTCTTTTGGTCCTTGATGGTTTTTATGCCGGACGCATAGGATTGCCACTGAATATCCTGGTTGGCGGCGACGCTTGGCGCTGCGGATTTTTTTGCCGGCGAAGCGCCTGCAGAATCAGCAGCATGAGAAATGGAACAAAAGGCTATTACGAAAAACAAAATAGCCCAAAAAGAGGCAGTTGATTTTTTTATGAACATGATCATGGTCCTTGTAATGCGTTGAGTAATTAATGAGAAAATGTAAATAGAGAATTAAAAAAGGTGAAACTGTCGGTCACCAGAAAAATGCCGACCACTATCAGCAGGATGCCGGCGGCCAGGTTGATATATTGCATGGCCCGGGACGCACGGCGTAAAAATTCGAGGAGAAAATTGATAAAAAATGAAATAATTATAAACGGCAGGGCAAGGCCTGCGGCGTAAGCCGATAGAAGCCCGACTCCCTGCCAGATGGTTTCCTTGCTGCCGGCAATAATAAGAATAGCGCCTAAAAGCGGCCCGATACATGGACTCCACCCCACGGCAAAGGCCATGCCCACAAGAAATGTTCCCAAAATATGAAGGGGCTTTTTCTGAAGATGGATGCGTTTTTCAACGTCCAGCCGTTTAAACCGGATCCATCCGGTCATATGGATGCCGAGCAGAATGATGACGATTCCTCCGACAATCCGGATATAATCTTTATACTGGGCGATGAGTGATCCCAGTCCGGAGGCGGCGGCCCCCATAAGTACAAAAACCACCGAAAATCCGCAGACAAAGGAGAATGTGGAAAAAAATACTTTTCTTCGGATTGCCGGGGAATCCTTCTGGAAGAGTTCTTCCAGAGAGAATCCGGTGATAAAAGTAAAATACGCCGGGATCAGGGGAAGTACGCACGGAGACAGAAAGGAAAGCAGTCCGGCTAAAAATGCGGCAGAATATGATATGGTTTGTGTAAACATGGCCTAAATATAACAACTGAAATTATTAAATCAAACAGAATAGCAAAAAAGAATCAGGCACTGAGTTCTTTGGACCGCCGGGCGGCAGCTGAAATGGCCTCGCAAAACGCCTGCTTCACTGACCGGCTTTCCAGAACGGCAATGGCCGCTTCGGTGGTGCCTCCCGGAGAAGTGACTTTTTGTCTGAGAGCCTGGGGGGAAATTTTCTGGTTTTCCAGTAAATCCAGCGCGCCTTTTAAGGTGGACAGGGTCAATTCGGCGGTGTCTTCAGCCGAAAGTCCCAGGCTGATGCCTGCGTCAATCATGGCTTCCACCACATAAAAACAATATGCCGGCCCGGAACCGGACATTGCCGTTATGGCGTCCATATCGCTTTCACGGCAGTGAATAACCTTGCCCATGGCCCTTAGAATGGTCGAGGCAAGTTCAATATCGTCTGCTGTTGCATTGTCGTTGGCGCAAAGACCTGACATGCCGGAAAGTACCAGTGCCGGGGTATTGGGCATGGCCCTTAAAATCGGATTGTCTTTTTGTTTTTCAAGATTCAGAGAAGCGTAAAGATATTTTTCAAATTTTCTGATGGGGGTGCCGGCGGCAATGGAAATAAATATTTTTCTGCCGGATGATGCGGCAGGAATATCTTCAGCCGCCAGTCCAGCGAGCAAGGCGTCCAGGGATTGGGGTTTCACGGCAAAAATAACGATATCGCATGTCTGGATGATCGCTGCATTATCAGGCAATACATTGACCCCATAGGCCTTACGTATTTCTTCCGTCCGGGTTTGCGAGATATCGTTGATAAACAGGGCAGAGGGCGCAGCGCATCCGGACTGGATCAGCGCCCCGATCATGGCCTGTCCCATATTGCCCGCCCCGATAAATCCGATTTTATGGTGAAGAGCAGTCATTTGTTTCCTTTTCGTTTGAAATGAATTTCTTTTAAAAAAAATGCCGATATGTTATTGATATTCAGAATATCAGAGTCAATCCTTATCATGGAAAGGGCTTGACTTTCGAGACAAATTTTTATTTATCTAATTAAATTGTTGGTGCATGCAGTCAATCAGTTTATCGGCGAGATCGTGATTATATGTTCATTATCGGCAATTTTATCAGAGCGCTGGCAGAAGTTATCAATATCGGATTGACCCTGTTTATGTGGATCATCATCGCTCACGCCATCCTATCGTGGGTGAGACCCGACCCTTACAATCCCATCGTTCGATTTATCAATCAGGTGACCGAACCCTTACTATATCAAATCAGACGCCGGATCCCTTCCGCATTCGGCGGGATTGATTTTGCCCCCATGATTGTCCTTCTGGGGGTTGTTTTTTTAAGAGTTTTTCTTGTTGACAGCCTGATGCGCTTGTCGATGATGCTTCTATAATCACGCCGGAGACATTTGTTCCCGAAGGAAAAGGAATTCATTTTTTAAAAAGGGACAAAATATCCGAATTCACATAACCCATTACTGATTTGGCCCACCAATTACTTGGATTAAAAACAGGAGCATCTTATGGCTAAAATTGATGCGTTTTTTAAATTGATGAATGATCAGGGAGCTTCTGACCTGCATCTGGTGGCCGGTCAGCAGCCGGCTTTGCGGATCCGGGGGGAAATCGAAAGAATCAAATATAAGCCGCTGCAAAATGATGAACTGCGGAGCATGGTCTATGAGATCGCCCCTGAGGATAAAATCAAGGTGTTTGAAGAAACCGGAGATGTGGATTTCGGTTATGAAATTCCGGGGCTGGCCCGGTACCGGGCCAATTTTTTTATGCAGCGCAACGGAGTGGGCGCGGTTTTCCGGCAGATTCCCAACAATATCATGGGCTGTGAGCAACTCGGTCTGCCTTCGGTGATTTCCAAACTGGCGGGCCTTCCGAGAGGACTTGTCATCGTCACCGGACCCACCGGCAGCGGGAAGTCAACCACCCTTGCGGCCATCATCGATCAGGCCAATCGCACCCGCAAAGACCATATCATCACAGTAGAAGACCCCATTGAATTTGTGCATGAAAGCCAGGGATGCATCGTGAACCAGCGGGAAATAGGGGTTCACACCAAAAATTTTAGTGCTGCGCTTCGCGGAGCCCTGCGTGAGGACCCGGATATTATTCTGGTGGGTGAAATGCGGGATCTGGAAACCATGTCGCTGGCCATTGAGGCGGCTTCAACCGGCCATCTGGTGTTCGCCACCCTGCATACCTCCAGTGCCATGAAAACTGTGGACCGTATGGTTGAAGTGTTTCCATCAGCCCAGCAGGCCCAGGTCAGGTCTGGCTTGGCGGACAGTATCCGGGCAGTAATCGCCCAGGTATTGTTTAAGCGCATTGACCGGAAAGGCCGGTGCCCCGCCCTTGAGATTCTGATCGCGACTCCGGCTGTCAGGAACCTGATCCGGGAATCCAAGACCCACCAGCTCCCGTCATCCATGCAAACCGGCAAGAAATACGGCATGATACTTCTTGATGACGCCATCATGGACCTTTATAATAAGGGGTGGATCAGTGCGGATGAAAGTTATGCCAAGTCCAACGACAAGCAACGGTTCCGGCCTCTGCTGAAAGGCGCCCCCGCTGACTTTACGGAAGCTTAACCGGCATGCGCGAATGAAATCCGTGTTCAGCCTGCTGATGATTTTTTCAATTTGTTTAAGGTCATCTTTTTTTAAGGGATAAAAAAATGAAAAAGCCGGAAACAGATTATATTTTGACCGCAATGCTGGATTCCCATGAAAGCGTTTCGGATCTGAATTTAACCGCAGGAAAACCGTTGCAGGTGGAAACGTTTGGTGAATTGACGCCTGTGGATATGAAACCCCCGCTGAAAATGTTAACCCCTTTTCAAACGGAAATCTTAGCCCTCAATTTAATCGGCAGAGACCGGCGGTTGACCGAAACCCTGCTGAGAGAAGGTTCCTGCGATTTGTCATATGCTTTGCCGGGCAAAGCAAGGTTCCGTGTGAATGTTTTTTCACAATCCAGCCATTATTCCATTGTTCTTCGGCAGCTGGAAACAAAAATTCCCACCATCAAAGATATGGGGCTGCCGGAAGTCTTTCATAAAATCGCCCGGGAAAGAAACGGCATCGTAATATTCACCGGAGCCACCGGAACCGGTAAGACCACCTCGCTGGCCGCCCTTTTGTCAGAAATCAACAAAGACAAAGCCGTGCACATCGTCACCCTTGAAGACCCGGTGGAATATATTCATACCCATAAAAAAGCCACGTTTAATCAGCGGGAACTGGGGAAGGATTTCAGCTCATTTGCCACCGGTTTGAGGGCCGCTCTTCGTCAGGCCCCGAAAGTCATTCTGGTGGGTGAAATGCGCGACCGGGAAACCGTTGAAATCGGGTTATCTGCGGCGGAAACCGGGCATCTGGTGTTCACGACCCTGCATACGGTGGATGCCGGACAAACCATCAACCGTATTCTGGGCATGTTTTCATCTGAAGAAGAAAACCAGATCCGCATCCGGCTAGCGGACACCCTCCGCTGGGTGGTCTGCCAGCGTCTTCTTCCAAAAGTCGGCGGGGGCCGGGCTGCCGCCTTTGAGATACTGGGAACCAGCCTCCGGGTGAAAGATTCGATTCTGCACGGAGAGTCTGAAGGCAAAACTTATTATGACATGATGGAAGCATCCACTGCTTTCGGGTGGACCACCTTTGACAATTTCATCGTTGGCTTGTTTGAAAAAGGCCTGATCACTGAAGAATCAGCGGTTGGTTATGCTTCCCGCAGATCCATTGTCGGGCGGGGTATTGATCTGGTCAAGAGCGCCAGAGGGGAATCCACCACCAAAATTGACAAGCTCGAAATTGACATGGGGTATGGTAAAAGTTCGAAATATTAATTATTTTGAGATATTCGTAAGCGGAAAGGGCTTTATAAAATGGAAATTATATGCGAACACTGCAACAGTAAACTCAGCGTCGCGGATGAGAAACTTCCGGAAGGCAAAACCGCTACCATTAAGTGCCCGAAGTGTAAAAATAAACTTTCAATTGATCTAAAAAATCGCCAGGCTAACGGTGACCCGAAACCTGCGCCCAATTCATTTAATTTTGATGAAGGAACCGATGATTACGACGCTTCCGAACGGCCTTTCGATTTTCTGGAAGAAGAGGGAAACACCGCCCTGGTCTGCGAGAATGATCCTGATGTATTAAAGCAGATCAATATTGTTCTGGGTATTATGGATTACAGTATTACAACAGCGGAATCCGTTCGTGATGCACTGAAAAAAATGAAATACCATACATTTAATATGATTCTGGTGAATGAAGCATTTGATGGCAGTGATCCGGATGCAAACGGCCTTCTGGTTTATCTTGAGCGCCTGAGCATGGATGTCCGCCGCAATATGTTCGTCGGCCTTCTGACCCGTCGGTTTGCGAGCATGGACAATATGGCGGCCTTCCTTAAAAGTGTTAATATTACAATTAATGTTAAAGATATTAACAGCCTTGACAGGATACTCGCCCGGGGTATCAATGAGAATGAACTATTTTACGCTATCTTTAAGGAAAGCTTAAAAAAGATGGGAATGGCTTAAATTCGACAATGAGCAACCAGAACAAATATACCTGCAATGAATACCGTCAGGAAATGATCTTGTTGTCCTTGCGGCTGCGGCTGAATAAACCGGATTTAACGGAATTGGAAAAAGAAACGATCCTCAATGAGATAGAGAAGATCGAGACGGTCATGAATTTGAATTAAACAGCCATTTGTCGGCTGATAATCAGTAATCCTTCCAGCGTCAATCCCGATTCAACAGATTCAATTGTTTTTGTCACATTCTGCATGAGCGGTGCCAGACCGCCGGTGGCGATCACCCGCGGTTCAGGGGATTTCATTTCCTCTTTCATGCGACGCACCATGCCGTCCACCATCTCCGCATACCCAAAAATAATACCGGACTTCATGCTGTGGACCGTCGTTTTTCCAATAGCAAAGGCCGGGGGGTGAAGCAGCTCGACCCGGGGCAGTTTGGAGGCCCGTTGAAACAAGGCTTCCGCAGCAATCCCGATGCCCGGAGCGATGGCGCCGCCGATATATTCGCCCGCAGCGGTTATGGCGTCAAATGTGGTTGCTGTGCCGAAATCGATGACAATCAGGCTGGTGTGATAGCGGTGATAGGCTGCCACGGCGTTCACCAGCCGGTCCGCACCAACCTCAGCCGGATTGTCATAAAGAACGGGCATATCCACCACATTTGCGTCAATCCACTTCGGCGCGTGGCCCAGATATTTCCGGCAATAGCCATCAAGAACTTTCATCATGGGCGGAACCACACAGGAAACCACAGTCACATGGATATCAGAAAGGTTGATTTTCCCGATGGAGAACAGGCTGGAGATGACGATATTGAATTCATCCTCGGTCATGCGGGGGGCTGTCCGGATCCGCCAGTCGCAAACCAACTGGTCATTGTCAAACAGTCCGATGACGATATTGGTATTTCCCACATCCACGGCCAAAAGCATCATGCGTCTCCCTGGCATTGTTCCTGAACATGCGCCGCATTTCTGATGGCATCCACGATTTTTACGGTGGCGTATGTTTCAGCCACATCATGAACCCGGACAATATGCGCGCCGTTTAAGATCCCGGCTGCCACCGTTGCCTGGGTTCCCACGGCCACCATGGGATGATCAGGGTTCAGGCCATCACAGCCAGGAGGTGACAGAATCTTGCGAATAAAGGCTTTTCGTGATGAACCCAGCAGCACCGGTACGCCCATCTTTCCGAATTCACTCAGATGATTCATTAAAAAAAGATTGTGATATGCTGTTTTGCCGAAGCCAATGCCCGGATCAATGATGATGTTTGAACGGGAAATACCGTAGCCTTCCGCCCGGCCGATAGCCTGGCTCAGAAAATCACTAATTTCACCCACCGGATCATCATAGGTGGGGGACTTTTGCATATCAGCGGGTGTACCCTTCATATGCATCAGCACCACCAGCACATTGTTTTTGGCTGCAAAGGGCCCCATTTCCGGATCAAACCGCAGGGCGCTGATGTCATTGATAATCGATGCGCCGGCAGCAACAGCCCGGCGGGCAACGGTCGATTTGGTGGTGTCTATGGAAATGGGGATGGTGATGTGTTTGGCAAGATGTTCAATCACCGGGATCACCCGGCGGCATTCTTCTTCCGGTTCGACCGGGGCTGCTGACGGACGGGTGGATTCGCCGCCGATGTCCAGAATATCCGCCCCATCCGCGATCATTTTTTCCGCTCTCTTCAGGGCTTCGTCCAGGCGAAAAAACCTGCCGCCGTCGGAGAATGAATCCGGGGTCACGTTGAGGATTCCCATGATCCGGGTCCGGCGGCCCAGGGACATGGAAAAATTCCCCCAATTTAAAAGGTATTCCGGATCAATCATTGATTACAGCCGCTGAAGAGGGTTCTTTCACCTGATCCGATGCATCGGTTGTTCCAGGGATGGTGACGCCTGGGCGCATCTCACCTATCAGCTCATCCAGCTCGCGGCCCATGACCGTCTCTTTTTCAATCAGCAAGTCTGCGAGCCGATGCAAAATATCCATATTGTCCTGCAATATCACTTTTGCCTGATGATAGCTGCCCTTGACCATGCCTGATATTTCCTTGTCGATTTTCCGGGCGGTTTCTTCCGAATAATCCCGATGTTGGGCGATTTCCCGGCCCAGAAAAATCTGCTCGTCCGCTTGGGCAAAGGACAGGGGGCCCAGTTCTTCGCTCATTCCCCAGGCCCGCACCATATAATTGGCGATTTTGGTGGCTTGTTTGATGTCGTTGGAAGCGCCGGTGCTGATCCGGTTGAACACCAGTTCTTCTGCCGCCCGGCCGCCCATGGCGACGGCCAGTTCTCTCAGGAGCTGATCCTTATATTGAAAATCCTTTTCCTCCGGCAAAAACCAAGTGACCCCGGCGGCCCGGCCGCGGGGAATGATCGTGATTTTGTTGATGGGATCGGTTCCCGGCAGGAAACGGGCAACAATGGCGTGCCCGCCTTCGTGATAAGCGGTGTTTTTTTTATCTTCATCCTTGATCACCTTGGATTTGCGTTCAAGCCCCATGACGATTTTGTCCTTGGCGTCCTCAAAATCCTCCATGGTCAACCGTTCTTTTTCCTTTTTGGCCGCAATCAAGGCAGCTTCGTTGACCATGTTTTCCAGATCCGCTCCGGAAAATCCCGGCGTCCCTTTGGCCAGTACTTCGGAATTGACATCCGGCCCGATGGGTGTTTTTTTAATATAAACCTCAATAATGGCTTTTCTTCCCCGAATATCCGGCATGGACACCACCACCTGCCGGTCAAATCGGCCGGGCCGGAGCAGGGCCGGATCCAGCACATCCGGCCGGTTGGTCGAGGCAATAAGGATAACGCCCTCATTGGATTCAAATCCATCCATTTCCACGAGTAACTGATTCAGGGTCTGCTCCCGTTCATCATGTCCGCCGCCAAGGCCTGCGCCCCGGTGTCTGCCCACCGCATCGATTTCATCAATAAAAATCAGACAGGGTGCATTCTTTTTGCCCTGAACAAACAGATCCCGAACCCTGGAAGCCCCCACACCCACAAACATTTCAACAAAATCCGAACCGCTGATACTGAAGAACGGCACCCCCGCTTCCCCGGCAATGGCTCTGGCAAGCAGCGTTTTGCCTGTACCGGGTGCACCTACCATCAAAACCCCTTTGGGGATGCGGCCGCCCAGCCGGGTATATTTTTTTGGCTCTTTTAAAAAATCAACAATTTCAGACACTTCTTCCTTTGCTTCGTCAACGCCCGCCACATCCGCAAACGTGACTTTTCCAGTCTGGTCCGACTGCATGCGGGCGCTGCTTTTTCCAAAGGACATGGCTTTGCCCCCGCCGCTTTGCATCTGGCGCATAAAAAAAATCCAGACCCCGATCAGGAGCACCATGGGAAACCATGACACGAGGATGGAAATAAACCACGGTGTCTGCTCTTCGGGTTTTGCATTAATGGATACGCCTTTATTGCGGAGAATACTGATAAGATCGTTATCCTGGGGCGCATAAACATGATACGGAATATTACCCGAATCAATGACCATCAGTTTGTCTCCCTGGATATCCACATGCTTGATCTGATTGGCTTCCACCATGGAAATAAATTCCGAATAACTTTTTTCGTTCACGCTCTGATGCTGCTGGTTGAAGATGTTATACAGCATGATCATCAGGAGCACGATAACGATCCACAGCGCCAGGTTCTTATTAAAAGGGTTCAAAAGGGTCTCCTTGTAAAAATGAGTAACTCATATCTAAAAATTAGTTATTATATGATAATAACGATTTTATAAGAGTAAAATATTATTTATTATTTTACCCGAAATGTAATTGTCAACCACTTAATTTAACAATAGATTAAATCTTAACCGTTTTCCGTCGACAATTCTGCCACAAGCACATTCCGGGTGCTTGCCGCAACTTTTACCGGATCGGCGATTCTAAAGCCGCCGACCCAGATAACCGTCTCTCCGCTGAAAAATATCGGGGTTTTCGCCCGAAGGGTGGCGGGGATCTTATTGTTATTAAAAAAATTTTGAACGGTCTGGCCCCCTGTCATTCCCAGAGGCGTGAACCAATCGTCGGCCTTGTGATTTCGGATAGTTAACGGAAATTGTATCCGGTCCCAGTCAAAAAATGCCACGTTGCCGTCTTTTTTAGGCCGGTTGTGGAAATCGTCAGCACTGGTCCGGGTGAATTTAACGAGGGTTCTGATTTCATGCAAATAAATGACATCACCATGGGCAATCTGGGAGGCAGAAATCGTGTACGCATAATCCAATCCCGGAGCGGTATCCATTTTTCGGGGTGTCTGGCGCAGGGGACTATTTTCTTTTGTAATTATCAGTTGATCCATATCCCGTGAAATCCGGACCCGGTCCGGGAGATCCAGGCAACCATCCGCCCTGCCCCTGAGGGCCAGGCGGATTACGGCGTCCACATGGGAAAATGCAATCCGCCTCAAGTCCCCTTTCACCTGCTGGATGGCCCGCCGAACCACCCGGCGCAGGGGCGCAACCGTCAAATCCATCAGCCGGGGCACAGACAGGATGATTCGGCCCGTTGCCTGTTCGGTCACGGTTTGCTCAAAGACCGGGGCAAGCACCTGATTCATCCATTGCTCTTCGGACTGAAGGATATTCCCCAGCCGGTTGAGGGCTTCCGATATCCTGGGGTTGTAGCTTTCTTCAAGGAGCGGGATAAGCTGGTGACGGATGCGGTTGCGCAGAAAGTTCTCATCAAGATTCGACGCATCCAGCCGGAATGATATATCTTGTGATGCCAGAAAACCGAGTATTTCCGTCCGGCTGGCCCGGATCAAGGGACGGACAATGCTGTCTCTGACCGGCAGAATTCCGCCGATTCCGACAGACCCGCTGCCCCGAAGCAGGTAAAGCAGTATCAACTCCGCATTGTCGTCCTGATGGTGACCGACGGCGATTTTATCATACCCGTTTTTCCGGCAAACTTCATGAAAAAACCGGTACCGGGCGTTTCTTGACGCTTCCTCCAAAGACAACCCGCTGTTGTTGCAGTCTTTGTAGATATCTTTGGATTCCACATAACAGGGGATGCCGTATTTTTTTGCGGCTTCAGCAACAAACCGGGCATCCTGGTCGGCAGCTCCGGGCCGGAGACAATGATTTAAATGCGCCACACCAAGTTGAATGGATAAATGATCGGATAGGGCCATTAATGCATGCAACAGGGCCATGGAATCCGGGCCGCCGGAAACTCCGACAAGAACCGGTGTCCCTTTTAGCATCATGTCGTGGTCCATGATCGTCTGAAGGACTTTTTGGATAAATGGGTGCTTCGATACGTTTGTTTCCTGATCCAATCCTGAATTCATAATTTCAGAAGACTATATTATATAATGATGGGGTTACAATAAAAAACCGCCATCATAAAAACATTAAATGACATTTTCATTTTTCTTGCTTGAAAAGAATTCTTTTCCGGTCTATAGGGTTAATCCTGATTGTGATATGCGGGGTCTTAGCGGCGCCTTGTTACCCGAAATCCGCTTTATGCGGGGCAGAATTCCCTCTCAAGGGCTGCGGGTTAAGGAGATATGCTGACCGGTCGCCGCGCAACAGGCTATTACGAACCTCGTCAGGTCCGGAAGGAAGCAGCGATAAGTAAACCAGCCTGTGTCGTGGATCGATCCCGGTTTTGTTGTATTTTCTTTCCGTACCGTTCGAAGGAGGGTTCACAATCAGAACTTTACGCATAAGCCCCACCCAACTCCCTTGTTTCTTTTATTCATTTTCTGCAATTCATTCAAAAACCTTTCTTGACATTCCCTGTTTCCGTCTTACTTTTTTCATGAAATTTGAAGGAAATGAGTCGTTTTTATATTTATTCACAGCAGGTTATGCTGCAATACACTGGTAGTATATGATTTTTTAATACATTCAGGAGTTGTCCATTGACAGATAAGTCGACCAAAAAAAAGAACGTATCCGTTGAAACGGAAGCACCGGCAGAAGACGTGAATGCTCCTCAATCAGATGAAACTGCTTCCGAAAAGACAGCCGCTGATGAAACCAGTGGTCTGGATCCGTTAACAATGAAACTAAATGCCCTTGAACAGGAAGCGGCCCAGGATCGTGACCGGCTGCTGCGGGTTTCGGCGGAATTTGATAATTACAAGAAACGCATGGCCCGGCAGATGGATGATTTTAAGAAGTATGCCAATGAAGCCCTGCTGAAGGATTTGCTAAACGTTGTCGACAATCTTGAACGGGCGATCAGCACGTCAGCCGGCGCAATCGCTCTTTCGCCCAACGCCTCTGAAAAAGAATCCGTGGCGGAGTGCGTCAGGGAGGGTGTTGAAATGACCCTCAGCGAAGTCGTCAAAATCCTGAACCAATATCATGTCACCGTATTTGACGCGATGGGCAAACCTTTTGACCCGGCCTACCATGAAGCCGTGATGCAGGAAGCGTCTGATGCTCACCCGGATAATACCGTGATCAACGTATTTCAAAAAGGATATCTGCTCCATGATCGCCTGCTCAGGCCGGCCATGGTTGTGGTGTCCAAAAAGAATTAATCAATTAAAATTAACAATCAGTTGATAATATACAATTAAGGAGGGGAAAAATGGGTAAGGTTATTGGAATTGATCTTGGAACAACCAACTCATGTGTCGCGATCAGGGAAAATAACGATACAACGGTTATCACCAACCCGGAAGGCGGCCGGACAACACCGTCAACAGTTGCGATTCCCGAAAGCGGAGAACGGCTGGTCGGACAGGTTGCAAAACGTCAGGCCATCACCAATCCGGAAAATACCGTTTTCGGGGTCAAGCGGCTGATTGGACGAAAATTTGATTCGCCCGTGGTTCAGAATGACATCAAAAACCTTCCGTATAAAATTGAAAAAGCCAGCAACGGCGATGTCCGCATTAACCTGAGAGGCAAACAGTACAGCCCGGCGGAAATTTCCTCGTTTATTCTGGCGGACATCAAACATACGGTTGAAGAATATCTGGGTGAGAAAGTCACCGATGCAGTTATCACCGTTCCCGCCTATTTTGACGACAGTCAGCGGCAGGCCACCAAAGACGCCGGCAAGATCGCCGGGCTGAATGTTCTGCGCATTATCAATGAACCCACTGCGGCGTCCCTGGCCTATGGTCTGGATAAAAAATCCGATGAAAAAATCGCGGTTTTTGACTTGGGCGGCGGCACGTTTGATGTGTCGATCCTGGAAATCGGCGACGGGGTGTTTGAAGTCAAATCCACCAACGGGGATACCCATCTGGGTGGCGATGATTTTGATCTCCGGTTGATTGATTTCCTGGCCAATGAATTCAAACGGGAAAACGGCATCGATATTCGCGGTGATAAAATGGCCCTCCAACGCCTGAAAGAAGGGGCTGAAAAAGCCAAGATGGAATTATCCACCGCGCTTCAGACAGACGTGAATTTGCCCTTTATTACAGCAGATGCTAACGGCCCCAAACATTTAAACATTAAAATCACCCGGGCCAAGTTCGAATCCCTGGTTGCGGATTTGCTGGACAACCTTGAGCGGCCGTGCGTGACGGCCTTAAAAGATGCGGGCCTCAATGCATCGGAAATGGATGAGGTCATCCTGGTCGGCGGAATGACCCGGATGCCGGCGGTTCAGGATCGGGTAAAGAAAATTTTCGGAAAAGAACCCCATAAAGGGGTGAATCCGGATGAAGTGGTTGCCATCGGCGCTGCCATTCAGGGCGGCGTATTGATGGGCGACGTGAAGGACGTGCTGCTCCTGGATGTGACCCCGCTGTCTCTGGGCATTGAAACATTGGGCGGCGTCATGACCCGGCTGATCGAAAAAAACACCACGATCCCCACCCGGAAAAGCCAGGTGTTTTCCACGGCCCAGGACAATCAGCCGGCGGTTTCCATCCATGTGCTCCAGGGTGAGCGGGAAATGGCCGCATACAACAAGACCATGGGCCGTTTTGATCTGGCCGATATACCGCCGGCGCCCAGAGGCGTTCCCCAGATTGAGGTGACCTTTGACATCGACGCGAACGGCATCGTTCATGTGTCGGCAAAAGACAAGGCCACCGGCAAGGAACAGTCCATCCAGATCACGGCCTCCAGCGGACTGTCCAAGGACGAGATTGAGAGACTTGTCAAGGATGCGGAACTTCATGCCACCGAGGATAAGCAGTTAAGGGAAAAAGTGGAAGCCAGAAACACGGCGGATTCAATGATCTACTCCACTGAAAAATCCATGAAAGAACTGGGCGACAAGGTAGATGCTGAGACCAAAACAAAAGTCGACGGTATCATCACCCAGCTTAAAAAAGCCATGGAAGGAGACGATACGGATGAAATCAAGCGGTTGAGCGAAGAACTGACCCAGGCTTCCCACAAGCTGGCAGAAGCGATTTATCAGCAGGCGTCTCAGGCCGGCGCGCAGCCCGACGGCGGAGAGGCGCCGAATGCTTCCCAGTCAAAGCCCGCCGAAGACGACGATGTGGTGGATGCGGATTATGAAGAAGTGAAGGATGACAAGAAATAATTTCTGAATCATCTTAAAACAAATAAAAATCCCGGAGTGCGAATCGTGCTCCGGGATTTTTATTTGCCAAGTCCGGTATATAATGGGATGCTGAACAAAACCAGTTGACTTTTTAAGGCGGTTTGATAGGTGATTCAAGTTTAACTGGTTCGAATAATTGAAAACTTGATTTTTTCACAAACTCCGGATGAAACCGATGCTGATTACCGAAATGCTGGCCCGAAATGCCAGAGTGTATGGCGATGAAGTCGCCCTTATTGAACGAGAACCATTTGCATACAAGCGGTCTGAAATCACCTGGCGGCAATTTTACCACCTGTCCAACCGGATAGCTAATAGCCTGCTGGCCAGGGGCGTCCAAAAAGGCGACCGGGTGGTGTTGCTGCTGATGAACTGCCTGGACTGGCTGCCGCTTTATTTCGGTATTTTGCGTTCCGGGGCCATTGCCGTGCCGCTCAACTTCCGGTTTGAAGCCGATGATATCCGCCGGTGCATCGAGCTGTCAGAAGCGAAAATCGTTATTTTTGGCGAAGAATTTATCGAGCGCATCACCCAGGCAAAACCCGCTGTTCTGTCCACTGTTGAAGCGTTTATTTTTGTCGGGGAATCGGCCCAAAAGCCGGAATACGCACTCTTGTACCCGGACTGTTTGTCCGGCGATCCCAATGATGAGAGTGGGGAGCCGGATGTGTCCGTTGATCTTATGGACGGCGCGGGGATTTATTTTACCTCCGGAACCACGGGACGCCCCAAAGGGGTGTTTCTGCAGCACCGCCAGCTGGAGTTTTCTTGTTTTGTGGAGAACCGCCATCACCATCAGACCCACAGGGACAACTTCCTGTGCATCCCCCCCCTTTATCACACCGGCGCCAAAATGCACTGGTTCGGCAATTTTCTGGTCGGGGCCAAATCCGTTTTATTGAAAGGCGTCAGTCCCAAAGCCATCCTGGAGGCGGTTTCCGAAGAACAGGCGACCATTGTCTGGCTGCTGGTGCCCTGGGCCCATGATATTCTGGTGGCGATAGAAAACGGGGAGGTGGATTTAAAGGATTATCAACTGGACCAGTGGCGACTGATGCATATCGGCGCCCAGCCGGTTCCCCCCAGCCTGATCCTGAAATGGAAAAAATATTTCCCCCATCATGCGTATGACACCAATTACGGGCTGACGGAAGCGACCGGCCCGGGCTGTATGCATCTGGGCATTGAAAATTATCATAAAGTCGGGGCCATCGGTGTTCCGGGATTTGACTGGGAATTTAAGATTGTTGACGAAAAGTTAAATCCCCTGACCGATGGGTGCCCCGGAGAACTGCTGATCCGGGGGCCGGGGGTGATGAAAGAATATTACCGGAACCCTGAGGCCACGGCAATGACCTTAAGGGACGGCTGGCTGCATACCGGGGATATCGCACGCCAGGATGCGGATGGATTTGTGTGGCTGATTGACCGGAAAAAAGACATTATCATCAGCGGCGGCGAAAATGTTTTCCCCAATGAAATTGAAAATTTTTTAATGGCTTTTGATAAAATTCTGGATGTCGGGGTGATCGGCATCCCGGATGAGCGGCTGGGTGAAATTGTGGCAGCCGTCATCTCCCCGAAACCGGGCCTGGATCTGTCCGAGGCGGAAGTTCTGGAATTTTGCAAAGCCTTGCCGCGGTACAAACGGCCCAGGAAAGTCATCATCGGGGATGTCCCCAGAAATCCCACGGGAAAGATTGAAAAACCGGCGCTCAGAAAAAAATATGCACCCGCTTAAAAAAACCCCGCTAAAAATGGCCGCGCTGATCCGGCTGATGAAAACCCTCGACCAGCAGGTGGCGCAATGTTCCCGGTGCGGCACCTGCCAGTCCGTTTGTCCGCTCTACGATGTCACCCGGAGCGAAAGCGATGTGGCCCGGGGAAAACTCATGCTTTTAGACGGGTTGATGCGCGCATTTTTTGGCCGCCCGAAAGGGGTGTCCGAAAGGCTCGATCGCTGCCTGCTGTGCGGTTCCTGCGCAAAGGCCTGTCCCAGAGGCGTCAACACGGTGGAGATTTTTTTGACTGCCCGGACGGTCATGGCCGGCTATAAAAGACTCTCACCGGTAAAGAGGACTTTTTTCCGGAAAGTATTGGCGAACCCGGCCCTGTTTGACCGTCTTGCGGAACACGGGGCCCGGTGGCAGGGGCTGTTTTCCAGAAAAATGGATACTGCGCCGGGGGCATCCTGCGCAAACCTTGTTTCTCCCCTGCTGTCCCACCGGCATGTCGTCCCTCTCGCCCCCGTGCCATTCCATAAATTTCCGGCACATGCGGCACTTACGAAAAACAGTTCAGGGGTCCGGGTGGCGCTTTTTGTGGGATGCCTCATCGATAAAGTCTATCCCCATGTGGCGGACGCCATGGTCAGGGTGCTGGAACATCACGGGGCGCAGGTCATTGTTCCGGACGGCCAGGGCTGTTGCGGCATTCCCGCCCTGTCTTCCGGCGATTCCGAAGCCTTTGATCTGATGGTCGCCGGCCAGCTCAAACCCTTTGACCCGATCGGGTTTGATTATCTGGTCACCGGATGCGCGACCTGCACGGCCACCATCAAAACCCTGTGGCCGGTCTTTTTTAAATCCCCGTCCGAGAGCCAGAAGACCACTACCAGTCAAATTTCTGAAAAAACGTATGATATCCATGCGTTTCTGGTGAATGTAATGGGCATCCCGCCTGCGGGACAACCGGCATTTGACGCCGGTTCATCCATTGTCACCTACCACGATCCCTGTCATTTGAGAAAAACCCTTGGCGTTTTTTCCGAACCCAGAGCCCTGATTTCAGCCAATCCGGCATACCGGTTTATGGAAATGCCGGACGCAGGGTCCTGCTGCGGCATGGGCGGCAGTTTTAATCTGGCCCATTATGACCTTTCCGGAAAAATCGGGGAGAAAAAAGCAGCGACCATTGAAGCTGCCGGCGCAGGGGTGGTGGCCACCGGCTGCCCGGCCTGCATGATGCAGTTATCGGATATGATCGCCCGGCGGGGAAAAAATATCCGCGTGGCGCATGCAATTGAAATTTATGCTGAAAAATTGTTTTTCGGCGACAGCAGCGCAAAACCAATCTGAACCAATTCCCTCCCTGACGGTCTGAATAACGATGATCAAGGCTGACAACAGCATATATCGGATCGAATTTTGCATGTCTTCAAGTCTTGGTTTTTTCTTCAAGAATATTCGCTTGACATCATTTTTGGCAATATGTATTTTTATACATATTTAAATATAAGGGGGTAAACATGCAAGTCGAGACCGAACAAATGATTCCCATAACCCGGTTGCAGAAGGAACTCACCGGAAAATTGAGAGAATTAACCAATAATGAGGAACCGCTTTTCATTATGAGAAATAATTCCCTGGCTGCCGTCATTATTTCTCCGGCGGAGTATGAACTTCTTAAAGATGCGGAAGACATTTTAGAGCATTTTGAAATTGCCGACATGATCGGGCAACGGCTCAAAAACCATGATGGTTCTCAAAATATTTCCTGGAATCAGGTAAAGGTGGAACGTGGCATTTCAGGTTGAACTTCACCCCGAAGCCGTCAGGGATTTCGATGCTCTCGATGGTTCAGTTCAAAAGGAAGTTGCAAAAAAGATCGATGCCCTTTCTGAAAATCCGTTTCTCGGCAAGCCGCTCGGTAATAAATTGGGCATGGACCTTACGGGATTTTTTAAGCTTTATGCGGCCAGAAAGAAATATCGTATCGTGTACCGGCTTTTAAAAGATCGTCTGGAAGTGGTGGAAATCATCGGCATCGGAAAAAGGGAGAAAGAAAAGATTTATAAATTGATCGTCAGGCGGCTTCAGGATTTGAATAATACTTTGTAATTACAGTCTCTGAAATGGTTCATGGAATTCAAGGGACCTTGTCAATTAACGGGAAAAATGGGCGTCCCCAGATTAACCAGGGCATTTATATTTGGTTAATGATTTGAATTCCCTAAGCTGTTCCGGGAATTGGGAATTATCAAGTATGTTTCAGTTGTGAAGGGCAAACTTCATGCTTGGGATCCCACCATAAAATTTTAAATACATTTTGTATTTTTATCCCCCAAACCCTTTGAGGGCCTGTCAATCTTAAAGAAACCAAAGACTCAAAATCGTCAAGGCTGAGGAAAGCCAATCTTTTTTGAGCTGGTTTGATAAGTTGCTGGATTTTAACTTCATGATTGTTTCTGCCAAGGATTTCAAACCAAGTCATAGTCTCAAAATTTTGCATTGTTGGTAAGATAGTAGTAAAAAACAAATTGTGTTCAATGTCTTTCCAGCCCCAAGGTCCGTCCACATCAATAACACCTGTTTGCCAAACTGGAGTTATTGATGAAGTGTCAGTTAAGGAACTGTCTTTTCTCGGAATTTTAACAGAATTAGGTCTTTTCACTTTTTTGGGTTTTTTATCCATATTCCATTAACTCTCAGGTGGCAATGAACTGTAATATTCGGCCATGTCTTCTAAGGCTATTACCCTGTCGCTTCTGACCGATATTGGTAATCCAGTTCTTGTTTTTTTCCAAGGGTCTTCCATGTGCGTTAAATCAATTAACCATTGAGATGGTTTATCGCCATAATATTCAATCACGGCGTCAATGGTATCTTTTTGTTCGTTATTTAATAAATCTGGATTCCCAATAGAAATAGATGATACTTGAAACATCCCCCTATGATAAGCAAACAATTCTTTCACAACAGGACCGTTCGCCCAGGCCTCGATCTCTTCTTTAAACAATGGTCTTTCATCCCATACCAAAGACCATGCTTGGCAATAATAAACAAGTTTTTGAAGTTTCATAGTTGTCATAGGCCCTAATTTATTTAGGATATATGCTGAAACATCAAAAACGGATATAATTTCATCTGTTTTTATTCCAGATATATATATACTATTTTCAGGTGACCAATCACTCTGCTTTTCATTCTCTTCCGAGCGTGAACTTGTATTTTTTAATGTTTCGTCGTTATATGATTGTTTATTATATCTTGGTTGTTTTTTTTCTTTAAATTGGTTGCCTGTATTTAATGACTTGGCCATATCTTTTATTCTCCCCAAAAGCTAAACTATATAAACAGTTTCTATTGTTTTCGATGCTATATTGTATAACTTTTCAATAGGAAATTCATATATCTTTTCTTTAAATTGAGTAAGGTTTATTATGTCAGAATGAAAGTTGAAATCAAAATATAAATGCTCATTATTTGTTGAAACTGTAAGATTGACATAAATATTGTCAATCTTAATATTATGTTTATGTTGAGAACCTATTATATGGGCACCATGTTCATGCAATTTTTCAACATCACTTATTTTTATTAAATCACCTTGGATCTCTTCTTTTTCACATTGAAATATAAAATTAATACCAAATCCACTAACAGGTGTATGCGGTAAATAATCTGCGATTTTGGATGCCAATTCAGAAATCACTGCATATGTCTCTGCGCTATTAATTCTTGGTATAAAATTTATTCTATTGTTGTGAAACTCAATCCTTATTTTTTCTAATGATATTCTATGGGATCCATCTAATCCCAATGAAAACTCAATTTCAAAGTCATCTTTTGGCAATAAGTATTTTTTTATCCACTCCTTTGAAAAAATATTCCTGTTCCAAGCGCCAACGATAACTAATAACTTAAACTCCTTTGTTAATTCCATATCTGCCCCATATTGAGTTTGTTTTAATTTTTTTGCTAAAAATGGCAAATTACTTTTGCGAAAATTATGTAGCTTAGAGTTTATTCATAAATACAGCAAGCTATTCCTTTATATCTAAAAGAGCTATAGCAAATTGTGCTCTTTTGAATTCGAATTCCGGGGATATCCATACTGATTTATCCCTGAAAAGATCCCGCTCACCAAAATAATTCATTTGAATCCGCCGAAATTATTGGTAAAAAAATGAACCAGAACAATATCCCCGAAGCTATAAGTCGTCATATATGTCATCCTCGGGGTTGTTCCAGACCTTTTTAAATGTGTGTTCGGCCAACTTGTTGGCGGCCTGAATCAGTCGGCGTTCGCTGTCTTTTTGGCTTATAAAATCAATAAAATCTACCACCTGTGTTATTTTTTCCGGTGAAAGTGTTCGGATTTTTTCAATAAGAATTTTTTCCCGGTCATTGGATGGGCTCATGTTTTGTTGCATGGCGTCCTCGTGTATAAAATTTATATTCTAAAAATCAGATAATTACAAGTCTTTCCATGTTGCCTCCCCCTTCATGGGCATGACGGTCATCCCCTTTCCGTCAGTAACGATCCGAATCGCCCCGTTTTCGTCTGTTCTGAAAAGTTGATAGTTTCTGTGCTTGTACCGGTCAAGAACCACAGGCGATGGAAACCGGTCCGGTTTTCCGGAAGATATAATGACCGTTTCCGGATGAACGGCATCCAGAAACGCCGGTGAGCTGGAGGTGTTGCTCCCGTGATGGGGGGCGATGAGGACGGTGGACAGCAATCCTTCCGGGGCTGCGGCGGCCAGTTCCTTTTCTCCGGCCCGTTCGATGTCTCCGGGAAACAGGATGGAAAATTCCCCCAAAGCCGCCCGGATGACCAGGGAATGATTATTGGTATCCGGTGAATCCTGAGCTTTGGCGGCCGCTCTAAATTCCCCTGTTGGATGCGAAAACGGATATAAAAATTGAAGGGTTACGCCGCTGATGGAAACGGTTTTTTCCATGCCGTTGAAATCCGGGTGGGACATGTGGTTGTTTTGGACCAACGCCAGAAATTCCCGGTAAGAACCGCTGTCCGCCGGTTGATGGGTGGAAATCACCTGTCTGACATGAAAATGTTTCAGGATATAGATCAATCCGTTTAAATGATCGGCATCCGGGTGGGTCAGGATGACCGTGTCCACCGTCCGGATTTTGTTTCGCCATAAGAAAGGAGCCAGCACCATCCCGCCCGTGTCAAACACCGCATTGTCCGAAAATCCGCCGCCGTCAATCACCGCGCAATCCCCTTTGGGAAATTCCAGAAGCGCGGCGTTCCCCTGCCCCACGTCCAGGACCGTGACCCTGAAATCGTCATGCCATAGCCGCCGGTTCGCCCAGTACAGCATGTCCGCCGAAAGAACGCCAATGGCTGCAACGATCATGAGGCTTGCCCAGCGGGAACGGGAAATAGGGCCCCGGCCATTAATTCTTCCGGCAGAGGCTCCGCCGTTTGCTTGAAGGGGTTGTTGGGCTTCCGGTTTGATTCCGGAATTCGCTTTCGGCATTATTAAAAGCATTACGCCCGATACCAGCAGATAATAGCAGGCTATTTCCAGAATCGACGGGGTGATGGTGTGAACCGCGCTCCATTCCATTTGAGAAAGCGTTTTCACAAAAACGATGACGGGTTTCAGCACGGCGTCGCATACTTGGAGCCCCCACAAAGCGGCCTGATGGGAAACCGGATACAGAATCAGAGCTGAAAAAAGGCCGGTGATGACAACAAAAGACCCCATCAGGGGAACCACCACCAGATTGGCGAGGAGCCCTGCGGCGGAAAAAATGTTGAAATAATACATCACCAGGGGCGCTGTGCCGATCACGGCAAACAGGGTCACAAAAAAAAGCGTGGCCGCAAATTTGATGAGAAAATTCCGGCCCAGCCGGGATTGATAGATGGTGTTCCGGAAAGCGAGCATTCCCCAGGCAATTGACAGCACCGCCGCAAACGAGAGCTGAAAGGAAATGGAAAACAGCGCCGGCGGGTGGGCGATCAGGATCACCAGGGCGGCCAGGGCGATGGTATTTAAAAGGTCATGGTCCCGCTCGATGAGAAATGTGAACAGAAAAACCACGGCCATGACCACCGCCCGCTGGGTGGACGGGGGCATGCCCGCGAGAACGCCGTAAAAAACCACCGGGAAAACCGCCGCCATCGCAGCCCCCTTTTTCGTCCAGGCCCGCATCAGAAGCGGCTGAAAAAAAGACAGAACCCAGTTGAAAAACACAAACGCGGCTGTGGCCACAATCCCCACATGCAGGCCGGAAATGGCCAGCACATGGCTGACGCCCGCCCGGCTGAACGCTTCCTGAAGGGCGGGGGTGATGCCGCCCCGATCACCGATAATGAGGGCGGCCAGCACCGCGCCGGCGTCTCCGTCTTTATTGCTCTGGGACGCCCGGCGGATCAGGACCCGGATGTTTTCACGGATGGCGTTCACCCAGGATTGCGGACCGGCGGTGTCTGATGATACGGCGCTTATTTTATTGGCGGATGCGGAAACGCTTCCCCAGATATGCTGCCATGTCATGTACCGGGTATAATCGAAGCCGCCGGGGTTCTGAAATGAACGAAAGGGCCGGATTTCTCCAGTGAGTGTGGTCCGGTCGCCGATGGAAAGGTCTTTGCCCTTGCCGTAGAGGTTGACCTGGATCTGGCCGCGGACCGGAAACGGCAGGGTTTTTCCGGAAACCGGTGAAAGGGACAGATGGCCAAGAACACATTTTCTCCGGTAGGTCTGGAAAACAGGTTCAGCTTGGAGGGTTCCGGTAATTTTCCAGGTTCGGCTATCAATATAATGCGCCACATGACCCGGATTTCCCGGCCCCGCAATACAGGCCTCATAGGACAGAACCCCCAGGCAGGCAAACAGGATCAGGGGGGAAAAGCGGGCGCTTTTACCGAAAACAAAAGCGCCGACGAGGATGCCGAGTGCGGGAATGGCGACGGAAAGCACCCACAGCCACCCAAGGCCCGGAAAAGCGAGCGCAAGGATGATGCCTGAAATAAAGGACAGCAACAGGGGGATGACCGGCCGGAACCAGGCGTTGTCAGCAGGAGCGGAATCAGGAAGCGCAGGCATCCGGATCATGGACAGACCTTCCTTGGATTGACTGATGGATGACGCCGCTCCTTTCTTTACCGGATGCCTACTTCAATGATTCATCAAACTGTTTTTTCAGCGGTTTGTGGGAAAAGGCTCTGGCGTTCGGGCCGGAATAATCCGACACCACATGCCCGTCGCCCACGAGCCGCCATTTGTAGATCATCAGCCCTTCCAGCCCCACCGGGCCCCGGGCGTGGATTTTGCTGGTGCTGATCCCCACTTCCGCCCCCAAACCGAACCGGAACCCGTCGGCGAACCGGGTGCTGCAGTTCATGAACACATCCGCCGAATCCACTTTATCCATGAACCGCTTTCCCCGGGATTTGTCGGTCGTGACAATGGCGTCCGTATGGCCGGAGCCGAAGGTATTGATGTGGTCGATGGCCGCATCCATGGAGTCAATGATTTTAACGGATAGTATCAAATCGAGATATTCGGTGCGCCAGTCTTCTTCTGTGGCCGGCTTGACCGCGATAATTTTCCGGGTTTCCTCACACCCGCGGATCTCCACCCCTTTTGACTCCAGGGCGGTTTGCAGAACCGGCAGCGCTTCCTGCGCGATTTCCCGATGCACCAGAAGGGTTTCCGCTGCATTGCAGACCGCCACATACTGGCACTTGCTGTCCACACTCACTTTTACCGCCATGTCCACGTCGGCTTTTTTATCGATATACACATGGCAGATGCCGTCAGCATGCCCCAGCACCGGAATAGTGGTGTTGTCCATGATATAGCGGACAAATTCATTGCTGCCCCTGGGGATAATCAGATCAATGGAATGGTCGAGTTTCAGCATGTCCGACACGTCGGACCGGGCTTCCAGCAGGGTCAGCCAGCCCCTGGGCAGGCCTGCCGAAATTCCGGCGGTATGGATGATCTCCGAAAGTATCCGGTTGGTGTGGGCCGCTTCACTGCCGCCTTTCATCATCACGGCGTTGCCGCTTTTCAGGCACAGGGATGAAATCTGCACCAACGCATCGGGCCGGGATTCAAACACAATGCCGATAACCCCGATGGGGCTGCTGACCTTATACAGTTCCAGTCCCCGGTCCAGTTCTGTGGCGGATAGCGTCACGCCCACCGGGTCGACCAGGCTGATGAGGCTGCCTATCCCTTCCACGGCTTCCTGTATTTTATCTTTCTGAAATTTCAATCGTTTCAGCAAAGGTGCGGCCAAATTTTCCGCAGCTGCCGCATCGAGATCCGCCTGATTGGCCGCAATAATTTCATTCGCGCTGGCCGTCAGCGCCCGGGCAATGGCATGAAGTGCATTGTTTTTAATATCTGCCGCCGTCGCCGCCATCAGGATGGATGCTTTTTTGGCCTGAGCGGCCCTGTCTTTGATGGTCATCGGAATTTTCTCCATATTTTTATCAATTAAAATCATTTGATCACCCCGGCCTCCTCCAGTTGGCTGCGCAGTTTATGCACCCGCCAGAAGTTCGCCCCAAAATCGAAAATAGCGAAGGTGGACGACGATCTCACGGAGACCAGGTGCTGGTCCGGAAGCAGGAGCAGTTCCAGATTGTCGACAAACCGGAATACCAGGCTGGTGCATTTTGCGTGAATGTAGACGGAATCTTCTTCCACGATCCGGGTTCTGGGCATATCAAAAATGGCTTTTCTGATTAACGGCCAGGCTTTGTCCTCCGGTATGGCCAGCTCAAACGGCGAAACATAGTTATACGGTACCCAGGCATTGCTTGAAACACAGCAAGGCAAAGGGAAACAGGAACCCAAAGCCAGGCTGTTATCGTCCTGAACCTTGAGGTGCTTTCCGGAACAGCCTGAAAGCGCCATTGCCATAACCATAAGAAGATATAATACGCTCCACCTGATTTTCATCTGGCCTCCTGCAATTTTTATAATGCTTGGGCGTTTTTAGATGACCTGAACGCCGGGCAGGCCTTAAATGAAGGGGTTCGTCAGAACTCGATATTCCCCGGCGTTCGTGGAAAGGGGATCACATCCCGAATGTTACTGATGCCGGTAACCAGCATGATGAGGCGTTCAAACCCCAGCCCAAATCCGCTGTGTGGCACGCTTCCGAATCGCCGGGAGTCCAGATACCACCAGAGGTCTTTTGGGGGCACGCCCGTTTCCGCCATTCTGCCTTTAAGCACATCCAGTCGTTCCTCCCGCTGGCTTCCGCCGATGATTTCCCCGATTCTCGGCACGATCACGTCCATCGCCGCCACGGTTTTGCCGTCATCATTGACCCGCATGTAAAACGGTTTAAGAGTTCTGGGATAATCATAAATAATCACCGGCTGTTTGAAATGGGTTTCGGCGAGATACCGTTCATGTTCGGTTTGCAGGTCCGTCCCAAAAGAAACCTCAAAATTAAAGTGTTGGCCGGACCGGTTTAATATGGCCAGGGCCTCTGTATAGGGAACCCGGATAAAGGATTTGGTCGCAACGGTTTCAAGGGTATCCATCAGGGTTTTGTCCACAAATTCGGCAAACAGGCTTAAGTCTTCCCGGCAATGATCCAGCGCGTAAGTCACCAGATGCCGGACAAAGGTTTCAGCAAGATCCATGTCATCGCTCAAGTCGCAGAACGCCATCTCCGGTTCCACCATCCAGAATTCAGCGGCGTGCCGGCTGGTGTTGGAGTTTTCCGCCCGGAACGTGGGGCCGAAGGTATACACATCGCCCAATGCCAGGGCGAACATTTCAGCCTCCAGTTGGCCGGAAACCGTCAGATTGGCGGGGCGACCAAAAAAATCCTGGCTGTAATCTATTTTACCGGCGGTTTTAGGGGGATTTTCAAGGTTCAGCGCCGTCACCTGAAACAGTTCGCCCGCGCCTTCGCAGTCGGACCCGGTGAGGATGGGCGTATGGATATAGGCAAACCCGCGTTCCTGGAAAAACCGGTGAATGGCATAGCTTAACTTTGAGCGGATGCGAAAGGCGGCCCCGTATTTGTTGGTGCGGGGTCTTAAATGGCTGATGGTCCGCAAAAACTCATCGGTATGCCGCTTTTTCTGCAAAGGGTAATCGTCTCCTGCGACGCTGATGATAACCGCCGATGCGGCGTGAACTTCCCACTTCTGCCCTTTGCCGGGAGAAGGGCGCATGATTCCCTCGACCGCGATTGCCGAACCGGTGGACAGCTTTTTGATTGCCTCAAAATTTGCCAGCCCCTGGTCTGCCACCACCTGGATATTTTGCAGGCAGGAGCCGTCATTGACTTCAATGAAGGAAAAATCTTTTGCGTCGCGACGGGTTTTCACCCATCCTTTGATTAAAACGTTGTCAAGGGCATGGTCTGACGCCAAAAGGGTGATGATTCGGGTTCGTTTCATGGCTTTTCTTTGCATAAAAAATATTAATTTGAGGCACCGAAAAATGTATCGCCCACCATATCATTTGACAGGGCGGCAGGCAACCGTGGAATTGAATATAAGGAAGATTGGTGGATAGAAATAATCTTGACATTGTTTTGCCTTTTGATATAAACAACTCTTTTTAAATTTTAAAATATATGATTTTGTTGATTTTGTTTTATGTGCAGTAAAAATGTTGATGGGTTTTATACCCATATTTTTTTATGCGGCAGAAGGCGGGAAGAATGGATCCGAAGGCATTTTTAATTGAGAGACAGCCAAAGCTGGTGGAGAAGTGGATTGCCGCTGCCATCAGCGCCTATCCGGCGGATTCCGCGAGTTTTTTTATTGATACAAAAGACCCGTTTGCGAATCCTGTCGGCAACACCATCAAGCGCAGCCTTTTGCTTCTTTTTGCTGAAGTGGTTAAAGAAACAATGGATCCGGTCAAGGTGAATGAAGCCATGGATCCCATCATCCGTCTGAGAGCGGTTCAGGAAATGTCCCCCTCGAAGGCGGTTTCGTTTATCTTCGCCATAAAACATCTGATCAGAAAAGAGCTGGACCGCCAGCCGCAGGATAAAAAGGTTGAATGGTTTCTTTCAGCCGTTGAATCCAATGTCGATGAGCTGATGCTGGCTGCAATCGATATTTATGTGGAATGCAGGGCAACGGTCTATTCGCTGCGGATCAATCAGGCGAAGGAGAGCGTTAAAAAACTGCTCATCAAAAAAGAACTGATGAGCGACATACCGGATATCAACACGGATTTACAAACGCTGATAAACGCACGCTGTACAGGTATTCTGTAAATATATTTTTTGAACTTGTAGGATGAGGTGATTTTCAATGAATGTACATTATTTATTCTCCCTCCTGGCGGTCGTTGTTCTTGGATTGATTGCCTATGTGGGTGCCGGAACGGCAGGGCTTCAGGGTGTGTTTGGTATTTTTATCCCTTACCTGGCCCTGATTTTTTTTCTGGCCGGGTTTGTCAAAAAGGTTCTGTACTGGGCCAAATCCCCGGTGCCCTTCCGCATTCCCAGCACCTGCGGCCAGCAGCAATCCCTGGACTGGATCAAGCAATCCAAACTGGACAACCCCAGCACCACCGCAGGCGTCATCGGGCGCATGTTTCTGGAAATCGTTCTGTTCCGGTCCCTGTTTAAAAACAGCCGGGTGGAACTGGTCGGAGACCGGATTTCCTACAAATGGGTGGTCTGGCTGTGGCTGTTTGCCATTTTGTTCCACTATTCCTTTTTGGCGGTGGTCGTCCGGCATCTGCGGTTTTTTATGGAGCCCGTACCGTTTTTAGTCTTGGCTGTTGAAAGGGCGGACGGCATTCTCCAAGTGGGTGTTCCAGGCGTACTGATTTCCGGCGTCACTCTGCTGGCCGGAGCGGTTCTGCTTTTGGGCAGAAGGGTGTTTATTCCCAAAATCAATTATATATCCCGGGCTGCGGATTATTTCCCCCTGCTGCTCATCATCGGGATTGCGCTGACCGGCATCATGATGCGGTATTTCACCAAAGTGGATGTGGTGAAGGTCAAGGAACTGACCATGGGGCTGGCGACATTTCACATGGGCATACCCGAAGGCGGCTTGGGCGCGCTTTTTTATGTGCACATGTTTTTTGTCTGC
>QZKW01000072.1 GCA_003599885.1 Desulfobacteraceae bacterium | reverse complement strand
AATCAGAAATGGTTTAAGCGAATAGAGGCTTTTTAACTTAATTGCAGGGGGGTCAAAATTGGGTTATCGCAGGGGGTCAATTTTAGGTTGTCATTTCCACTTGTTCCTGGAATTCTCACTTTTACAGGAAGAAGACTTCTCTGACGAATGATGCTTCTTCTGTTTAAGCTGTTCATTATTTCCTCCATACAATATAAATTACCCAGATAAGATTTTGATAATCATCTTCTTCCTGTATTAAGCTGGGTGATGATCACGATGTTGTACTGATATCATGCTTCCAAAAGGTGTTTGAACGTTTCCAGGGCATGTTTCACATCTCGCGTGCTCTGTTTAACCACGAAACTTTCTGCGAATTTACCAAGCACCGGAATAGGTATCGTATATTCCACCAATACATCGACTTTTGTCCCACCGCCCTCCTGCTTAAGGTTAAATGTCCAAACAGCCTCGATTCCCGCCTTGCTTTTGGTGACAACTTTCTTGTTTGGTATTTCCTCAACGGTTTCGCTCATTCCTTCAAACTTCATGCCTATAAACTTGTATGTCCATTTGAACTTCTTACCGACGCCGCTTCCTTGGATATCATGCACTTCTATCAAAAGAGGCATCCAATCAGGCAGCTTTTCAGTGTCGATCAAAAGCCCGAATGTTTTCTCCACCGGCGCATTGATAATGATATTTCCTTCTGCTTTTACCATGGCTCTATCCCCCCATAATGAATTGTTTTTGTGTAAAATCCTTTATCCCAGAAGAGAAATTATCCTAAACCTACCAGTTTCAGTGCGTCCTTAGCTTCAAGCCAATGATTCAGAGAATAAGAAAATCCCGGAACTCCAAAAAATTTTGCGCTACGGTCAGAAAGCACTTTAAATGCTTCTCCATACTTTGATTCGTCAAACTCATAGAGAGTGATGCCCTTAATCCCTTTTTCGATAATGCTGCTGATATAGGGGCCCCTCATTGTAATAAAATTTGGAAGAGCGGGCATATCCAAAAAGCGTTTACCCATCTCCACCGCACTCTCCGGGGGATAGGAGGTTAAAGAAATAATGATCATTTTTGTTCCTCCCGATAATTTGGTTTCGATATTTTTTAATCTAATAAGGCTAATTATCTTTTAATGATAGCTACTTTGCCTCTATGAGAATGGGAAAGGCCTCATAGAGGCTAATTATTGGTATTTTTATAATTATCCTTTGAATTGTTGATAAATGATGAATGGAAAAGAAAGATTTGAAAGAACCTGAGATTTTAAAGTTTGATTTTAATATAGTAATAATCAAAGGATAGGCGACTCTGCTGCGGCAGGACGGGCTCTTTTTATTCTGGAATGTGGCGTTTCCTTTGGGAATCGCTTTGCTGAACTCATATAGGACTCTTGATTTGCCAGCACAGGTCACAATAAACCTCCTGGACATTAACAAGAAAGCGACTGCCTCCCCAATAATCTATTTGAGAAGAGCATTAAAAAAGCCGAAGTACCATTATAAAATGGCAATCCGGCTATCTTTGAATCGAAGCGATTATAAACCAGCGCCGAAAAGATCCGTGACTTTCCGTCCCAATTTTACAATTGGTTTGGCTTTTGCGCTTTTACATATTCGTTTATTCAGTTAATGTCGCAGGCCCAGCGTATGGAGATGAATACAGAATGCGAATTGAAATTTATTTCGTGGCTACAACTGTGCAGAAAAAGAATAGAATTCTTATACCAATATGAAATATTTATTTATTATTAACGTTAATGCTTAATTTGATAATGTCAATATATTTTTTAATTTCAATGATTTGCCTGTCACATCGTGACACTCATGGGGTGAGATGAAACAATATTGACGAGGCTAAAACAGACGCCCAGAGGATCGATCGGCTATTCCCGCGAATCGAAAAGTCCGAGATAAAAATTGTTGTGAACATAAATGATTAAATTATTATTTCAGTAATTTATAAAATATGAACCATGGCCTTGGTTATTTTATTTCTGCCCGTCTGCATATTGGATCGGGCCTTCCTATCAGGATTTGATAATATCAAACCGAGGCTGTTTGGTCGAAGTCAACAAATCTTTGACATTTAAAAATTCCTTTAGCATGTAGGGAAAATCTTACATAAAAATCGGATAACCACTGATATGCATAAATTTTAATTTGCTGTAATGTTATCAAAATTTAAATAAATTTTAAAAATGCGGACTTAACTGAGCTTACAGTGAATCTTAGGAGATTGAATATGAAATTTATTAAAAACAACTGGATTGTTTTCTTTTTAATGCTGATGTGTCTGATAATTTTTTCTTGTGGAGAAAAGAAGGAAGGGAAAGTGGTTGTCTCTGAAAGCAAATTCGTGATTCGTCAGGATTCGGAAAAAGCCTATGTGATTGATGCTGTGGGCAAGGTAAAGAATGTTGGAGAAGTAGATGTAAAAAATATTGTCGTGACCGGAAACTGCAGGTCTTGCATTGAAATGATCAAACCGGGATATTGGTTTGTGTCAGGCACAGAGAAAACTCCAGAGCAGAAAGATACCATCAGCTATTTGCCTGTTGGCGCTGAAGAAACGTTTAGTTTTAAAGAAGTGGCTTTTATGTACAATATGGTTTCGGAAAAACCTGAATCGATGCCAGAACAGCTTGAAGTTGTCGTTGAATCCTTTGATACGGCAGATAAATAGGACGAACAAACTTTTTACGGACTTCGATAAATCCGGCCGGTATTCTTTAACTTTTTAAGCAATGCCAGATATTGATTTAGGTGATCAATTATTTGCAGATATTCTGTAAATCCATCATGTCTTCCGTGCTGCATCTTCTGCATATATTACGTGAATTTCTTTTGGCTTCATATAAGGCCTTGTCTGCACCCTCGATTAACAGCCTCTGGCCGTATTCTTTTTTTGGAATAATATTGGCGACTCCCAGGCTGATCGTAATAAAATCAGCCGCAAGGGATTGTTTGTGCGCGATCCCCAGATTCATGACGTTTTGCCTCATGTTCTCACCAAGAGTAAGCGCCCCTTCAATACTGGTGCCCGGTAGGATAACGGCAAATTCTTCGCCGCCATAACGCGCAATAAAGTCCATTGACCGGTTGATGGAAGCGGTAAGCGCCTGTGCGACAGATTTGAGGCATTCATCGCCGGATACATGTCCATAATAATCATTATATGTTTTGAAAAAATCGATGTCGATCATGATCAAAGCCAGAGCCGTTTCAGTTCGCATCGCTCTTTGCCACTCGTGGTGAAGCATAAGGTCAAAATAGCGGCGATTGGGAATGCCGGTGAGCCCATCAATTAATGAAAGGTTCTCAAGGATATCCTGCTGCTTTTTCATCTGCATCAAATTTTTTACCCTGGCTTTGACAATGGGCATACTAAACGGCTTAATAATATAGTCTATCGCTCCGAGTTCGAGACCTTTGGTTTCATCTTCCTCCTCGTTTTTGGATGTTATGAAAACGATGGGGATTTTTTCAGTATTTTTATTGTTCTTCAGACGGCGGCACACTTCATAGCCGTCAATGCCGGGCATCTGTATGTCCAAGAGAATCAGGTCGGGCGGGTTCTTGGCAACCTGTTCCAGCGCGCTTTCCCCATCAAATGCAACATCGATATGGTAATCCGTCTTCAGATTGAGTTGCAAAATGTTGACATTGGCTTTTATATCGTCTACCAGCAGCAACTTGCCTCTTCCCTGGTTTTTCATTATTAGATCCTTAGGCGATTGAGTCTGACACATATTCGATTTCGACATTGGCCATATAATACATTATTCTTGTCAGTTCATGGATGACCCTATCCTTATCCTGTTTCTTGGCGCCGGTTTCAAGGGACAGAAACATTTCTGATAAATCAATCAGTCCATAATTGCCTGTCGCGCCTTTAAGGCCATGACCGATGAATTTCAGCGTATCAAAGTGTTTATTTTTGAGTGCGCTGTTCATGTTCTCCAATTTTTTCATGATTTCGTCAAACAGGTCCGGGATCAATGTTTCCAAATCAGCGTTTATTCTGGCTCTGAATTTTCTGGCTGCCGGAAAATTTTTAACAGGTAAGTCATCAATACTTGCCTTTCCTCTTTTTTCAGGAATAGCAAGTCCAATTTCTTTGTTATTAAAACCAAACTGTTCTGTGAGCAGTTGGAGGAAAATATTTTTCTTTAGCGGTTTTGATAAAAATCCCGTGCAACCGGCTTCAAAACATTTTTTCTTTTGTTCGGAAAACGCGTGGGCGGTCAGGGCGAACACCGGTGTTTTCGGTTTATGATTTTCCTGCTCCCATTTTCTGATTTGCCGGGTCGCCTCCAGGCCGTCCATTACCGGCATTTCAATATCCATTAAAATAACATCGTACACATTTCTGGTATATCGCTCTAAGGCGATTTTTCCGTTTTCCGCCATATCAATGATACTTGGCGAATCTTTTAAATATTGCTTCATAAGTTCGCGATTGGTTTCAATGTCTTCTGCCAGGAGAATCCGCAAGGGGGGAAATGTCATTTTTTCAGAGTTTCGAACAGACTGTATATGTTCGGCAATCATTCCCTTTTTCCCCAAAGCAATTAAGATCCCTTCCAGTAATTCGATTCGCCGGTAAGGTTTCACAATATATGAGGCGGCATTTAATGCACGGGCCCGCGCTTTTCCCTCAACGGCGTCGCTTGAAGTCAGCATGAGCACCCGGGGCTGGCAGGTGAGGGGCATGGCGTTGATTTGTTCGGCCATTTGAAATCCGTCCATCCCCGGCGTTTCCAAATCCAGAAGCGCCATGTGGAATGGTTTCCCTTCCCTGTCGGCGTCGCTGATCGCATGACACCCCTCTGCGCCGACTTCAGAAACCCTCACCGTGGCGCCCAAGGAAGAAAGCAGTTCTGTGCATGCCCGTCGGCTGGTTTCATTGCCGTCAACAACAAGAAGTTTCACCCCGCTCAATTCGTTGGGGGATGCCATGACAGATGGAAGCGCAGGTTTTGCCTGAGATAATCTGGCGGTGAAGAAAAACCGTGTTTCCTTGTCTTCATCGGATTCGGTCCATATCTGTCCGCCCATAAGCTCGACAAGGCGTTTGCAGATGGCAAGGCCCAACCCGGTTCCACCGTATTTGCGCGTTGTTGAGGTGTCCACCTGCGAGAAACTCTCAAAAATTAACTGCTGTTTTTCTTTTGGTATGCCGATTCCGGTGTCCCGGACACAGAACTTCAAGGATTCAGGATCATCGGAAGAAACAACATCCAGGCTCACCTCACCGTGACTTGTGAATTTGATGGCATTGTTCAAGAGATTGATGAGTATCTGTCTTAACCGTGTCGGATCTCCTTTCCGGAAGGGTTGAACGTCGAGCGCCATCCGGCAGTTCAGTGCAAGCCCTTTTTCGTGGGCTTTAACTGCATGCATTTTAACGACTGTTTCCACTAAATCCAGCAGATTGAATTCTGTTTCCTCAAGTTCCATCTGCCCGGCTTCGATTTTTGAGAAATCCAGAATGTCGTTAATGATGGAAAGGAGAATTTCGCCGGAGGAATTGACTGTTTTTATATGATCGATGAGCTCAAAGGGCAGGCTGGCTTCAGATAAAAGTTCGGTCATGCCTAAAATTGCATTCATCGGGGTTCTGATTTCATGACTCATGTTCGCCAGAAAGTCGCTTTTCGCTTTTGTGGCTGCTTCGGCTTGTAGACGGGCTTCATATAATTCGTTATAAATGCTTGCGTTGTTGATGGCGGTGGCGACATGTGACACATAACGCTGGATTTTACTGATATCCTGCTCTGAAAACTCAAAATTATGGTAGACACCATAAAACCCAATGCATCCGATAACCTGGTTCTGAAATTCAAGGGGCAGCACCAGTAGCGACTTAAACGGAAGTATTGCGTAAATTTGCAGGTCTATTGGCAGCTTCGGTGTGTCGGGTTCGATTTTGCTCAGATAAAAAGGTTGGCGTGAATGCGCTACATATGTTGAAACGCTTTGGTGTTCAGCTATTTGAATTGTCAGTTTGCGAAAATTTTTTACATGTTCATCGGTTACTATTCCATGGCCATACGCATTAAACACGTTCAGCGTTTCATTTTTTTTATCGAGGAGATGGATCGTTATGAAGTCGAAGATAAAAAGGGTCTGCAGGGATTCCATCAGGGATTCCATCACCCTGTCAATATTCAGTGTTGAATTGACTGTTTGAACAAGCTGGTTGAGACGGGTGATCTCCTGTTCTTTTAATCGTGTCTCATGCAGTGCATCCTTCAACTCAAGGGTCCGTTCTTCCACTTTTTGTTCAAAACTTTGAAGCAGTTTGGCATTTTCAATATGCGGCCCGATGAAAAGACCCAGGCGATGGAAAAATTCCTTTTCATCGCTTGAATAAATTGCGCCATCGGTTTTTTTCCCTAAAAGAATCAGGCAGATCAGGGTGTCTTCTTGGTAAACCGGAAGAATCAGCTCTGCTTGAAGGAGATGATCTTGGGGGGGCAGGAATAAGTCTTTTTCCATCATCCACTCCCCAACATTTTCAATCGTAGCGGGCAGTCGGTATTTTTGAAACATTAATAACAATGGGTGAGAAGCTTCCAGGTGAATAGCGTTATCCAGACTTAAAGGCCGACCCTTATCAAAAAACAATATATTGCGGGGGTTCCACGCTTCCCACCCGGTAAAGCTGACCGGGGTGGTTTGCAAAGAATCCTGAGTTGATCTGACAAGAATTTTACAGTGGGTACTCAATAATTCCGGAAAAATTTTGTCAATAATGGCCTGAAAAATGGAATAGATGGTGCGCGATCTGGAAAGGTCATTTGTCAGTGAAAGGAACAATGTGTCTAACCTGTCTTTTTCAGAACCGATGAATAACGACAGGGTCATATCCCAGGCGCGATGGATGAATTTATAGGAGAAAATCACCGCGATTAATCCTGCCCAATAGAATGTGAGTGACTTATCCGTCGGGTATATCTTTTTATAGATTGCGGAGATGCCCAGAACAATGCCAAACAAACCGGCCCATAAGAGCCACGTTTTTAATATTTTTAATGATTCCTTGATATTATCTTTAAATAAGCCGAATGCGACCAGAAGCATAGGTAAAAATGCAAAATTTCCGGGTGGGTAAATGTCATACCCATAGATTGGCGGCAGATCAAAAAGGACCAGGACTTCAGCTATCCCGAACCCCAATCCTATGAGTAAAATACGGCGTTTTTGAAACAGGTTGTCCGTCCGACGATACCCATCAAAAAGCAGGTAACTCATGTAGATTGTAAGGAGTAAACAGTAAATGCCGAATGCGTCAAAAACAGGACCGTTTTTGGCGAAAAAACCCCAGGAGTAGTGATGCATCCCTTGGAAATACAAATTGGTCTGAGTGAAGAGAGAAAAAATACCCGCAAGGCCATAAAAAAACCAGACAATCCACCACTTGTTTTGTCTCCGCAAAACCAGAAAGACGAAATGAAGAGTTAAAGCAGGACAAAAAACAAAAAAGGCATGGTCCCACCGGTTGAGCTGAAGGCCGACCGCCTCATCAACAATAATGCTGTTGAGGAAAATATCCGTATTTAAAAAGACATAAAGTAGGCTGAACAGGCTGAAAAGCAGGGCCTCATTTCGGTTCTGGCCCAATTTTAAAGAAAGAAACATAAAAAAAGTGAAGCTGATGACGCTCAACAAAGGAGGGATGCCGTATGGAATCATCCGGTTGATGATGTAATTGAATTCAAAATCGCCGATCGCCCAGTAGACCACCGCCGACAGGGAAGCCAGGCCCAGAAAAATCACGACATGAACAATAGATCCTATGATTCGCTTTATGGAATACCTGTTCAGGCGCATAATGTCATGACGGAATATTCCATATCCCATGATGAGGATTGGAATAAATGTAAAGTTGCCAATGGGGTATAATTCAATGCCATACAATGGGGGAATGCTGAGCAAATTCAAAAAACCGGTTATCATGACGCCGCTCAGCACATAGTGATATTTTTTTTTCAGATCGATGTCTTTCTCCCCCCAAGTTGCCTGAAAGAGCAATATCGTTCCCCATGCAACGGAAACAGATGAGAAAAAACTGAATACATCGAAAAGAAAGTTTTTTTGAGAGTAAAAACCCCAGAAAAATTCTTTGTTCCCTTGAAAATAACAGTCGGTATGAGTGAAGGGCATCAGAAAGAAACCTATTGCATACATAGGATATACAAAAGTCCATCGTTGCCGCCGCCCAATCACTGAATAGACAAAATGGGCGGAGAGCCCCAATTGAAAAACTAAAAAAGAATGGTCGATCCGGTTCAGGTATAGTCCAAGATTTTTATCGAAAACCAGCATGTTTAATGTGATGTCAAGATTAAGAAAACCCCAGAGCGTTGAAATCAGGCCGAACAGAATCGTTGTCGGCCTCAATGCCCTCTGGGAGAAACAAATGGTGGCGATAATAAAACAGGCAAGAAAAGACACAACAGGCGGAATCGCATAAGGAACAATACGATCATAAAGGTTCGGATAAAATAAATGTTGTTTGGTGAAAAACCATAAAATAATACTTGAGATCAGGGGAAGCCATACGAACAGGATCAGGAGTTTTAGGATGAAGTCTTTGGATATTCCTTTTTTCGTTACCTCGATAAACTCGTGCTGAAGAAGGCCATAAGCCATCAGCAACATGGGGATAAAGCCGAAGTTGCCCAGTGGATAAACCTCGACACCAAGTATTGGTAATATGTCGCCGACGGTCAGAACTGCATTGGCGCAAAAACCATACAGAATAAACTGGGCCTTTAACTTTTGGCGGGGATCTGTAGCGCGTTTTGACATCATCCAGAGGATGTGCGTGATGTAAATCGTTGCTATCAAAGCGATGCATCCGAAAATTTGAAAAACCGGACCACCCTGAGCGCCAAACCCAAAGAAATACTTTTTTATGTCATAAAAGTAATATTCGGTCTGTGTAAAGGGGACCAAAATCAGGCTAAAAATGTATAAACTCCGGACGAGTTTATTCCGATCATAAATGCCGGCCATTTTATGAATAAAATGGACGCCAACCGGAATGATGAAGACGTAAAACATTTGATTGAACCGGCTGATGGATAATGCAACCGTGCTTGAACTGAAGATTGTTGCCAGTGTGATATCCAGGTTTAAAAATGCCTGCAGCAGGCAATAAACCGTAAAAAGCCTGTTTTCAGCCTTAGTTTTTCCAGTCTGAATGGTGAGTGATGCCAGAAAAAAACATACAAGAGAGGAAAGAAACGGCGGAATGGCATAAGGAAAAAATAAATCGAGTTGAAATAATGAATTCATTTTATGAAACCCTCATTTCAGATCTGTCTTGAAAGACAAGGAAATATGTTTTCTCCGGTTGGATTAGAGCTGTTTAGTATCAGTGATAGTTTGGCATTATATAATAGTCCAGCAAACGGTCAAATCAGTTTGTAGCATTTTCATCATTTTTCATATCCTGTGCAGGGAAAGCGGTCTGTCCGTCATCCGGGCAACGGCGTTTTTCAGGGCGTCTTCACTGGAAATAACAGCCACCGATGACGGGGCTTTATCCGGACCGAAATACAATTGGGCCACTTTCAGGACTTTTTCCTGGTCAAGCATGAGCAAGCGCTCTTTAAAGGTTTTGCGGATATCGTCGGTCAGGCCGGTCAGTTTTCGGTAAAAGGCTTTCTGGGCCGCCGAATTCGGTGTATCCGGGCGGTCAATGTCCGCACAGACCTGAAGGATCGCTTCCTTGATATCTTCCGCATTAAAATCTCCTGAGGTGATGAAGCGGGCGGCCGCGTCATAGACATTCAATGTATTGACAATATGCGGATCGCGATAGGACCCGAAACAGAACAGCCCGTTTTCCGGCTGATAGGACGCAAACCCGCCGTAGGCGCCGCCTTTTTCCCGGATTTCCCGATGGAGAAACAGGGACCGGAGCATTTTGCTGATGGCGGCAAGGGCCGGCGCGTGTTCGTGGGTCAGGGGTTTGGTTTCAAATACCGAGGCGACAAAAGACACGCTGGATGACGTGCTCCATCCTTCCCTGACCGGGGCGTTCTGAAAGGGGATGACAGGCGCCGTAAATCCGGCATTTTGAGTGGCGCCTAAATGGTTTTCCAGATTTTTCGTCAGTTCAACGGCTTTTTTCAGGTCACCGGCTTCGCCGATAAGTCCGATCCGCATGTTGTTTGCTTTGAGCAGGCAGGCGGCAATGCGCGACAGGTCAGTGGCAATGGCGGTAATTGTCTCGTCGGTCAGGCCATCGGTCATTTTTTTCAGGGATTTTAACTGGTGGATGCCGTGCCAGTTTTCATTCAGCGCACCGGCCTCGGAAAACGTGCGTGATGCCAGCGATATGGCGTACCGGTGGCCGTTGGACACAACAGCGGATTCCATGTCCGAACGGTATTCCAGGAGCAGGTGCTTCAGGCGCTGATGGTCGGTAAACGCGAATTCACACAGGAGTTCCCGGACCAGTTCAACCATTTTTTCGATGTTCCGGGAGAGGCACTTGGCTGAAAACGAGATCATGGGAAGGCAGTCGTTTCCCTGGGGTTTGTCGAAACGGGTGCCTGCAACAACTGACAGGCCCATGCCGCCGGTATAAAGGTCCAGTAGATGCGCGATTTCGGCATAGGTGTGTTTGGCTGTGCCGCACCTTAACAGGGAATGGCAGAACACCGGCATCAGCGGCATCAGATCAGCCGGCAAAGGGCCGAGGCCGATGGCGGCGGTGAGGTAAAAAATACCGGATGTCGGCAATTCATAACAGGTGGCGGATATGGTGTATCCATCCGATTCGCTCACCGTTGGAATGTCAGGCGGGATATCGGTGATTTGAAGCGTCGGCAGGCAGTCTATGTCTTCCCTGGACTCCTGAAGGTTGACCAGGGCCTCGGCCTCGGCGGTGATGGCGTCAATTTCAGGTTCGGTCAACCGGTTTTGGATGATTTCCAGCTCTTTTTGGACGCGAAGGGCTTCCTTTTCCGCAAGCATCGGGTCCGGTGCAAGGGTCAGCCGAATGCGGTGGGGATTGTCCAGAAAATGTTTTTGAATCTGGTTTTCCAGAAACGGTCCTTTGTCCAGTTCTTCAAACAGCCGCTGGATGAGAGCATCGAATTTCAGCGCGGCCATGGGATCGCCATGATGGAACCAGCTGCCGGACAGGCGCAGAAGCAGCTTGATGCCGTATGGGTAGGGGGAATTGCTGACCTCCTTGTGATGAAATTCAATCTGGTGGATGGCGGATTCAACCATTTCACGATCCACGCCATTTTTCACCAGTCCGGCCAGTGTGTCCAGAATGATTTTTTCAATGGCGTCAGCAGAGGACAGGTCCACGTCTTTCAGGCCGCAGGCGAACATGGTGTCTTTGTTTTCCCCGTCAAACCCAGTGCCGTCCGAGAGCGTGCTGCCAAGTTCCGATTCGATCAGGGCCTGGCGCAGGGGGGAGCCCGCATTTCCGACCAGCACCTGTTCAAGAACGTTCAGAACCAGAACGTCAAACGCCTCCCGGATATCAGAGGTTAGCCAGGCCAGGCATACCTGACATTTTTTGGCCGAATCATCGTTTTCATCCACCGGATAATAATAGGTGGCAGTCCTGGGGCGTTCCCATCGGGGCTGGGACATCACATCGGTTTTCGGATCCATGCGGTCAAAATGGACCAGCGCGTTTTCTTCAATAAATTTTAGAGTGGTCTCAAGGGGCAGGTTGCCGTAAGTATAAAAAAACGCATTGCTGGGATGGTAATGGTGCCGGTGAAAAGCGATCAATTGGTCGTGGGTCAGTTTGGGAATTTCTGCCGGTTCGCCGCCGGAATTGAATCCATAGGTGGTGTCCGGGTACAGGGCGTTTAAAATCGACCGGGACATGACCTGGTCCGGAGAAGACATGGCACCTTTCATTTCATTGTATACCACGCCTTTATAGACGAGCCGACCCGGTCCGCCGGATGCCTCAACCGGTTCAAACTCCAGCCGGTGACCTTCCTGCTTAAAACTGAGCGGATCGATTTTCGGGAAAAACGCGGCGTCCAGATAAACACTCATTAAATTAAAATAATCCTTCTGGTTGTGGGTGGAAAACGGATACATGGTCCAGTCGGACGCAGTCAGGGCGTTCATGAAGGTATTGAGGCTGCGCTTGATCATCGAGAAAAACGGATCGCGCACCGGATATTTCCGGGACCCGCACAGCACCGTATGTTCCAGAATGTGGGCCACGCCGGTGGAGTCCGCCGGAACGGTTTTAAAGGCCACGGAAAAGGTATTGTCCTGGTCTTTATTGCTGATGTGAATATGGCGTGCGCCCGAAGCCGGATGGAACAGTTCATAAAAAAAAGCGCGGATTTCCGGCAGTTCAACAATTTTGGTAATTTCAAAGCCGCTGATGCGGTCGCCGGTTTTCAAGCCGGGATTTTGTGGGTCCATATATCGTTTCCTTTAAAAATAAGATGATGGGTTTCGGGGCGGCGTGATATGAAAAAACCATGCGTTGAGCGATTACCATTTTCGCCCGTTCATGGCAAGATATACAGTCAGCAGTCCGTTATTTTTCTAATATTTTATTGTATATTTAAAGAGTTAATAATAAAAGAGAAAAATTCTGACCATTTTTGTCTTTTTTCAGTTATTCTGAAACCAATGCCGCTTATCGGCGGTTGATTTTTTTAGAACAAGAAGCAAACTTCAACATTTCCCATTCAGGTGTCTAACATGACTTCACCGCGAACCCTTCTCGCATCACGGGACTTACATCCCAAAAAACAGTACGGCCAGAATTTTCTGATGGACCCGTCCACGGCCCGGATGATTGTCGACAGAGCAAAGCTCTCTTCCGATGATCTGGTTCTTGAAATAGGGGCAGGTCTGGGCGCGTTGACGATTCCGGCAGCCAGGCAGGTGAGGCGGGTGGTGGCTGTGGAAAAAGACCCTCAAATTGCGGGTGTTCTGGAAACGGAGCTGGCAGCTCAGGCTGTCGGGAATGTGATGCTATTAAATCAGGATATCCTGCTGCTTGACATTCAAGCCATCAGCGCAAAGGAAGGCCAGAAATTCATCGTGCTCGGTAATCTTCCCTATAATATCTCCTCCCAGATCATCATTGCCCTCATTCATGCCCGGCAGTCGATTGACAGGGCGGTGCTGATGTTTCAGAAGGAAGTGGCCCAGCGGCTTGCGGTCGGACCGGGCAGCAAGGATTACGGGCGCTTGTCGGTCATGCTGCAGTATTGCGCGGATGTGAAAAAGGTGGCCACTGTCGGCCCCCATCTGTTTTTACCCAGACCCAAAGTGGCTTCCGAAGTGATTGAGATTTGTTTTAAAAATTTTATTGAGGAACCGGCAGCCGATGAAAAGCTCCTGTCTGCGGTGGTCAAGGCTGCTTTTTCCACCCGAAGGAAAACGCTAAAGAACGCCCTGATGAATATGGAGGTCAATATTGACGGCGATACCTTCATTCGCGTACTGGATGAGGCGGGCATTGATCCGTCCCGGCGGGCGGAAACGCTTTCAGTCAGCGAATTTGTAACTCTCTCCAATTCTTTTTACAAAGCGATCACTTAGGTTTTAGTCCCGCATGTGTCCGAAAGTTCAGGAGATGGCGATCCGCCAGCAGCATTTGCCTTTTGCCTGCTGATAAATGTCCTTTTTCAACATGGTAAAGTTTACGCTTGTAAGGGAGCTTCGATTGCAATTGACCGTCCGTATATTTTCTGCTTTACTTGTGGCGCAGTTTCAAATAAAGTAACAAACTTGCTTAAAATAAACAGGTCGCCATGTTAACTAGCGGCTTTTCATATTAATTTTTGATCTTATGGAGCGATGTATTATGGCTAAAGAGATGCAAACCATCGACGGTAACACGGCCGCAGTTCATGTGGCATATGCTTTGAGTGATGTGGCTGCGATTTATCCCATCACCCCTTCAACATCCATGGGCGAAACCGCAGACGAGTGGGCTGCAAAAGGTCGAAAAAATATTTTCGGCCAGACCCTGAATGTCAAGCAGATGCAGTCTGAAGCAGGGGCTGCCGGAGCGGTCCACGGATCGCTGGCGACCGGATCCCTGACCACCACATTTACGGCTTCACAAGGCCTTTTGCTCATGATTCCGAATATGTACAAAATATCCGGGGAACTGCTCCCTTGTGTGTTTCATGTGTCTGCACGGGCCCTTGCAGCCCATGCGCTGTCCATTTTCGGAGATCATCAGGATGTGATGAGCGTCCGGCAGACGGGTTTTGCCATGCTGGCTTCCGGATCGGTCCAGGAAGTCATGGACCTTGCTCTGGTCTCCCATATGTCGGCTATTGAGGGGAGTCTGCCGTTTCTCCATTTTTTTGACGGGTTCCGGACATCTACCGAGATTCAAAAAATTGAAGTGATTGATTATGATGATATCAATCGTCTGGTGAACCATGAGGCTATCCGTGAGTTCCGGGCCCGCGCCATGAATCCGGAACATCCGGATATCCGGGGAACTGCCCAGAATCCGGATATCTATTTCCAGGGCAGGGAGGCCGCCAATCCTTTCTACAAGCAGATCCCCAACATTGTTGAAGAATCCATGGCAAAAGTCGGGGCCCTGACCGGCCGTCAGTATAAGCTCTTTGATTACATCGGGCACCCGGAGGCCGATCGCATCATCATTTCCATGGGATCATCCACGGAAACCATTGAAGAGACCATTAACGCTTTAAACGCTCAGGGACAAAAGCTGGGTCTGGTCAAAGTCCGCCTTTACCGGCCATTCTCTGTCGAACATTTTCTTTCCGTTATTCCCACATCAGCGGAGCATATTACCGTTCTGGACAGAACCAAGGAACCCGGCGCCATCGGTGACCCCCTTTATATGGATGTGGTCGCCGCATTCAAGGAATACGGGGACATGCCCCAGATCAGCGCCGGCCGTTACGGACTGGGGTCCAAGGAATTCACGCCCGCAATGGTGAAAGCTGTTTTTGACAATATGAGAAAAGTGGGGGCAAAGAACCATTTTACAGTGGGAATCTCCGATGATGTGACTTATCAGTCCCTGTCTGTGGATGAAAAATTTGACACCACGCCGAAAGGAACGGTCCAGTGCAAGTTCTGGGGTCTGGGATCGGATGGAACCGTCGGGGCCAACAAAAGCGCGATTAAAATTATCGGCGACAATACCGATATGTTCGCCCAGGGATATTTTTCCTATGATTCGAAAAAATCCGGCGGCATTACCGTTTCCCATTTGCGATTCGGCACTCAGCCCATTCAGTCGCCTTATCTTGTGAATGCCGCAGATTTTATCGCCTGCCACAAGTCCAATTATGTGGAAATCTATGATGTGCTGGACGGAATCAAAGAGGGCGGCACATTCCTGCTGAATTCTCCCTGGACCCAGGAAGACATGGAAACAGCGCTTCCCCCAGCCATGCGCCGGACCATTGCCCGGAAGAAACTGAAATTTTACAACGTGGATGCCGTTGAAATCGCCGCCAATGTCGGTCTGGGCGGCCGCATTAATATGATCATGCAAACCGCTTTTTTCAGCCTGGCGAAAGTTCTGCCGTTTGATGAAGCCGTGGCTTTCCTCAAGAATGATATCAAGAAGACTTACGGCAAAAAGGGCGACAAAATCGTTCAGATGAATATGGATGCCGTGGACCAGACGCTGGCCCATGTGAAGGAGATCACGGTGCCGGAATCCTGGGCGGACCTTCAGGCCGGCGGCGGAAGTGACGAGGCGGATGTACCGGAGTTCGTCAGTAAAGTGATGCGCCCGATTCTGAATCAAAAGGGCGATTCCCTGCCGGTCAGCGCGTTTGAACCGGACGGGATTTTTCCGGTGGCCACCTCAAAATATGAAAAACGCGGAGTGGCCATTATGGTGCCGGAGTGGATTGCTGAAAATTGTATTCAGTGCAATCAGTGCGCCTTTGTTTGTCCGCATGCGTCTATCCGGCCGGTATTGCTGACGGCGGATGAAGGCAAAAGCGCGCCCGCGTCGTTTAATGCTGTCCCGGCCACCGGCAAGGAGCTTTCGGGGTATCAGTTCCGGATCCAGGTCAATACCCTGGACTGTCAGGGCTGCGGCAACTGCGCGGACATTTGTCCCGCCAAAAAACCGGCCCTGGTGATGCATCCCATTGCTTCCCAGACACCCCTTCAGGTTCCCAATCAGGAATTTTCCGAAACCCTGCCGGTCCGGGATGATCTGGTGAAACGGGATTCCGTCAAAGGCAGCCAGTTCCAGCAGCCGCTCATGGAGTTTTCCGGCGCTTGCGCCGGTTGTGGCGAGACGCCCTATGTGAAGGTGCTGACCCAGTTGTTCGGCGAACGGATGATTATTGCCAACGCCACTGGATGCAGTTCCATTTGGGGCGCGTCCGCACCCACAACACCGTATTGCACCAATAAAGACGGACATGGTCCGGCCTGGGGCAATTCCCTGTTTGAAGATACGGCGGAGTTCGGTTACGGCATGAGCATTTCCTTAAGTCAAAGACGCAAAAAACTGGCGGATCTGATCCGGGAAGCCCTTGAAACCGATATCCCGCCGGAATTAAAAGACGCCATGAACGCCTGGCTGGATGGCAAGGATCATGCGGAAGCATCCACCATCTCCGGCAGGCAGATTCAGGCCATTATCGGAGACATGGAAGGCAACAAGCTGCTTGAAACCATATATGACATGTCGGATCTGCTGGTGAAAAAATCCGTCTGGATTTTCGGCGGTGACGGCTGGGCCTATGATATCGGTTACGGCGGACTGGATCATGTAATCGCATCCGGCGAGGACGTGAATATTCTGGTGATGGATACGGAAGTCTATTCCAACACCGGCGGTCAGTCCTCCAAGGCAACCCCCACCGGGGCGGTGGCCAAGTTCGCCGCTTCCGGTAAAAAGACCGGCAAAAAAGATCTGGGGCTGATCGCCATGACCTACGGGTATGTGTATGTGGCGTCGGTCGCCATGGGCGCCAACAAACAGCAGATGATGAAAGCGTTTCTGGAAGCCGAGAGTTATCCGGGGCCGTCGCTGGTCATTTGTTATGCCCCTTGTATTAACCAGGGTCTGAAAGCCGGTATGGGAAAATGCCAGGAAGAGGAAAAGCGGGCGGTCGCCAGCGGGTATTGGCCTTTGTATCGCTTCAATCCGCTTTTGGAAAAAGAAGGGAAACATCCGTTTGTCCTTGAGTCCAAACAGCCGGACGGCACCATTCAGGCGTTTTTGGGCGGCGAAACCCGGTTTGCATCTCTGGAGAAATCGTTTCCTGCGGAATCCAAAAAATTGCGCGCTCAGATCGAGGTGGAAGTGAACAAGCGGTATTCGACCTTGAAACGGCTGGCGGACACGGAATCGGTATGCAAGACGGATGAAAAAACGGATGCCGCACCTGAAAAATAAATTTTAAATGATTCATCGATAATCCGGGGCCGTTTGAACTTTCAAACGGCCTCTTTTATTGTGATAAGCGTCGTATGGCATAATATTAGATAAAGTATTGAAATTTATGGACCAGAAAATATCAGCTCAGATAACGGCATGTGCGCGATGCGGCGTCTGTTGCAGCAAAGGCGGCCCGGCCCTGCACGACGAAGACAAAGACTTGGTTGAAAGCGGTATTCTTCCCATGGCGTCCCTCTATACCATCCGGAAAGGCGAGCTGGCCCATGACAATGTTGTGGGAGGGCTGATCCGGCTGCCGTCGGAAATTGTCAAGATAAAGACCCGGCCCGGGTCTCCTGCCTGTATGTATTTTGACGAGACGAATAAAAGTTGCGGCAACTATGACGGTCGACCCATAGAATGCCGGACACTTGAATGCTGGAACACGGGTGCTATTGAGAGTTTGTACGCCCGCAGCCGGCTGACGCGGGAGAGGGTATTCGCGAATATCCCCTGGTTGCTGGAGCTGGTGATCACCCATGAAGCTGAATGTGCGATAGGTATTGTGCAGGCCCTGGTCGAGAGGCGTGAATCTGCCGATCCGGATGCCGGCCCTCGTCTTTCGGAACTGGTGCGCTATGACCTGCATTACAGGGAAATCTTGATACAAAAAGGGAATTTGCTATCAGAAATGATGGATTTTCTGTTTGGGCGGCCCCTTGCGGATATTATTTCCCGGCAGTTTAAGGTGAAGGTGGTGCGTACATTGCCGGGTGAATCAGAATCGGTTTAAGTTGAGAAAGAAAGGGGTTAATCCCTCATTTTTGTATAAGGTTGTGCGCCCGGCAGGGTGTGCCCACTTGGAGGGCGCAAACCCTCCTCCTACCCGATTGCAGCTTCCAACCGGCAGGGAACAAACCGGTGCATGGGTGTGCCCAAGGGGTCTCGATGGGTGTTTTTCGTCAAACGATTGACGTTAATGCCGTATACGCTGCCGTCGTAAATCAGCCCGAACCCGTGGGGAATCAGCACGGTTCCTTGACGGATCTGATCAGATATCTGCAATTCTCCCACTTCACTGCCCGCCTCGGTAGTGACTTTTACCTGCTGGCCATCGTTAAAGCCCATTGATTCAGCATCCGCCGGGTTAATAGAGACCGTGCACGCCCTTTTGCCTTTGTTCCATTCCTGACCGCGGATTAATGTGTTGATATTATAACGAGTGTGTCGGCCTGCATTTAAAACCAGCGGAAATGCTTCCGGCATTTTAATGTCTTCGGCTTCGCTGGTTGCGTCCAGTTTTTTCGTTTCTGCTTCAAGTTCGGGAATATAGACCTCAATCTTACCGGAAGGGGTCTTGATGGCTTTAAAATTTTCATCCGGGTCCATCTGGCCCACCCACAGACCCTGGGGGGTGTCCAGAAGGGCCTGAAAGATCCGGTCGCCCTGATCTATACCGGTGGCGAATCCGGCACGGGCGGCGTTTTTTCTGAATGACTTGGGTGCGGTCATAAGTACACCCCACAGACCAGCCAACGCCGCGCTGTTCCATTCCTTCCCCAGGGTTTTTGCCAGCACAAAGGGCATGGCAGCCAGAGATTTCGGTTCGGTGGCCGCCCATTCCATGAGTTTAGCGCCGAAAGTCAGACGGTCGCCTTTGGCGGCCTCATAGAGCACGTCCGGGATATCTGGAATCAGTCCCAGTTTGTCTGCCATGAGGGTGAAAATCTGGGATGCTTCCAGGCATTTTCCCGGCGGAGGAACAATCGGGCGTCGCATCTGGAAAAAAACACCGGGAAAGGTCCATGGGAAGAAAGTGCCGTCCCAGGACTCATAATAGGTCCGGCATGGCAGCACATAATGGGCAAGTCTTGCGGTTTCACTCATCACGATATCGTTGACCACCAGGAGATCCAGTTTGTCAAAGGCTTTTTCGTAGGCTGTGGTGTCCGGGTAAGATCGCAGGGGGTTGCATGCGCTGATAAAAACCGCCCGTAGCCGTTCGGGGTGGTCGTTTAGAATTTCCTCAGGCATTACAGACGGGGGAAAGGACCCTGCAGCTGCCGGCGGCATATGGGTTTTGATGGTTCGCCATGTTTTTGGGTCCCGCTCGTCCGCGTGATATCCCATGGGTACGACCATGCCGGGGATGACGTTGCCGCCTCGCACGCAGAAAATACCGCAGATGGTTCCGAGAATGTTCATCAGATAAGTATTGAGGGTGCTGTGACGGCCCATGTAAATGCCCAGATCCGGATGCATGCACCAGCGTTTTGTTGTCATGAGCCGGCATAATTCAACCACCTGATCAAGATTCAGCTCACAGACGTCAAGAGCCGCTTTTATGTCAAAGTTTTCAAACCATGGGCGGATCATGTCCCATCCTTCGACGTATTGATTGAGATAATCTTTGTTTTCCCATCCCTTCTCTGCAATGATGGCGATCATGGCCTTGATCAGCAGGGCGTCGGTCCCGGGCCTCACGGGCAGGTGGATGTTGGCGATAGCTGCAGTTTCACTTTTTCTGGGGTCAATGATGACGAGCAACCGGTCGGGATCTTTTGAAAATTCCATGAGTACTTTCGGTGCCTGCGGCATCTGATGACTTTCCATGCCGTTCCAGCCCCATCCCACCAGCATTTCGGTGCTATGTTCATCCGGAACGGCGACATTATACTGTTTGCCCAGCATGCGGCCGAACAGCCACCAGATGCCGGAAAACTCCTGTCCGGCAGAGTTGTAGAAATATTGGGAGCCGAGGGCCTTTAAAATGGACAGTCCGAAAGCCCCTTCACAATGGCCGCCCTGGGCGCAGGCTCCCATATATGCCAAGCAACGGGGGCCGTATTGATCCACAAGCCCTTTCAATTTTTGGGCAATTTCGCTGATTGCCTGGTCCCAGGATATGGGTTCAAAACGGTCTCCCACGCGCTTTAAAGGTTCCGTTATCCGGTCTTTGGGATATTGGTGATAAATCACGTTTAGACCCTTGCGGCAGGCATAGCCTTCGCTGCGCAGGTTCGATTTGTCCGGCCTGACCTTGACCATGCGGTTGTCTTCCACAAAAACCTCAAGGCCGCAGTTTTGCGCACACAACACACATCCGGTTTTATGCCATTGTCCCATGATTTATCTCCTTCAAGCTTAAAACGTAATGCCCCGTTTAATGGCCATGTTCATCATTTGTTCTCCGCTGGTCACCGGAGGTGTTTGCCGGCTTTCTTCAGGTTTTAGAACCAGGGTGATGGCGTCCGACGGGCAGGTGGTGACGCACAGACCGCATCCAATGCACCGGTCTTCATTTACTACTGCCTTTTCATCTTCATTCATGGTCAGCGCCCCCATCTGGCAGCGGTCGATGCAGGCCTCGCATCCGACACATTCCTCTGTGTCAATGGCAGCAAAATAATTTGAAAATACCAGTTCCGCAGGTTTCGGATATTCATTAAGGGATTTGAGCACCCCGCAGCAGTCACCGCAGCAGTTGCACATGCCGCCCGGATTCTGGGCTGTGGCCGGCTGTGTAACCAGTCCGGCTTCCTGGGCTTGGGTCAGGATCCGGATGCCTTCCTCAACATCAATCTGTCGGCCCATTTCATGATCGATATAATACTGGGCCATGGAGCCGAACATAAAGCAGGCTTCCATGGGTTTGCCGCACCCTGTTTGAACTGTTTCCCGCATTTTCCGGCAGATGCAGTCGGTGATAACAATCAGTTTTTGCTTTTTGAGTATTTCAACGGCATCATCATACGCGGCGATATTCTGGGTGGAATCAATGGCGTGCTGAATCGGGATGGTACGCAGAAATCCTCCGGCGTTTTGGGCCATTGTATGATAAAAGTCAGAATCAAAATACTGTTCAACCAGTTTGGCAAAGTCCTTATCCAGACGTTTGACCTGAAATTCAAACAAGCCATGCACAAACGGGATTGCCCCGTATTTAACGGCGTCTCCTTTTTTCATCCGGAAAAGCAACCCCCGTTTGGCCATGTCTTCAAGCCGGGATGCGGTTTCGTTTACCGGTTGCTTGATTCTTTCGGCAATGGATGCAGGCGTCTCCAGCAGGGGAGACACGTTCAGGAAAAGATCCGCATCTTGTTCGGAAAACATGGCTTTTAAAATGGTGATTTCGATACCGGAATCCGTGGCCGGAAACCCAACGGAGTATTTGTCCAGGCGTTCCTGAAGCTGGCGGTAGATGTCGGTGGTCATGAATGTTCTCTCCTTAAATTTTGTTTATAACGATAATGGCTGAATAATTATTTTGATTTTTTTTGTTCCTGCTCTTCAACAACACAATAAATGCCTTTGCCCTCCATGGCCGGGCCAAAGCACAGGTTGTCGGATTTGCACAAGGCAGGGCGAAGATCCCCGGATTTCCACCGCTTGACCAAGTCGGGCTCACGGATAAATGGCCGACACATGGAAAGAAAATCCGCAACCCCGGTTTTTACCAGATTTTCCGCGACACTTATGGACCGGACACCGCCCACCAGAATCAGCGGTATGGAAATTTCTTTTTTTAACATTCTGGCAGCTATCTGAAAATAAGCTTCCTTGTCCTCGGTCTTGATGCCGGACCGGCTGGGGGACAACTTGCCGCTGGCCAGGGTGCCGCCGGAGAGCTCGATGGCATCAAGTCCCGCGTCTGCCAGCAGTTTGCAGGTGATCAGGGAATCTTCCCGGGTCAGCCCATTTTCAATACAATCCTCGCTGTTGATTTTGATCAGCACCGGATAGTCTGTGCCAACGGTTTGCCGGATGGCGGCCAGTATTTCCAGATGAACGCGGTTTCCGATATCTCCTCCGTACTCATCCGATCTTCTGTTGTATGCCGGGGACAGGAACTGGGAGAGCAGGTACCCGTGGCCGGAATGGATCTGCACCCCGTCAAAACCGGCTGTTTTTGCGCGGCCGGCGGCGGCCGCAAACGCCATTACAAGGCGGGCGATATCTTCTTTGGTCAGTTCGTGGCGAGGGGATTTTGCCAGACCCTCAAAATCCGAGGCGACACATGGCGGCTTTCCGGTCAGGGCTTTGGGTGCAAAATGTCCGGCATGGGCCAGTTGGGCCACGATTTTTCCACCGGCTCCATGCACTGCATCGGTCATTGACTTTAATCCGTCCACCAGTTCATCTTTATAGATTCCGAGCTGCCAGGGCCCTGCCTGACCTTCCGGCTGCACGAAAGCATGGCCGGAGATGATCAACCCCACGCCACCTTTGGCCAAATCGATCATGGTCTGGGTTAATCTTGGCGTCACCGCGCCGTCATCAGCGGCCATGCCTTCCCATGTGGCGGAACGGACAAACCGGTTGGCCAAAGTCATACCGTTGATTTGGCTGGCTTCAAATAAACTGCTCATTGTGCTTCCTCCTGTTATAAAAAGATTATTCTGTTATTCGAATATCGTGAATCAGCCCCTCCATATGATCCAGGCAATGCATCATATAGGTGTCCTGCCCGGTGGCTTTGGACAGCAACGTGCCCCCTTCAATCAGGGCGATGAGAATGTCGGCGAACGTTTCCGGGTCTGTTGTATGTCTGATTTCGCCAAAGATTTGGCCGTTTCCGACCAGACTGACGATGATTTTCTTCATGCTTTCAATGGCATCCACCGTCAATCGGCAGAGGGCCTGGTGGGTGTCGTCGGCTTCAGCAGCTGTGTTTAAAATAGGGCATCCGCCGTAAGCCATCATGGTGCTGTATAGTTTCCGGTATGCTTTTGGAATGGCGAGCAGTTTTTCGATACTGGTGGTTCCCTGGTCGATTTCTCTTTGCAGAAATGCGGTCAGGTTTTCAACGTGGTACTGGAACACAGCAACAGCAACCGCATCCTTGTCTTTGAAATTGCCGTAAATGCCGCCCTTGGTCAGGCCGGTGGCTTCTGTCAGGTCCGACAGGGTGGTGCCGGTAATGCCTTTTTTGTTGAATATCGGCGCGGCCTTTTCGATGATAAACCGGCGGGTACGTTCCGATTTGGTAGGGGGTAAATTTTTCATGGTAAAAATATACCGATTGGTATATTTTTCGTCAAGGGAAAAGTTGCGAATTTAAATTTTGCTCTGATACAAGCCATTCGCACCTGAAATTTTCCCGAAGATGAGAAACGCAAGCGGGTTTTGGTGGTATATCAGCATCGGGAAACTGGGTGTTGTGGAGCCGGGAAAAGGAGCGCAATCGGATTAATTTTCATTAAAAACGTATTATATCAGCCTATTAAAAAAATATTTGTTTTTTTATTCAGCACATAGTATGTATACAAACTAAATTTTGCCGGATTTAAACCTGCTGAACAAAAATTATAATTTAATAAGGAGAACCCACATGTTGCTTTTAAACCCCAAAAAATACCAGGACCGGAATTACCCAGACGCCCGCTCAAAGGAAATCATGCTCAAAACCATCGAGTGGTTTGAAAACAAGGGCATGAAAAAAATGAAGGAAGATACGTTTGCCGCTGAGTTCACCTATGATTTTGCGGAGTTCATCAAGAAAGAGAAAATTTTTGAAACCCTTTTTCTGCCCTCTGGATATGGTGATAAAGACCAGTATTACAGCACATACCGCATGTTTGAATTTTCAGAAATCTGCGGGTTTTATGGATGCGCATACTGGTACATGTATCACGTGTCCACTCTGGGCCTTGATCCGGTCTTTCTGGGGGATAATGAAGAACTGAAACACAAAGCGGTGGAAGCTCTCAGGGAAAACCCGCTGTGCGCCTTCGGACTTTCAGAAAAAGAGCATGGCGCGGACATCTATTCGTCGGACATGAAACTGTATCCGCAGGCGGACGGCACCTATCTTGCCCGGGGGACCAAATATTACATCGGCAACGGCAACGAAGCCGGGGTGATCACGGTTTTCGGAAAAGTCGACGGCACGGATGATTATGTCTTTTTTGTTGTGAACTCAAAGCACGAAAAATATGAATGCATCCAGAATGTCATTCACGCCCAGAATTATGTGTCTGAATTTGCCCTGCATGATTATCCCATCACCGACGCGGATATCTCCTGCAGAGGCCCCAAAGCCTGGGACGACATGCTGAACACCATCAATATCTGCAAATTCAACATCGGTTCAGGCGCCATCGGGATTGTCACCCATTCGCTTTATGAAGCATTAAACCATGCGGCCCATAGAAATCTTTATGGAAAAAGCGTTACGGATTTTCCCCATGTTAAACGTCTGTTTGTGGACTCTTTCTGCCGTCTGGCAGCCATGAAACTGTTCGGCCTTCGCGCCACGGATTATATGCGGGCCGCTTCCGAAGAAGATAAACGCTATCTTTTATTTAACCCCATCATGAAAATGAAGGTCGCTATTCAGGGTGAAGTCGTTCATGAAATGCTCTGGGACATTATTGCCGCCAAGGGCTTTGAAAAAGACAATTACTTCAGCCAGGCGGTTGTGGAACTCAGGGGCTTTCCGAAACTGGAAGGCACCCGTCATGTCAACATGGCGCTGATCGCCAAGCTGATCCCCAGCTACATGTTCAACCCGAAAGAATTCCCCGAAGTGCCGAGACTGAACGGCAACCAAAACGATGAATACCTGTTTAAGCAGGGAAAAACCCGGGGATATGCCAAAACCCAGTTCCATGATTTCCGCAAAACCTATGCAACCAAAAATACGCCGAATATCGAAATATTTAAGGAACAGATCAAAGCGTATGAAGAGTTTCTGATGGTTTCAGGCATGGAACTCGGTGAGCAGATGATGAATGATTTTGATTTTCTCCTGTGCGTGGGGGAAATCTTCACCATCATTGCCTACGGCCAGTTGATCATCGAGAGCGCGGCCATGGAGAAAATTGACGACGCCCTGCTTGACCAGATCTTTGATTTCATGGTCCGTGATTTTTCCGCTTATGGACTGGAACTCTATAGCAAGCCCTCATCCAATGAAAAACAGCAGGCCTCATGCCAGAAAATGATTAAACGGCCGGATGCCAACAAGGACCGGTTTGAAAAAGTACTCAAAGAGCATGTATATTCGCTGGTGGATGTGTATGAAATGAATCCTTAGAAAATAAGGTGGAAGGCAATTAAAAAAGGCGGGGGTTTCTTCCCCGCCTTTTTTAATTGGAATATGCTTTATCGACGGCATTCTCTCCGGACGGGATCAGGCCCCGTTCGGATTGCACGCTGACTCTTTCTCTCTATATAGCCTGGCCTGTCAATTCCTCAAAGATCAATTCCGCCGTAAAAATGCCGGCGGCGATCCCAGGACTGTTTTTGGTGGCGGATACATTATAGAGATTTGCCGGGCAATTTTCCTCTTTAATGGGCCCTTTGAGGATCTCGTCCGCCGTCAGTCGGCGGCCATAGGCGTTGCCGGATTCGCCCCCTGTGTCCCGTTCAATGTCGATGGATGAAATGATTTCAGCAAACGCGAGCCGGGAGTGGATTCCCGGAAACACATGATTTTCCAGTATGTCGACAATATCTGCCGCCAGTCGCTGCTTATAAGACTTTACGGCTTCCGGTCCTTTTTCATAAATTTGTTTTTCCTGATCGTAATTACCCGGACAAAAAATCACCAAGCCATCATCTTCTGTTTCGATTTCCCGGCCAAACCCATTGGCGGTGGGGGACCCGATGAACAGCATCCGGGGCGGACGGGTAATGTCCGGAGCGGTGTAATTGACCTCATTGCCATCCTGCCACCAGTAATTGCGGCCTTTCATGTCCGCAATTGCCGGAAGACCGCCTTTAACGCCGATGCAGCAGGTGGGAATGCTGTGAGAAGGATTATAATCAAAATCCTCACTTTCCTGTCCCAACAGTTTGGCGGTCAGCCGCGGAGAGATGTCACTGAACAGAAAATCACAGTTGTAAACAGACCCATCCGCGCATACGGCTTTTGTAACAATCCCCGCCTCGGTTTTTAGGCGGACCACGCGTTTTCCGGTTTCAACGGAGCCGCCGGAAGACTGGATAACGGATGCCAGGGAATTAAAAAAATGGTAAAATCCGTTTTTCGGATACCAGGCTCCGGCATGGTAATTGCCGGTGCCCACAATATATGCGATGGCCGACATGTCAGATTCGCTTTCGGCGAAGATCCCGCCGTGGCCATAGAGAATCCGGCGGACCAGAGGACTGATCCGGTGCTGGTCAAACAAATCCTTCACGGACATGGAAATGGACCGTCCGAGTTTGATTTTTGTTTCCATATTCACCCGGCTGGTCAGAAGAAATTTGGTGGCCAGCAGAAATCTTCCCTCAGTAGCGTAGTGCCTTCTGAAATAGGATTTGTAGACATCAAAGATATCAATCATGTCATCGAATAAGGAATGGATGGCATCTTTCTCTTCAGGAAAGAGAGCGATCAACTCCCATCGGAAAGGGTTCAACCCCAGGGGAACCCTGAAATTCACGCAGCAGTAATTTTTTGAATTCTTTTGTCCGCCGATGAAAATGCGTTCAAATCCATCCCTCTGCATGGGCAGAAACGGATTGGATTCCTTAAGTCCCAAAAAGCGTAAAAACCGGTCTCCGATTTGTCCGTCTCCAAATTCCCAGACATATTGAGGACCCATGGAGAATTTTAAATCGCCATGGCTGACGCACCGCCCATGGCCGCCGATAAGATTATCGTTTAGTTCCAGAACCGTGACCTTGTGGCCGATTTTTGCAAACAATGCGCCGGATGCCATGCCTCCGATGCCGGAGCCCACCACCACGATGTTCCGGGAAGCGCCATTCCAGAGGCTCTGGTCTTTGGTGCGGAAAAAGGGGATGGTGAGCTGCTCACGGATTTCCCGGAGCCGGGCCTCCGATTTTTTTTTGGATATTTCGAGTAATTCGTTGAGATTCATTGGTTTTTTGGCCGTTTAATTGTCAATTATATAATCGTCGGATTCTGGGGCCAAAATCGAATAGCCCGATAAAAAATGGATAGCCGGTCCCGATGCGGTTACTGAACTACTTCATCCCGGACGGCGTTTGAGAATTTGTTCCGGTAATTTTTAGGCGATAATCCGGTGTGTTTGATAAACAGCCGCCGGAAGGAGTTGATGTCCTCGTACCCGACTTTCCAGGTGATTTCATTGACGGATTCCAGGGTGCGTTCCAGAAAGCGTTTGGCGTTCTCAATCCGCAGGCGCTGAAGGTATGCAAGGGGCGATTCGCCGGTGGCGTTTTTGAACCGCCGTTTGAAATGCCGCGGACTGATCCCGGCGGATTCGGCCACGGCATCAATGGAAAACCGGGTTTCATAATTTTTTTCCATCCATTGCTGCACTTTTAAAATCTGTTCATCCGAATGGTTCTTCCAGAAATCATAAATAATATACGGTGACTGGCTGTACCGGTCCGTGTCCACCAGGAGTGCCCTGGCGCAGCGGGAGGCCAGGGCTTTTGAGCCGTATTTTTCAATGAGATGCAGGCAGAGAGTCATAAATGCCGTTGCCGCCCCTGTGCAGTAAAGCCCGCTATCCTCGGTCAAAATTTTGTCAATCGATAGATTCACTTTGGGGAATTGCCGTTTGAACATGTCTGCGAACTGCCAGTTCGTTGTGGCTGTTTTGCCGTCCAGCAGTCCGGTTTCCGCAAGCAGAAACGTGCCGGTGCAGGTGCAGGCAATGTCTTTTCCACGGGAATGATTTTCCCTGACCCATTCACAAATAGTTTGTATTCTATCGCTTTTTAAGTCAAATGGCGGCAGAAACGCCGGAAGCAGGATCAGATCTGTTTTTTTCACTTCATAAATGGATTTTGACGGGCTCAGGATGATGCCGCCGGTGGTTGTCACAGGTTGCCCGTCAATGGTAACGATTTCAGTTTCAAACAGCGGTCCGCCGCCGTCATTTTTCATAAACTGCCACCACAGGCTGGCGATGCTCATCGCATCCATAAAGCCGGCAATGGCGGATGCCACGCAGGTGTTTTCCGCGAGCAGGGTGATTCTTGCCATGATGCCTTCCTTTTTAAATCCATTTTTAAATTTTTTGTCACTTTCAGCATGAAATAAGTCATATATGCCTCTTTTGGTTGAAGCTGTCAAGATGTATAAAACAAGTCAGAGGTTAGAAAAATAATCCGGATTTGCCGGATGTATATATCGGAACCATAAACAAGAGGCATACTAAGGGAGGGCATAATGACAATAAGAGTTGCAGGATGTGATCTGGGCAAGGCTTCAGCCTGTTTTGTGACCGTGTTCGTTAAGGATGACGGCGTCATTGAAGTGGAAAAATCAACCATTATTCCCCATGACGGGAAGCCCTTTGACGTGTTTAAAAAATGGTACAGGGAAAACCATATTTCCGGCTGCGCCGCTCTCGGAGCCACCGGGCTTTATGCGGATGAGCTGGCTGCGCCCGCACTGATTTTCCCTGAAGACGCCTGTCAGGAAGCGGCTCTGGAGGCAAATCCGGCGTTTCCGGATACAATGAATCTTGTCAGTATCGGCGCACGGGGCTACAGTGTTTTGTCCCGGCGTCCGGCCGAAGGTGAAAGATCAAAAAATGGCGGCCCGCGGTTTTTGGTTCACTTTCTGGAAAACGATAAGTGTTCATCCGGCGCTGGCGAAAATGTCGTTAAAATCGCAGGCCGGTTTGGCTTAGGAGTCGAAGAGGCGGACCGCCTGGCCCTGTCTGCCGGGGATACCATCCCCATTACCGCCCGGTGCTCCGTGTTTGCCAAGAGCGAAATGACCCATTACGCCAATCAGGGGAAACCGGTCAGTGACCTGTTTAACGGGTTTTTCGGATCTGTTGCGCGCAATGTGGGCGCCCTGCTGTCCAAAAACAGGGTGGATGGTCCGGTATATCTGGCGGGCGGATTGACACGCATGGCTTCATTTGTGGCGGCGTTTGCAGAAGCCATCGGTGAGGAAGCGAGGCTTCCTGAAAATTGCCTCACCCTTGAAGCTGAAGGCGCAGCCTGGATTGCAGCCGGTCAGCTAAAGGCCAGGGCGACGGGCCGGATGAAGACAAGCGCAGCGACTTCTTTGCCGGAAAATCCGGATGATTTGATTAATATCCGGGGAAAGCGGTTTACCGTGTTTAAACCGGCGGTTGCATCCAGAGACAAGGTGCTGGTGATGCCGGAGATCTCTGCTTCAGAGAACTGGGAAGAATCCCCGGTTATTTTGGGCCTGGACCTGGGCTCTACCGGCGCAAAAGCGGTGTTGACATCCATTGAAACCGGCGAACCCCTGCTGGATGTGTATGACCGGACCAAAGGCAATCCAGTGGATGCGGCCCGGCGTCTGGTGTCAGCCATTCTTGAAAAAGGGCGGCCGGATGTTCGGGCTGTAGGTCTGACCGGTTCCGGGCGTGAGGCGGTGGCAACCCTTGCCCGGACGGTGTTTCCGGATTCAGGAGAAGGTGCGGGAATCGCTGGTACAAAAGTGTGTGTGTTAAACGAAATCGTCGCTCATGCCACTGCCGCTATTTTCTGTGACCCGGATAAGGGCAGGGACATGTCCATTATTGAAATCGGGGGTCAGGATGCCAAATATGTCCGCATCAGCGGCGGGCGGATCATTGAAAGTGACATGAATAAGGCCTGCAGCGCCGGTACCGGATCATTTCTGGAAGAGCAGGCGAACTGTTATGATATATTTGATATTTCCCGATTTGCGGAAATGGCAAAAGGCGCCCTGCGGCCGCCGGATCTGGGACAGATGTGTACGGTCTATATTGCCGAATCCGGAGCTGAGGCCCTGAAAGAAGGGTTTGAACTGGGGGATATCTTTGCGGGGTTCCAGTATTCGGTGATTCAGAATTATTTGAATCGGGTCATGGGGCAGCGCCATCTGGGCAAAAAAATATTTTTTCAGGGCAAGCCCGCCGCCAATGAATCCCTGGCCTGGACCCTGGCAGCAGTGACCGGCCGCGATATTGTCGTGCCGCCCAATCCCGGGGCCATGGGCGCATGGGGAATCGGTCTGTGCGGCATTGATGAGATCGGCAAAGACGTCCTGATGTCAGCCCCCGGCCTGGAATTAAACGATTTTCTGGATGCTGAAATCATCGACCGGTCGGAATTCGCCTGCAAGGACGGGAGCTGCCGGACCATGTGCCCCATTGAACAGACAACGATCCGGTTCGGTGATATTCAAAAAACGGCGCTTTCCGGCGGGGCCTGCCCCAAATACGAAATCAGCAGTCAGGCCCGGCAGAAACTGGAAAAGGACGCTCCCAATCCATTTGAAGAGCGGGCCCGGCTCCTTGCCGCTTTCGAAACGCCCGGACCCGAGAAACCAATGGTCGCCATCCCCATGATCGGACCGGTCGGCGGATTCCTGCCGTTTCTGGCAACCATTGTGACGGAACTCGGGTTTTCGGTAAGGGTGTTAAAATCTCATTCAACATCACTGGCCAGGGGAGAGCATTTGTGCAACAGCTTTGACTCCTGCGGCCCGGTGAAAATCGCCCATTCCATCTGTGATACGGATGATCCGTATTTATTTTTCCCTAAAATCATGGAATTTTATGACCCTGAAGGACCGGGAGGAATTGCCTGCGTGACCGAGCAGGCCATGCCGGAAGTGATTGAACAATCCTTAAAGGCCCGTGGCAAAAAAGTCACGGTGATCCGTCCCCGGCTGTATTTTCAAAAAGGGCTCACAGAATCCTCCGTAATTGAAAGCCTGAGATCATTGGCCGCAGTTTTGGGCGCAGATGCCTCTAAGCTTTCCGCAGCCGTGGAAAAAGGGGCGGCAGCGCAAAAAATATTTGAAGTTGCCTTAAGAGACATCGGTCAAAAGGCGCTGGATTATGCTGCTGCAAACAAGATCCCCCCGGTGGTGGTCTGCGGTTCGCAGCATGTGATTCATGACCGGGCGGCGAACTCGAAAATCCCCGACATATTGCGTCAAAACGGGGCCATGGCCATTCCCATGGACTGTTTCCCGATTGCCAGAGATACGCCGGAAATGAAGCGGATTTACTGGGGGGATGCCAATCGTTACCTGCGGGCGGCCCTTTCGGCAAAGGAATCCCAAACCGCTTTTCCCCTGATGCTTTCCTCTTTTGGGTGCGGTCCGGCATCTTTTACCGAACAGGTCTTTCAGGCCCTGCTTGAAGGATATCCCCATACCATTCTGGAAAGCGACGGGCATGGCGGCGCAGCTGGATTTGTTACCCGCATCCAGGCGTTTTTGCAATCCGTAAAGCAATATAGGGATGAGGAGGGCAAAACAGCGCCAATGGACCATGACCGCGTGGTTTCCTATGTGGAATCAGGGGTCCACCGGGGAAAATACCTGGATAAAAACATCCGGTATGTATTTTTCAGCAGTCTGGATTATCTTGGGGACCTGTTTGCCGGAGTTTACCGTTCCTACGGGTATGATGCTGTTTCGGCCCCGCCGGTGTCAGAAAAAAACTACCGGATGGGGAAGCCGGACTGTTCAGGAAAGGAATGCATGTCCTATCAGTTGATCTGGGGTGCGTTCCGGGAGTACCTGGAATCCGTCAGGGACGAAAAACCTTCCGGAGAAGGGGACGAGCCCAAACATATCCGGCTGGTGCAGTTGTCCGGACAGATCTGCCGGGCAGGCATGTATGGGATCAAGGACCGGCTTTCGGTGAACCGCATGGGACTGCACGACAGAATTTCCGTGGCTTCGCTCATGATTGCAGGCGGTCCGGGCATGGCGGCCCGCTTGGTCTCCGGACTCACCGGCATGGATATTCTGCGTCAATTGTTTCTGTATCATCAGGCGGTTGAGCCGCATAAAGGCGCTGCCCGAGAGATCTACCAAAAACATGCGGAAGCTATTGTCGAACTTGTTGAGCGGGTTTCGGTGACCGGTATCAAGGGGACGCTTCAGAAAGGGTTTCACTGGGCGCAGCTCAGAAAAATCATCAAACAGGCGGCCCAGGCGTTTTATCGCATGGACCGGCAGGCTGGGGACACGTCGGACTTCCGGACGGTATTTGTTTCCGGAGATCCCATGGCCAAGGGTAATGATGTGGCCAACTGCGGACTTTTTGACCGGTTGAGCGAGCAAAAGATCCGGTCTGTGGCCGAACCCATGTGTGATTTTCTGGAGTTTTTGGCCCGTGTGCATCCGCCCCTGATTTTTGGCCGGAAATCCACCGCCCGCCAAAATGCCATGTATTTAAAGGTGATGGTGATGATCAGGGAAAACCTTTACAAAATGACGGCCAAACTCCATCCCTGGCTGCCCATGCCCGATATGCCGCAGGTGTTGCGGCGGTCGTCCGGCATTGTTGATCCCAATACCCTGGGCGGAGTGGGTCAGGTCGTTGGAAGCGTTTTGTATTACTGGGAAACCGGGGCCTATGACGGCGTACTGATGACAAGCTGCTGGGGGTGCGACAACTCCCTTATTGAAGAAAGCCTGCTGCGACATTACCGGGATATTCCGTTCTATTTTTTCTATGACGACGGCACCCCGCTCGATACCCGGCGGGTCAGCCGGTTCGCCTACGGTCTGCACCGGCAGGAAGCGAAGATGAAATATGCGGTTGGCTTCTGATTCACTCTGGACAAAAAAAATCCCGGTTTTCACCGGGATTTTTTTTTAAATACTATTATGTTTTTACATGGAAACCGTATCCTTGCGTTTTAGGGTCCAGGCGGCGGCACAGGCCAGAACAAGGCCCATCAGAATCATGCCCCACTCACTCAAAGTGGGGATGCTCTGATGCTGGGTGGGCTGCAACTGAAGAGTGCCCCACAGTGTCCGATCCACCATGCTGTGAACGCTAATCAAGCCTGGAGGCCATATGTTGTCTTGTCCAGTAGTTTCATCATAACCCAGACTGCCTCCTGGTCTGCCAGCCGCTCTTAAACATTTATACTTGGAATCATTGGGTGAACAGAAGTCGATCAGCTGGCCTGGACCGGCGTTGATCTTAGAGAGAGGTATCCGCCATTCATGGATCCGGTGAGAGGTGGCGCTATACTTGCTTGAACTGAAGCCGCTGGCATAAGTAATACCTTCAGGACAACTGTTCCCATCGGCAAAGCCTTCGGCCAGGATATAATCCTCACCATTGGCAAATATGAGGAGGCATTCATCGCCGCCATCTTGGGTCTCATCTCCCACGGCGTCTACTATTACATAGATGTTGTTTTGATCATTGCAAAAATGAACATACGTCGGCACAATATAGGCGAATCCTTGGGTTGCCGGCGAGCTTTCATCAAAGACGATTTGTGGCAGTCCCGCATACTCTCCAGGCCCCATAACCCCGTCAATTGTCGGTGCATTGCCCGTAATCTCATGACTGGTCAATCCGGGTCTTGCCGCTTGAGCAGAAAGGGGAATGCTTACAACCAAAATAAACAACAAAAATCCGTATAACAAATTTCTTAGAAAACAATTGATCATAGTGCCCTCCCTGATTTTTCTCGATTCTGATTGATATGAAGTTGAATTTACCGGTCTTTTTATAAGTATAAGTTCAGAAGTCTATATTTTGAATCAATGGTAAAGTCAATTAAAAAAGCATGTTGAAGGAATGATAAAGACAGAACGGCATCCTTCTAATGAAAAATCAGGGTTCAAGCCCAGAGCCGGAAATAGATCTTTCTGCGCCAGAGATGAAATTGACGATTCGTGGGTTTATGGGTTGAACGAAACTGTCACTTATGGATCAATTATTTACGTGTTTTGTCTGTCGGTTGAGCGCAAAATATGCTATGCTGGCGATCACTATTGATCGTGCCCGGATTACGCATTTTTTCCCGGAAGCCTGTGTTGCGTGAGATGCCGGAAACAGAAATCGCAACCTTTGACGAGGTGAACCATGCACAGAGACACATTTATACTGACCACGATTCTCGATACCCTCACAAACGGGATTTATGTGGTTTCGGAAGATTACAAGGTTCTTTATATGAACCGGACCATGATCGGCTGGTTTGGGGACGGGGTCGGGAAAAAATGCCATGAAGTGATCAATAGCAGCAGGGCGCTGTGTCCCTGGTGCCGGTGCAGCCAGATACTGGAGGGCGAATCGGGCCGCCGCGAAGTGTATGTTCCCAAAGCCGACAGAACCTTTGAAATAGATGAGTCGCCGGTCCGGATGCCGGACGGGACCCTTTCCAAGCTGAGTATCTATCAGGACATCACCCATCGCAAGCAGCGGGAAGCCAGACTGAAGGCAACGGTGGAGGATTACCGGACCATTTTCGAACATGTGGCGGTTGGCGTCTATATCAGCACAAAAGAAGGCAAGTTCGTGGATGCGAATCAGGCGTTGGTCGACATGCTCGGATACGCCAGCAAAGAGGAATTCCTGAAAATTGACATCATCCGGGATTTGTATCTTTTCCCGGATGACCGGCAGCGTTTTCAGGCCATGATCGAACGCGACGGGCGGGTGGTGGATTATGAGGTCCAGTTTAAGCGCAAGGACGGTAACGCCATTCCTGTACTCATGACCAGCCATGTCCGGTATGACCACCAGGGCAATGTCATCGGGTACGAAGGGATCAATGTGGACCAATCCCAACGCTACCAGATGGAACGCAAACTCAGAGAAGCCCATGATTTCATGAATAAAATTATCGGCAGCGCCCCTATCTCCATCATGGCGGCGGACCTGAACGGCAATATCATCATCTGGAACAAGATGGCTGAGAAAACGCTGGGATATTCAGCGGAAGAAGTGATCGGCAAGCTGCACATCACAAAGGTCTATCCGGAAGGAAAGGCTTATGAAATTATGAAAACCCTGCGGAGCCGCGAGCAGGGAGGCGTGGGCGTATTCCCGCCCCAACCGGTTCTGTATGTGCGCCAGGACGGCAAAATCATCGAAGGCAATCTGTCGGCGGCCATGATCTATGACGACGACGGAAACGAGACCGCCACAGTGGGTTCGTTTGTGGACCTGACGGAACGCATCGACATGGAGCGCGCCTTGAGCCGCACCCAGCAGCAACTTCTCCACTCCGAAAAGCTCGCGGCCATGGGGCGGTTGACCTCCCAGGTGGCCCATGAGCTGAACAACCCCCTGTATGGCATCATGAACACCCTGGAACTCCTGAAGTCCGAGGTGCCGGAGGGGAATAAACGGCGAAAACTGCTCGATATGTCCCTGTCCGAAATCGTCCGGCTGGCGGACATGCTGAAAAAAATGCTGTCCTTTTCAAAGCCTGAACAGGAGATCAAAAAGCCGGTGGATGTGAACACCATTGCCGATGAAATACTGATGCTCCATGAAAAGCAGCTCAAGGAACACAATATTATCATCAAGACGGACTTTGACCCCGGCATTCCGCAGGTCCATGCCTCCACCAACCAACTGCGCCAGGTATTTCTCAATATGGTGTCCAACGCCAGAGACGCCATGCCGGAAGGCGGCACACTGACAGTCAAAAGTTTTATGGCGAAAGGCTTTGTGAACATGCAATTTGCAGATACGGGCGTGGGCATCAAGCAGGAAAATATAGGCCGGATTTTTGACAGTTTTTTTACCACCAAATCCAGCGTCAAAGGGGTAGGGCTCGGGTTGTCCGTGTGTTACGGATTTATAAAGGACCACGGCGGCGATATCCGCGTGGACAGCGCGCCCGGAGAAGGCGCAGCCTTCACCATTTCCCTGCCGGAGGTCAGTTCTGAAAAGACGGAATGAGCCGGGAGCAAAGGATGGTTCCCCTGGCCGGGCATCATTATATTATGTGAAACAAAAAGGGGGCGACGGAAATCAATCATCCGCAGCCCCCTTTATGGTTTTGAACGTTTGCATGCTCCTGATACCAGGAGTCCGGTTTTTCTATTTCATCGTTGCCGGTTGTTCCACTATCACTTCTTCGGATACAATGGCATACACCCGGCGGTTTTTGATCCGGCCCTGTCTTGTGCTGTTGTCCGCAATGGGCTTGGTGAGGCCGTAACCTTTTGTGGTGATTCTTGCCGGGTCGATGCCGAAATGCTTGACCAGATAAGCCTTCACGGCATCTGCACGGCGTATGGACAGATCCATATTATAAGCGGCTGTTCCGATTTTGCAGGTATGGCCTTCGAGTTCTACATCTGTGTCGGGATACTTTTTCATGAAATCGGCCAGTTTCTTGATGTTTTCATGATACTGGGGTTTGACTTTGGCCTTGTCCAGGTCAAACTGAACTTTCAGGTCAATCGTAATTTTTTCCTTGACCGGAGCTGGTTTGAGGGCTTCAATAGGCACTACTTCCGGTGCCGGTGGAGGCGGCGGCACGACTTTTTCTTCTCCGCCGAACTGAAAAGTCATCCCCACCGTAAAAGCGGCGTTATTGTTGCCATACTCCAGATCGATAATGTGACGGGCATCTGCCCTGAGCGCCATGTTTTCATTGAGAAAATATTTCACGCCCCCGCCGTAGTTTGCTGCCGTGTAATCATCATTCTTCATATGGCCGGTGTCCAGCATGACCCCGCCAAAACCCGCCGCCACATAGGGAACCAGCTTTTTATCCGGACAGAAATTGTACAGCATGTCCATGTGCATGGCCCATCCGGTAATTCTTTCCTCTTCGCAGCGGCAGGAGTTGAGATTGAAATATTTATGGTCGAATCTCCCGTAGCTGGCCATAAATTCAGTGGCCCAGTGTTCCGTGAAATTATAGCCAAGGCCAAGTGCGCCGATAACGTCTTTTTCTATATCCTGGTCATTGTCAAATACATATGCGCCCACCATTGGACTGATGCTGACTTCGCCTGCCCTTTCTTCGGCAAATGCGCTTAGGGGCAGCATCTGCACAAGGAGGAACACGGAAACAATAATATACTTAATCATAATTTTCATATTTTTAACCTTCCTGATAGTGTTTCTGTCTGAATTCAACGCTTTGTCCTTCCTTTTTTTTAAATTGAGGGGAGAACGTAAGCGATTATTTCCAGCCGATTATTTGTTTATTCCATCATGAATGCATCGCCTGCTGACCCGATAAAACATCCGCCGCTGCCGCTGCAATTGCCGCCGGGGCATTTCGGCTCAGAGACCGTTATGGTTTTGATTGCTGTTCCCACAGAGCCGAATTCATCCCGGACGATCATCCGGACAGAATAGGTGCCGCTTTCCGCAAAGGTGAACGCCGGGTTCTGAAGCGTTGAGGTGCCTTCTCCATCAAAGTCCCAGTCCCATGATACGATGTCGCCGCCCTTGGGTTCGGAGTCATCGGTGAAAGTGATCATTTCTCCGGCTTCAGGAGCTGCCGGAGACCAGGTGAAATCCGCTTCCGGAGCCAGGGAGTCGTTTACGGCAATGGTTACGGTGTCGGAAGCGCTGCTGCTGGTACTGTCCGTCACCGTCAGTTCAAAAACCAGGTTCACGCCTTCCGGTCCTGTCATGGGCGCTGTGAATACGGGGCTGACGCTCTGCGGATCGGAAAGTTCGACGGCTGTTCCTGAAAGCTGAGCCCACATGAAGGAGAGTTGTCCGTCAGGGGTGGAAGCGGAGGAAGCTGAACCGTTCAACGTTACAAGGCCGCCTTCGTTCACGCTCATATCCGATCCTGCATTCGCAACAGGCGGCTGCGCGGGCGCCTGGGGTGCGGTATATGTTCCGGAACCGGTTTTGCTATCAGCATTAACCGTTACAGTTCGCAGTGTGCCGTCCTCGACCGGGTTTTTAGTGGTATAGCAAATCGTATACTGGCCCCTTATGCTTTCGGCGATGTCTTTATAAATTTGTTCCATATCTGCAGCGGTCGGGGCTTCCGTGTAATATCCGCCGGTCTGTGTGGCGATGGCCTCGAGCTGGGCGCCCATGGCGCTGTTCAGGCCGATGGTATAAACAGGGATTCCATTGTCTTTTGCTTTCTGGATGACTTCGTTAATGCTGTAATGACAGTCATCATTGGATTCCCCGTCGGTGAAAACAATGACGCCTTTAGGAAATGCTTCCTGGATGATGCTGTCGACGCCGTTGCCGATGCCGTCATAAACAGCGGTTTTGCGGACGGTCGTCAGGGCCGTGATGGCCTCGCTAATATCCGGTGTTCCGTTTTGGTTGCTGTCAGTATCTATGTCATTGGCTGGAAGGACAATCCCGCCCTGATTGCATCCTGAAAAAGTGACCAGGGAAGCTCTGTCGCCGGGCTGAGAGTCATCCAAAAAATTGATGGCTGCGACTTTGGCTTCCTGCAGGCTGTCGTTAAAGCTCATGCTGAGGCTGATATCAAACACCATGGCGATAGAGATCGGTGTATCTGTGTTGCTCTCACTGAAGCAGGTCTGGGTTTGCGCCACAGGCGCACCCGTGCCCGACTGCTCAGTAATTACAAAATCAGACGCTGTCAGGTCTTCGATGGGTTTTCCATTGCTGTCCGGGATCGTGATATGCAGAACGATGTCCGGAAATTCCCCTGAAACAATGTTCACGGAAATATCACCGGCGTTCTGGTTTAAAAGATTCGTATCCAGTAACTCCTGGGATTTCGGACTCGGTGTGATCTGGCCTTCTCCCTCGAATAAAACTGCATCACCTGATGCTGCCTGAAGATTTGTCGACAACAGGAAAAGCATCAGCCATAAAAGATAAACCTTTTTCATTTTTCCTCCTTATAAATTTTATTTTTTCAGATTTTTCTGTCCGCCACAATTACGGACCAATCCGTTCTATATATAAAATAATCAAATGGATGCGTCGTATCCTTTTGATTTATGGATTTTAAATATGAATTAGTATAACACATACAAGTTTTTTTTCACTGAAAATTTTTAATGATGCGGGTTTCGGCACCGTTTGCCGGTGATTAATTGGGATGCAATCCAGGCAAAATGCCGCCTCCCAAACCGGAGCATCTGCCTTTTATTAAAATTGAAGCTGCGGGAATCCTGCAGCTTCAATTTACTCATTCCAGGTGGGCATATTTTAAAATTTTGGGTTTATTTATTTTACTCTGGCTAAAAAAGACAAACTGCTTGAAAAATAAAATTATTATCGTTATGGTTGCCTCTATTTGACAATAAAAAAAACGGTCGGGAAATGACGCCGCTCCTTTCCTGTATTTTAGTTTTTTTATGAGGCCATCAACTGACAGTTCCTGAAAAGAACTCATTCAGCAACATTTACCCGGTAAAACGCTGAAAAATCAAAAGGAAAACGCATGATCACACCATCTAATTTGAATGTGTCAGGTAGAAGGAAAATCGCGTTCATCTGCATTTCGGCCCTTTGCTTTTGGTTTCTTGCCGTTCTTTTTGCATCCCCTGCGCTGGCTGCTCCGGTTCCAGCAGTCACACTTTCAGCTTCTACCACAACGCCGTTTATCGGCAATTCTTTCACAGTGACAGCGACCTTCGACAATACGGGCCCGGCGGGCGATACCGGATTTGGACCGTTTATCGACCTGGTGTTCCCCCGCCGGGGTGCGGACGGTGATCCGGGGGCAACGACGCCAGTGCAACCTGTCGACGGCATCAGTTTCGGCACTGCCACTTACATGGGCGTTCCGGTGACCACTTATACGTTGACCTTTCCGGATCCCGACGGCACCGGGCCATTGATTGTCGGAACCGTGATTCATCCTCTGGCTGTGAACAATCTGGGTGTTCCGCTCACAGTCACCGGTAATGCCGGCGACACCCTGGTGGTGGCGGCCCTGCCATTTGGCTCCTTTGTAACGGATCAACCCCCGGCCCCCGTGGTTTTCACCGCCAACGTCAGTGATATGGCGGATGTGGGTGCGCCGTTGACCTTTCGCGCCCGGGCCGGATTTCAGTATGGTGCGGACGCCTTGAACAATCCCACCCTTCCGGATCCAACGATTCTGAGCCAGGCCAGCGCCAACAGCACCACCTGGGCGCCCTCCCAGGCCGTCATCCCCCAGGTGGTCACAGTTGACAAGACCGCCGAGGGCGGGCTGACCGGCGATAATTTTCACCGTCAATACACCATCACCATCAATATCGCGCCCGGAGAGACCGTTGACGGTATCACGGTTACCGACACCCTGCCGTCAGACATGGTTTATCTGGGGGCCACCGCAGCCTTAGGCACCATAACGCTTCAGCCGACGGTAAGCGCGATTGTGGACAATGTTCCGCCTACAAATAACACCCTGAGCGTGACTTATGCTTCCTTAACGGGCGGACCACACGTTATCACAGTGGATTTTTATGTTCCGGAAGCGGATTATGCCGGCAACCCGGTCATTTTCCGTGCGCCTGCTGATGATGCTACCAGCGACCCCAACAGCGTGAGGGTTCAGGGAACATGGACCACCCCCACCGATCCACGGGACGGCAGCCTTCCCATCGACACCACCGTCGGCGGCATCACCCGGACGGATATGTCCATGATTCTGAATAAAGGCGTGAGCGTAGTCGGCGGCGGGGCGGTGATTCCCGGCGCGATCCTGGAGCATACCCTGACCATCGGCGTATCCGATTATTTCGCGTTTGAAGATTTTGTTATTGACGACACCATCAATGATGGTCACCGTTGGCTTACGGGTGGAATCTATACGCCCAAGCTTATTCTGGTGGAGCATCGCGGAGACCTTGCTTCAGCCGCCATGACTGCGGCTAATTATACCGTAACGCCCCATTACAGCGCCTTTGGCGACACGGACACCGGCGACGGCAATCCGGCTGACGCAACGGACGGCACCACGGATTTTCAGTTCCGGGTGTCGGAAGAACTGAAAACCCGGCGCGCCTCCACCGATGGCAAGATGCTGGGCGGATGTGTGCCTGCAGGCGGCACCGGCGGACCTCCCGCGAACTGCGGCTGCACCTTTGCGGGCGGCTGCGGGGCTCCTTCACCGCTGCGGCCCGCCAGCGTCACCATTATTTATTACACCGAGATTCAGGAATACTTCAGCGACACTTTTAATACCCCCCCTCTCTATCCGGGTAATTCTGCGGTGGACCAGGGGGATATTCTGAACAACGCGGCCACGGCCACGGGCAACGTGTTGAACGTTTCAAACCTGACCCCCAATGGCTTTACCGAGCAGGATGCCGCCGCCGCCCAGGTCCAGATCGCCGTCGGCTTGCTGAGCAAGGAACTTTACGCCATCAATGGCGTGGCCCCGCTGCCCGGCGCAACGATTGAGCCGGGGGATGAAGTCACGTACCGTATCACTTATGCGCTTCCCACTCACAATTTTGAGGATCTTTTCCTTACCGACTACCTGCCCCTGCCGGTTTTTGACGCGACAGAAGTTGTTACATTTGTTGACGGCGTGGCCAGCGCGGCAGCGCCTGCGGCAGGGTTCGCAAAATTCGGCCCTTCGGATACGCTACGGGCCTATCTTGTGGCCCAAACCCTGACGCTGCCGGATACGCCCGGTCCTGACCTTTATCCCGTGCTCACCACCAGCGCCTCCCAAAACACCGTGGTCTTTACGTATGGCGATTTCTACACCGCCCCTCCGCTGCAGCCGCCGGACGGTCCGCTCACCATTGATGTTTTATTTACCGTGACGGTCACTACAGACCCCTATGCCACGGGCCTGCTTCTGACCAACCAGGCTGCGGCATCGGAAAGCTCCACAGCGGGAACCACAACCGCCACCTCTGCCATCAAACAGATCGTCCTGGATGAACCCGTTCTCACTATCAGCAAATCGGTCACCGGCAGCACAAACCCCGCCAGTGTCATCGCCGGCGGCAATATTACCAATTCCGATGCCGGAGATGTGATCACCTTTACCATCACCTCTGAAAACACCGGCGACGCTCCGGCATATGACGTCACTTTCCGCGATCCGGCCGTGGCCGGGTTCGTCGTCGGATCCTTTGCCATCAGTTCGGTTACCGTGGATCCGGACGGAGCGGGGCCGGGTTTGCCTGCAGCGGCCACTTATACCGGCAATCTTTTTACAGGGGTTCCAACGGATCTTATTCTTGATGATCCTGTTCCTGAAGACGCCATTATTTCAATTGTATACACCTGTACCTTGGCCGACACCGTGACCCCCCGCAGTGTGCTCACCAACACCGCCTATATGGACTGGGCCGCGTGGCCCGGCAGACCTAAATTCGGAGAAATCTTTGATACCGCCACCGTCACAATTGCACCTCCGGCCATTTTGACCAAGAGTGTCACCGCTATCGTTCCGGGACCGGCAACCCCCAATGTGGTCCCCGGCGATGTCATCACCTACCGGCTGGATGTCACCATTCCTGAAGGCGATTCGCCGGGCGTAACGATTACAGACATCCTGCCGGCAGGATTCCAATATGTGGCCGGCACGGTTGCCGTGGCCAGCCAGGGTTCCGGATTCAGCCCCGCCTTGCCCAATCCTCCTGGAGTCGGGGGCACCGCGCAAGTCCCTGTATTTAGTTTCGGCAATGTTACCGTCACCAGCACCAATGGAACCGCCAACAATTCTTTTGTCCTGACGTATAATGTTCGTGTGATGGACGCAACTTCCGGTTCCGGGATTCCCCTCGCAAATAAAACCAATACTGCAGCCCTGACCTTCACCGGCAACCCCGGTGGCGCCATCACCTCCACCCGCACCCTCCAGTTCGGCGAACCCCGCCTGACCATTACCAAGGCCATCACCAATCCCGCGCCGCCATTTCGATCGGGGGACCTGCTCACTTTTTCCCTGACCGTGCAAAACACCGGTACCGCCCCGGCATTTGATGTGGTGGTGACAGATGTATTAAATGAAGGGGCGGCAAGCAACGCTCTGCTGGATCTTTCCACAGTTTCGGCACTCAGTACCCCGGCAGGCTATACCTATAATTATGCCAATCCCACCGTCACTTACACCCAGAATGACGGAACCAGCCTGGCAGCAGGCGGCAGCGTCACCTTTACCTTTACCGCCAATGTCAGCAATTCTGCGGTGAGCAGTTCAACCTACACCAACACCGCGGCGGTTACCGGCGACAGTCAGGAGAATGCGGTTCCCGAGGATCGGGACACCTCCAATACCGGCGCCATGACGGCGGTCACCATTGCGGGTCCGGCAATTGCAAAATCCACAGTTGTCAGCGCCGACACCTCCCAGGCCCATACAGCAAACGCCAACGTCGCCATCGGGGAAACGTTCACTTACCGCCTGACATTTACCCTGCCCAAAGCCCTCACCCGGAACGTCATTCTTTCGGATATCATGAACAACGCCAACAGTTGGGCGGGTGTGACGCTGGTGGCAGCGACGCTGGCCCGCAGCAACGTCTCCTTAAGTTCAGTCAACAATCCGAATAGTATCAATACTGCCGGCGCAGGTGTCCCCGTCGATGTTTTGCCCCAGATACAGACATGTCCAATAGCATCATTGCCCAACTGTCCGGCGGCAAGAATGTTTTCCCTGCCCCTGGGTAATGTCGACAATTCCGGCGGATCTGCCGGCGGCGACACCTATACCCTTGCGATCACTCAGCGGGTGGATAATGTGGCAACCAATATTGACACCCGCGCGCTCCAGGATCTGGCGAGGCTTTATTACAATTATTATCCGCCATCCGGGGTTGATACTCAGGCGAATATTTCATCTGCTGTCCGAACCGTCACTGTCCGTCTGCCGATAGTGACTATTGGCAAGTCCGTTCTGCCCGCCGCACCTGCTGCAGGGGCCACCGTGACCTACACCCTCACCATCACCAATACCAACGCGAATGTCAACGCCGATGGTTTTGACTGGACGTTTCAGGACGTGCTGCCGCTCCAGCTTAAAAATGCCGGAAGCATTGTTCTTCTTCCCGGGGGTACCGGTGCAACCATGAATGCCAGTTTCTCAGGCGACAACACGGTCGGATGGACCCTGTCCGGCACCATTGACCGGCTTGATCAATTAGAATCCGTGCAAGTCACCTATCAGGCCCAAATCGATCCGGCCACGCCATTCTCCTCCACATTGAGCAACCTTGCAACCGCGCAAACCACCACCCTGCCGGGCGTGGACGCGAATGAGCGCAACGGATCGGGCGGCGTGAATAATTTAACGGCATCCACCAATGCGCCCCTCACCACCTCCACCCCCACACTGGCCAAGGATGTGATCGGGCTTCAGGCGCGGTATGCCATTGGCGATATCGTGCATTACCGCCTCACCATGGATATTCCGGTCGGTACCTCCACCGGCATGGTGATTACCGATCAGCTTCCAGGGGATCTGGCGTTTTTAAATGCCGGGGCCTACGTCCCGGTCATCACGCTGCCTGCCGGCATCACGACATCCAGCAATACGGTCAATGAAGCGGGCGGATTGGTCACAGTGACGCTGGGCACCGTCACAGCCACCGCCGCAGGCCCCATCACCATTGATTACTATGCCCAGGTTGAAAATGTCGCCGCCAATCAGGAAGGCGTCAACCTGACGAATGACGCGTTCGCCACATACAATAACCCGAATATTCCTCCCGGCGGCACATTGTCGACGCCGCACGTGTCAAGAACCGTTACTGTGGGAGAACCTGTTCTCGTCATGAACAAAACGCCCATATCCGGGCATGTGAATCCGGATGCGGGCACGACGGTGCGATGGGAATTCACGGTTGAGAACACCGGAACCACCACCGCCTGGCAGACCGATATCCGGGACCAGGTTCCCAACGGCATCAACAATATTGTTCTTTTTTCACTGGCAACAACCGGTTCGCCGATCCTTGACAGCGGCGGCAATCCGGTGGATTCCGGAGATGTTGCTATTTCCACCACCGTGAACGCCGATGATACGCTTACCCTAACCAATATTCGAATTCCTGCCGGTTCTGAACTGACCATTCAGTTCGATGCGACTGTCATGAATACGGTGGCGCCGGCCCAGGTCCTGAACAACGTGGTAACGGCCGATTACGCCAGTCAGCAGACGGGGGCCAGCGGCACGGATGTGGTGCGTGACGGCGCGGACGGCATTGGCGGCGCATTGAACGACTATGCGCAATCAGCCAGCAACGGGATCACCATTCGTTCCAATATCGCCATCGACAAACAGGCGGACAAGACCACTGCCACTATCGGTGAGGAAGTGATCTATACCATACGGGTGTCCGTCATTCAGGGCACAACTCCGAGCGTTTCGGTTAATGACACACTGCCCGCCGGACTGACCTATGTCAGTCATGTCATCAGCGTTGGCCATATGGGCATGACGTTCGGCAATGCCTTATACAATACCCGTCTTGGCGCAGACCAAGACGTCGGGTTTGGTCTGGGCACGGTATTCAATCCCGCAAACGGCGATATTTTGGATGATTATTTTGACATTGCCATTACGGCCAGGGTCGACAACAACATTGCCTACCAGAACAACGATATCCTGAGAAACGGTGAGAGTGGCACGGTCTTTGTAAATTATGGAGCGGGACCTTCCACAGTGACCTATGATTATGATCCTATCGCACCCGGAATCCAGGGCCGTCCGTTGACCCTTACCGAGCCGGAACTGGTGGTGAGCAAAACCGCTGTCCCCGTCGTTCAGGCCCTGGGCAGTGTGGTGACCTATGAAATTACCGTCATGCATGACGCGGGCAGTACGGAAGACGCCTGGGACCTGGTGCTGGATGATGTGCTGCCGGTTGGCATGACCTATGTACCCGGGTCCGCAACTCTACCGGCGCTGGATGTGACTGTTGCCGGTCAGAATCTTCAATTCCGTATTTCCAGCTTGACGCTTCTGGCACATGACATCACTTTCTATTATTCTGCGACCGTGGATAATTCCGCCGCAGTCGGCGTTCCATTGACCAATACCATCGACCTCGTATGGTCCGGACTTTCCGGAGCCACCGGGGCGGCGGACAACGGGCGCACCGGTGATGACGGGCCCGGAAATGTACTCAATAACTATGCGACAGATGGCAATGCGTCGGTCACTCCGGCCACGCCGGCCTTTATCCGGGCACCCAAGACCGTGGCCATAGCGGTGGACTCAGTTCTCCCGCTTGGCCAGCTTGACCCCCTCGACATCCTGGAATATACCATTGTGCTGCGCAATGCCGGCGTATCCCAGGCCACGAACGTGGTGTATACGGACGCCATCCCCGTCAATACGACCTATGTGGCGGCTTCACTGACAACAACCCAAGGATCGACGGATGATAGCGGCAATCCTTTGAGTGTCGATGTGGGAACCATGGATCCGGCGGATACGGTCACCATCACCTTCCGGGTCACTGTGAACGCGGGCACACCGGAAGGCACCATCATTTCCAATCAGGGTCTGGTGGATTCGGACCAGACGGTTCCCCGGCCCACGGATGACGACGACATAGACGGCAATGGCCTTGATCCTACAGAGATTATCGTGGGCCCCCGGACGTCTCTTTTGAATCCGCTCTATCTGGAAAAACGCGTGGCATGGGTAGCCGACAACGACTCCAGCGGGAGCGTCACTCCCGGGGACCGGCTGACCTACACCCTGATTGTTGACAATCTGGGCAGCACGACGCTGACCGGCATCAATATCACAGACACGATACCGGCCGGGCTGACTTATGTGGGCGGCACACTGGTCGTGACCCAGGAAGTCGCGCCCAATGCCGCCATCGCCGGTCAGAATTTGACCTGGCCCGCAGGAAGTCTCACAGCAGGATCCTGGGCTGCGGCTGTGTTTGATGTGACCATTAACGCGCCGCTGCCAGGCAGCGTCAATATCTATACCTTCACCAATCAGGGTTCGGCGGACAGCAATGAAACCACGCCGATACCCAGCGACGGCAACGGCGATCCGTCTGACGGTTATCAGCCCACTTCCATCACCGCTGTGGACGGCATCCCGGGAACAGCGGATCTGGATGTGCAGAAACGCTATACCGTGGCCGTGGATGGGGGGGGAGACGGGTACGCCTCTCCGGGCGATACTCTGGAATACCAGATTTTCATCACCAATTCGGGTTCATCCCCGCTCCATGATGTGCGGATTGACGATGATCCCATTCCGGTAAATACCACCATTGTGGTCGGCTCGGTTTATACCAGCCAGGGAGCGGTGCTGGATGAAGATCCGGTTATCGTCAATATTGGAACGGTGGATCCGGGGAATGTGATCACGGTCCGCTTTCGGGTGCTGATTGACAGCAACCCGCCTAACGCAGCGGTGGTTGACGGTCTGATACTTTCCAATCAGGCCAATGTGACCTCCACGGAATTTCCCGGCGGCGTTCTCAGCGACGACAACGGCGTTCCTGGAGATGGTGTCAATCCTGATCCAACGCTGACGCCGATTCGCGTCGGCGCTTCATCCGTAGGCGCACCTACCGATCTGCTCAAGGGTCTTGTGGAAGCCGACACCTCAGAGCCCGGTGTTTCTGTTCCGCAGGTGCTTATCGGTGAAGTGCTCACCTATGAAGTCAGCGTGACCATGCCGGAAGGATTGTTGCGGCAGGCAACGCTGAAGGATACGCTGCCGGCCGGATTGACATATGTCGGAAACGCCGGGCTTGCGAGGGTGTTCACCACCGGCATCACGGCCGCGACCAATCCTGGCAATGTCAATGCGGCGGCTTCCACCCTTTTTGTGCCGGTGACCCTGACCCAGAGCGGCCAGGATCTCAGTCTGTTCCTGGGGGATGTGATCAACTCCGATTCGGATGCGGGCGCTGAAGGATATGTGCTGCGGTACGATGTGGTGGTGGCCAATATCGTGTTCAACCAGGCGGGAACCCCCAACACCAACAGCGCGACCCTGACCTATCAGGACGCCCTGGGTGCCGGGCAGACCTTGTTGCCGGCCTCCCTTCCTGTCACGGTCACTGTGGCCGAGCCGGATATTCAGATGACCCTGAGCGCTGATCTGGCCGAAATACCGGCGGAAGGCGGGACCGTTACATTTACTTTGGTTATTACCAACCCCGGCGGAGCCAATGTGGGACCGGGCTATGATGTGAATATAACGGATCTTTTGCCTGCGGGTTACAGCAATCTGGTGGTTGCGAATATCATACCCGCCGGTGGCGTTGCGGGCGGCGGAAACATTACCGACAGCAGCACAGCGGCGGGTCTGGATATTACGGTGGGGACGTTCCCGGTGAACGGCGCGCTGACCATTGTATTTACCGTAGAAGCAGCGCCTGCGGAAACGGAATCCGACCTGACATACACTGCTGATGTGCGCTGGACCAGTGTGCCGGGTACAAACGGAACCGATCCCGATGGCCCAGGGCCTCTCACGCCCCTCACGCCGGGTGCGTCGGGAACTGCGACCGGCGAGCGGAACGGAAGTGACGGAGTTGCCGGAGTATTGAATGATTATATGGCCACTGATAGTGTCCTTTTAACATACAAACCCGCGCGCCGGGCGATCCGGTTCGAAAATACATTCTGCACCGCGTGCAATACTTCCTGCACGGACCCGAATGAACATTACGTCAGTGTCCCGGACAGCGGTATTTTAGATTTGACCGTTTCGGGCACGATTGAGGCCTGGATTCAGGCCACGTCCTGCAATCCGGAGAATTCGGATGCGGGCATCGTCATGAAGGGCGACAATGTGTCCGGTGCGGCGTATGGGTTTGGTCTTGCGGGAGGATCTGTTTTTGACACCGCGGCGCCATCCGGATCTGCCCAGAATATCGGGTTCCGGGTGGGCAATACCGTGCTGGTGGCCACCGGCCATGCATTGACGGCCGGAAAGTGGTATCATGTTGCCTGCACATGGGATGCCGGGGGAATGAATATTTACATTAACGGCATACTTGAAGCCACGGGTCCTGCCAGCGTTGCCGCGGCCAATGCGGTTCCTCTGACCATCGGCATACAGCATGTCTCCGCTACACCCGGTCAGTATTACGGGAATGTGGAGGAGTTCCGCGTATGGAATACGGCAAGGGCAATCGGGGATATCCGGAATGACATGTGCCGGACTCTGGACCTTGGGGCATTGCCCGGCAATCTGGTTTCCTACCTTCAGTACAATGAATATGGCGGCTCCGCTGTGACGGATGCGGCTGGAGGCGCGAATGGAACCCTTTTCGATGCGTTTCATGTCTGCTCGGAAGCGCCGCTGGGAGATGACAGCGTTCATGATTATGCCGCCTCTTACACGGTAACCATGACTGCCGGAAGCGATACATTCTTCGCCGCGTATGAGCCTGCTCTTGGTTCATGGACTCCAGCGTTAAAATCCGGCATTCAGATGTATCGGGTGGACGATGCGCCGGAACCCGGGAACGGGCCGAATGGAACAAAACTCTTCGGTTCAAGAGGTTATTGGGGTGTGTTTGTTACGGGAGATGTGGATACCATAGCCAATCCCCTCATTGAAAAACCGACCTACTATGTAAAATATACTTATGGACTGGCAGGTATCGGAGATGAAAATAACCTGGATTTGATGTACCGGCACCAGGGGTGTGCGCCTTGGATGGATTTGAACGCAGTGCCTGATAACATTGCGCCCATTTTGTCCAACACTCTCTCTAAAACCGGACTTGCCGGCACGGAATTTATTCTGGGCAAGAACGTGGACCCGAGGAATGCTATTGAATTTGACGGTGCGAGCGGGTATGTGGATGTAATCGACGATGCTTCCCTTGATCTGACGACTGACGGAACGTTGGAAGCCTGGGTGTATCTCCCCGCAGCGCCCGCCCCGCTGGTTCTCACTGCAGGCATCATCAGCAAGGGAAATACGACAGACGGGTACCGGCTCACGACAGACGGGGTAACGGGCAATCAAATTGTTTTAACATTATATAACGGCGGCGTATCAAATTCAGTTACAAGCACAACAGTATTAAACCGCGCCGCCTGGTATCATATCGCCGCCACCTGGGACGGCGTCAATATGCGCATGTATGTCAATGGTGTGCTGGATAACACCAACCCGGTTGCTCAAATATCAGGAACACCAACCGGAAATCTGACCATCGGCAGCATCGGAGCCGGAAATTACTTCTTGGGCCGGATCGATGAAGTCCGGGTATGGAAAGATGTGGCTCTGGATGTGGCGACCATTGATGAGTGGATGTGCAAAAAGCTCATTTACAACAACCCGCCCGCCGTCACCAACGGCCATCCGAACTGGGACGGCGCAGGCAGCAATGATCTGGGCGGATACTGGCGGTTTGACGAGGAGACGATCAGCGCAATCTGCCCGGATTATTCCAGCAACACTAATGACGGGACTATGACTGCTTTTGTCGCGGCTGTTATCGATGCGCGAATCTGCTCCTCCGCCCCCATCGGCGATTACAGCGCCTATAATTACGGCGCAGGCGCATCCACCGTCACCTTGAACCCCACCGGCGACCCCTTCCGGGCCACGGCAAACGGCGGGGCCTGGGCCGCCGGTTCCGGCATTCATGTGTATCGGCTGGACGAAGCGCCGGTGTATGGGCCGGATATTTCAGATACCCCTTACACAAGCCCCAACGGTCTGACACCTCCGGTTACTGCGGTTCCACCGCCGGCCAACTGGTCATCCGTGGACTATTACCGGTATTTCGGGGCGTTTGTCACAGACCCCAATTCCGTGGGCGGTCCGATATATGACGTGGTTTATAATTATAACGCCAATCCAATGGCTCCGACCGACGATTCCGTGTTGGGCCTGGCCCGGCGCGATGAATTCTGCGACCGGACGTGGGGAGACCCCGGCGCTTCCGTCACATTGAATACGGTGGCCAATACCTTGACCTTTGGCGGCGACACCCAGAATGGTCTCCCTAAGCAAAACCCGGAATACATCCTGGGAGGAAAGACCGCGCCGCTGGCCATCACCCTGGCGTCCTTTACGGCTATGGCTTCGGACGGCTGTGTCGACGTCGACTGGGAAACCGCCACGGAAATCAACGCCGCCGGATTCCATGTATGGCGCTCTGATAATCCGTTGACCGGATTCGTCCGCGTCAATAATGGGTTGATTGCATCCAAGTCAATGATCGAAACCATGGGCGCAAAATACACCTTCACGGATTGCGGCGTGGATTTTTCAAGCGGAAAAAAATATTATTACATGCTGGAAGAAGTTGAGATCGACAGCGTTGGATCCGATAATATGCATGGTCCCATCGGCCCCGTATCGGAAACTGTCACCGCCGCCCAGTCGGCCAGGGGAGGGAACGATAAGAATTGCTTTATTAATTCCTTAAACGAGTGGTAAAAAAAGAAAATGATGAGTGATGAATGAGAAATGATGAAAGGGCAGGGGGGCGATAGCCTGATTCCTTGTTCGTAAAAAAAGTTAAAAAATGAAAAGGCCTGCCGGTTGAGATAGATGTCTCAGCCGGCAGGTTTTTTTATTTCTTAAAAAACGGTTGACAGGTTTAATATATCGTTATATTGCGATATATAAAAACATGCGCAAAATTAAGGAGCAGCAATGAAATTTTTTTTAAAAGTCATGAAGGCCCTGTCTGATCCCGGCCGGGTCAAGATTATGAAAATGATTCAGAATCGTGTCATGTGCGTGTGCGAGATTCAGGCGGCATTGCAGGTGGCCCAATCGACCGCGAGCAAACATCTTCAAATTCTTGAAGATGCCGGACTCATCGTATCTCGTAAAGACGGCCTGTGGGTCAATTACATGGTGGCCGACGGCAGCCAAAGCCCTTATGCCGCCTCCATGATAGGGAACCTGCGGCACTGGATGGACAATGATCCGGAAGTTCAGCTGCTGGTGGATGCCCTGCCGAATATCCGGCGGGAAACGATTTGCGGCCGGTGATGGGTTAAAGGATATATCGCCATAAAAGGATATGTCGTTATAATGGTATTGAAACAAAACCTGTGAAAGGAAGATGCAGATGGAAATCAAAGTCCTTGGGCCCGGATGCCCGAAGTGCAAACAAACTGAGACTATCGTCAGGGAAGCTGTCGCCGAATCCGGTGTGGCCGCCAACGTGGAAAAAGTGACGGATATCATGGAAATTGCCGGTTATGGTGTGTTTGGCACACCGGCGGTGGTGATCGACGGAAAAGTGAAGTCCGTGGGAAAGATTCCTGTGAAAAAGGATGTCATCCAGTGGCTGAAACCATAGAAATCAAAGGAAGGTCCATACCGCTTCCGGTTTATCTTTTTATATTTGCTGTCGGTCTTTATGCATGGTGGGCGATATACACCCGTCTGATGGCGATGTCCTCATTTCTGACGTTTGATCTGATGGGTCTGCGTCAGGGGAGCCATTTGGGGGAAACCATCGCGTTTTTTATTTATGAAACCCCAAAAGTATTGATGCTCCTGACCCTGGTGGTGTTTGCCATGGGCATTGTCCGGAGTTTTTTCACGCCGGATAAAACACGGTCCTTACTGGCCGGCAGGCGCGAATTTGCCGGCAATGTGCTGGCCGCGCTGCTGGGCATTGTGACGCCGTTCTGTTCATGTTCGGCGGTTCCCTTGTTCATCGGATTTGTGGGGGCCGGAGTGCCGCTGGGGGTGACCTTCTCGTTCCTGATCTCTGCGCCCATGGTCAATGAAATTGCCGTTGGGATGCTGTTTGGTCTTTTGGGATGGAAAATCGCCGCTGTATATATGGGAACCGGGTTGACGGTTGCGATTGTCGGCGGATGGGTCATCGGGCGTTTGAAGCTGGAAAATTATATTGAAGATTGGGTCCGGGAAATCCAGGTCAATGCGGTTGATATGGAAGAAGGGCCGATGACCTTTCAGGACCGTGTCCTTTATGGAAAAGACGCGGTCCGGGAGATCGTTGGAAGGGTATGGATTTATGTGATGATCGGTATTGCCGTGGGCGCGGGTATTCACGGGTTTGTCCCCCAGGAATTCATGGCGTCCATTATGGGCAAGGGGAACTGGTGGAGTGTGCCGGTGGCCGTCCTGATCGGTGTGCCCATGTATTCCAATGCAGCAGGAATTATTCCCGTGGTTGAAGCCCTGCTCGGCAAGGGAGCGGCGCTCGGGACCGTGCTGGCATTTATGATGTCGGTGATCGCCTTGTCTCTGCCGGAAATGGTTATTTTGCGCAAAATTTTGAAAATACAGTTAATATGGATATTTATTGGTGTGGTGGCCGGCGGCATTCTGATGGTGGGTTATTTGTTTAACATGGTGGTCTAAAATATGTGATTAAGGAGCAAATCATTTATGGAATGTGATGATCTGACAGCCAACGACCGGAAAATGACGAATGTGTTCGAAAGATTTCTCACGCTCTGGGTATTTTTATGTATCATCGGCGGAATGATTCTTGGGAAGATCGCTCCGGAAGTGGCCCAATATTTGGATGGAATGGCTATATCTGTAGACGGTGCGCCCGTGGTGTCGATTCCCATTGCCATTTGTCTTTTTTTCATGATGTACCCCATCATGGTCAAGATTGATTTCGGTTCTGTGATTAAGGCCGGAAAAAGCGGTAAGCCGGTATTTTTGACGCTTATTATCAACTGGTGCATTAAACCGTTTACCATGTATGCAATTGCGATTTTGTTTTTAGGGTTCCTTTTCAAAGGCTTTATCGGAATTGACGCAATGGATTTGGTGAAAATGCCCTTTGGTTTAGACCTGCCGGTGGGTGCACAGCACGGCGCCGGGACGGTTGTGCTGGCGAACGGTATCAAAATGCTTGAAATCCCGCTATGGCGAAGTTATCTGGCCGGTTGCATTCTTCTGGGTGTTGCGCCCTGCACAGCCATGGTGCTGGTCTGGGGTTATCTGTCCCGGGGGAATGACAGTTTGACCCTGGTGATGGTAGCCATCAATTCTTTGACCATGCTTTTGCTTTATGGACTTTTGGGCGGTTTTCTGTTAGGCGTGGGGCGTCTTCCCGTGCCTTGGCAGGCATTGCTTCTTTCGATTAGTATTTATGTAGCTCTGCCCCTGGTGGCAGGATATTTATCCAGAAAATGGATCATCAATGCCAAAGGAGAAGAATGGTTTAAGACAAAATTTCTTCATGTCCTGACACCGGTAACGATTATTGCACTTCTGATTACCCTGCTTTTGCTGTTTAGTTTCAAGGGCGAGGTCATTCTTGGCAACCCGTTAACTATTCTCTGGATCGCCGTTCCTTTATTTATTCAGACCATAATGATTTTCAGTTTGGGATATGGCCTTGCCCGAATAATGCGGCTTCGATATGAAGATGCTGCGCCGGCAGCCATGATCGGGGCATCCAATCATTTTGAGGTTGCCATCGCTACATCCACCATGTTGTTCGGCCTGTCCTCGGGAGCAGCCCTCGCGACGGTCGTCGGGGTGCTTATTGAAGTCCCGGTCATGTTGATGCTGGTTAAAATCTGTTTAGGAACCAGAAGCTGGTTTGAGCGCAGTTAATTATTTTTTTTAAGAGCGAGGAGATCGTGTTCATGCAATTGATTAATAAAAGCATTTATTCTTTAACACTCGGTATGATTTTTCTGGTGATGATGTCAGTGCCGGCTTTTTCTGCGGTTGAGTCCGTGCCTGCCACAGTCGAACCCGCCAAAACAGAAGTTTCAAAACCGGCTCATTCGATGGTCGTTACCTATTTTTATACCAGTGTGCGCTGCCCCACCTGTCATAAGATCGAGGAATTGTCCTCCCAGGCGGTCAAGTCGCATTTTGAAAATGAGCTGAAGTCTGGAAAAGTGGTCTGGCGGACCATCAATGTGGATGAGCCGGAAAACGCCCATTACAACAAGGATTACCAGCTTTACACCAAGTCCCTGATCGTTTCCGAAGTCAAAGACGGCAAGGAAGTCCGGTGGAAGAACCTTGAAAAAATCTGGGTATTTGTCAGGGATGAGGCGCAATTCGATCAATACGTGAATGCCGAAATTGCCGGGTGGCTGAAGGAATAATGATGGAATTTGCTTCCGCGCAAATCCTGTCCGTGGTCTGGCTCGGCATCCTGACTTCCATCAGCCCCTGCCCGATGGCCACCAATATCGCGGCAACCACGTATATCGGCCGCCAGATCAACTCGCCTTACGCCACGGTCTGGGCCGCGATTGCTTACACCCTTGGCCGGACCATCGCCTATGTCATGATTGCCACCGCCATTATCGCGGGGCTCATTTCCATCCCTTTTGTGTCCAATTTTCTTCAGGCCCACATGAACAAAATTCTGGGGCCCATTTTGTTTGTCACGGGGCTGTTTATTCTGGAGCTGATACCGATAAAGCTGCCGTCCTTTAATGTGAATGCGAACCTGCATAAACGGCTGGCAGATAGCGGCATTGGTGGCGCGGTGGCCCTTGGGTTTTTGTTCGCCCTGGCATTTTGCCCGGTATCAGCCGCGCTTTTTTTCGGGGGCGTGATCCCGTTGTCCCTGGAATTCCAGTCCCGTTTTATTCTGCCGCTGTTTTACGGGATCGGCACAGCCGCGCCGGTCATCGGATTTGCGGTTATCATTGCATACAGCGCAAGGATCGCCGGGTTGTTCTTAAACCGGCTGGCGGTTTTTGAGCGCTGGTTCCGACGCATTACCGGGGCGTTGTTTGTGCTGGTGGGTGTCTATTTCTGCTTGAAATATCTTTTCAAGGTCATCAATTTTTAGCACTTTACTGATACCGATCGCAACCCTGTTCCGGACACAGGCAGACAGCTTTTGTCTGTCATATCCTCTAATTTATGGCCCTCTAATTAATGGCTTGACCGAATTATAAACAGTATTTAAAATAATGCGATATAAAGTGTTGTTAAATTAATGACGAAATGGATATAATTTTGTGGGATAGGGAGGGGACACAATGCATATTTCCGCGAATGATTTAAAAACAAAAGGTGTTTCAGCCATTGAAGACGGGCTTGGACAGACCGGGGAGGCAATCATAACGGTTCGCGGCAAAGAACGGTTTGTCGTCATGGGTGTGGAACATTACCATTATCTGAGGGAATGCGAACTGGAAGCGGCATTACGTCAGGCAAGGGAGGATGTGGCGTCGGGCAATGCGGTTGTCGAAAGTGTGGATGAGCATATCAAACGGGTTACAGATGCGATATAAACTTATTTATACAAATAGTTATAATAAGAGAGCGGCGAAATTTCTAAAGCAGCATCCAGATATGACAGCTCAGTATGAAAAGACACTAAAGCTTCTTGAATTAAACCCTTACCATCCTTCTTTACGGTTGCATGCCTTGAAAGGAAAGCTTGAGGCGTTGCACTCTGTTTCCATCAATATTTCATATCGCATCACGATTGAGATGATCATTTTTGAAAAAGAGATCATTCTTGTGGATGTCGGGCATCATCATCAGATTTATTAAAAAACGGAATGGGTTTGCCGGTGCGGAAGGCGATGGTGCGGCTGGTGGCAATCAGGTTGCCGTCTGAATCGGTAACCTGGATATCGTAGTGGGCGATTTTTTTGGTCCGGCTGATTTCTCTGGCTTCGGCGATTAGACGGACACCGGGTTCCGGACTGGCGGTGTACGAGACGCTGACGTTTAATGCCACGGCAACGGTCCCATGGGTCTGGCAGGAAGTTTCAAAAGCTTCGTCGATCAGGGCGTAGATGGCGCCCCCGTGGGCCCGGTCATAAATATTGTTCATGGATTCGGGCAGATAATCCATTTCCACTTTTGAGTATCCGGTTTTCAGATCAACCAGCCGCATCCCCATTTTCTGTGCAAACGGTTCGCTTGCAACCGCATTGAATATGGCTTGTTTCAGTTTTTCATTCATTATTTCAGATTATCCCAGAAATTTTTGGCCTGATCGGACATGGATGAGCCGGATGACGGGGGTGCGTTATCCGGCCGGACGATTTTTGCGCCCCGCAGACGGGCCACCCGCTCTTCAATGGGCGGATGCGTGGAAAACAGGTTCATGAGGCCTTGCCCTGCCAGCGGGTTGATGATAAACATATGGGCTGTGGCCGGTTCCGCCTGCATGGGAATCTGCCGGGAATAAGCCCCGAGTTTTTCAAGGGCGCTGGCCAGTCCCTCAGAGTTTCCGGTGATAGTTGCCGCCGTGCTGTCGGCCAGATATTCCCGGGATCTGGAAATCGCCATTTGAATCAGCATGGCGGCAATGGGCGCGATAATGGCCATGGCGATCATTCCGAAAGCGCCGCCCCCTCCGCCTTCCTCGTCATTGCCTCGGAACCCGCCGAAAATAGCCGACCATCTGGCCATGCTGGCGATCATCATGATGGCCCCGGCCATGGTGGCGGCAATGGTCCCGATGAGGATATCCCGGTTTTTGATGTGTCCCAGTTCATGGGCCAGAACTCCGGCCAGTTCATCCGGGTTCATGGTGCGAAGCAGGCCTTCCGTTACCGCGACCACCGCATTCTCCGGATTGCGGCCGGTGGCAAAAGCGTTGGGTGAATCCTGGGGAATCACATAGACCTTGGGCATGGGAAGTTCTGCTTCTCTGGCCAGCACTTCCACGATGCGGTACACCATCGGCGCTTGTTCCGGAGACGCTTCCGTGGCCCGGTACATTTTCAGGACGATTTTATCCGAATACCAGTAGGAAAAAAAGTTCATGCCCCCGGCAAAGATCAGGGCGATCATCATACCGCCTCGGCCCCCGAGCATGTTGCCCACCCACATGATCACCGCCGTCATGGCGGCCAGAAGAACGGTGGTCCGAAGTTGATTCCCCATTTTGTTTGCTCCCTGCTGTGAATTAAAAATTGGTGAAGTTGTTCGCAAACAAAATAAAAACGATCTTCAAAAAAGCAAGGGAGTGGCAGGGATTTTTTAACAGGGATAACAAGCAGGATGCTCGCCTGGATTTGCAATTACCATTTGGCGTAATGGTCTTCGGTCCAGCCGGGGCAGTCGGTGATGGCAACGACTTCGCCGTCTTCAGCGGTGAGCGTTCCATTAAATACCCCCATCATCTGGTTGAATTTTGTGGCCACCACGCCGGCATTGATGTTTTCCGCCCGGTGCTGACCGGCCTTAAAGATCAAATTGATTTTTCCGTCAGGGGAGGTGATGGTCCAGGGAGCGTAAAAATTCTCCGGGTCAAATTCGAAAAGAACCGTGCTGACTTTGGTCATGCGCCCGTCAACCCAGAACGCATTTTCCGTAAAGCTTGTTTCATTGACCCCGCATGACAGATTCAGGCCCAGCGGGCGGCCATCCGGCAGAGTGGCTGCGATGGCCGCCCAGTTCCAGAACGTTTCCCGGCGCATGAAACCCGCGGTCCAGTCCATCAGGCCCATGTGCGCCGGGGACGAAACGTCTATACGCTGACCGTTATATGCAACGGTTCCGGTCAGGCGGATGGGTGAGGTTTTCCGGGTGAAGGTCCAGCCTTTATAACCGGCACGGGTACAGACACGCAATGGCGTGGTTTTCTGCAAGTCCATCGTGATGTCCAGTTCGATGTTTTTGGAAGCGGCGGAGATTTTGTTGCCTTGCATGGAAGCATCGAGCCCTCCGAAAGAAAATCCGCAGGAGAGGTTCTCCGGAGTCGGGGTGATAAAGATTTTGCGGCTGATCGGCACGATGGTTTTATTGACTTCCACCACCAATCCCTGTTTCCGGTCATATACATAGAGGAAGGCATTGGACAGGAATTTTAAATCCACCACTGCCAGCCCGACCATTACATCCGGACCCGTGAGGCCGAAAAACACAAACTGATTGAATTTTAAACCATTAAACAGGCCCGGCCATTTGAAGCCCATGGGGGATGTCAGCGGGTAGTCCTTATAGTTGATTTCATCCACCGGCGAATCGAAGACGCCGAAAGCTACGCGGCCCGCATCATTGATTAAACGTTGCATGGGGTTCCTTGTTTTACCTTATTCCTCTTCAGGTGATTCGATTGTATTGTCTTCATACGACCAGTTGTCCCAGGCTTGCTCGACAATTTTCATCAAGAGCGGTTTCACAATTTCTTCCGCGAGTTTTCCATACAAGAGATCCAGGTGGTTGGCCCCTTCGATCACAAAATCCACAACCTGACTTCTTCTTGAAGAAATTTCTATTTTTTCAATGTCTTGAGGCTTTTCTATATAAAAAATCTTTTTGGACCGGTGGGGATAGTGTTTGCTGAACTGGATGTTATCCGTGGAAGCCAAAGGATCCTTGGAACCCCAGAAGTGAAACACCGGAATATTTTTTGGAAACAGGTGGAGATGTGCGGAATAATTGAAGCGGCTCTGGTCCATGCGTTTGAATCCTTCGCCGTTATAAATTGCTTTTAAAAATTGAAATCCCAGACCCAGCGGCACGGATTCAAGAACCTTATTGACATACTGCTTGGTAAAAACTTTATTGGTGCGATGGTTTTCCGGGCACAGGATGAAGTTTAAATCTCCGATGTCACTGTTTAAAAGTTTTTGGGTCACGTCGCTGAGCCCGGGATAGCGCATCATGGTCTGGAGAAAATTTTTGACTGGCACCTGCCGGAGATGAAAAACACGGGCCAAATGGTTGAGCCAGAGCATTAACGGAAAAATGGCGTGGGACGATCTGTTGAAAAACTTGGGAGACCCTAAAGAAATAATGGCCCGGACCTGTTTTAAATTTTCGGCGGCAACCTCTGAGGACGGCAGGATCTGGTTCAACAAAGCCTTTTGCTGGCTGGTCAGGCTGTCGATGCTGTTTAAATGTTGCCGGACACTCCAGGTCAATACCATATTTTCAGAAATAATGCCGCCCATGCTGTGTCCGACAAGAATCGACGGTTTATTTTTGCTTCGGGTGTAAATAAAATTCAGCACTGTCGGCAGGTCGTGGTCGATGAGGGTGTCCACTGTATACAGGGGGTCAAATTTTCCCTGGTTGATGCCCATGCCACGGGGGTCAAACAGGTAGACCCAATGGCCTTTGTCGGCAAAATCCTTGGCCAGGGACTGATGGTTGGTTAAATCATAACAGTTGCTGTTGTTGGTAAAGCCGGGCACGAGTACGAGGGACGGGCGCGTGTCTCCGGAAGTCACATCTTCAATGCTGACCAGACGCCGGAATTTAATTTCTTTTCCTTCGTCCGTGTAATCCCGGTAATAGACGGTTTCGTAGTCGCCGCGACCGGTTTGTGTGTTTTCTTCAATTTCACTGTCAAAGTAGGCCGGCAGGCGGTTGGTTTTCAGCGTTTCTATGAGGATGCGCCGCCGGGTGGCCTCTTCCAAAATATCCGTGAAAAAATAGGCGGGAATCTTAAACCGATTGACCGTGAGAAAATTGAGCTGTTTTCGGGTCAGCATAATGACGTTTTCGGTTAATTTGATATTTCCGGCCTCAATGTCACTGATCAGGGTATATTTAATATGATGACGGGGTATCCGGGTGCCGGTCACCCGGAGGAAAATGTGATACAGGGTCAGGGCGAGTTTTCCGGCAGCCACGGACCGTAACTCCTCCTGGGTTTTGATCAGCTCCCTGGAAACCGGGAGGCCCAGCCGCAACTGGCCTTCATAGAACCGGCTGTAGGAATTGTATGTGATGTTGAACCATCGGGTGATCAGGTCATTGGTAAGAAAACGGACGGAAGATTTCCCGACGGACTTTAGCCGGTCTGCGGCAGTGGCCGCAATCTGCCATGGGAGGCCCGGAAGCACAGACAACCGATGGTTGATGGATTTAGGAGCGGGGGTCTGGGTTGTGGTTGGCATGGCAATTGGAGTTGCCGATATCTGGGGAGTGTTTTGCGCAGCCGCAGGTTGGGGGATGGGGGGGGAGATCTGAGCTTTGAGTGCCTTGGTGTCTTTCATTCCGGTTCCCTTAATTTATTAAAAGCTGATTTTCTGCTTAAATTCTCATAACTATTTAAAATAAAAATAAATATTTTTTTATAAATTTAACTGTTTCCTATTTTTATCATTTAATTTTAGAGAAAGCAATATACAACCAATCAAATTTTGTGATTTCATATCCGCTTGAATTCTTGCGTAAAACCTTTCATTGCATAGGTTCATGCGAAATAAGGCCGTTCAACAGGTGCTTCTCATGGATCAATGGTCACAGGGATCGGGTAGGATAAGTCTCCCTGAAAATAATTCTTTACGATTTTGGAAGGATATGTGAATTTAGACAATCGGAAAACAATTCATCATTAACGAATCGGGCGCTGAAGGAGGACAAAGCCGAATGCCAACAGGAAAGTATATCGGAGCCATAGACCAGGGAACGACCAGTTCGCGATTTTTTATTTTTAATTTTCAGGGCGCTGTTGTTGCCATGCATCAACTGGAGCACCGGCAGATCTATCCCCGGCCCGGCTGGGTGGAACATGATCCGGTTGAAATACGGGACCGGGTGAATGACGTCGTTAAAATGGGGCTCCAGAAAGCTGCCATCAACCGGGACCAGCTCTCGGCGATCGGGATTACCAACCAGCGGGAAACCACGGTGATCTGGAATCGCAGAACCGGCCAGCCATACTATAATGCCATTGTGTGGCAGGACACCCGTACAGAAGAGATATGCAAGGCTATGGCCGCAGGTGGAGATATGGGTTGTTTCCGTGAGAAAGTCGGCTTACCCCTGGCCACCTATTTTTCAGGCCCCAAAATCAAGTGGGTAGTTGAGAATGTGGAAGGCGTGAAGCAGGGGATCGAGGCAGGAGATGCCATTTTCGGCACCATGGATACCTGGCTGATCTGGTGGCTGACCGGCGGCCCTGACGGTGGGGTTCATGTGACGGACGTCACCAACGCCAGCCGGACCATGCTCATGAATCTGGAAACCCTGAACTGGGACCCGGACATGTTAAAGGTAATGGGCATTCCGAGGCAAATGCTGCCGGATATCAAATCTTCCAGTGAAATCTATGGCTACACCAGCACTTCGGGGCCTTTCGGGGATAAAATTCCGGTTTCCGGCGATTTGGGAGATCAGCAGGCAGCGCTTTTCGGACAAACCTGTTTTACACCGGGAGAAGCCAAAAACACTTATGGCACCGGGTGTTTTATGCTGCTCAATACGGGCGAAAAGAGTGTTCAGTCCAAGTTCGGGCTGTTGACCACGGTGGGATATAAAATCGGGAAGCAGCCCGCGGTCTATGCTCTGGAAGGGTCTATCGCCATTGCCGGTTCCCTGGTCCAGTGGTTCAGGGACAACCTCGGGCTTATCAAAGAGTCTAATGATATTGAAGAATTGGCCGGAACCGTGGACGATAACGGCGGCATTTATTTTGTGCCCGCTTTTTCAGGGCTTTTCGCCCCCCACTGGCGCAGCGACGCCAGGGGGATTATCACCGGTCTGACCCACTACATTCACAAAGGCCATATTGCCCGTGCTGTGATTGAGGCCAGTGCGTATCAGGCCCGGGAAATTTTTGAGGCCATGGAAAAAGACTCGGGCATTCATCTGACGGCTTTGAAAGTGGACGGCGGTATGGTCCAGAACGAACTGCTGATGCAATTTCAGGCTGATATTTTAAATATCCCTGTTATTTGTCCCAAAAACCGGGAGACATCTGTGCTCGGGGCCGCTTATGCCGCTGGCCTAGCGGTGGGGTTCTGGAAAGATCAGTCGGAACTGAAAACCCAGTGGGCAGTCCATAAAACCTGGGAAAGCCGGATGGCCGAGCAAGAGCGCCAGGCCCTGTATGACGGATGGATAAAGGCCGTGCGCCGCAGTTATACATAGAAAAAGGCTTCGCCGCATCTATGAACACTTGTTTACCGTTCTCTTTAAGCCCTGTTTAACTTATTGAAACATTACGAAAACGTTAAGTTTTTCTATTTGACAAGCAGAATCAATGCTGTTATTGACTTAAATTTTTTTAATCCGTATAATTGACGGCAAAAAACAATGACCATCAACATGAACATCGTTTTGCCTGTCGTGAATATGATCATTTTCGGTTCATCCGCTTGACACAAAAACAGCATGGAAGGCAATAGTTTGTATGTCGGACCTAACGGATCGGTTTATGGAAAATGTGCCCGGCAGGTATTATGTGGCCAAGCTCTGTATCGGCTGCTGCCTGTGCACTGCCATTGCCCCGGACAACTTCAGGGAAAATGATGATATGGAACTGGCTGTGGGAAACAGCTATGTATACAGACAGCCGGAAAATGAAACACAGGAAGGGTTATGTATAGAAGCAATGGAAGTTTGCCCGGCAAGCGCCATTTGCAATAATGGATTAAGCAATTAGATACAGGAGGTTCCGTGAAGCAGATAATCAGCATCAGTCTTGGCAACAGTAAAGATGATTACGAATTTGCCACCGAATTTATGGACCAACAATTTACGATTAAGCGTATCGGCACGGATGGGGATGTGGACATTGCAGCGGATCTCCTGAAACAATGGGATGCGGAAGCTGACGCCATCAGTCTGGGGGGGTTGAATTTTAATTACTCCATTGGTTCGAGCCGTGCCATTGAAAAGCAGGCGCAGCGGGTGGAGAGACTGAAATCGCAGATTAAGTCGCCGGTGACCACCGGAGAGAAACTGCGGCGGGTATCTTTTGAATGGGCCATTCGTCATCTGCAGTTTTCTTTTGGCAATAATTATTTTAATCACACCAAAGTGCTCTTTCTGTCCGGGCTCCTCAACTACAACATCGCCAAAGTGATTTCCGAATATACGGACAACATGACATTCGCGGATCCCCTGTTTGAAAACGGAATCCCCAAGTTCTTGAATTCCATTGCAGACCTTGAAATGTATGCAAAGGGTGTGCATGATGTTCTGGAATGGGTGCCCAGCAAGCGGTTCGCTTCCTCAACAACGCCCATCCGCCAGTGGAATGATTATTTGCGCCGCAAGGCCATCCAGAAGGCCAACATTATCGTTGTGCCCACTTATAATTTTTATGATTACCTGAAAGGCTGCGGCCTTGAGGAGCTGGGCGGAAAAACCATCATCACGGCAACGGTTTATGAGGACCGCATTCAGTTTCTGCAGGAACGGGGAGTGGACGTTATTATTGACTGCACCCCTAAAATTCTTGAACAGGTTGTAGGATTCAATGTCTTGGAATCCATGATTTCGGCAGCTCTGGATGTCCCTCTTGATGAAATCAGCGAGGACGATCTGCTGGAAGTCATCAGCGTACAGCACCTGGACCCGCGGGTCATTTATCCCCAGGGCGAGTTCCGACGGGTCAACCGGTTTGCGTTTGTCATTCATCCCCTGTCCCAGGAACAGTTAAAAAAAGACCCGATGATTCAGCTGGCAGCCAGATACGCGCCATCGGGTTTTATGGACGCAGTGGAAAAGATTATCGCCTATTCGCCGCCTTTTATCTATTCCAAGGTCACCGGGATCAAATCCCCGACCGGTGTTGAAACCGAAGGCTGGCTGATCACCGTGGGCGGAACCCCGAAACAGATGCTCGCCCATGATGCGGAATTCACCTATAAACGGCTTCTGCAGGCGGCTAAAATGGCCAAACGGCTGGGCGCACAGATTATGGGCCTGGGCGCGTTCACCAAAGTGGTGGGAGATGCCGGTAAGACCGTTGCCAAACTGGCGGATATTCCCATCACCACCGGCAACAGCTACAGCGCATCCGGTGCGCTCTGGGCTGCGGCGGATGCAGTCCGGCGTATGGGACTGATCAATGTGGAAAAAGGCAAACGGCTCAAAGCCAAAACCATGGTGGTGGGCGCCACGGGCGCAATCGGGTCCGTCTGCTGCCGTCTGCTGGCCATGGCGTTTACGGATTTATACATGATTGATGTCCGTCATTCGAAGTTGCTTGCTTTAAAAGAATCTATCCTGGATGAAACACCCGACACCAATATAGAAATTTCTACCCGGGCGGATAAGTATCTGGCGGATATGGACGTGATTGTAACGGCGACGTCTGCGGGCGGCGGCAAAAGCGTTATTGACATTATGAAAGTCAAACCCGGGTGCGTCATCACCGACGTGGCAAGACCCCTGGATCTCAGTGCGGAAGATGTCGCAAAACGTCCGGATGTGCTGGTCATCGAATCCGGTGAAATCCTGCTGCCGGGCAAAAACGTGGAAATGAAAGATATCGGCCTGCCCCCGAAAGTCGCCTATGCCTGTCTGGCGGAAACGATAGTTCTGGCCCTGGAGGGGCGCTATGAAATTTTTACCATCGGCCGTGATATTGAGTGGCAGAAAGTAAAAGAGATTTACAAGCTGGGGCTGAAACACGGAATGCGGCTTGCCGCCATATCCGGTGTGAATGGGGTTTATTCGGATTCGGATATTGCCGAAGTCGCGAGACTGGCGAGGGAAGCCCGGCAGCAGCAACAGACAGAGGTTAAAACTCCTAAAAAGAAACGGTCATCCGGCGGAAAGTAGAAGGCGGGAAGCTCTTATTCATTTGATGGGAAATTGAGATAATTTATGATTATTGGTTTTGTGCAGACAAAGGGAGGGACCGGGAAAAGTACGCTGGCCGTTAATACGGCGTTCTCAGAAAGTATGAACCGGCAATTTCCGTCCATTGCGCTGGTGGAACTGGATCCCCAGGGCACACTAAAGAGCTGGTGGGAAGAACGCGATGACATGGGGCTAGATCCCGGAAAGGTCTCTTTTCATCACATCTCCAGCACCCAGAAAGAAGTGTTTCAGCAGGGAATCAAATCCATATCTGATTTTAATGAATTGATGATCATGGATATTCCCGGAGAGAGCACGGGCAAACTGCACACGCGGTTTGCCTGCGCGTTTTGTGATCTGGTGATCATCCCCATGCGTATGTCCACCAATGATGAATCCGCTTTTATGAGCAATTTGTACCCGATCATCAAAGAAATCATTCGGGCGGTTCCCGAAAAAAAAGGACAATTCCATGTGCTTCCGGTATTTACCCATCCGCTGTTAAACTCCCGGCATTGTTTTGATTATTTTGAGGATATCCTGCCCCCTCAGATCTCCTGCCTGCCGGCTGTTTTTCCCGCCCGCACGGTGTATGAGAATTTTAACCGCAAAGGGTTCAATCTCAATGAATATGCGAAACTGGTGGAATCCAATAAAAAGTATACCCATCAGGTCACCAAGGCCATAGAGGATATTGAAAAAATATCGCAAACCATTATTTCAATAGGGAAGGAATGTGATGACAGCAAATAATCCGCGTGACAAAAAGGTTGATCGGGCCTTTGAAGTGATTGAAGGCTTGGAAAAATCTGAAAAAAAAGAGGATGCCGCCAAAAAGCCGAATCACAAGAAGGCGGCCGGCGACAGCAAAGGGAAACGTTCAGGCCTTCAGGTCAAATTTTCACTGGATGCGCTGATCTCTGAACGAGACACGCTGACAACCAATGAAAAAAATCTCCGCCCCGGCGCTTCCAATCTGTTGAATTTTGATTTTACAGTACCTTATATCTGGCGTATTCCGGTTATCGGTAAGACAGCCTTGAAGATTGTTAAACACCTTCAGTCAGAGGACGGCTCGGAATCCATCCGGGATATTTTAAATTCTTTCAAGAAAAAGAAACCCCTGTAAGGCGGTTTTGAAATGGTTTTGACAAGCTGAGGCCGCTAAAACGGGCAACCGAATTAAAGGACAACGTTCTTCACATCATTTACTATGAGCAAGCCGGTGTCAATTTTTTTTTCATTGGCTGTTTGGCACTTAATGACTATGCCAAACCCGTTGAAGCTAGATAGCAAATAAAGGGTGTTGGAATGAAATTTATGGTAACGCTTGACAGAGATGAAGACGGTGTATGGATTGCGGAATGTCCTTCTGTGCCGGGATGTGTCAGCCAGGGGGCAACAAAAGAAGAAGCCATAAAAAATGTAACAGAGGCTATTCATCTTTGTCTGGAAGTGCGGGCTGAAAGAGGTCTGCCTCTTACAATCGAGACGAGACAGGTGGAGATCGCCGTCTGATGTGGGTTTTAAGCGGAAAAGAGGTTGTAAGAATATTTGAAAAAATCGGATGGAAAATTGCCCGTCAAAAAGGTAGTCATATCATTATGATCAAAGATGATGGGGCGATAACATTATCGATTCCAAATCATAAAGAAATTGCAAAAGGGACACTTCGCAGCCTGATACGTTCAGCTGGCCTTACATTTTCTGAATTTGAGAAATATGGGAAGAGAGGCTGATGACATGCGTTTCGGCGATTACGATTGTTCCACAGTTTTGATGGACAGGTTTTTGCTCGACGGCGGTGCCATGTTTGGGGTGGTGCCGAAAAATTTGTGGGGAAAGGCGATTCCTGCCGACCCTGAAAACCGAATTCCCATGACATCCCGATCTCTTGTCATCAGTGGCAACGGCCGGGTGATTCTGGTGGATACCGGGATAGGGGACAAGCTTCCGGATAAATTTAAAGAAATATATGGCATTGACACATCCTCCCATTCAATGGACGAACGGCTTGCACCTCTCAACCTGTCTGCTCATGATATCACGGATGTGATCCTCACCCACCTGCACTTTGATCATGCCGGCGGCTCCACCACCCTTGCGGGCGGCAATGTAAGGCCGGCATTTCCCAACGCAACCTACCATGTGCAAAAGACCCAGTGGGAGCTTGCCTGTCACCCGTCCCTCAGAGACAGGTCCAGCTATATTCCGGACAATTTTTTGCCGCTTCTGGAACACAACGTATTGCATTTGCTGGATGGACCGGTGGATGACTTTTTTGAAGACATTCATCTGATCGTGACAAACGGCCATACTCCCGGCCAGCAGCATCCGCTGATCGCCGGACAGGACCGGTCGCTTTTTTTCTGCGCGGATTTGATTCCTACATCTGCACATCTTCCCATCGCCTGGCATATGGCCTATGATAATCATCCCATTGATATTATGGATGAAAAAGCGGCATTGCTGAGCTGTGCGGTTGATGAAAACTGGATTTTGTGTTTTGAGCACGACCCGCTGACAGCAGCGGCCAGCGTCCGGAAAGATGGGCAGAAGATTGTGATGGATCAGGTGGTTCCTTTATAATTGAGATCCTGAAGCGTCTGTTTGAAATGGGAACTGTTTTACCGGGGAGACCGCACCTGTTTGTATTTGGTCAGCAAATCCAGCCATTCTTGAAACAAGAGAGTGAGTTTCGGTTCGTTGGTGGTTTTCACCTGCTGCATCTTCGTTTTGACCTCTGAACATTCATCCGCAATATCTTTCCGCCCTGGAAATTTTTGCATCAGATACTGATACACTTCAAATGCTTTGTCATGATAACCTTGATCGGCATACAGTTTGGCCAGTGTCCGGGTGTAGGGGTAGGATGGGTTATTCATGACTGCCGGTCTCCTCTTTTTTGAATTTAAAGACGATTTCATCCTTGGCAATGACATTGAGTTCCTGGCGGGCGACATCCTCCAGAAATTCAGGGTCGTTTTTCAAGCGGTTGACCTTTTGCTGCAGTTCCATGTTCTTTCTGGAAAGCGTCTCATTTTGAGCTTTTAGGGTTTGCACTTCCTGTTTCATGGCATTTAATTCGTTCCAGCCATTGTCTCCCTGGATGACGAGAAAAAAGAAAATGATAATTATCATTGAGCCGATAATAAAAGCGATGATCGATTGATATAATTTCACGTCAACACAGTTTACCCTTTTCTGGCAAAGGTTAAAATTTCTTTCAGCTCCCGGCTTTTTAAAAAATAAGCACTCAGGCAGTAAATAAAAATGCCGGAACCAATACCCGTGGCCACGATCAGCAGGCTTTGGAAAGAAGAAGGGGCGCCTGTGGCCGGCATGAGTTCAGCAAGCGTCCACAGGCAACTGCCCATGACAAAAGAACATATCACAGACTTTAGAACAGACTCAACGATCTTTTTCCCGCCAAACCCGCCCAATTTTTTTCTGAGCGCCAGAGTTAAAAGCCCGACATTCAGGAAGGAAGACAGAGAGGTGGCCAAGGCCAGGCCGGAGTGGCCGAGAGGCCCCATCAGGGTGATCCCTGCAATGATATTGGCAAGAATTGAGATGATGGCAATTTTTACCGGTGTCTGTGCGTCTCCAAGGGCGTAAAATATGGAGACGACGATGCGAACCGCTGAAAATGCACACAGGCCGATGCTGAAGCATAACAAGGCGTCTGCGGTCATTGCAGCGCTTGCCGCATCAAATGCACCTCTTTGAAACAGAAGATTTACGATGGGTTGCCGCAGCGCCATGAGTCCAATGGATGCAGGGGCAGTAATGAAAAAGATCATTTTGACGGCATAGGCAAAGGTGTCTTTCAGATCCGCCATATTGCCGTCCGCTGCCTGCCGGGAAAGGCTGGGCAGAACGGCAACCGACATGGACACCGCAAAAACCCCGAGGGGAAACTGTACGACGCGGTCGGCATAATACAGATATGACACACTGCCTTCAGGCAGAAAAGATGCCAGCAGCGTGCCGATGAGAATACTGATTTGATAGACCGCGGCGCCGAAGACCGACGGAATCATCATGCTTCCGATGCGTTTGAGCGCCGGGTGATAGATTTTTGCCGGGTGCCAGAAATAGAATCCTTTTTGCATCATAAAAGGCACTTGCAGGCCCAGTTGCAATACCCCACCGATCAAAACGCCGATGGCAAGGCCTAAGACCGGTTCCGGTAAATGGGGGGAAAGAAACAGCACAGATATAATAATGGACAGGTTCAATAAAACCGGTGCAAGGGCAGGGGCTGCAAAATGGCCCATGGCGTTCAGTATACCCATGCACAGGGCGACCAGGCAGATCAGAAAGACATAGGGAAACATCACCTGGGTCAGGGTGACGGTGAGGGAAAACTGGACCCCGTGAAATCCCGGGGCGATGATTCGGACAATTCCCGGTGCAGCGATGATGCCGATAATGACGATGAGAACCAGGATCATCGACAGCATCCGCAGCGCGGACCGGGCCAGGTCAAACGCCTCTTCTTTTCCATGGGCCGCCATATGCGCGGAAAAAACCGGAATAAAGGCGATGGTCAGGGAACCTTCGCCAAACAGCCGCCGAAAAAGATTCGGGAGCCGGAATGCCACGAAAAAGGCATCGGACAGCATTCCCGCACCGAAAAACCATGCAATTACCATATCCCGGATAAAACCCAGAATGCGGCTAAGTAGGGTGTAGAGGCCAACCACCCCGGCGGCTTTGGTGAACCGTTTATTTTCATCTGTAGCTGCGGGGCGGGCGGGTTGTTGTGTCTTCAAAATCGGTGTCAACGTCTTTTTTCATCATAAAAGTGAAGGATAATCGATCAGGCTCCGGGAATCGGTTGAAAAATTATATCTATATAAAAAACTTGACACAACCGCTTCAAGCGGATATCAATAGCATTTATATTTTTTAAAAACCAGTTTAAAGGAGTCTGAGCATTGGCAAACCATAAATCCGCAATTAAACGAAATCTGCAAAGTCTAAATCAGCGCCTGCGCAATCGGGCGGTCAAGTCCCGTATCAAAGGCGTTGTTAAAAAAATCGCGCTTTTGACGCCGGCAAGTGATGCAGAGACAGCTGCCGCTGAATTGAACG
>QZKW01000013.1 GCA_003599885.1 Desulfobacteraceae bacterium | reverse complement strand
ACGTTGTCTTACCATGGTCAATATGACCAATCGTACCTACATTCACATGCGGCTTCTTACGCTCAAATTTCTTCTTTGACATTATTCTATCCTCCCAGTGTTGAATGGCATCTCATTATCTTCATGGTATTTTCTGTTTCCAGATATATTCCTTAAACCGGCTGCAAAAACAATCATTAGGTGTTGCATCGATAAAATAAATAAATGGAGCCCACGACCGGGATTGAACCGGTGAACCTCATCCTTACCAAGGATGCGCTCTACCGACTGAGCTACGTGGGCGTTCTGAATAATTTTACCTGAATGATATTTACTATTTTAATCATTTGGAGCGGGAGACGAGGCTCGAACTCGCGACATTCAGCTTGGAAGGCTGAAGCTCTACCAACTGAGCTACTCCCGCTTTTATGATTGACAGCAGACCTGTTGCCAATGCATCAGGCTTGCCCGGGGTAATTTTTAAAAATATCACCCCATAAATTATGATTGGCTTTGCCATGTAGTCATTGATACCGAAACCAGTATCTCCTACAGTCAATCTAAAGAATGGTGGTGGGGGGAGGATTCGAACCTCCGAAGGCGCTGCCGGCAGATTTACAGTCTGCTCCCTTTAGCCACTCGGGAACCCCACCAAGTCTTTCTGGAGCCAGCGAAGGGACTCGAACCCCCGACCCACTGATTACAAATCAGTAGCTCTACCAACTGAGCTACGCTGGCACTTTTTATTGTAACAACGTTTATAAGCAACCACTGATTTAAACAAGTCCAAAACACCAGTTACGTTACAACGTTGCCATCACTAATAAAAGTAACCTGAGTACCTATCACTGCTATTTTTTGATTTCAAGCTAAAAATATTTTTTTTGCTTTTTTAAAAAATGCCTTCTTAACAATATCTTTATTCCTTTGTCAATCAGATTATTCATTAATTGGCTATGCATTTTCTTAAATACATTCGGCATTATGGTTTACTGTCTTTATTTTAACATTTTGAAATCGTATAGCTACCTGTATAAATGATAAATTTTGCTTATCATAAAATTTTATTTAATTTGATTTTCGAACCAAATTATTTATTCAAAACGAAAAAATTCATATTTCAGCTTCATTTTGGCAGTAGGCGTAATGCTCATTTTTCTGTGTTTCAACCTTCGATTGATCTGCACAAGGCCAAAATACGAGTATTCAAATCAACACATCCGTCATAAATTCTTGACAGTAGCCATACCATCGATTATTAATAATCAATTTATTGATATTTTATGATGCTTTTTCATCATCAGGCGCAGTAAAAAGCTTGAGGCATCCGGTATCAACCCCTTTAAATGTGAGGTATACCCTATGATACAGCTATCTGAATACAAAAGATCATTGTTACCAATGGTCATAAGCTGTATGGTGCTTGTTTTTTTATCCGGCTGTGCTGATTTTCATAAAAAAAATTCTTTGCCACCAGAAAAAGTCTTAAATGCTGATGACCTGACCCTTTATCAATTAGAAATGGCTGACAAGGCTGATTCCTTGGATCAATTGCAACAATGTTCATCTGACACATCCGACTCTTCTGATTTTTTTTCTTTTAATAATGAAGCCGACCCTTCCGAACTTGATTACCCTCAAGCCGTTCCAATAGATGATGAATTATACAGCACGACTGATTCGCTTCCTGAAAATGATTCTGCCGGCAATGAAATTCAATCCCATTTGGATGAAGCACTGGAATATTATCAGGCGTCGCAGGATTTCTGGCAGCAGGGGGAACTGGATAATGCGTTACAAGCGCTTGACCAATCATATACCTTGATTTTAGAAATTGATACGTTTGATCTTCCGAAGTTCAATCAGCAAAAAGATGATTTGCGGTTTATGATTTCAAAACGGATTCTAGAAATCTATACCGCACGGCATACCACTGCGAAAGGCAACCATAACGCCATCTCGCTGGTTCTGAATTCACATGTTCAAAAAGAAATTGATCTCTTAACCTCAGAAAAAGGCAAATCATTCTTTGAGAATGCCTATAAACGTTCCGGGAGATATCGCCCATACATTGTGAGTGAACTAAAAAAATCCGGGCTGCCGGAGGAGCTTTCATGGCTGCCATTGATCGAAAGCGGCTTCAAGGTAAATGCAATGTCTCCTGCTCGGGCATTGGGGCTCTGGCAGTTTATTGCCTCTACCGGTCATAAATTCGGCTTGAAAAGAGACAAATATGTTGACGAACGCCTGGATCCGCAAAAGTCCACCCGGGCCGCAATCGAATACCTTAAAGAACTGCATGAAATATTTGGCGACTGGCCAACTGTACTTGCTGCATATAATTGTGGTGAAGGACGGGTTCTTCGCACTATCAGGGACCAAAACGTCAACTATCTTGATGACTTTTGGGATTTATACCAGCGCCTGCCCAACGAAACCGCCCGATATGTTCCCAAATTTTTGGCGACTATTCATATTTTGAATAATATGGAAAAATACGGTATGTCGGATATAATCGTGGATCAGCCGACTGATTTTGAAACGTTGACAATTACCAAACAAGCATATTTAAAAGATGTCGCTGAAACTATTAATCTCCAGGAAAAGTGCCTGGTCGATCTGAATCCTGAACTCCGCAGCAGGTTGCTTCCTCCTTTTGAATATACGTTGAAAGTGCCTGCTGATCGAAAAGACATGCTCCTTGCCCGTATTAATGATATCCCTTACCGGCCACAGCAGGAGGCCAAAAAAAGACCGTCCCAGGTCATCTATCATCAGGTCAGGTCCGGGGAGACTCTGTCAACTATCGCTGACCGCTATAATATTACAGTAAATGAGATCGTCCGGAATAATAAAATCTCCAAAGCCAATCATATCGCTGTCGGAAGAATTTTAAAGATCCGTCATTCAGGCACAGCAGCTGGGGTCAGCACGGCCAGCAGCAGCGATAATAATCAAGAATCCAAGATGGTTACCTACCGGGTCCGGCAGGGGGATTCACTCTGGACCCTGGCAGAACGATATGACACGACAAGTGAAAAAATATACAAATTAAACGGCTTAAACTCTGCCTACCTGACCACTGGGCAGGTATTAAAAATACCTGCTGTTCAGGCCATTCAGGTTACGAAGGCTGAGCTTAAAATTTACAAAGTAAAAAACGGGGACTCAATCGCTAAAATTGCATCCAAACACAAAATGGATATGAGTCATCTCCTGGCATTGAACAATCTCAAAAAAAACAGCACCATTTATCCAGGGCAGCGACTGTACGTTAGGTAGGGGCCGAACTCCAATCACTATATCAACTTCAGCATGCAGCATGGTTGAAAATTTAATTCCCAATTAGAAATTAGATTTTCGCTGTCCGCAATTAATGCAAACCTTCGTGCCCCCGTAGCTCAGTGGATAGAGCAATGGATTCCTAATCCATGCGCCGCAGGTCCGATTCCTGCCGGGGGCACCAATATAAATAAATACAACCGGTTAATTCCCTTTCGAACCCAGTCAAAAAATTAAAAAGGGCCACCACCCTGGTCCAGGATGGGGGCCCTCGCACTTCATGCAATTAAAAAATGGCAAAAAAAACGTTTACAATTCCAGCCACGAATCTGAATACAGCGTTCTGCCAAGAATAACATCCACGGTTTTGACATAATCCGCCAGTTCCTTAGAAAGGCTCTTAATCTCAGGCGCATTGCCGTCCATCGCCGCATGAACCACATCCACGATGTCCTGACGCGTACCTTTAGCAATTGCCGTCAGTTTTTCGTCCAGCGGATCTGAAATCACGGAATACATGCCGTATCTTTCCAGCATGACCATGTAGGTGGAGTTCAGGATCGGGCGCAGGTGGACCGGGGGACCATTGGAAATATTGGACAGACCGCAGGTGCTTTTGCATCCCGGAGCGATGTCCTGAAGCATTTTCTGGAATTCCAGAAGGCTGACACTCTGTTGCTGCTGGATGTTCACCGGTGTGACGATACCATCCACCCAGATACGGTCATTTTCAATCCCGGCTTCATTTGCGGCGTAAATAAGCTCCACGCACAGCGCAGCACGCTCGTTCTCGTCCCTCGGCAAACCTTCCGGACCCCACATCAATGCGATAAAATCAGCATTGTACTGGGCAGCCAGCGGAATCATTTTTTCATAGCGCTCTACCCGGCACATGATGGAATTGATCAGGGGCGCTTTTGCGGTGGGTTTATAGACTTTCAAACCGGCTTCAATGGCATCAATATTGGACGTGTCCAGAACCAGAGGAATATCATCGACGACTTCCTGTACCGTCTGAATCACCCAGGGCATCAATTCAATCCCGTCCTTCTTGGCCGGCCCGAGATTGATATCAATATAGTCCATGCCCTGTTTCTTCTGGAACAGCGCTTCTTCCTGAATCGGTTTCGGATCACGTGCCTTGAACGCGCCGCCAATTTTTTTAGACATGACATTCAGGCTTTCACCAATGCATAACATTTGTCCTACCTCCATTTTTTTTAAGTTCGGGTGATCATGACGGCTTTCATCAATTACGATTACGGAAATATCAACCGCCATCACGCCCGCTAAAGTGTTAAAATTATGTTATCTGGCTTTCAAAAACGCAGGTAGATGAGGCGCTTCTCTCGGACCCACAATAATGGTCCAGTCCGGCAACTCTTCTTCGATTTCACCCACGATGGCAGCCGCATAACCGGGAATAATCAATTCTTTCTTTTTGATCTTGTCAAGGATGCCGGATTTTTTAACAAACATGCCGACATCATCACCGGCGAATTTACCGGCAGCCCAGGCGGTCATAACAGACAGACCTTCTGTATCCTTAATCAACAGCCAAGCAGGAACCCTGCTGCCTTCAATTTCACCGGAAACGATGAAATAGGTTAATGCAAAATTCGTGGTGATCAGAACCGGTGAATTTTCATCCGGATTGTTGATGGGATAAATACCCTGGACCACTGTCATGGGCCGCTGAGGATCCGTAAAGATATTGAGGCGTTCAAGCAGCAGCGGGAACAGGGATTCCGTCGCGAAATCGGACATCACAGTGATGGCGCCGTATTTTGCAATGAACATCGCGGCGATCATTGTTTCCACGTCAAGGTTCGACGCCATTTCGCAGGGAAATGCAATGGTCGGGAAACCAAGAGAGCGGTTGCCGGATTTTAATGCGGCCCGTCTAATGGCGACCTGATCCTCAAATGCCTGCTTGACCTCACGTGATCCGGAATCCAGAACGAGTTTTTTAACGCCCATGCCCACCAGTTTATCCGTCAGGGGAATCAATGCTTCCACCGTATCGGCCTTAACAGCCAGCGGCAGATCATTTTCTTTTGCCAAAGCGCCGAATGCGTCCACTGTCGCCGCAGTGGCTGCATAGATCAGCGGGTTTTTGAACCGGGTGGCTTCCACGGCCGCTTTCATGGCGTCGGCGTTCTGGGACATCAATATTAAATTAAATTCGGATGTTTCTGCTATTGTTTTTGCGGTTTGCGCAAATGCCTTGACATCGCCCATATCTTCGACAGCGATCAGCTCGGGGCGGAGGTTAAGTCCCACCCGTTCATACTGGAAGGCATTCCACTTTGCCAGCTTGGCTTTGAGATCGCTTTCTTTAATATCGGATTTCACCTTGGCGGCGATTGCTGTGGGGCTGAAGAACGTTTTCTCATGCCTGTACATAACCGTCTCGCCACCCACCGTAAACTTCCGGACACCCTTTCCGATCTGCACAGGGAGGATCGGCGGTGCGGAAGCTTCCGCCAACTGTTCTCTGGCTTCATCCGACACGTAAGGGCAAGCGCTCAGTTCCGCCTTTCCGGATGCAAGGTTCATTGCAAAGGCAAGACACGTCGGAACACCGCATTCCTTGCAGTTGGTCTTCGGAAGGAGCTTGAAAATCTGAATACCAGTTAGTGCCATTTTTGTCTCCTTAAATATACTTGGTCAATATTTATATATCCAATTATTTCAAAATATTACAATATGGCATGCCGGGCATCCATCGAAGACCTGCCCGTCATGCCATATGGCGTGATATTTTGTTTTACCGCGGATTAACCGACGATGGGATCCATCGATAAAGCCGGATGCCCTTTTTCCTTCAGGAACGGCAGAATTTCTTCTTCCGTCGTGCCAACGGTTTCATCAGCGATCATATTGTACAGATCCGGACAGCCCATGGCAGCGCCCCGCTTTTCAATACGGTCTTTGAGTTCTTCCTTGAGCATCTTCGGCATCCAGACCATTCGCAGCAGTCCGCCGTCACCTGTGATGAACTTGCCCTGGGTAATATTGTATTTGGAATGACCGACAAATCCGGGGGATTGTGCACCACCGCCCATCACACCGGCCAGGGTGGTGAATTTCATGCCGGAAGGCGTGTCACCGGAATAATCCCGGCCAACCGTCATAACACCGTTGCAGGAGGGCAATGTGGCCGCGATGCATTCACAGCAGCCGCAGGTGGTCATCGGATCTACAACCATTGAATAAAAGTTATAATGAGGGACCGCGCCTCTGGATGCTTTGTAAACAAACTCATTGACACCTTTCCACTGGCCCAGCTTGGGATCAATGCATTCCCCTTTTTCAATGGGCTGGTTAGGTCCGGTGGGGTTGATTTCATAGGATGCCTTGCAGTCCATCCAGTTATACGCACCGCACAGACCGGTACGTTCCGGGCTGACCGAGCACACATGGTTGGGCGCAAATGACTGGCACAGGGTGCAGGAGTAGAACAGTTCCACATCCTCATCGGTCATCTTGTCAACGCGTTCATCGCGGGTCTTGTATTCCGCACGGGCGCGGTCGGTGATTTTGTCCACGTCTTCCTTTTTCGTATACAAAGTGACCTGGACTTTATCCACGATTTTCTTGAAATCCTGATGGAATTTGGCGTGCAGCACAATGCCGATATGCTTCAGGCTGAACCCTTTTTCCACAGCGGACTTGCTGATACGGACCCAGGAGATATCCCGCTGTCCGATATGCATGATGCCCTGGATATAGTTCACCAGATGATGAATCTGGCGTTCCATGATGGGTTCAAAATCCGTCTGGAATTCACGTCCGGCGATCTGGACATAAATACCGAGGGAGAAGGTGTCACCTTCCTTGAGGTCCGTGATATCCGGACCAATAACCTGCACCTTGCCGTCTTCGATTTCACTCATTTCCGCCATTTTCACCAGCTCGGTGCACTGGGTCTTGCCGCCGCCGCACTGGGCGAACAGATCACCGCCGCGAACGCGCTCACCTTCATAGGCCGGGCCGAAGGACAACGGAATGTCGATCTCGGAAACCGTGACTTTCAGGCCGCGGACTTCCACCGAACGCTGAACGATTTCAGTATGGGGCACATTGGCAACCACATGTTCATAAGTGCAGATACCGGTGGGCAGGATTTCCGGAATATCCGTGTCCGCCAGGGTCGGGAAACCCCAGTTGACGCAGCCGGCTGCAGCCACACCCCATTCGGTGCCGATATCCCCAAGAGCGTTGACAAAGGCGAAAATTCTTTCTTTATTGTATTTCAATATGGTCTTGTAGTCGCCGGGCTGGACACCGCCGAAGGCCATGGCCGCACGGTTGGCAAAGCCAAGGGCGAATACGGCGGAAGAAATATCCGGACCAAAGGGAACGATACGTGTATTCCATCCGATCTGAACACCCTGGCTGATCAACTGCTCAATGACCGAAGTACCGTTGTGCTGGGCTGCGCAGAAAATATACAGGTTCCGTTTCTGGTAGTCTTCAACGATCATCTTGGCGATTTCAGGGGTCGGGGCTGCGCCGACAATGGCCGCAAAACCGGGTGCGGAGCCGTCCACAAATTCCACGCCGCGTTTTCTTAAGATAATGTCATCGGCAGGGCCGACCCATTTTTTACCGGCTTCCAGATCCGGGTCTTCCTGGGGAAAATAAAAATCCGGTTCCCGGACAATTCGCAGGGCCTCAGCAATTTCAAAACTGATGATGGCGGCCATACCGGCATCCAGAAGGGGCCCCAGATACGGGAGATGGTTTTTGCTTTTGACATGGGGCGGCAAAAGTCCGCGCGCAAAAGCCAACGGTTTTTTCAAATCTTCCAGAGTCTGGACCTTCATACCTGTCAGAGAGTAAATAACCGGAAGATAATAACCGGTATTGGGGAACTCTACTTTGGTGTCCGCGTTATATGTCTCAAGCGCCTTCCGGTATTCCCCTTCTACTGATGATACAACTTTATAGCCGCCCTGTATGGCGGCAAATGCTACTAATTTTGACATGCGTTCCTCCTTCGTTGAGGATTTAAATTCGTATATATTCAAATAGTGAATTAATTATGCACTCAGTGCCTGACGATCGGCCATATCCATCAATACCCGCTCTCTTGCCTTGTCAATGCCCAAAGCTTTGCGTTTTTTATCAATATGGGCGATGATGGCATGGGCGTGCTTGATCGGATCCGTATACATATCCCACATACCGCCGTAAAGTTTTTCCATTTCCTTAAAGAGATAGTTCTGGAAAACAGGTGCGCCGGTGGTCTGCAAAATACCGCCAAATACTGTATATACGCCGGAGCTGACAAAATAATGACCAATGGAGATTGCTTTTTCACTCATCCATTCCGGTGCGCTGCCGGCTGCCGGGAGATCAGAAATGTCTTTGCCAAGCCCGCCCGCAGCAACCATTTCCGTCAGGGCCAGCAGAATCCGGCTGTTATCCACACAGGAACCCAGATGGAGAACCGGAGGAATGCCGACGACTTCGCACACTTCGGCCAGACCGGGGCCACAATATACTGCGGCAGTTTCAGGGGTCAACAATCCCTCGGTAGCGCATGCAATGGCGTTGCATCCGGTGGTCAGTACGATGACATCGTTTTTGATCAGTTCTTTAATCAGCGTGATGCACTCATTATTGTGCTGGGACCGGGCATTGTTGCAGCCCACCACGCCCGCGCCACCGCGGATACGACCATTGATGATATTGTCATTCAACGTGTAATAGGTTCCACGGAATGTCCCGCCCAGATGATAACGAATGGATTCCACGCTGAAACCGGCGATCTGGGTTGCTTTTTGCTTGGGAATCATCACTTCCGTTCCGCGATTCTGGAAATTATCAATGGCGAGTTTAAGAATCCGCTTGGCATCATCCATGGCATGATGTTCGTCAAACTCAATGTGGATGACGTTTTCCTGCTCCATCCGTGCAATCGGGTGGGTCGTGATCAGTTTGGTATGAAAACATTTAGCAACATTGGCTAAATTCTGCATGACACACTGAATATCAACGACCATGGCATCACATGCACCAGTGACAATGACCAGTTCCTGCTGAAGGAAATTGCCGGCGGGCGGCACACCGTGACGCTGCAATATTTCATTGGCCGTGCAGCAAATCCCGCCCAGCTGAATGCCTTTGGCGCCTTTTGATTTGGCATAGTCAAGCATTTCCTGGCTTTGGGCCGCCGCGACGATCATTTCCGAAAGCACCGGCTCATGACCGTGAACGATGACATTGACATGGTCTTCCTTCATGATTCCGATATTGGCTTCACTCTGCAGAGGAGACGGTGTGCCGAAAAGGATGTCCTGCATATCCGTGGCCAACATGGAACCGCCCCATCCGTCTGCCAAAGAGGCACGGGTACACTGCTTCACAATATTTTTATAATCCTGGTCCACGCCCATGTGGGTGCGATGCATGATTTCAACAATTTCCCGATCAATATTGCGTGGCAGCACACCGTTTTTCACCCATTTTTCATACAAGGGTTTGGGAGCCCGCTTCAGATAGTCCAATGTGCCTTCCGGCTTGCCCCATTCGGCCAGGGCTTTTTCACCATACTCCACAGCAATTTCATAAATGTCGCGATCCACCATCACACCGTCCACTTCAACGGTTGTCGCTACACCGAGAGCCGGGGCTACATCGCGCAATCTACCATGATCTTTAATCTGATAATCGTTTGTTTCCTTGCGTGCAGCGGATATAAACACTTCAGCTACACAACGTCCATGATCGGAATGCGCCGCTGCGCCTGCAGCAACCATGCGGGCGAAATTTCTGGCCGCAATTGTATTGGCTGTTGCCCCGCAAAGGCCTTTTCGCGTATCCTCACCTTCAATGCCACCCTTAGGCAACGGCAGCCGGCAGGGACCCATGGCGCAGTTTTTACAACATATGCCTTGAATCCCGATATTGCACGGTTTCATTGATTCAGCGCGATCAAATACCGTATCAATGCCCAATGCTTGAGCCCGTAGGATCATTTGCTGTGTCGCCGCATCAATAGATGCTGCCATCGGATCGGCCAGTTTTTTATCTTTTTCCGGTTTTATTGCTTTTTCTTCAGCCATTAGAGGTTCCTCCTCCTATTGTATTTAACCGGCAATGTCTATTCTGCTTAAATTGAATCAAAATCGGCAGTGCCAATAATTAAATAATTTATATTTATCTTCAGATTCGTTTATGAATTCTGTTAAGATTTGCAATAATCTTATCCAGTTCTGACAATTGTACCGCTGCCGGCGTCATGGAAACGGCTTGTTCTCCGCCTGCTGCCGCACGTTTTGCCTGCATTTCTTCCCGTTCCTGGGCCCGTTTATCTCTTAAGGCTTTTTCTTCGGCTTCCATTTTGGCCCGGGCATCTGATTCCGCTTTGGCCTTGGCATCCGCTTCGGCCTTCACTTTGGCTTCCGCATCTGCTGCGGCTTTGGCTTTTGCCGCAGCTTCCGCTTTTACCTTGGCTTCCGCATCGGCCGCTGATTTGGCTGCTGCATCCGCTGCGGCTTTAGCTGCGTCTTCGGCTTTTGCCTTGGCGTCAGCAGCTGCATCCACTACAGGCGCTGCTTCGACTTTTACTTCCGCCTTGGGCGCTGCCGCTGCCGGTTTTGCTGCTGGAGCGGGCGCTGCCGTTGCCGGAGCCGCTTCTTTCTTGGGTGCTGCTTTTGGCGCTGCCGCTTTCTTTTCTTCTTCGATGGTCAGGTCCGGCTTCGGCGCCATTTTTGCAAAATCAATGTCCACATCATCCATTTTTTTGGCGACCGCCGCGACTTTTTGGGCGCTGCCGCCATCAGCCAACAGATCAATAAAGGATCTGACCAGACGAACCGCTTCCGGATGACGCATAACCATAAGGCTTGATCCAGCCAGCAGATAACAAACAGCTCCCACGGCTTCCATCATGATCACCCGCCGTTCCGGATCACCCAGTGCAGGGGCGTCTTCGACAGACAGACCGGCTTCCTTGCACCGCCAGATTTCATTGGCCAGGTTATTGATGATGGGCAGTTGAAGCTTGTCGTCCCCCTGGGCCAGGGCCGCCATTCCCAGACGTTCCATAACCGAATAGGTATATTCCAGGCCGTATCCCAGACCGCCGGTGGTGGGGTCTACCAGGACGCGGTTTAAGGGCATGCCCAGATTTTCAAGCAGAATATTGATCTGCTTGGCAAGGTTGACGTCAATGGGAGAAGAAGAAATAACCGTATGGCCGTAACCCATAGCGCTGGCGCCGATGCCTTTATGGTTCTTGTCTTCAACCGGTCCCAGCGTCAGATTCTGTCCTTCACACTCTTGGGAGATTTTTTTTAATACCGCTTCATCTTTTTCGGTATTCGCAATACCCCAGACGATCAGGGGAACATCAATGGCCTTGAGGACTTTTTTTACGGTTTTAACCGCATCCTCAGGACTGGCGTTCTTGTCGTTGGGATCCGTGCTTTTTAACTGGAGAACGATCGCATCCGCGCCATATTCCTTGACGCATTTTTTCGCCCATGCCGCCGGATCTGACAGGACATCCGCGAATTGAACCTTCGCGGACTCCGGCCACCCGGTGGGTTCCATGTCCCAAATCTCCATTGCGATTTTGGGCTTATTGGGCATGTTGCCTTCAAACTGATAAAACGGATAACACGCTGCGCCACCTACGGTTATCGCCTTATCCCCCTTACCGATGGTAATCGGTTTTATGCTTCCTGCATAAGATTCCTTTACGATGTTGAAGCCCAATGTTGCTTCCTCCTATAGCCAAAAATAGGGTTAACTTCTTATCAGCCTTGTGAATGGAACAACCCTTTGTCCATTCATACCTTAAACATAAACAAAACCCGCAACCGGGGAATTACCCGTCAAATGCTCAACTTCCATACACTTCATTATCCGGGAGAGCCCCCGTAACTAACTAACTTTAAAGAAATATCCAATTCTTTTTTATTAAAAAGGTTTTTATTAAATATCAAAAAAATTTGTTTGTCAACAACATGGTCTTATTTTTTTTCGCTCATCCAGACGGCGCTTTAATTTGGGAAAAAGATTCAGATCGGTATGCGGCAAAAACAGCGCTGCAATATAATTATCCATGTATGAGGGCGTTTCAGAAAATTCAAAATTGGTCATCCGGGACAAGGTATTGCCCACATCACTGCGAATACGATTGGTTAACGAACTCATCCGGGCCCCAAGCAGCGAGCCATTTCCGAGAAAAGTGACTTTGTCCGTATCGATTTCGGGCAGCAGACCGATCACCATACATTTTTCAAGATCCACAGAACTCCCGAAACCGCCGGCAAGGATGATGCGGTCCAGGGCATGAATCGTCAGCCCCACTTCCTTGAGCAGGGTCATGCAGCCGCTGTACATGGCGCCTTTGGCGCGGATCAGGTTGTCAATATCAATTTCCGTCAGCACAATGTCCCGGTCCGTGCCGGAGACATCCTTCCACGCCAGCACGTACTCATAAACCCCTTCCACCTCCCGGATACGCGGGGTATTCAAGTCCCGGTTGAATTTTCCGTTATTGCTGATGACGCCCATTTCAAACATGGTGGCGATCATGGTAATCAGACCGCTGCCGCAGATCCCCCTTGGCCGGACATTGCCGATGGTGATGTTCATCGGCTCATAAGTAACCGGATCAATGGAAAAATCCTCAATGGCTCCCTTGGCGGCCCGCATTCCCATCTTAATGCCCCCGCCTTCAAAGGCCGGGCCTGCGGAACAGGCCGCGCATACCAGCCAGTCTTTGTTGCCGATAACGATTTCGGCATTCGTGCCGATGTCCATATACAGGGTCAAGGCGTCCTCGTGGGCCATGCCGGACCCCATCACCCCTGCCACGATATCCCCGCCCACATAACTTGATACCTGCGGGAACACGAGGGCGGTCACATGGCTGGGCAGATTCAGGCCCAGACTGGCCGCCGCCACCGGAGGATACAGCACAGCAGCCGGAACATAGGGCGCCCTGCGGATATAGCGGGGATTCACTTTTAAAAACAACTGGGTCATGGTGGTGTTGGCCGCCAGGGTGATGCTGGAAATTTCATCCGGCTCCACTTTGGATTTTTTGATAATCTTTTCAAGCACCTGGTTTATCGTTTCCACCACCTTCTGATGGAGTATTTCCAGCCCGCCCGGTTTTTCAGCGAACACGATCCGGCTGATGACATCTTCCCCATAGCTGATCTGGCTGTTGAAATCGCCATACTGGGCCATCACCTGACCTGTCGCCAGATCAATCATCTGCCCATAAACCGTTGTGGTTCCGATATCCACCGCAACGGCAAAATTGCGTGCCGTGGTATCCCCTGCTTCAATATTGATAATACGGCTTTTGCCCTCATCCCGAACCGGCCGGGCGATGGTCACCGTGACTTTAAAATCCGCCTCCCGAAGTAAGTCCGGGAGTTTCCGGATCACGGTCATGTCAAATTCAAGGCGGTGCTCCCCGTGGTCGTTTCTTAAGGCATGAACGATCCGGGTGACATCGGCAATATTATTTTCAAGCGAGGGGGCCGGCAAATCCAGATAGATTTTCTCCACCGGCGGAACAAACAGCCCTTTTTCTTTTAATTCCTCTAAATTCCGCTCTTTGATGCGTGCCGTTTTCCGCGGGATGGCCACCTGATTCAAGACGCCGGCATCCACCGCCGATTCCACCGGAATCCGGACGACAAGGTCGTTTCTGACCCTCGACAGGCAGGCCAGCCGGTATCCTTTGTCGATGTCCTCCCGGCTCAGCTTTTCCGAAATACCGCCATCCACCTTGCCGGTTTCCACGATCACCCGGCATTTGCCGCAAACCCCTTCCCCGCCGCATGATGCATTGATATGAACGCCTGCGGCCATGGCCCCGCGAATAAGGGTTTCTCCGCTTGCAACCGTCACTTCTTTTTCATGGGGAACAAACTGTATTTTATATTCGGTCATTTAATTTCCGTCACACTCCTTTATGAGAGCTTTGTCTTTTGAATCGCCAGATACCGTTTTTTGGCCCAGCGCAGAAAAATAAAAAGGATTACAAAAATCACCAGGGTGATACCGAACATTTCAACGTTTAAATCGATGGCCGATTTGCCGAGGAACACAAACGGAATGCACAAAATTCCCTGCACCGCCCAGTTCAGCCACACGCAATACCGGAACCTGACCCCGGCCAGGGGCATGAGGTAGAGTTTCACCGCATAGGGGAATGCCGGAAAGCTAATGAAAAAAAAACTAAACATCAATTCGTGATGTTCCGGCACCATGGGTATCTGGTAATGCTTCCGGTTGACGAGATAAAAAACCAGGGGTTTGCGCACGGCATGAGCCACCACATACGCAGCAATCATATGAATTGGCAATAAAATTTCCAGAATCAGCAGGCCGGTTAATATCCCGAACTTAGCCCCCAGAAAAAGCAAAAAAAAAGACATGGGTACCCCGGCCAGGGGCAACACAAGCATCAGGCCCACAAACAACTCCGGGGGAGTGTTTTCATTGATCAGGGCGGTAATCTGATGAAACAGGTCAAAAGCGACCAAAATATAGACCGTCGCTGCCATCAGCACGATGAAGGTCAACCCGATGATAAGCTTATATTTTCCCGGCAGGGATGATAGCTGCTTGTGCATGATATCCGTCTTTTTCTTTAAATGAATAAGCAGACCTGATGATTGTTTCCCTTCCTGATTTATCCCGACGCCTGACGATTGGCAACCAATTTTCTCAGAGCCATCAATCGGCGATAGTCCTTATTTTTCCTGAGGGCCGGGAAATACCCCGGCCGGTTTCGAACTGAAACGGCTGGGTGGTGAATTCGGCAAACACCGGGAGATGATCGGAAAAGCCTTTTCCAAGATGCGGCCCTCTGCCCCTGCCTGCCCGCTGCCATCGATATATCCGCTTCTTTTCAAACAAGTAATCAGGATCAAATCTATCAAAGGAATTATCCACATAATTCACCCCATTGGCATCATAAAGACTTGCAGGCACCAAAATGGCGTCCGGGGTGTTTTCCCGGCCGGAAAAATCCGTTGACCATCGCCTGGTCTCCGGCAATTCCATCCACAAATTATAAAGATAGCGTCCCTTTTGCCGGGCGATCAGTACCGATTCATCGACTGGCCGACCATCAACCATTGTCTTGAGAATATGGTTGATGCCGGTGATCCCATGGGTATCGTTCAAACGGTCATTGTTCTTAAACGTATCGTATTCATTATAATCAGAATTAAAATCACCGGTTAGAACGTAATCAACGCCGCTTTTCAGTTTTGCAATATCTTCAGCCAGCGCCCTGGCATAGGGCATCCTCCGGCTTTCCGGCCCGGTTTTGGATTTCCAGTGATTGGCGTAAAGGATGAGACGTTCCCCGTCAATATCAAACGTCACCTTTAAAATATTTCGCTCCTGCCCATGCCCTACCCCGACTTCCCCGGTTGAGATAATCGGATACCGGGAAAGAACCGCGCACTTTACACTTGTAGCCCGGTCATCCGCTATTGCCAAGAAGGGATAATCCGCTCCCGCCAGGTGGAGCCTTTGCTGCAATAAGGCCAACGCCTTACCGGACTCGACTTCCTGCAACGAAAGGATGTCCGCATCCAGATCTTTCAATACCCGGGCGATATTGCCGAGTTTCACGTCCATCACTGACAGGTTCCACCCACTGGGTCCGTAAGGTACATAATCATCATATTCAGTCAAGTCCCGGCTCAGATCAAAGAGGTTTTCAACGTTATAGCTTGCAATTTTAAAGGAATCCGCATACACCCCGCCCGCCGGGAAAATGACGCACAGGCACAGGATCATTAAAAAAATTATTTTGTACAAATCTTTCACGTGCGCATCTTTATTTTCAGCAAAAGTCTTTTTTATTGTACGAACCCGGCATCTCTATCCGGTACGCCTATCCTGCGCACATAGCGGGCGCCTCTTCATCTTACAGAAAAACAAATCATCCTGGGATAAGACTAATTATCACAACAGATGGTAAGTTCCAACATTCTTGCAATATATCGGCAAATGTATTTGTTTCTCATGCCTGACAAGTCCTGCATGGGGCTTTCATTCCAATTTCCTGATAATATATCAAATTTTTATTGACACAAAAACTATTTCCCATATATTGAAATAGTTAGAAAATATGTCGAATATTTAAAAGAAATCCTCATAAAAAGCCGGTGGATATCATGGATAAAGTGCTCATCGTAGACAGTGATATAGAGAATCTGAAAAAAATTGAAAACGGATTCAAAGAGCTGCATCATTTCAAACTATTAACTGCAACCGACGGCAAAACGGCAATCGACATATTGCAACAGACAAAGGTCACGGTTGTGGTGACCAATATCAGCCTCCCGGTTATCGACGGAGCTGAATTAATTGCTTATATGACACGAAACCACAGAGCGACCCCGTGCGTCATCATGCTTGAACCGGGAAAACCGAAGCCCTGGTTCACGGACCGGACCGGCCATGAAGACATTCTCTATTACATTGAAAAGCCCTTTGAATTCGGCGCGCTGGCATCCGTCATATTTGTCGGGTTGAACCTGAAAGACGAAGGATTGACGATTAAAGGAATGACGCTTAAAAATTTTCTCCCCGTGATGGCACTCTCCAGGAAAACCTGCCAGATTGAAGTGGTCAGCGGCGGACAGAAAAATGGCTTTATGTATTTCAAGGAAGGTGTTCTCCTTGATGCCGAGTCCAACGGCTTCACCGGCGATGCTGCGGCAAAGAATATGGCCGCATGGGACGGAGTCAGCCTGACCATTTCCGCCCTGCCCAAAAAAAACCACACCCAGCGTATCGAAACCAAACTCATGGAAATCGCCGGCGCCATCTGGCGGCAAAAATCAAAAACCCCGTCTTCCGGAAGCCAGATTCAACCGCTTCGCTCTCCCGAACAGGAAAAACAGTCGAAGCTCCAGGAATCCGTATCCCGGTGCGTGAGTATTTTAAGAACCATCAAAGGGTATATGGGGCTTGCCGTGTTAAATCCCGGCGGAGATATCCTTGCCATGGATAGAGCCATGGAAACCCTTGACATCAAATCTTTTTCAACGGAATTTAATGATCTTTTCGCCAAATGCAGCCAGTCCGTCACTAAAAAAGGCCTGGAGCGATGCACCGGTTTAACGGTTCATACCCCAAAAGCCGTCATCATCATGATGACATCCGATGCCTACAAAGAAGGGAACTTTCGCTTTATCGGGTTTATGGCGCCGGAAGGGAATGGATATTTCATGCAGACTCAGCTCTCAAAAATCATTCCTCAGATTCTGGCTTCTGCGTAATTCTTCCCAGTCCCGTTACCCCAAATTTAAAAACCAGCCTCCCCGCACTTCTTTTGTCTGTATCTGAAAAACCCCCAGAAATATTTTTTACGATGTGAAATATGGTCTTTATTGCGCCCAAGCATAGGCGCTATTTTATATATCTGCCTGATATTAAAATAAAAAAATTAAAAATAATTTTCTTGACTGTGAAAAGGACAATCTGATATAAGCCCGTTTTCATCCTATTATAATGTGCTTTGATGAATAAAAAAAAATTATTTGATTACAAAAAAAATCAGCCATGGGCTGAAAACACCCAAATAGTGATGCAACTCGGCCTTACCATGGCCGGATGTGTGGGGTTCTGTTTTTACGTCGGATTTCAAATCGACAAATGGCTTGGGATTAAGGGAATATTTGTAACAATTTTTACGTTTCTCGGGGTCATTGGCGGGGGAGTGGTTGTTTACCGCCAGATTATGGAAACATTCGAAGACAAAGACAATCAAAATGGAACAAATTAGGGAAACCCAAAAAAAATACTGTTCAGTGGCAATAACTTTTGCGATATTTGCCGGGATTTCCTTTTTTCTGTTCGATCTGAAACCCATTGGGAAAGGCCTTATCCTCGGAACCATTTTCAGCATTGTCAATTTTATTTTAATGGGTGAATCCCTCCCGATGCGAATCGGTCAATCCAAAAACAAAACCATAGCGTTATCTTTTCTGTCCATCTTTTTCCGATACGGATTGATGGCAATCCCGCTTATAGCAGCCATTAAAATGGAAAAATTTAATTTAGCAGCTACAGTTTGCGGACTTTTTATGGTTCAGTTGGTCATTCTGGCGGATGAAATCATCCGCCTCATTTTTAACTCAACTCAAAAGAAAACTGCGTAGAAATCAATTATGGAAGAGTTAGGCAGAATACATCAACTTATCATCCCGTTTTTTGGACATAACCTCACGTTCAACCTTGAAGTGATCATCATGACATGGATTGTCATCAGCATCCTTCTATTATTCGGATTTCTGGCATCCAGCAAAAAAAGCATCATTCCCGGTCCACTGCAGGTTGTCGGTGAACTGCTTGTTGCACAGCTTTTTGCTTTGTCAAAAGATGCGCTTGGAGAAGATCTGGGGAAAAAATACGCGCCGCTGATCTGCGCGCTATTCATGTTCCTGGTGCTGTCAAACTGGATCGGAATTGTTCCGCACATGCACGAACCGACAAAAGACCTGAATACCCCCTTAAGCCTCGGCCTTTTAGGGTTTTTCATTTCCCACTACCTCGGCATCAAGACCAAGGGTATGAAAGCCTATCTCAAAGCCTACATTGACCCGTTTTTCTTTATGATGCCCCTTAATGTCATCGGCGAATTGGCAAAAGTCGTGTCCATCTCCTTCCGTCTGTTCGGAAATATTATGGGCGGTTCCATTATCATCCTGGTAATTTCATATCTGGTTTACAGCCTGATCCTGCCTCCCTTTCTGAACGCTTTTTTCGGTGTGTTTGTCGGCGCCATCCAGGCCTTTGTGTTTACAATGTTAACTTTGGTATATATTGCAGTGCAGGTAAAATAAGATGACAGTTATTGAATGGATTAAAGCGGCATCAGTTTTGGGAGCAGGCATGTCAGTAGGGTTTGCAGCCATCGGTGCAGCTGTCGGAGAAGGATACACCGCCGGTAAAGCAAACGAAGCGCTCTCGTTCCGGCCCAATCTGGTGGGCGAAATAATGAAAACCATGCTCGTCGGGCAGGCGGTTGCGGAAACAGCCGGCATATTTGGCCTTGTGATTGCCATGTTGCTCCTGTTCAGCCCGGTGGAAGGCAAATCAATTCTTACCGCATGGGCTTACCTGGGGGCCGGATTATCCATGGGCCTTTCCGCCATCGGATGCGGAATCGGGGCCGGGCTCCCGGCAGGTACCGCCTGTCAGGGTATCGGACGGCAGCCGGCGGTTGCAGGACAGCTCAGTACGCTGATGCTGATCGGCTCCGGGGTTGCCCAGTCCACAGCGATTTACGGTTTTTTAATTGCACTTTTGCTTCTTTACAAACAACTGCCCATGGAAATGAACCTTATCCCGGCCTTCAGCATGATTGGCGCCGGCCTGTGCATGGGATTTGGCGGTATCGGACCCGGAATCGGCGAAGGACTGGCCGCCGGGGAAGCCGTGTCTGCAGTTGCCCGTAACCCTTTAACCGTTGGACTCATGACCCGGACCATGCTTGTGGGACAGGCGGTTTCCGAATCCACCGGTATTTATTCACTGGTGGTGGCGCTTTTATTAACGTTGGCTGTATAAATAAAAACAAAATATAAACTCAGTTAATTACCTCAACAACATAAGGAGAAGAAAGTATGGAAATCATGGGTGCTGACCTTGTTAAAGCATGTGCGTGTTTGGGCGCCGGAATTTCAATGGGACTTGGCGCTATCGGACCCGGAGTCGGTGAAGGTTTTGCAGCAGGCAAAGCATGTGAGGCCATCGGACGCAACCCCCAGGAAGCAGGTCTTTTGACAAGAACCATGCTCGTCGGGCAGGCGGTTTCCGAATCCACCGGTATTTATTCATTGGTTATATCATTGCTGCTGTTGTTTGTTGTCTAGCGATTAAAGATATTTATCACGAATAGAGGCCGAAGATGCAAATAATCAGCACAATAGGGCTTATCACGATCAACGAAACCGTTTTCATTGAAATGATTTCCTTTTTGATTTTTCTGTTTATCATTAACCGGATTATGTTCAGACCCCTGAGTCAAGTCATGAATGAACGGGAAGAGTATATCAATGATATTTCCGGAAGTATTGAACAGTCAAAAAATCAGCTCAAGGAAATGGATGAACAGGTGCGGGCCCAGGAACTGGCGGCGATAAAAGAGGCCAACCAGCACAGAGAAAGCCTGGAAGAGGACGGGACCCAGCAAGCTAACGGCATTCTGGATGCGGCCCGAAAAGATATTCAGGCTATAAAGATGGAAAGCCAGCAATTTATCAACAACCAGATATCAAAAGCCAGAGTCGAAATCAAAAACGAATCCGAAAAACTGGCGCTCTTAATCATGGAAAAAGTGCTGGATCGGAGGCTGGTCCAATGAATTATTTGAATCAATCAGGCAACTTGTTGCGGCGTTTCTGCGTCTGCTCCATCATCGCGCTGCTCGGCGTTCTCCTGCTGACCTCATCAGCGGTTGCCGCAGATCCCGGATGGCGACCTATTTATGACCAGGTCATGACCTATATAAATTTCTTTATTTTTGTATTTTTGGCCGTAAAATTCGGCCGCAAGCCGCTCATGAATTTTCTAAAGGGGCAAAAAGACGAGGTGGCCGACGAGATCCACCGGCTTCAAAAACAAAAAAATGCCCTGGAAGTTAACATCAATAAAGCCCAGCAGATGATTGCGGACAGCAGTGCCCGGTTTGAACAGATCAAGGCAAGAATTATGGAGGACGGCGAACGCTCCAAACAAAAAATCATTGACGACGCAACGGCGCAGGGCAAAAACATTATTGAAGCTGAAAAATTAAAAGCCACCAATCAGATTGTTCAGGCAAAAAATCAGTTTATGTCCGAACTGGCGGATGAAGCCAGTGCGTTGGCTTTAAAGCGGCTCCCTAAAGAAATCAACGACTCGGACCACAACAAGTTGCTGGATCTTTTTGTTTCCAATCTTTCAGAAGTCGCTAAAAAATCCGCATAAGGTTTTCATCGGCTGGCAGCTGCAGAAATATTCATTCTCAAAAAAGCGGGAACAGGTTTGATAAAAACCGGTACCCGCTTTTTTTTGGTATACCCCATATGAGAATTTGACCATGTGTTTACGGAACTTTCTTCTCTAAAAAACGGTCTTATAGTGCATTTTTTTTGGCTTTACACCGTATGGTCTTCATGTTAATGGCTCGTATACTGAAGTTGAGATCCAAATAACCCATCCTTGCGGAAAAGATTACCATGATCGAGATTATCGGACATTTAGCTGATTTTATACTTCATATTGACATTCATTTAAAAGACTTATGCACCGATTATGGCACATGGGTGTATTTGATCTTATTTATCATTGTCTTCTGCGAAACCGGGCTTGTGGTCACCCCCCTCCTGCCCGGCGACTCCCTTCTGTTCGCAACGGGTTCCATGGCCGCCATCGGCGCTTTAGATGTCCGTCTTGCAATCCTGCTGATCTCCATGGCCGCCATCCTCGGCGATACGGTCAATTATTCCATCGGACATTTTTTGGGACCGAAAGTGTTCCATGACGATCACGGACGTTTTTTAAATAAGGAATACCTCCGGCGAACCCACGCCTTCTATAAAAAACATGGCGGCAAAACCATCATCATCGCCCGGTTTCTGCCCATCATCCGGACATTTGCGCCTTTTGTGGCAGGCATCGGCAGCATGACCTATCCGAGATTTTTATTTTTCAATATATTCGGCGGGATTCTCTGGGTATTGGTTTTTATTCTGGCCGGTTACTGGTTTGGCTCACTCCCAATCATCAAGGAAAATTTCAGCATGGTCATCATGGCGCTGGTGCTGATACCCGGAATCCCTGCCCTTGTCGAATTCATCCGCATGCAAATGGACCGGAAAAAACTCTCAAATTCTCAAAATATTTAAATGGACAATACGTTATTTTTTTCTCTGTTCATCCTGTCAATCACTGGAATACTTGTTTTTGATCTGGTGTTTGTCGGGAAAAACAAGCATGTGATCTCACTCAAGGAATCCGCCTTTTGGACAAGCATATGGGTGGCCCTGGCTGTCGGCTTTTATTTCATCATCATGCACATCGGCGAACAGATCCACAGTATCGACAGCCTGGCGTCGCTCATAGAATACAAAAACAAATATGCTCCTCATCTCCTCGTTACGGACAACCTTTCTGAATCTCTGGCTATTTACAGGAAAAACATTGCAACCGATTACCTGACGGGATATCTGCTGGAATACACGCTGAGCATTGACAATATTTTTGTCATCATGATGATTCTGAAGAGTTTTTCAGTCCCGCCTAAAAACTATAAGCAGGTATTGTTCTGGGGCATCCTGGGGGCAATTGTCTTACGATTTTTTTTCATTTTCGCCGGCTCCGCGTTAATTCAGAGATTCGACTGGATTTTAATTGTTTTCGGCGGATTCCTGATCTTCACTGGCGTCAAAATGTTTCTGGACCGGAACAAGGATGAAACCATCGACGTACGTGAACACGGACTTGTTCAATTCTTGTCCGGTCACTTCCGAATCACCCCCACGTTTGAAAAGCATCATTTTTTTGTAAGGAAGCATCATAAACTTTTCATGACCCCATTATTTGTCGTGCTTCTTTTAATTGAGTTCACAGACCTGATATTCGCCTTTGATTCCATTCCCGCCATATTTTCCATCACCCGCGACCCGTACATCGTGTTCTTTTCGAATATTTTCGCGATAATCGGCCTGCGGTCCCTGTTCTTTTTGTTGATTAAAATTATTGAATATTTCCATTATATTAAAATCGGAGTCGCCTTTTTGCTGGGTTTTGTCGGCATCAAACTGATCTGCCATGAATTCCTGCTTGAAATCGGGTTTAAAAATATCTATTCCCTTTATATCATTCTTGGTACCCTGCTGGTGAGCATTGTTGCTTCATTCCTGTTCCCCCAAAATGAGAAAACCGGATAACAAGGCCGCCCGCCCAATTAACCCAGAACTTTTTAACCGTTGAGAATCAAGCCATCATGCCCGAAAGAGCAAAAATCCTGATCGTTGACGACGAAGAGCATTTCTGCCGTTCGTTACTGAAAATTTTAGCTGCCCGCAACATCTCAGCATTTGCGGTGAACCGCGGGGAAGACGCTCTTGAAGAGATCGACCGCAACCCTTATGACGTTGTGCTTCTGGATGTAAAAATGCCCGGCATCAGCGGTATTGAGGTACTGAAACGCATGAAGGAACAGGGAATAAAAGCCGAAGTCATTGTGCTGTCGGGGCACGCTTCACTGGATACGGCAATGGAAATCGTCAGATACGGGGCCTATGATTATCTCCTGAAGCCCTGTGACACCGACGAACTGCTGGTCAAAATATCAAACGCCTATGAACAAAAGATGGAAAAAGACAAAATCAGTTGACATCAGCCGAGAACATCAACCGGAAATGCCGCTTAAATCGTATCTGCCTTCTAAAAATTGCGAACACAGGATATCCACAACACTCTCGCTGTTCATCAGCATGTCCATCTGACGGGTATAGATAAGCAACCTGCCCAGCAAATCCAGCTTTTCCGCAGTCACCTGGGGTTCCTGTTTTACAAACCGCGCATTGACGCGGTCCCCCTGCACTTCCACGAGAAAACCGCCCGCTTCAAGGATCTGTTGAATCAACCGGGCGCGCCGGTTTCGGCGGATATCATCGGCCGCCCCGCCCTTGAATTGAAAATTGATGTAATTCTTCATGGCATTCTGGCCGCAGTAACTGTCCAGAATGCTGTAATGATATCCCACACGGGAACTGAAATTCAGGTATTTGTCCGAGACAATGGCGTAACTCCGGTCCCCGAATCTCACTGCCGTCTGATTGGGAGGGGCCATCATTTGCTCGGACATTACCGAAAGAAACCCCTTCACATTGATGGGCCGAGGTCCAAACGCACATAAATCCTTATGGAGCAACCCCCCCAAAAGGGCCTTGAACGGTGCGGACACCACCTGATCCGGACTGATTTTCGATCGATGTTCCACCCCTTCAAGCCCGCCCCCCAGATCAATTACATACAGATCAATGGGCAGGGGAGCTGCCAGCTTTCTTGAAATTCTGCCGTGATCCGTCGTGAAATCGCTGATCTGGAACACCTCCCCATAGGACAGTTCATGGGTCAGCCGCATGATGTCGTGAATGGTTTTACAATTTCCGGGGATGAATTTACGGGATTTTGGATTGGTGAGATTGAGCGGCACGATATGCCGGGCCAGTTTTTGAAGGGTCTGGTACACGGGCGTGTCTTTCATGAAGGCACCCCGATCCCATCGCATGCCCAAAAGCTCGGTGACTTTTCCGGCATATACCCTTCCTGAGAATGCGTCCACTGTGACCACTGCGCCATGCTGAATTGAGGTGGTGGCGGTTTTTGTGTTTAACAGAGTGGGGACTTGAAACTCACGGGCCACGGAAGCCATATGCCCCATGATACTGCCGGCGTTGGCGACGATGGCCTGAGCTTTCTCCATCACAATGACATACTGGGGGGAGGAATGGGCCGCCACCAGTACGCCGCCATCCGGGAAAGACAGCAGGTCCGATTCAGAATGGACAATGTGGGCCGGACCGCATCCCACCCCCGGACAGGCGACACTGCCTGTTTCCAGAAGAACGGGGTATGCGTCAAACTTCTGGGTGGAAAAGAATGTGCCTCTTTCCCCTTCGATCTTAAGCGGACGGGTTTGAAGAATCACCGGCTCGTTGTTCTGATCTATCGCCCATTCAATGTCCTGGGGCGCTTGAAAATGGTTTTCCAGCCTAAGGGCGTATTCGGCAAGCTTCACCGCCTGTGCTTCGGTGAGGCAGGCAGACTTCTGCAAATCCGTCGGCACCGCAGATTCAGTCAGATACCCGTCCTCGCTGGTCCCAAAACTTTTTTCCTTGGAAGATACGGTGAATGACATTAATGACGGCGGAGAGGTCTTTGAAAGTTCATAGGTGTCCGGCGTCACAACACCGTCCACAACCGGAGCGCCCAGTCCCCAGGTGGCGTTGATGATGATATGGGTCTTCTGCAGTTGAAACGGATGTCTTGTGTATATGACGCCGCCGGCTCTGGCATTGATGATTTCCATACACGCCACGCACATGGCGACATCCTCAAAGGGGATCCCCATGTGCTGGCGATAGGACATGGCCCTGGGGGAAAACATACTGGCAAGGACTTCCTTGTATTTTTGAATAATATCCTGCTTTGGGACATTTAAAAAACTCTGATACTGTCCGGCAAAGGACAATTCGCTGTCCTCGCCGATGGCGCTGCTTCTGAGCGCCACCCGGATGGAGCCGTCCGGACTGATTTCCTGAGTATAGGCGTTTAATATGGCCTGTTCAACAGCCGGGGGCACGCTGGCTTCCCGGAACATACGCTGAATGCTGTCGCTGACCCGGATAAGGGATTCCGGGTCTTTGGAACTCAGTTCCATTTTCTGCTTTCTGATTTCATCTTCCAGGTCATTAAACGCAATCAATTCATCAAAAGCAGTGGTGGTAATGGCAAATCCATTGGGAATGGGCAGATGTACCCGGCTTTTGATCTCCCCGAGGTTGGCGTTTTTTCCGCCCACAAAATCCACCTGGTCCCGGGTAATCCGGTCATAGGGCAATACAAAATTCACCCCTCTTGGCACATTTTTCAATTCCAGTTCCTGATTGACCTCCGATTGAATACGATGCAACGCCACCATCAGCTCAGGATATTTTCGTCCGGACAGTTCCTCAAAACTTTTGATCAACCGCAGCGTATGAAACACCACTCGCGCCATTTCCGAACGGATATAGGACATGCCAAAAACATACTGGGCCGTTAGTTTCTCCTCCATGCCGGATATGATTTTCAACAGCTCGGCGTTGGACTCCAAAAGCGCTTTAAAGTTGGTATATTTTTTCCGGAAAATATTCATGACCTCGGCCTGGTCAACCGGTTCCTTCCGGGTTTTTTGAAATAATGCTTTAATTCGAGTTAACATAACCGCCTATTTTTAAACGAATTCAGTAAGAACATAACGGGTTGAAGGTCCGCTGCCCTGTTTTTTCAGCATTCCTTTTTTAACCAGATCCTGCAAATCATAATTAGCCGTTCTGGCGGACACGTTTTCATCCACTTGCTTCTGGTATTCATTTCGGGTAATCGTCTTATGGGACAAGAGATACGGGATTACTTTCTGCTGGCGGGTATTCAACTGGACAGCGGCGTGAAAAGCCGGGAATGCTTTAGAATCAATACCTTCCTCATACGATCGCATATGATCTGTTTCTTTAGAAACATGCTGTTTTTCGTTTGCCGTATCCTTCACCTGAGCTGAATTAAGCCGACCGGATGCAAAGGACTTGTCTTCATCCGCGTCCAGCAGGATATCCTCCGCCTGAATAGTATGATTTGTCGTCATAACAAAGGCCCGGGTCAAGCAATTCATCAACTCCCTCACATTCCCCGGCCAGGAGTATCGCTTCATTTTTTCAAGCGCTCCCTTGCTCATTCCAAGTCCTTCCCGCCGAGTGACATCCCGCAGTTGTCTCAGACAATGGTCCACCAGAACAGGTATATTTTCCATGTGTTCCCGGAGGGGCGGGGTGGCAATTGTTATTACTTTCAGCCGGAAATACAAATCAGAGCGGAACTGCCCTTTGTCTATCAGGAGCCGTAAATCAATATTGGTGGCGCAAATCAACCGCACATCCACGTCAAATTCCTTATCAGAACCCAAGGGCTTTATTTTACGAACGGCCACTGTGCGAAGAAGTGCCTGTTGAACATTGGAAGAGGCGGTCTGAATTTCATCCAGAAAAAGGGTACCGCCGTTTGCCTCCAGAAATGCGCCTTTCCTATCTGTTTTCGCCTCGGTAAACGCGCCTTTCACATGCCCGAACAAACTGTCCTGGAGCAAATTTTCCGAAAGCTCACCGCAATTAATTGATATAAAGGGATGATTATTCCGTCGGCTGTGCCGGTGAATCGCCTCTGCGGTGAGCTGCTTGCCGGTCCCGGTTTCCCCGATAATCAACACATCGGCATCTGCCCTCGCTGCTTTTAAAATATCGGATTTCAACCATTCAATTTTATCCCCGAAACCAACCATTTCCGGCAATGGATCGATGGATGTTTCCTGTGACGTCTTTGGGAATTCGGAATCCAGCTGTATTTTTTCTCTATATTCAACATCCTGAATTTTAAGGTCTTTTTTTCTAATTTCAGCCATCTGGACATTAACCACATCCATCATGCTGTTAATGGCATTTTGAAGCAGATGGATTTCGTACCCGGCATTTCGAATATCGATAGGCTCCAGTTTTCTGCTTTTTTGAATGTTATTGACAGCCGCCGCCAGCTTAAAAATCGGTTTTGTGATCAAATGGGAAAGGACAAAAATAATCAGGGAGACCGCCACAATGGTGATTATGGATAAAATCAGCATCATGTCCATATGCTTATATCCAGCGGCAAGAGTAAGCCGGGTCCGGTCTACATAGGCGATACCCGCAATCACCTTTTCCTGAAACCGAATAGGGGTATAAGACAGAGAATAGCTTTTGACATCCGATGGCTCCTGGGCCTCTCCCGTCATTTCTATTAAATCAAATCTTTCTTCTTTGACATCATTAACCATTTTCCAGAATGGCAAATAATGAGCGGCCGGCCGGAAAGCGGCTTCGAGGCCGGGCTTTCCCAGCGTGCCGTTCACATAATCTCCCCTTGCCAGATCCGTTGAAATCGGCAGATCTTTTTTTCCAAAGTCCTCGGATTGAAACAGCATCCATCCATCCAGATCAAAAACATAGGTGAACCGGAGTTCAGGAGTCCTGGGAAAGGCCCATAAGGGAGACTGAGGGGAATTATATAAGGATAAAATATTCCGGAGCATCCTGACATCCATCGATAACAGCAAAAATCCGGCTTGTTCCCCATTTTCAAAAACATACGGGGTCCCGAAATAAATCACCTTGGAACGGAACTTCTGGTTGGGGTTTGGCACCTGAGGGAAAGGATACTCAACCTCAACGATCGGGGATATCCAGACCTCACCGGATTTTAATCGCGCAAGCTCTTCCAGATACAATCTTGGGTCTGGATTAATGGATGAAATAACAGAATTTTGTATTTGAAGCACCTGATTATCCCTGGAAACAAAATACAGATGCGACGCGTCTTTTTGCGAGATAAATCCTATTTCACGATAATCGACCTTTTCCAGATCGCTGAAATTGGCAAAGGCCTTGCGCAATCCCTCACTGCCTGAAAAATTGCGCGAAATAAACAATAAATCCTGCATGCCTCTCGCAAGAACGCCTTCTATTTCATGTGCCACCGCTTTTACCTGAAGTTTTGAGCTTCTTTCCAATGCCTGATTGAGAAAATGAGTGGAAGTCAAATAAGCGATATATCCGGTTACCATCAAAATAAAAATTACCGATGGAATCAGTGTGAATAGAAGCTTTGCCCGCATTGTGAGCCCATTTGGATTATTCGGGGGAAGAATCACTTCCCCTTCTGTAAATTTGTCTAAAATAGTCATAACATATTAAATTTCTTATTATAATTAATATTTTACCGGCTATCTGGCACACCATTCTACTGTATCGCGCAAAACTGTCAATACATTTTGTTGGCACAGGCATTGCAATCATATCGTTCAACTGCGCAATAAAAATTCCAAAAAAAGACATATTGAAATTTAATGAATGGGAATAAGTGAAAAAATTTAACTGTTAACAAACAAAACATTGAGGGAGGCCCAAATGAAAAAATGGAAAAAATTAACTTTGGCAATAGTCATTATCGGTATCCTGCTGCCAGGCATTGCTCTGGCGGGTGGGGACAAGGCAACCGAACTGGTTGTGGTGGCGGACACCCGCGTTTTAAACGATCCCGGGTATTATACCGCATTCATGAAATACATGGCGAACGCTTACAATACGGATATTTTGGTGTTCGCCATCTGGTGTACGGTGGTGACGGCCCTGTATGGCGCTTTTCTTGGGTTCTTAATGGACTTTCTCCTGGCGCGGACCGGCCTGGATCTGACCAGCCGGAAAATTCTTGAACATTAACCGGCAGATATTCATTCAACGATAAACGATTTTTAATTAGAAGGAGAATATTCATATGGAATGGTTAACAATGTATATGCCAATTGCCGGCATTCATATTTTCTGGCCGGGCCTGGTGCTTATCGGCTTTTCAGTAGGGACCATCGGCGGTTTTTTTGGAATGGGCGGGGCCTGGATGGTAACGCCCGGGCTAAACATTTTGGGTTTTCCCATGGCCTTCGCCATCGGTACCGACATGGCGCATATTGCCGGTAAATCAATGATTTCCACTTTCCGGCATTCAAAATTCGGAAATGTGGATTACAAACTGGGGCTGATCATGGTTCTGGGCACCATGCTCGGCATCGAAGTCGGCGCTCAGCTTGTTATGTATCTTGAAAAACTCGGCAGCGTCGAATCCGTGGTTCGATACGCGTATGTGGTGCTGCTGGCGCTGATTGCCACCCTGGTGTTTTATGATTATTACAAGGCGACCCAGAATAAAAAGGCCGGCGATGTGGGTGAACATGGGGCGGAAGGGATCACCTGGTATAAAACCCTTCAAAAACTGAATCTCCCGCCCATGATTCATTTCAAAACCTCGGGATTTACCTGTTCTCTGTGGCTGCCCATGGGCATCAGTTTTCTGACCGGTATCCTGGCGGGTTTTTTGGGCATCGGCGGCGGGTTGATCCGCATGCCCGCGTTGGTTTATCTTATCGGCTGCCCCACCCACGTCGCTGTGGGCACCGACCTATTTGAAGTGATGATCTCCGGATTATACGGCGCGTTCACCTATTCACTCAAAGGCAGAATTGAGATTATTGCGGTTCTCGTGATGCTCACCGGCGCTGCCATCGGCGCACAGATCGGCACCATCGCCACCAAATACGCCAAGGGCTACGGTATCCGGATTGCCTTTGGCATCGCGGTACTCTGCTGCATGCTCTCCATTATTCTTAAACAGTTCGGATATAAAGACATGGCTGCGGTTTTGATACTGGGCACCATCGGAATTATCTGTCTCTATATTATCAAGATAATGGCTGTGGGAGCGTTTGAGGAACTGCGGGACAAGAAAGCGGCCAACGCGTGATATTCGCCACAACATACTGATACATAAAGGAGAGAAAACATATGAAATTACATATAAAAGCAGTCGCCACCATCGGCATCATAATCCTGTGCCTGGTTTTTGCGGCGAGCGCCGTTGCGTCTGAAGTCGCTCAGGGAAAATGCATTGAATACAATACCGAAACCAAGGTCATCAAACTTCAGGAGTATGACACGAATTTTGCCCAAAACAAATACGGCAATCCAACGAGCATTGAAAGCGACTTTGATGTGTCGACAGCCAAAATCGGCCACATTCCCGAACCAGGGGATATCTTGAGAATTTCTTATAAAATCGAAGGGGCAGGCAAAATTGCCCTCAAGATCATGAATGTCAGCAAACAGGATTTAATGAAAAAATAATCACCTGAACAGGGGGTGCCTGCATATAAGCGCGCACTCCCTGTTCAACCCGACAAAAAAATAGAAATGAAAGGCCGATTCCCATGGAACAACCAAACATTAAAAACCAGAAATTTTATGCCGTTGTGCTGGACATGCTGCTCTTAAATCCGAAATACCGGCTAAGGCGAAAGAATAAAAAACAGTTCAACGTTAAGCAAAAATTATTTGTCCTTCTACTGGACATTATCGTTTTGGCAGAGCTTGCCGCCAGCATGTATTGGACCCAACAGTTTGGGGAAGCCATGGTCCCGATGTTTTTAAAAACCTATCTGCCTGTTGTTGTGGTGACGCTGATTATCGGAAAATTCTGCCTCAACCGGCTTGAAACCAGAGAAAACCCTGTTGTTGACAGCCCGAACTTTGAACTGAGCCCTTAAAATTGAAGTTAAGATTATCATTACAATTCAAGATTTATTTCCTTAGATCCCTCCCCCATCCAATCATTGCATTGATTTTACAGATCATCCCGGTTATAGTAACTGCAACAATTCCTGCCTGACGATGCCCCCATAAACACCAGCAAGTGGAGGTGAATTTCCGAAACCGATGAAAGCAATGGTTTTGAATAAAATTTGCAACCTGAATGACTGCAAGACGCCTCTGACCTTCATGGACCTGCCGGAACCCGTTCACGGGCCGGGAGAGATATTAATTAAAGTCTCAACCTGCGGTGTCTGCCATACGGAACTTGATGAAATTGAAGGGCGCACCCCGCCGCCTTTTTTTCCCGTGGTACCCGGTCACCAGGCTGTTGGCCGTGTGGCATCATCCGGAAAAGACACCCGAAAATTCAGCATTGGAGAGAGGGTCGGCGTGGCCTGGATTTTTTCGGCCTGCGGAAAATGCAAATTCTGTGTGAACGGTCTTGAAAATCTGTGCCCGGAATTTAAAGCCACCGGCCGGGACGTTAACGGCGGGTATGCCGAATTCATGACCGTGCCGGAAAAATTCGCCTATCGGATACCTGAAACCTTTTCAGATGCCCAGGCCGCTCCCCTCTTATGCGCCGGCGCCATCGGGTACCGCTCCCTGAAACTGACCGGTCTTAAAAACGGCGGCAACCTCGGGCTGACCGGTTTCGGCGCTTCCGCCCACCTGGTCCTCAAAATGGTTCGCCACCTCTACCCACAGTCGAATGTGTTTGTGTTTGCCAGAAATGAAACGGAACGATCCTTTGCCACATCGCTGGGCGCGGTATGGGCAGGCGATACGAGTGATCAGCCGCCGGAACTTCTGGACTTTATGATCGACACCACTCCGGCCTGGAAACCGGTGGTCGAGGCGCTGAGAAATCTTGACCGGGGCGGACGCCTTGTGGTCAATGCCATCCGGAAGGAAAGCAGGGACAAAAATTTTCTCCTGAACATGGATTATCCATCTCATCTGTGGATGGAAAAGGAAATCAAAAGCGTTGCCAATGTGACCAGCTCCGATGTGTTCGAATTCATCAATTTGGCCGCAGAAATGAATATTCAGCCCGAAGTCAGGGAATATTCATTGAAGGAGGCCAACCAGGCGCTGGTTGAGCTCAAAACCGGTATCATCAGGGGGGCAAAAGTACTCAAAATCAGTTAACAGCTTATTATTTAAGGAGGATGGCCATGAATGAAAAAAGCTGGCACAAATCTTATGCGCCGGGGGTTCCGCCGGTTCTGGCGTATGACAGAACAACCGTATCCCAGGCATTGTCACGGTCAGTAAAAGATTTCCCCAACCATTCCGCCTTAAATTACATGGGCCGCACCATCACCTATAAAGAACTCGATGCCATGGTCAATGCCTTTGCCAGGGCGCTGACGGATATGGGGATCAGGGCAGGCGACAAGGTGGCGGTCTGTCTCCCCAATATTCCCCAGGCGATTATTGCCAATTATGCGATTTTTCGTATCGGTGCGGTGACGGTTCTGTGCAATCCGCTCTATACGGAACGGGAACTCGCCTATCAGCTCAACGATTCGGATTCCAGGATCATCGTAACGCTGACACTCCTGGTTCCCCGCATCGAAAAAATCCAAAGCCAGACAAAAATCGAAAAAATTGTTGCCTGTCATATTCATTCCTATCTCCCGTTTCCCAAAAAACAGCTCTTCCCGTTTGTTAAAAAAGCAATGTACCGGAAAATCACGCAAACCGACAATGTCAAAATCTTCAAGGATCTAATCTCCGGGATGCCGGGCACCCCGGTTGAAGATCAGAGTAAGTGGGAAGAAACCGGCGCGCTTTTGTATACCGGCGGCACCACAGGGGTCAGCAAGGGGGTCATGCTCACCCACGCCAACCTGAGCTCTAATGTGCAGCAGTTTATCGCATGGTTTCCAGATTTCAAGAAAGGCGAGGAAAGTTTGGTGGGCAATTTTCCGGTGTTCCATTCCGCCGGATTTACGGCCATCCAGAATTTCTCCCTGTGGCAGGCCTTTGAAATCATTCTGGTGCCCCGGCCGGAACCGGCCATCAACATTGAAATATTAAAAAAATACAAACCCACCTTTCTTCCGGGGGTACCCACCATTTTTGTGGGCCTCCTGGCGGAACCGGAGTTTCGGAAACTCGACTTTTCATCGATCAAAGGTTTTTTCTCCGGAGCCGCGCCTCTGGCTGCCGACACCATCCGGGACCTGAAAGAACTGACCGGGGCAGACATGTGCGAAGTTTACGGGTCCACCGAAAACTCGCCCATTGTTTCGGTCACCCCCTGGGGCGGCAAAATAAAGCCCGGTACTGTCGGATGTCCGGTCCCGGATACGGATGTCAAAATCGTGGATATTGAAACCGGAGAAAAAGAAATGCCGGCGGGCGAAACCGGTGAAATCATCATCAAAGGCCCCCAGATCATGAAGGGTTATTACAAAAAACCGGAAGAGACCGCCAAAGTCCTCAAGGACGGCTGGTTCTATTCCGGTGATATCGGCAGGTTCGACGAAGACGGTTACCTGACCATAGTGGACCGGAAAAAAGACATGATCATTGCCGGGGGTTACAATATTTATCCTGTGGAACTGGACAACGTGCTGTTTGACCACCCCAAAATTCTGGAAGCCTGCACTATAGGCATACCGGACGAGTATCGCGGCGAAACCGTCAAAGCATTTATTGTGATCAAAAAAGGAGAACAGCTCACCGAAGAAGAGGTTATCGTTTATTGCAAAAAGAACCTGGCTGCGTACAAAATTCCCAAAAAAATCGAGTTCGTGGACGAACTGCCCAAGAGCGCTGTGGGTAAAATCCTGCGAAGGGAACTCAGGGACAGGGAAATTTCAAAAACCGTAATCAAATAAAAAAATTCAGGCAACAGCCTCACCATCAAACATACATTTCAGAAGGAACAACCATTGACCCCTGACAGCGTCTTTCCCTTTAAAGAAGCCATCCGCACCAGCGAAGAACGTCTCAGCGCCTTGTCTGAATCCGGCAAAAAAATCATCGGCTATTTCTGCACGTACACGCCCGTGGAAATAATTCATGCGACCGGGTTGATCCCTGTCCGGATTACCGGCGGTTATGGAAACACAGATAAGGCCTATCAGCATGTCCCGGATTTTATTTGCCCTTACATGAAGCGGGCGCTGGAAAAAGCCCTGGACGGGCGATATGATTATATTTCCGGACTGATTCAGGGATACACCTGTGATGCAGCCTGCGGAATGGTGAATATCTGGAAGGATGCGCTGAAACTCGATTGGGTTCATTCCATTCCCATCCCCTATAACGACACGCCGGAATCTTCAGATTATTTCAAGGCCGTGCTTGATGAACTGGTTCAGAACCTCTCAGCCTTTGGCGGCGATTTCAGCGATTCCGCCCTAAACGGTTCCCTTAACCTGTATCACCGGATTCGAAAAATTCAGTACACCCTTTATCAACAGCGGTATCAGGGAAAATCCAATTTTACAGCATCCGATCTCATGACCATCATGGATGCCGGGGATGTGGTGCCGCCGGAAGATTACTTATGCCTGCTTGAAGATTTATCAAAACGCCTGCCGAATCATCGCCGGAACCAGCACCATCGCTTTCCGGTGCCTGTTCTGGTTTCCGGCAGTCTGATTGAACGGCCGGAAGTCATGGACATGATAGAATCTTCCGGCGGGCGGATTGTTGCCGATGATCTCTGCAACGGACTCCGTCAGATTTTCCCGACCGACGGCAAAGGCGAAACCCCGATGGACCGTCTGATTCATCGCACCCTGAACCGATTTCCATGCCCATCCCGAAGCCGGGCCACAGACCGGGGCCGGCGACTGCTGGATATTCTTACTCAATCCCGCGCCAAAGGCATCATTTTCCTGATACAAAAATTCTGCACCCCGCACCTTGCGGACATCCCGATACTTTCCGAATTGCTCAAAGCAAAGGGATATCCAGCCATTGTGATTGAAATGGATGAATCATGGAAAATGGAAGGGCAGGTTAAAACCCGGCTGGAAGGATTTTTCGAGATGCTTGGGGAAGATAGAAATTAAAAAAATAAACCGTTGTGCATTGGGAACAATCAGATGGAAAAACAAACAAAATCCAACAAACGGCTAAAGACCGCCAAAGAACTCCAGAAAGTGGTCACTGAATATTATCATCAATGCACTGCCGCCAAGGTCGAAGGCAAACCTGTGGGATGGATGCCGCCCATGAATGGGGCCATCGAAATATTTTACGCCATGGATCTGCAGCCGGTTTTCCCGGAAAACTGGTCTCCGGTTTGCGCGGCATTCGGATTAACCCCGCAGAATTTTGAAGTGTCCGAGCAGATGGGGTATTCAAGGGATTTGTGCGGATATTTGCGCAATATCATCGGGTATGTCAACGGGCTGATGAATGATAAGGAATCCCCGTTCGGCGGACTGCCCGAGCCGGACATCCTGCTTTCCCCCGGCGGCGGGTGCGTTCCGGTGATGAAGATCTTCCAGGCCATTGAAAAACGGTTCCCGGACGCAAAAGTCTTTTTTGCGGATCTGCCCCAAGTGCCGGTGGAAGACATCCGCGAACACCATGTGGCGTATGCAATTTGCGAAATGCGCCGCCTGATCGGATTTCTGACGGAGGTTACCGGACACCGGCTGGACGAAGAAAAATTAAAGAACACGGTGGCGCTTTCCGACCGTGCCTGCGAACTCTGGGATGAAATCATGACTTTCCGGCGATACAAACCAGTGCCTTTTTCAGCTGCTGAAATGGGGATCATGTTCGTGATGGTGACCCTTCAAGGGACACAGACCGCGGTTGATTTTTTAACGAAAGTCCGGGATGAGGTTCGGGGAAAGGCAGACAGCGGCATGGGGGTGATTGAAAATGAAAAACTGCGCCTGTTCTGGGACAATATTCCCTTATGGTACAATATGGGATTGTTTAATTATTTTGAAAAATTCGGCGGGGTCGTGGTGGCAGAAACCTATTCTGCGGCCTGGTCCCTGCGAATGGATCCAAACGATCCGATCCGGTCCCTTGCCATGAAAAGCCTGACGTCCTATCCCCTTGTATCATGTGTTTCCATCAGCAAGCGGAAGGAAATGGTGCTGAAAGCCTGCCGGGATTATGCCATTGACGGGGTTATTTTCCACCGGAACAAATCCTGTGTGCCCATCACCCTGGGACAAATGGAAATTAAACGGGAACTGGAATACCAGCTCGGCATCCCGTCGGTGATTATTGATGCGGACCACATGGATGACCGGAATTTTTCAGTTGCCCAGTTTCAAACCCGGGCGGATGCGTTTATGGAAATGCTGTTAAATAAAAAAATGAATTCCTGATAGTTGCAGGAAGGTATAAGCGATAAAAGCGGAGAACACCTTGTGTTCTCCGCTTTTACACAAAATCAGTTTCCCTGCCCCCTCTTTAATTCATCCAGTGGGGTTTAAGGGGCGGTTGAGGAACAAAGTTCGCACGCATCTTCAAGCGGCTGTCTCGGTTGCAATTTATTTAATTTCTGAATCAGGCCCTTCATTTCTTTTGACAGATTCTGGGGATTCACCTGAGCGCATGCGGCAGCGGCGATGATCTGATGGGCGGCAGTGGTCGGATGAATCGCATCCCAGAAGGCATAACCGGCCGGAATATTATTCGGATTACCTAAGCTGCCTCCCCCAGATAAGGAGACATTGGTAAAATCAAACTTGGCAGGATTTACAACAATGTAATCAATCAGTTCAAAGGTATCGACCATATAAAAATGATGATCCGGCAAATAATTCACATAAGAACAGAGCATCATCTGCAGATAATTATTAAAAGTATTCGATAGTGCGGTGGCGCCGGCTGCCAGGGCAGGATGCCAGTTATTAAGGGGGGCAGCCCCCAGATCCGGCAGGTTCATCACCAAAATATTTTTTGCGCCAATGGAAAGCAAATTATCTATGGAACCTTTTATATTATTAATCCCATTTCCAATCACAACGGCTGGATCATCTGTGGGTTGAATTGAAAGAAAATCATTGCCCCCCGCCCATATGACAAAAAGAGTGTCTGAGAGGTCCGCGCCGACACCCGTTTGAATTACATACATATTAACCTGCCAATCGAGACCATATAATGTACTTCCGCTGTTATGCCCGCTTGTTTTGGCGCCCCCAAGGGCTCGGTCTTCCAGCTGCACGCCCATTTCATCCGCCAGATATTCCAGCCAGACATCTCCGTTTGTCCAGACACCAAAACCATAACCATCCTCCCAGCCGTTATCGCTGAGGCTGTCTCCGAAAGCGACGATTTTGGAAATTTTATTACCGGCAAATGCCGTACCGCCCATCGCCACTGCACATAACACGATAAAAACCGTTAAAATCGTAAATCTTTTTTTCATTTTTTCCTCCGTTTTCTGGTTCTGGTTAACTCATTGATTCAATAAAATATACTGAGCCTGATGATCCCCCGTTTATCCGGTTGTCCTCATAGATTCAGTAATGGAAAAGCCGGAATCCTGTTCACATCACAAAACCATGTCAGGAGATTATTAATCAAGATTCCTGAAGGTTAAAAAATGTCATTTTCAGGCAGGCGCTGATGTCAAAATATAAATTTATAAATAATAACAAATACTTAAAAAATATAAGGCCGCCCGCTTGTCCCATATTTGGTGAATCAGCCTGCAAAAAATTTCTTGACCTGAATTAAAATAAAGCTATACTGACTGACAATCAGTCATATATAACCGGAAAGGCTATTTTTATGGCAAGAATTGCAAAAATTCCTGAAGAACGAAGAAACGAACTGATCGATGCTGCCACAACACTCTTTCTGGAAAAAGGATATGAAGAAACGGCTGTCAGCGACATTGTTAAAAAAATTAACGTCGCCCAGGGAACATTCTATTATCATTTCAAATCCAAGTCAGAGATTCTGGAAGCCGTAGTGGACCGTTTTATTTCCGGCATCGAAACAACGCTGGCAGAAATAGCTGACAATAGGCAAACGCCCGCCGCAATCCGGTTTAACGATGCAGTCAATTACCTGATTGCCATCGCCGAAGGCAGCAGGGAAGTTCTTGATGACGTCCACCAGGAAAACAACGCGGTGATGCATGACCGGATCGCCAAAATGACCATGGCGCGGCTCGTTCCGGTTCTGGCCCGAATTGTGGATCAGGGTGCCGCGTCCGGTGAATTCAATGCGCATCACCCGGCCGAAGCCACCGACGTCATCCTTTCCGCGCTCTTCTGGCAGTTTCACCAGCCCAGGCTGATGGAAGACAAGCAGCGGCTTGCCCGCATCAGGGCCACGCTGGAGCATTTACTGGACAGGATGCTGGGAACACCGGACCACACGTTTGTGTTGAATTTGAATTAATACAAATTATTTTGCCTTCAATATGACTGATCGTCAGTCAAATACAAATATCATTAACAAACAGATCATTGGAGAATCCTTATGCAAACCACAGATCAAAAAGCATTAAACCTTTCCGCATACGGCAAATACCGGGAGACCCTTATCGATTCGGCCGGTACACGGATTGCCCTATCCATTTATGAAAATAGCGGGCCCTGCGTGATCTTTATCCCCGGGACCATGACGCACCCGCTGTTTTATGATGATTTCCTGACGGCGCTGGCTGGAAAAGGATTTACCGTGGTCGGGATTCACCCTGTTTCCCACGGGAAAAGCCCCCGCGAGAAAAAAATTTACACCTATGCCGACATGCTCGAAAACGTCAGGGACACGGTTACCTACTGTATCCAGAATTTTACGGATAACATTGTGGTTATGGGATCTTCCCAGGGCAGCATCCTGGCCCTCGGGGCAGCCGCATCTGATCAGCGCATCAGGGCGGTGTTCCCTCATAATATTTTCATACCGGTTTTAAAAGAGACGATTGCTATCACCCGTTTTCCGGAATTTCTGAAGTATTTTCAGAGGATCTTCCTTTTTTTCATGAAGATCGGTGCTGGTTTGTTTCCCGGCCTGCCGGTTTCCATCGGGATGTATCTGGACATCCACAGGATTTCGGCAACCAAGGAAATCATTGATCAGTATTTGAGCGATCCCATCGGCCTGACCAGTTATCCACTGGGTTTTTTATACTCGTTATTTACGGCGGATATGACTGCGGCAACCGACGGCAGCCTCCAATGCCCGGTGATCGTCATCACCTCGACCGGCGACCCCTTGTTTCCGTATTCCTATATCCGGCAGGTATATGAAAAAATCACGGCGCCCCAAAAGGAAATACTGGTATTTGATGAGCCCTTCCACCTGATCATGAACGAGTGTGTTGACCGGATCATCGATCCGATAGTGGAAAAACTGAGGCAATATTGCTGATCGAAAGGAATAAAATAAAGGATTACATAAAGATATAAAAACTTAGACAGGACTATGTTCAACCGGAGGTAAAACCATGATCGCGACAATTCAGACGCATTTTGATATCCCGGCCGACAAGGCATGGAACATTTTAAAGCAAAAGGATACCTTTTTATATATTACCCGGGGATTTCTGGGATTTGCGGGAAACAGGGCCTGGCCGGAAGCGTTTTCGGAGGGACAGGAAATCCGCACGCGACTGATATTTTTTCATTTCCTCCCTGCATGGAAACATGTCCTGAGAGTGATCAGAATGGATGACCGGGCCAGGGAATTATATTCCAATGAAATGGGCGGGGCTGTCAGGGTCTGGAATCACCTGATTAAAATTGAACCCGAATCCGACAGCCGGTGCCGTTATACGGATCAGATCGATATCCGTGCGGGCTGGATGACCCTCGGCGTCTGGCTGTATGCCCATGTGTTTTACCGGTATCGCCAGTCCCGCTGGAAACGGCTGATCCGCCGGAAGAACGGCTCCTAAAATGGCGAGATCAATTTCAACCCGTCATAAACCAGCAGCGCCCCGAAGCCAACCAGAATCACACCCAGACCACGCATGGTGTAGATATATGAGCGTCCGGCCAGAAAAGACCGGGATTTACCCACGATGACGGCGATGGCGATTTTGGAACCCACCAGCAATCCATAAAAACTGCCGATGAATGCGGCGGCGGCAAAACCGCTGTGATCCATTGCCCGGACTGTGGCCGGCGCTCCCACACTGAACCAGAACAGATACGGGTGGGGACTTAAAAAATTGGTGATGATTCCCTTTCTGAGAGCATTTTCTTTGACGCTTGCAATTTCTATGTTCACGCCGGCGATGCAAAGATTCTGCCAGCCCAGCCAGACGATAAACAAACCGCCGAAAATTGAGATAGCGCCCAGAATGGTTTGAAAGTGGGAAAGTCTGGACAGGATCAATAAGGTCAGCATGACAATGGGCAGATCGGTGATAATGGGTGCAAGCGCAACCTTTATCCCCGCCTTCAGATTGTGCTGAAGGGTTTCCGCGATGATCAGGGCAAGAAGGGGGCCGGGGGCAACCCCGGCTGAAAAACCCAGGACAATACCCGCGGTCAGAAAAAGCAGCATTATTTTACTTTATTACTTCTGGTGCCCGCCACCTGGGCGGCCACCCTGGCATAATCCACCATGCCGCCCCAGCCGGTTTCGAGCGTGTCCGCCAGAATTTTATCGATGTAGCCTTTTTTCACCAGATTGCCGTTTTTGTCTTTGATGTTCTGGAGAATCGGGGCCTTAGGGTAATTCGTATATTTTTCGAGAAGTTGTGTGCTCTTGGAATTTTCGAACACTTTGTACCGGGTAATATACGGGAAATATCCTTCCAGAAGCCGGACGCCGACCACCATTTTGCGATATTTCTTTTTTCCGGTAATTTTATACATGGCCTGGTTAAACATTTTTTGCACATTGATCATAAAATAAAAAAACCACCGGGGAACAAACCGGACCTTGGGGATCACATGCCCCGGAACCGGATCATTGGCAGTGAAGTATTCATATCCCGCATCATGGACATCGCCCACGGTGGCGGCATCCGGACCGCTTGCCAGCCGCAGTACACCCTGGTGGAATTCATTTTTCGCCATAATGTCCGAAATCACATCCGCCACCCAGTCCACGGGCACGATATCCTGCTGATTGTCGGCCGCGGTAAAAAATGGCAGCTTTCCCAGATACCCCAGCATTAACACAACATAATGAAGGTTATAGGTCTTGGTTTTTCCGGTCCGGGCGGCACCGCCGATAATCGTGGGCTCAAAAAGGACAATCCTGTCATTTAACCGATTGATTTTATCGAGAATAAAAATCTTTGCCTCGGCCTTTGTCTGGGCGTAGGTGTTGTCCGGCGTTCCCGGCTTAAAATCCGGAAAATCTTCCGGTATGATTTTATCATAAATGCCATAGGCATATCCGGTGGAAATATAATATAAGGTCGCATCCGACTGACTGTTTTGTTTCCGGTGATTTTTTATTTCATCAAACAAATCATAAATTTTGTGGCTGAAAACGACATTGGAGATTTTAATTTCTTCATAGGGCCTGTCAAACCGGACATCCGCAGCACCATGCAGAATTTTTTCCGTATTTTTTACCAAATCGGAATACATTTCCGGGGCAATGCCCAGCTTTTCCCTTTCAACATCAATTTCAACCAGTGTTGACCTTTCCGACAGTTTCTGCTTTTCCGCCGGGTCCAGATCCAGTGAATGGACCACAGATTCAAACCGGTATTCAATGCCATTTCCATCATTATCTTTCCGGATCGCAAAATAAAACTTCGGATCCGCATCTTTTCGCATCAGCTCTTCAACAATAACCGGAACAACCGTCCCGGTAACACCGGTAATAAAATAAATCATTTCAATTCCCTTCTAAAACACATTGGACAATTTCAGCACGGACAACAGCTTGACAACCGGCAGGTATCGCGTATGCGCGCAATAGAATTTGTTTTCCCGTCCGCCGAAGCGGGATTTGGTAAACTCAATGCCTTTAAAATTATAGATAAAGTTGCCGTACCGGTAAACCAGGCGCTGAATGTTCTTTAATGCCTTTGATTCATAGGCCATGTTTTTATCATCAAGCACCAGCATGGAGAGCCCGAGGTTCAGCTCCTTTAACCCCTCTCCCCTGAAGGTTTCCATGGCATGAACCATAATCGCATAAAAAATACCCTGACGGAAGGAATGGCTGAACCTCGAGATATTCGGCACATAACTGATGATTTCACCATTCTGGTAAACGGGATCAAAAAAGATAAACCCGATGAGTTCATCATTAATATGCGCAAAAAACTTCCGGGTTTCTTCCTGATACGCCATGTCCATGGGACGGATCAAAAAACCGACTTCCCTGTTTTTGATTTTTCGCGTGGTTATCCAGCGGTCAGACAGCAGCTTATATTTTTCATCTTCACGGCATTCCCGGATCTCAACATTCTGGTTCCGGGCCTGGTTCATGGCTGTCCGCAATATCTGCTTTTTTTTCCCGGAAAGACGCCAACTTTCCAGGTCAATGATGGTCTCAATCCCGAACTGGGTGGCGTAGCATCCGAATGTCCGGGTCATTAACCCGGCCACAGGTTCCGTAATCTGAATAAATGCGCTGTTGGGATATTTTTGAAGAAACGCGCGAATGATCTGCTCACGGTTCTCCGGATCACATACCGGATCGGACAACACCAGTTGAGCGCCCCAAATGGGCCGATAGGCGATAAACCCTTTGTCCGGAACATCAAAAAACTTCATCCCCGGCTGCAGGGTTGAAAAGGACATACAGTGATTGCCGTATTTTCTCATATACGACATCCGTTCATCAAAACTGAATTCCGCTTCCATCGGCTGAAGTAATGCGACCGGTGTATTAACCCGCTGCCAGCCGTTGCTCAAAAGACCCTTTACCGGATTCATCGCCTTTAGCGCCGTAAAACACATAAATAATTGATTCTCTTTTTTTAATGTTTTTTTTCGTTCAGTAACAGAACGCATCCAGCCATGGGTCTTAAACAAATTGTATACATAACCGTTCAATAAAGTTAAACTGCCATATCAGATTCATCATCAAGTCACAAGCTGATAAAAACACCCTGCCGCGTCATCTTCCAGGTGTTCTGGTAATTCCGCTTTATGTCCAGGCGCAAACACTCAAGGGATATTTGTTTAAATAAATCTATCGGCCAGGGTTGCAATCCGGAAAAACTGAATTAATTTAACCGACCGCCCTGCCGAAACGCGGCAGGGCCTTTTTTTGCATAAGCGCACAATTTTTTAACAAACTCAGGAGATAAAAAAATGACAGACGTATCAAAAACCACTCTTTACAGCGGCGGCCATAAAGGGGCGGAGGCGGAATTCGGCAAACTTGCCGAGGCCTGGAAAATAAGTGAGGTGAATTTCTCATTTGAAGGGCACACCCCCGAGCGCACCCGCGGCGTCAAGGTACTGGGCCAGGATGAGCTGCAAAAGGGCGATGTGAGCATGGAAATTGTGTCCAAGCGCATGAACCGCACCTATTCCAAAACAGACAAGATCCGAAAAGTCATCCAGTCTATTTTTCATATGATCAATAACGGCTACCATGTCATTGCGGTGGGCTGGATACAGGCGGACAACACCGTGAAGGGCGGAACCGGCTGGGGAGTCGAGCTGGCGAAACTGTTCAACCGGCCCTTGAGTGTCTATGACCAGGACCGGAAGGGATGGTTTTCCTGGGAAAACAGCCAGTGGGTGGAGAGCACACCGGTGATCACCTCGGAAACGTTTTCCGGCACCGGCACCCGTAATCTTTCCGATGACGGCCGGCAGGCCCTCCGCGATCTCTTCACCCGATCTTTCGGTCCTGAGAAATAAAAAGGGGGAATGGAGCGACAAGCCCCAAGATTTCCAAGGAATGCATTCACCGCGAAAGAGCGCAAAGATCACAAAGAAAGAACCAGTTTTTTAAAAAAAACAAAAATTATTTTTTCTTTCGTGTTCTTTTGCGGTAAAATTTCATAGTTCGGCGGAGGATTTTTGCCCATCGCGATGCGGCCCTGACTCGATGGTTTCCGTGGATCACGGGGCAAACTGTTTGAGCGGATAAATGCCGATGAACCTGCCGGTTTCGATGAACGATATCGACAAAACACATCCCGGCATTCCACAGCATAAAGCGAGTTTTGCCCACGCCACGGAAACCATCGGGTCAGGGAGCTTTCCGCAGCGCGGGCGGGCTTCTTTTGTTACTTTTCTTACCCGCTAAGAAAAATAAAAGAGAAAAATCGATTAATTCGGTACGGTGACCCGTGAACGTGCCACTGTGGGGTGCGCGGCTTTTTGCGCGTCCCACACCAGCGGAGGTTCGCTTTGTTTTACTTTAAACACCCTTAACCCATACCATAAACTCGATACCTTCAAAAAAATTTAGAATCCATAAAGAGTTTGTTTTTCCTTTAATGAAATAACCAACATATGCAAAGATTCCATCTCCTATTTCTTTTACAGGCCTGCTAAAAATAAAGGCTTTTTGTTCATCTGGCATTGATGCCAAGTCTTTTTCAGATGGAGCCATCTTCCATTTAAGATCAAGATCGATGTATTCCATTCCATTTTCTTTGTAGAGGAGAGCTCTAACCATTCTCTCAAGAAACCTGTCAATTATACTTTGATCAAGATCAAAGGCTGGAAATAGGTCAAGGTATTCTCCATTCTCGGTATAACGTTTCACCATTCTAATGCTATTGATAAAGTGACCGAGATTAGATCTCCCCTCTTTTCGACGAAAGGAGCGGTCTCGTTTTTTATCAATCTTACCTTTAACCATCGGGTGAATTTCAGTTGTATCAATTGATATGATGAGATTTCTTATTCGCTCATCATCCTTCCCATATTCACAATTGCAATCATTACATGATGGTACTGTAATCAGATTCGATGGTCGGGGTTTAGCAAAAAAACTTTTTGGAGGAACGTGGTCCCTTGTTGTTGCCTCTTTTCCCCCACAGTATATGCATAGTTGATTTGTCATATTCTTGAGAAGCGATAATTAGATTTCTTCCGCTTGAGTACACAATCAAAACTCATCAAAGACCTCATTACGTTCAGCCAGAAATTCGCAGATACTGCGCCCAATGAGGTAAAAACCCACTCCATGCACAAACGATAGCACCCAGACCAATATGTCGCATTGGAAGTCGCCATTTAATCCCAGAGCTTCATCACCGGGGTACATTAGCATAAAATCAAAAGGATTTATGCCAATAACAAACAGTAAAGGATTAAAAATCTCTTTTGGTCCACCATGTGTACGAAAAAACCAAAAAGTATATGTCCAAAGACATGTTAGCAGCGCCAACACCACTGAGCACCGAAACCAAGGCCACAAAGAAAAGAGAACCCTGCCATAAACCAAACGGATCGCAACAGCGGTCGATAAAACGAGAGCTACCTCGACCAACCCAGTCCGCATAATCAACTTTTCTTCACTATTCATCGACTACCTCTATAAATCTAACAAATAGCGCTTATCCTTCATCCAAACAAAGAACCGGGTTAACAGAATAATCAGCGAGGTGGTTCTGCTGTCCGGAATTCCTCATTGGGATGATGGATAAAACGAAGTGGAACTCAATCCGCGTATCTAATTTCGCGGTAAGCCATAAAAATTATGGGGATTATACCGGGCTCGGGGGGTCGTTGTAAAGTCTTAAAAACGGTTTTTCAGGCGGGTCGACAGAAGCCGGATAGATATTTCAAAAGAGACCTGAAGGTATTTTCACGCTGGGCGGACGTCCGCCCAGCGTGACGAAAAAGCGCCGCATCCTGCTGGACATTTCCTGTTTTGAAAGGATGTTTCAATCTGAAAGAGCTTGAAAACAGGCTCTCAGGAATTTTCAACCGGCAAAAAAATAGAAATCGTGCAGCCCAGTCCATCGTTATTCCTTGCCACCACCCTGCCCCCCATAACCTTAACAAACTTGCTGACAAGGGCCAGGCCGATGCCGGTGCCGCCGGTGGTGCGGGTGAGTTCATTGTCCACCCGGAAGAAATCGTCAAACACCTTCTTCAAGGCATGCTTTGGAATCCCCGGCCCGGTATCCGAAAGACTGATTTTCACCTGCCCGCCTTCGGGTTCCAGGTGCAGGGTGATCTTTTTTTCCGCGTTGTTTTTGCCGAACTTCATGCTGTTTTCAATCAGGTTGATCAACACCTGAACCATCGCCTCCCGGTCATACATAAAGGAGAGGTTGCCGGGATTTTCCACGTGCAGTACAAATCCCTCCTGGCGCAGTTTTTCCTGCATGATGCTTCTGACCTCCGCAACCACATCATCGAAATTTCCCTCTGCCAACTCCATCCGGCGGTTTTTCTTCTCCAGCTTGGAATATTCCAGGACATTATTGATCAGCCGGGACAGACGGCTGCTTTCAGAGCCCAAAATCCGGAAATAATCCTGCTCCCGCTCAGGCGATGAAGCGATCCCCTGCTCCAGCATCTCGATATACATGCGGATATTGGTAAGCGGGGTTTTAAGCTCATGGGTAACCGCCGAAACAAACTGCGAACGCCGGAAGGACTCCCCGACAATGGCATAAACGCTCCGGTAAATGGCAAAAAGCCCCATGAGAATAACCAGTGCCATGATGGTCATCATGATATTGAGGGTCTGGCGGCCCGGTGACCGGGGGATGTTGTCGCAGGCAAGACGGGCGCTTAAAAATGAGAAGGGCCGCGGGAAATTATGAATCAGGGAAAACTTGGGATTGTTTGCCAAAGCCCCGGTTTCGATAATGGTCCGTTGCCTGCCGTTATCCCGAACCGACAGGTTCAGGGTTGCAAATTTTGACATGGGCTGACTGATAAAATGGGATGCCGACAAATGGTCTAAAAACGGCTGAATCAGCAGCACAAACCCCTGCCGGTAGACCTGACCGCCAATCACGATTCTTCTGTAAAAAACGATTTTTTCATCGGAAACAAACACCGATTGCAGGGGATCGACTTCCGCCCTGAAAGTTGAGGCATCCAGGTCTTTTCCGGCAATCAATTCTTTGATGTTTTCTTCGGAAACGGCCGGCGCAGGGGCCGATTGCTCTTGGGGCGCTTCAAGCCGGGCATATTTATCAGCCTCCGAATCGGCTGAAAATGAAGTTGCCTGCCCGGCGCTTTCTCCTGAAACCGTTTCCGCATCCGCCATCCGGCTTTCAGCAGGTTTTGACGCTGCCGGCGCAACCGCCTGTTTTGAGAGATTGATGGCCTGATCGGCGGTAATGTTTTCCACCCGCTTTTTTTCCTGGCCAAGATATTCTTTCTTTGCCTTGGAACGGGACAGATCCAGATATCGACCGGCCAGCGATAAACTATCTTCCTTTTCTATCGCTCCTTTTTCGGGCAAGACCTTTTCCGGCGGCAACAGTTCCGGTCTTGAATTTTGCGGCGGCTCCGCCACATTGGCCCGGCGGGTATTAAACACCCGGTTCGCCTCTTCCAGTTGGCGAACCACACCACTGATAGCTTCGTTACTGACCGCTTCGTTTTTGTTTTCCTGCTGTTTTGCATCGGACAGCATCATCGCACCCGATGCCAGGGGCGTCTGGAAAGAGCCATCCGGATTGTTCTGAAAATAGCCCAGAATATAAGGCTCTTCCGGCAGAGCGGATAATTTTGAAGCTGCGGTATATTCCTCGATGATTCTGCCCTCTTCCCTTAAAACAAGGTCGGAAAGCTCTTTTTCCATTTCATAGAAAAGGGTGTCACCAAAATAGCGAAGCTCCGCCCGTTCCTCCTGAGCCAGGCTCTGTTGGGTCCTGATAACAAAATAGCCCAGAGGAATGGATAGGCAGATGAAAAAAATGATCATGAATAATTGAATGCGCTTCACGATGCTGCTTCCCCCTCATCCAGACGGTAGCCTTCTCCCCGAATGGTCAGGAGAAACGGCGTTTCGCCGATGAGCGTTGAAATCTTTTTCCGGAGTTTCTGGATGTGAATGTCCACCGTCCGTGTTTCAATCTCCGCATCACCGTAATTCCAGACTTTTGAAAGCAGCTCTTTTCTGGAAACGATCCGGCTGCCGTGCCGATGCAGATAGACGATGATATCCATTTCCCGGCGCGTCAGTTCAATGGACTGCTGGCCACAGACGGCGCTCAGGTTTTTACCGTCAAAGAAAATCCCGCCGATGGTCAGCTGCTCATCCCCCAGATTTCTCCCGGAACGGCGCAGTATGGCTTCAATGCGCACCATCAGTTCCCGCAACGAAAACGGTTTGCTGATATAGTCGTCCGCCCCGGATTTAAACCCGGTCACGACATCGGTTTCCGCACCCTTGGCAGTAAGCATGATGATGGGCTGATCCGGCTTTTTCCGGCGGATTTCCCGGCAGATGGAAAACCCGTCCATTGTCGGCAGCATGACATCGAGCAGAATTAAATCAAACCGACTAGCCAGGGCCTTGGCAAGGCCGTCGCCGCCGTCAGCGCATCCTTCGGGCTGATAGCCGTTAAATACCAGCACATCCAGAAGTCCGTTTAAAATCGCCGGATCATCTTCAACAATCAGGATAGTCGCTTTGGGGTCATTCATAAAGATTCTCCAATTTTACCACACGCATGATTTAACCAATTTCGCCCGGCAAAAAACAAGGGGTTCGTCCGGGCCTTTCCATCCTAAGTGATTTCAGTTCAGTAGAAAAGCAAAAGTTATGTAAAAAAACCCGCCGATTCTTTTACACTTCTTTGAATTGTCTCCTAATTTCAATCAGCTACACTAAAGCCAGGTTTCAAATCATCCCAAACCAACTTTCCAATCCAAGGAGGCATTTATGAAAACCAACCGCGTAAAATCCATTATTCTGATCGGCTGCCTGATCGCCGTCACCTGCATCGCCATGGCCAAGTCCGGCAGCATCATCCGGCCGGCTATCCAACCAACCGTCCAACCAATTGTGCAACCGCCCCAGACCGTCACCAGCAAAAACGGCGTTGTCACCCTTTCCGGAAACCTGGTCCAGGATAAGATCGTTAAAGGCTCCGACGGCATGGTGTCACTTGCCCTGACCCTGACGGCGGACAACATAACCAATGAGAAAAAATCCGGGCGTCCCGGCACCCTGAACCATGTGGATATGGTGATTGTGCTGGACCGGAGCGGTTCCATGGACGGCCAAAAACTAAACGACGCCAAAAACGCGGCCATTGAACTGGTATCCCGGCTCACGCCATCCGACCGCTTTGCCCTGGTCACGTATTCAAACACTGCCCTGAGCCTTACCGGCCTGGTCAATGTTACCCCTTCCGCCCGGGAACAATTGAGCGCCATGATCCGGAACATATATGCCGACGGCGGCACCAATCTGGGCCAGGGGCTTCAGATGGGGATCGATCTTCTGACCGCTTCCGCAAAAACCGGCAACGCCGGACGGCTGGTCCTGATTTCCGATGGACTGGCCAACCAGGGCGTCACGGATTATGCTTCCCTTTGCGACATAGCGTCGCTTGCGGTTAAAAGTGAATTTTCCATATCCACCGCCGGTGTAGGAACGGATTTTAATGAAGAGATCATGACCGCCATTGCCGATCACGGAACCGGCAACTATTATTTTCTGGAAAATCCCTCTGCGTTTGCCGCCGTTTTCAACAACGAGTTTGACCAGACCCGGACGGCAGCAGCAACATCTGTTAAAATCGGGGTTGACGCAACCAACGGCATCCGACTGGTAAACGCCGGCGGTTATCCGATAGGGATTGAAAACAACACGGCGGTTTTCTTCCCCGGCGACCTGAAATCCGGTGAAACCAAAAAACTGTTTTTAAGCCTTCAGGCGCCCACAGACCGGATCACCACCTATGACCTCTCCGGCATCACCCTTCAGTATCATTACAACGACAAACCCTATACGGTCACTCTTTCCAGTCCGGTGAAACTGGCCTGTGTGGAAGATCCCCAGGCGGCCATGGCCTCCATTGACAAGGGCGAATGGGAACACAAAGTGATGAAAGAAGATTTCAGCCGGTTAAAGGAAGTCGTAGCCGGGGAGATTCGGAGCGGCAGCAGACAAAACGCCCTGGAAAAGATTGAGCAGTATCATACGGAGCAGCAGGCCATCAACGCCAGTGTTCAGTCACAAGCGGTTGCGGATAATCTGGAAAAAGATCTCAAACAGCTCCGGGATACGGTGGACGAAACTTTTACCGGCGCACCCAGTGCCGTTGCGGAAAAACAAAAAAGGAACGCAAAGGTCCTTCAGTTTGAAGGGTACAGGGAAAGAAAACAAAATTAAAGGAGAGCATTATGGGAATCATGACACGGTTCACCCGCCTGTTTAAGGCGGACATCCACGGGGTGATGGATCAAATCGAAAACAAAGAGCTGATAGTCAAGCAGTGCCTGCGGGAAATGGAAGAATCGCTCACCCAAAAACAGGGAAGGCTGAATCAGTTAAAGGCGTCCCTGGATCAGGTCCGGGAGGAAATCCGGCAGCTTGGACGGGAAAACGCAAAAACCGAACAGGATCTGGAGACAGCCATTGCAAAAGAAAAGGACGACATTGCGAGGCTCTTGATTAAAAAATGCATTAAAACCGGTCAGTATATGGAGGCTTCCGGCCGGCAGGCGGAAGCCCTTGAGAAACAGATCGGCATGCTCAGTGAAAATATCGAGGCACAGAAACACCAGTATGCGGAAATGCAGCTCCGCTCCGAGTCCTGGCTTCAGAGGACCGAACACCGGAAATGGGAAGAAAGCACCGCAGGGATTATCAACCAAACCGCCTGGAATTATATTTCAGACGAAGAAGTGGAACTGGAACTGATTAAACGCAAAGACGCCCGAAAAGGAGGGGACCCCAATGAATAATTCCAGACAGCCTGTCCGCACCACTATTTTCTATGGGCTCATCTGCGCTCTGATGTTTATCCCATTAGGGATGTTTTTTGAACGCACAGCTTTGTGGCCGGTGTTCTTCAGGGTCACGATATTTGCCTTTCTTGCGGCCTATGCCTTTATCCTGGCGAATTGGACAAACAAGCGGCGGATCAGCGTAATTTTCCCCCTGCTGTTTCTGTTTCTCTTTATTTTCGGCCAAAGCTCCACCGCCGCCTTTCTGCTGCTATGCCTGGGAATGCTGAGCTGGATCCGGAGCGGGGTCTGTTTTCAAAATGCGTTCCCAAAATCCCTGGGCGGGGAAATCCTTTTCAGCATCGGCGGCGGGGCACTGGTGGCCTATTTCAGCCCGTATTCCACAGTAACCTGGGCGCTGGGCATCTGGATGTTCTTTCTGGTTCAGTCCCTGTATTTCATCGTCATGACGGATATCGGGCAGGATGAAGAACACATACCTGTGGATGCCTTTGAACAGGCCCGGATACGGGCATCGGGGATATTGAAACAGGCATCAGAGCGATAAAACCTGGATGGAACGAAGAAAAAAATGGGATAATTCATGGCGCCTGAATCCGCACGTTTTTTATGAAACGGCCATGGTCGTCTGAAAGCCGGGCAAAAAAACCATAGGACAGGAAATCATCGGAAATGGTCAGTTTTAATCGATTTTCCCCTTTTTTCAAAAGAACGGGCACCGTGAACTCATCCCGCACAGCCACCTTGCGGGTGATTTCCTCGAAAATGGTTTTGTTGTTCAGCATGGCAGAAAGCGTATGGTCAAATCCCAACCGGATGAGGGCCCTTTGCGCCTGTTCGGAGACGATGACGCACTCGGCAGTCACCGTGCAGTGGTCCGGCTGGCCCAGGATGGCATCCAGGTTGATATACCATTCATAAAAAGGATTGCTGTGATTTATGGGTAAACGTTCAATTCCCGCAACCGATGCGATTCGCCAGGTTTTGATGTATTGATTTTCAAACCGGAAATTCTCAAGGCATTGGTCGACGGCTTCTCTCAGATGCGGGCACAGGGGTGCGGCCCAGGCCTCCGCTGTCTCCAGATAACCCAGCGGGTCGTTGCCGGTTTCCGCATAATAATGGTAAAGCATGTGCAGAACCCGGCTCATGGCGGCGTTGCGGCCGTAGCAGTCGGATTCTGCCATCCCTTTCTCCGCGCAGGCATCGCAGAAGCCGGGCAGGAGTTCCCGTATCCGGGGGAAAAGGGCGGCGGCCTGGTCCCGTTTTTTGTCGTCGGTTAGACGCAATGCCTGGTCCCTCAGGATGAAGGCGGCCCGAAGGGCGCACTGGATCTGGGGCGGGTTCCGTGTGTATTCCTGGCCAAACCCATAGGAAGCGGAAAAAAAGGCATCGCCTGTAAGCCAGGCTTTTTCGTCTTTTCCGGATGACAAGGCGCTTCCCTGAGTATAGAGCGCCAGCTGTTTCAAGGGTATTTCAGAAAACGGATCATAGGCCTCGGCCTTTTTGTTGCCGGATCTGGAAAAAACCGGGGTTTCCATCGGCCCAAGAAGATCGGCCTCATAGAACAGAACCGTCGGGGAAGCCGGGTATCGGGTTTTAATCTCCTTTAACATCAGATTCTGCCGGTCGGCGAGGGCTTTCCTGTCCGCATCCGGCAGGCGTTTTGTATAGGGTGATTTCATCCGGTCCAGGATACTCAGCCGGGCCATGGCGGTATCGAACCGGGGTGACAGCCGGTCGGATTCCGCCAGTATGTCAAGGGCCTTTTCCAGATCATCCAAATCCACATGGGCCTGGGCGATTTTCTTCAGCATTTCGGGTTTGTCCGCACCCGCGCGGATGGCGTTGTTATAATAATCAATGGCAAGGCGGCGGAGCTGTTCCTTTAATGCATGCGTATTTTCAGTTTCATATTTGCCTCCCAAAAATTTCAGGGACACGGGCACGGTGGAGCGAAGCTCGTCCCCAAGTTGGCCGGGAACGGCATTCAGGCAGGCGTCTCCGGCGGCCGCCTGAAAACCGGGATCATCGGCCCGTGCGTTTCCGGAAAGGGCGAATTCAATGGCTGCCCGGTCGTGGCGTTTGTGTTTCAGGTAATTTAAAGCCAGGTCCGCGTGCCGGTTCTGCTGTTCCATCGGGATGTTCTGGCTGCGGTTTTCGGCTTTGCCCAGGGGGATAGGAAAATAAAACAGCCGGAGATAGGATTGATCGTCCCTTGTTTCCTTTCCGATCAGGCCGCCCAGGAATTTCCAGTAGCCCGTACCGTCTTCCCGGTGCTGCCCGGAATAAAAGGGCATGAGCTCTGTTTCGGAAAACCAGCTCCGGGTCTTTCGCGTGAACAGGCGGTACAGGATACGCTGCTCCACGAATCCGTTGGCGTCTTTTTCATAAAAATTGGTAAATCCGCCGATGCCGCGGATGCGGGTTTCATCGTTTTCCCATTCCCCGTTCCATAGAGGCCAAAGAATGGACAGTTCTTCCTTGTCGCCAGTCGGGGAAAGGGTCATGGCATGTTTATAAAAAGGGAAAAACCAGGATTTACTGTTGGTGGAAACCTCTCCCAGCCGGTTGACGCTGCTGTCTGCGGACCGCTGGTAAACGGGCAGGATTTCAAACGGGACAGACAGGTCCGAGCTGTATTTTTTCCCGGGCTGGTCCGCATCCTGCCAGGAAGTATAGTGGAAGGGCAAGACAAAGGAACTCGCATTGAACCGGCTGCACGTTTTTTCATAGGAAAAAAACGGAAAAACGCGGTTAAGGGTAAAATCGTCTCCTTTGGCCCGGGCAATCATGGACAACAGATAATCATGCCGGGTAAAAACAGGGGCTTCGTCACGGGACCGGACAGACGTCTGGCCGAGAAGCAGCGGGAAAATGGTTTCCGATGTCATGTCCCGGTTGGAAAGCCGATCGGTGCGAAGATAAAAGGGCAATAGTCCGGATTCCCGGACATCGGCACGCCGTTTTGACCAGTAAAACGGGTAAAAAGCTCTGGTGATGCGGGGACCGGCGTCGGAACCGGCAACGGTGTCCGTATAGGGCCTTTCCTCGAGCTTGTGCAGGGCCCAGAAACTTTCCGCGTCAATACTGGCGGGCGCTTCTTCCTGGGACTCCGTATGCCACCCCAATGGAAACGCATACCAGAGGTTCTCGTATTTGGCGCGGGAAGTTTCCCATCCGAAAAGGGGAAACACCCTGCCCCCGGACCGGTCCTGCCCGATGGTTTTTAAAAACAGGGGGAAAAAGGCGTCATAGCGCACATACTTCTCGCTGCTGTTTTCCGTGCGGTTGAACACGGGCCCCATCAGGTTATGGGTTTCATACACGTCTTTTTTATAAAAATGAGCGCCCACAGGCACCAGAAACCGGTTGGATTCATCCACCGTTTCACCGGTATTCCTTCCGGAATGCCACCACAGCGGAAACAGGAGCCGGTAAAAGTCCAGGGTCTGGTCCTTTTCCAGGGAATGGTCCCACCACAGCGGAAAAAAGATGTGCCGCAACGCCTGTTTGTTTTTAAACCCCGCGCCGGGCTTGTTGGAAAAAGAAATGTCCGCGCTCTGATAATAGGGAAACAGCCAGAATGTTTTTTCCCGGTCGCTGTCCTGAGCGCTGGACCGGTAATCGTCTTTGCGATAAAACACCGGAAACACGCCGTCGCTGGCAAACGTTTCGTCTTCCCGGCCACCGTCTTCATTGTTTGTGACCGATTGGTCCCGGCCCCAACAATGGAGGAGAAAAAGACCGCCCCAATGGGACTGTGACGAATGTTCGGGCGTTTTTACACTGTCGACGTATGCCCAGCCCAGGGGAAGCATGCCGAAAGTAAACTGGTCATGGGTGTCCGTCTTATCGGTCCCCGACCATAGCAAGGGAAACAGCGTGTTGAACCGGCCGGGGGTGTCCCACCAGTTTTGCTGAAGAATTGCAATGTTCAGTGAATAAACATCCTTATTTTTTCCAAAATAAAATAAAGGGAAAAGGGAATGGTGCCATTTATCGCCGTCAGCAGCCGCACCGCTCCAGAGAAAGGGAAACAGCCACGCGTCATGGCCGTTTCCAGCCCGGACACCGCCAAGGGGCCAGAACAGATAGTACTGGTCCGGATACTGCCGGGGGAAATCCTGGGAAAAACTGAGCAACTGGCTGGCTGTATAATCGCTCGTTTGCTGGCGCACATACATGGGCCAGATGATTTCGGTGCGCGTTTCCTGTGAGACCGGGTCTGACGCGTAATAGAATAGCGGCCAGACTTTTACATCACCCTCGGTTGCCGCTAAAAGAAAGTCCGGGTGAAACATCAGGCTGGATGTCGCCAGAAAAAAAACAGTAAGAATTCGATTGCTCATTTGTTGGGCTTTCTTTGCAATTTTCTGTTATCATTTCCTTCATCAGAAATGCCTGTCCGCAATACAAACCATAATGACAGGGAAGCGGTTTCCGGGAACCTTTTCAAATCCGTTGATCTTATTGAACCGTTGGAAAAAATACCATTGAAATATCTAATGTGGCCGGCGTTGACCATATCCTGGAAACAAAAGCCTGATTCAGGAACCGGAACGGTCCCGGGGGTTTAAAAGAAAAGCCAACCAGGTTTCAAGGGGTATAGGACCGATCACGGTCTATTTTGAAACATCAACTATTGGCGTTCTCAAGGCAGTATAGAAACTTTCTGCGGGACATACCAGAGCGCTCTTTTTCGCCGTTGAGGCATGATGCCGCATAGCTATTTCTTGGCGCCTTCTTTTTCTTATCCTGCATTATGGCTTACTTTCTCAGGGAGTGGGGGACAATATCAGGCGGATCATCCCTATCAGACGAGGGACTACCAGGTAAACGCCACTTTTGCATACACGGACCGCTCGACGAGCCCGCTGTCGGGCTTTAAGGTGATGTATTCCTGATGTTCGCCCACAAAACCGCCATCCTGGTAGACCAGCAGGTTCTGCCCGGCAATGGAGAATTCAAGATTCGGCGCCGGCCGCCAGCCCACCCGTGCATCAAAGCGATAATATTCCGATATTTTTCGGGTACCGCTTTTGTTGTCGTCCACATAATAAAAAGAGGTATCAAAGGTGAAATTTTTTGGCAGGTTGAAATAAGACCTCAGATTAACCTGATTCCGGGGCAATGTGTCCGCAGACGATTTTTCATTGCTATCTTTGTCTTTGATGTGGCCGTCTAGATAGGAATACCAGGCGATGAATTTCATACTTTCAGAGAGAACCCAGTTTGCTGCGATCTCACCGCCATATGTTTCACCTGCGAACCGGTTGCCGAACGTCGGCGTATCGTCAATTATTTCATTGCTCGCCAATTGATCATAATCGTTGAAAAATCCAGCGATATCAAAGGTTACTGAATGAACCGGCCGGATCCGGTATCCGAGTTCATACGCGATCAGGGATTCGGAATCCATATCGTTATTCCCTTCAAGCACGGTAATCGTATCCGGACCCGCGGGGATGGATATCAAAATGGAATCTTCAAGAATGGACGGCGTTCTGACAGCCCTGGCCACTGAACCCCAAACGGACTGGTGCTCATCCGGCGTCAGGAGGATTCTGGCATTGGGCTGGTATTCAACATTTGTATAGAAATTGTTCTCAATTTTAGTCCCAAGGGTTAAAAACAAAAAATCAGGCATCAGGGTGATTTTATCCTGTAAAAAACCGCTGGTTGAATCAAGGTCAGGGTCGCTGGGCAAAAATTCCGTCTGACTTACTTTTTGAGTTCTTTCTTCAATGTGGCGGTATCCCACCCCCCAGATAAAATCATTTCTCGGGCAAAGCCTGAAGCTGTGCTGAAAATCAACGTCAAAAATATCGCTCCTGTCTTCCAGCTTGATATCATCACGTTCCGTCCGGTCATAATAAAGATTGAGGCTCAGGTTTGAAGTCGCCGACATCTGGCGGTCATAGTTCAGAAGTGTATTGCAGCCTGTAACATCCGTATCGACACCTTCTATTTTGAGGCCTCCGGCTGATGCTGTTGTATAATCCTGGTCGAGGTTTCCATTGTAATAATCTCCCGACACCCGCAGCGACTCTTTTTCTGTAAGGTCCCAGTCACACCGGAAACCGCCCTGGGGGATTTCACTTCCATCATGGGCGTCTTCCTCAAGGACATTTAATTGCGGGTCCCTGTTCACGTATTTTCCATAGATCCGGTAAGTAAAATTTTCTCCCGCTGCGCCGCCATACCGGAGGTCTCCAAACTGGACCTTGTTCCCGTATGCGGCATCCGCATAGCCGCCCTGCGTGTCTTTTGAACTTTTGGTAACAATATTGATAATCCCGTTTACCGCATTCACTCCCCATAGCGTTGCGCCGGGACCCCGAACAATCTCGATCCTTTCAATGTCCTGAAGAAGATAATCCTGGACTTCCCAGTAAACGCCGGAGTGAAGAGAAGAATACAGGGTCCGGCCGTCCATCTGGACCAGGAGTTTATTCGCGTATCTGCCGTTGAATCCCCTTGATGAAATGGCGAATTTATTTCCGTCAATCTGAGCGACTTCCAGGCCGGGAACCATTCGAAGAATTTCCGCAATACTGGTATAGCCGGACCGGGGGATATCTTCCTGGGTGATCACGGAAACCGCGGCCGGCGCGGTAAACGGTTTTTCAGGCAGGCGGGAAACGGATACGACTTCAACATCGATTAATTCTTCAATGGAAAGAGACATCAAATCATCAAGGTTCTGAGACCAGGCAGGTAGTGAAAGAAAAAAAAAGACAAACAAAATGAATTGAATAATCAGGATTCGGGGATTAATTTTTTTCCCGTTCATCGGCACTGTTTAAGCCTTCATGTCTAAACCATTGTAAAGGGAAAAACCGGAAGCTGCTTGCTGAATCAACATATTGAATTTATCTGTCAATGTCAATCCGGATAAACCAGGTAATTCATAAACTTCTTATTATTTTAAGCCTTTGGAATAAAATAGAGTTGGAACTTTGACGGGAAAGAAGCCCGACCAAATCGGATGGAGTGATTTCCGGGCAGGTTGTTTTTAATCAGGGAGCAGAAGCTGCTGAGAATCTTTGGCCCATCGTGCTGTGTCCCGGACGGACGGTTTCCCGTGGTTCATATTCATCGCAAGAGATCGCAAAGGCCATTAAAAAAGAACCTGTTTATTTTAAAAAAACATAAACTTATTTTTCTTTCGCGCTCCTTGTGTTCTTTCGCGGTGAAAAATAAAACACTATCCCACTGAAACCCGGAGTAGTGGCAACCGCCGCCACCCCGGGCGATGGGACCGAAAGTCCATTGGGATTCACTCTATTAAATTAAATCGCCGCGAAATTCTGATAGAACATCACGGTGGCCGGGCTGGTGACGGTGGGGTCGGTGACGACATTGATGCACGCCGGTTTTCCGGATGCCACAGATCGCTGGATGGCCGGAACAATGTCCGCGTCCTCGGTGACCAGCTCCCCGTATCCGCCCAGCCCTTCCACCATTTTTTCATAATGCCGCATGCCCAGTTCCGCACAGGTGGTCCGGTCCTTGCCCAGACTCATTCCCTGTGAATGCTTGATCATGCCCCAGGCACAGTCATTGTTGACCACACAGATGATGGGGATGTTGTGTCTCACCGCCGTGTCAAATTCCATACTGTTGAACCCGAAAGATCCGTCCCCGTTTAGGACAATCACGGGTTTGTCCGGATGGGACAATTTGCCTGCAATGGCAAAGGGAATGCCGGTCCCCAGACATCCCAAAAGCGCGCCGGCGGGTATCAGCACCCCGGCCTGATGGGCGGATGAAAAACCGGCCAGCCCGTAATAGCTCGTGTCCCCGCCGTCCGCCACGTAATAGGCGTCCTCGCCGAAAACCTCCATGATTTTCGCCACCAGCCGGTTGGGATGAATGGGATCGGACGGATTTTTCCGCTGTTCCTGCTCGGTGATCAGAAACGCCGCATACGCATTCTTCAATTTTGACGCCCATTCACCGTGGTCCTGTTTTTCCACCAGCGGTAAAAGTTTGCTCAGCACCAGCCCGCAATCTCCCGCAAGGCCCACATCCGATGCCCGGTTGCGGTCGATTTCATGGGGTTCGATGTCGATGCGGACCACTTTGGCATCCGGAAACAATTTGGTGGCCTGCATCACCCAGTTGAACCGGATACCGGCGGCAATAATCACGTCCGCCTGAGGCGCACCGGTCATGATGCCGGTGAATCCGCCGTCATTGATGCACAGGGGATGATTGTCCGGCAGCGCGCCCCGGCCATTGTTTAAGAGCGCAAAAGGGAACCCGGTTTTATCGATAAACTGTGCCAGCGCATCCCCGCTCCCGCTCATGCGCACCCCGCTGCCGCCGATGAACAGGGGGCGTTTGGCGCTGTTGATGATCCGGGCCGCTGCTTCCAGTTCCGACGGGTCCGGCTGGACATATGTTTTATGGATTCTACGGACCGGCAGGGCAACGGATTTTTCATCTGTTGAGACGAACAGAATGTCCGGCGGCAGTTCCAGAAACACCGGGCCGGGCCGACCCATGGTCGCCTGCCGGAACGCGATAGACAGGTATTCCGGAATACGCTTGATGTCATAGCAGGTGGCGCACCATTTGGTGACCGGCTTGACCATGTCGATCTGGTTCATTTCCTGAAGCGCACCGGTGAGGTCATCCCGCAGCGGGTGGCGGCCGCAGAGAACCACCAGCGCCACATTGTCGAGATAGGCGTTGGCAATGCCGGTGAGGGCGTTGGTGAAACCGGGGCCTGCGGTCACCAGACAGACGCCGGGCATGTTGTTGTAAATCGAATAAGCGTGGGCCATCATGGCTGCCGCCTGCTCATGGCGAACGTCAATGGTCCGGATCTGGTACTGGGTCAAGCCATCCAGAATGTTTTCAATATGGCCCCCGGAAATCGTAAAGACAATGCCGACGCGCTCTACTTCCTTTAAATATTTGGCGACAAGATGCCCCCCGGAAATCTGCGACATAATATTCTCCTTTTTTGTAAAATAGCGATTTAGACTGTAGCGGTTGAGGCTATAGCCTACAGCCTTATTCCCTACATCACCAGTTTGATCCCGTCCTCGAACCACTGGGCATATACGCTCATGCCCAGCACTTTTAATTTTCCTTCGGCAGCCGCGTTAAAAGACGCATCCTTCTTTTTACTGGACATCACCGAAAATGCGGTATCCGCATCCTTCCAGACCAGGGCCACGTCAAATTTTTTCTGGTCCCCCGTAAACGAAGACACTTTACCCTTATCAAATATAAACATCCGGGCCCGCTCGCCGTCTTCCGTCTTGATTAGGACCTTTGCGCTGACCTTGCCGATATATTTTTTAAAGGCGGAATTAGTGTAAGACGCGATTTTCAAAACACTATACAAAACGAAAAGAAGCGCCGAAAATTTCATTTTATCCTCCATAAAATCATAATATTAATGAGCGAATTCCATCACCGTCTTCATCGCCCCGTTCTTCCCCTTGTTTAAATTGACCTCAATCATCTGCTCATAATCTTCTATGGGAAAGCGGTGGGTCACCAGCCTTTCAACATGTATTTTTCCCTGTGACATCAAGTCCAGCGCAATATCAAATACATGCGGATCTTTGCCGTTAAAAGATTGCCGCCCATAACCGTAGACGCCTTTCACCGTCTGGAGTTTCAGCCATAAAGGCGTGAGATCCAGTTTCACATCACCGCCGATACCCACAACGCTTAAGGTTCCCCTGCCTGCCAGCAGGCGCATGGAAAGTTTCAAAGTGGAAGCGGACGCGACCGTATCAAAAATCCGGTGAAAACCGCCCATGAGAATTTTCATGCCGATCATGGGTTTATATGCGGTTGCGTTGGTGATTCGAGCGGTTTGGGCAAACACATCCTTTGACGGAACCACCTCATTGGCCCCTGCGGCTTTCGCCAGATCGGCGGCAAATGCCGACGGCTCAATGACGGAAATGTGACATCCGGGGACCAGCGCCCTTAGCGACTGAATGATTAAATTGCCGATCACCCCGCCGCCGATTACGAGAATTTTGTCATTAATTTCCGGCAGGTTGTCAAACACGGCCTGCAACGCGACAGCAACGGGTTCGGTCATGACGGCCGCTTCGGGCGGCATTCCGTCCGGCACTTTAAACAACTGGCTTTTATGGGCCGTGAGATACGGCGCAAAGCCCCCGTTAATCCATTTGTTGATGCCGGTGAACATGCCCGGCGGAAGATTTCCTTTGGCGGAATTTTCACAGCTCGCCCTCCCGGCCCGGCAGCTCGGACAAACCGGCGAGATGTCTCTGGCTTCGCACCCCAGAGCGGGGTTGATGGTCACGAGGTCTCCTTGTTTAAACCCTTCCGCCCCTGGCCCGATTCCTGAAATTTCACCGACAATTTCATGTCCGGTCACGCAGGGAAAAGAGGTAAAGGGAGAGGCGGTGGGGGAATCGTGTAAAAGGATTAAATTCAGGTCGCTGCCGCAGAAACCGCAGTAAATGGTTTTGATTTTGACCCAGTCCGGCGATGGCAATTCCGGTTCCGGAATGTCCACAAGCTGGACCGTCCTGACAGCCCCCCGGTAAAATACCCGCTTGCCGAATACGGCCCCAAGGGCTTTGGCGGCAACAAAACGGGGCGGGGTCACGTTGAACTGTAAGGCTTTCATGCTTCCTCCACGCCAAGATGGTTATATAAATGCATGGGCCGGATCTGAAACAGACACTATTCGGGAAAGAGACGATCAAATCGCAATGAATAGAGGCAATATATGAATAAAGGTTCATATTGTCAATATAAATTATCATACAAAAAAAACAATATGTTATTTCGATAAAGGTGATCTTTAATCATTTTATTTATTATTGACAGCCAACTTTGGGAACCGTATATTGAACACAAAAAAAAAGGAATGACTATGAGTTCTGTACGAACCCCCAAACAACAGCGCAGCATCCAGACCAAACACCTCATTGTCAAAGCGGCCTTTCACTTATACGCCCAAAAAGGCATCCATGGGACCAATTCCAAGGAAATCGCCGAAAAAGCCGGGGTCTCCATCGGCAGTTTTTATTCCTACTTTAAGAATAAAAAAACCCTGCTTCTGGAAATACTCGAAGATTTTCTGGACCGGACCTACCTGTCCATATGGAAAGACATGGGAAACTTCACACTCAATGAACTGGGACGCGACGGCATCCGTTTCATCATTAACAACGTTTTCGAGGCCTATGATTTGGCGCCCACGTTTCTCAGACAGACCCATGCCCTGCGGTATTCGGACCCGGACATCAACCGGGTGTATGAGCGGGAACGAAACCGGGAAGTCACCCAGATCCGGTTCCTGCTTGAAAATAACAAGCACCGGATGCGCGCTCTGGACCAGGAGGCTGCCGCCCTTGTTATCCACAATGCAGTGGAAAGCGTTGCCCACACCGCAAAGCTTATCGGCCCCAAAATGGAAGAAAAACGGCTTGTGAATGAGCTGACAGAAATGATTTATTCTTTTTTACTGCGGGAAGATACGCCGCAATAAGGTCCTTCGGCTTTGTTTCAGCACATTCAAACCAATCAGGGAGATCCAAATGGAAACATGCACTATCATTGATAATGTGCTGGATGATTTGCTCCGGCTGTTAAAGCTTGAAAAAATCGAGGAGAATCTTTTTCGTGGCGATTCCCAGGATCTGGGTTTCGGCAATGTGTTCGGCGGCCAGGTGCTGGGACAGGCACTGTCCGCCGCCACCCAGACCGTGGCCCCGGACCGCGGCGTTCACAGTCTTCAAGCCTATTTCCTGCGTCCCGGCGATCCCAAAAAGCCTGTCGTCTATCAGGTTGACTGCATCCGGGACGGCAAAAGTTTCACCACACGCCGCATCGTCGCCATCCAGAACGGCCGGGCCATACTGTCCATGTCCGCGTCTTTTCAACTCGAAGAAGAAGGCTTTGATCACCAGGACGTCATGCCTGAAAACATCCCCGGTCCGGAAGGGCTCATGTCTGACCTTGAAATTTCCCGCAAGGTCAGCGACAAAATTCCGCCGTCCATCCGGAACCAGATCCTGTGCACCAAGCCCATTGAAATCCGGCAGGTGAATCCCGTCAATCCCTTTGCGCCGAAAAAAGAAGCGCCGGTCCGGTATGCATGGTTTAAAACCATCCACCAGATGCCCGATATTCTCTCGATCCACAAATATATGCTGGCCTATGCGTCCGACTTCGGCCTGGTCACCACTGCGCTGCGGCCCCACGGCACCACGTTCTGGGATCCGAACATGCAGGTGGCGAGCCTGGATCACAGCATGTGGTTTCACCGGGATTTTCGCATGGATGACTGGCTGCTCTACGCGACCAGCAGCCCCAACGCCGGACGTTCCAGAGGACTTAATTTCGGCAGCATTTTCTCAAGGGACGGCCGACTGGTGGCGTCCACGGCCCAGGAAGGGCTGATAAGGTATCGGGGGGAACGTAAATGATGAGTGATGAGTGATGAGTGATAAATGATGAAAATCAAATATCCCATCCACCGACGGATTTGCCGGTCGACACTGGGCGGGCGTCCGACCAGTGAATTCAGTGCAGGGAGCAGGAGTGGTTTTTCGGGTAGGGAACGTCCGCCATCACAGGTGAGCAGGGTTTACGGACTTCGCAAAGGAGAGTTTAGATAAAATAAGCCCACACCCCTTGCGGTCAATGTGCAGTGCCTGGTTCAGGAAGTGACAAAAGAATCCTTAACCCGGAGCAGGAAAAGGAGTTCCAAAAAATCATTGAAGATAAAGGGCCAGATCAACTGAAGTTGCCTTTGCCTTATGGACGAGGAGAGTTATTTTACAGATTATCAAAAAGCTTTACGGGATCGATATGCCGGTCCGGACAGTGGGAGAATATCTGAAACGTTGGGGATTCACTCCGCAAAAGCCATTAAAGAGGGCTAATAACAATTGGCTCCATAGCAAAAGTGTCCAATTTTTTAGCAGAATATGGCTGAGAGCCTATGGAATAATGAAAAACTCGCCGCATTTTTTTATTCCCTGTTGCGGATCATACCATACAATTCATCAAATCTTCTATTGATAGAATCCAATGTGATGCCTGTCACAAAAAGGATTATTGCCAATATCATTGCTCCAGAGGCAAAGATAGCAAGTGGAACGTGGGTAATGTATCTTGTTTCTAAAAACTCCAAAATTACGACTGAACCCGACAGGAGCGAGATCAACAGAAGAATCCCAGATACGGCTGTAAAAAATAATAACGGTTTAAAATCCTTGAAAATAATAAAAATTGTTTTCAGCACCAACAGGCCATCACTGATGGTACTTAATTTTGAATAACTCCCCTCTGGTCTTTCTCCGTAATGGATATCAACCTCTTTGATAACATATCCATATTTCAAAGTTTTTATTGTCATTTCTGTTTCGACCTCAAAACCGCCAGAAGTGATATTAATATTTTTTACAAAGTCACTGCTCATAACTCTGAAACCAGACATGATATCTTTGAGATTAACTTGAAATAATTTGTTAATCAAAAACCTCACCAGTTTATTGCCAAAGGCATGAAAAGGTCTGAATGATTTACCTGAATATGTTTTAAGCCGGTTGCCAACGACCATATCTGCTTCATCTCTACTTATGAGAGAAATCATTTCTTCTATATTGGAAACATCATATGTGTCATCCCCGTCCACCATAATATATATATCCGCATTAACCTTTTTAAACATCGACTGGACGACAAAGCCTTTGCCCTGTCGCTTTTCCCTTATCACTGTTGCTCCAGACGTCTTTGCAATTTCTCCGGTTTTATCGGCTGAGTTGTTGTCAAAGACATATACTTTAGCTTCAGGCAGAATTAATTGAAATTTGTTAATCACTTGTTTGATTGTAATCTCTTCATTATAGCAGGGAATAATAACTGCCATATTAATTGGCGCCATATCAAAAGTGTCCCATTTATTTAGCAGAAGAATTTTAAAGCTTCTTGACTTGACCAGGGTTTATTGAATTTTTAAGGTACAGATAATATTCATCATGAGAGGCATTAACAGTCGTATACTTTTCAAGGGCTGTTTGGCGCGCCCGAATTCCCATCTCTTTTCTTGTTTTTTGGTTTTGTATCAATTCAGTAATTTTTTCAATCCACTCCACCGTATTATGCGCTAAAAACCCATTGAACCCATCTTCTATCGCTTCGCTGAAGGTTCGGTTCCTCACGGCCACAGTGGGAATGCCCAATATCCCAGGTTCAAAGAATTTCAATTCGCTTTTGGCTTCGCAAAATGGATTTTCGGTTTCCAGGGGAGCTAAATTAATATCAGCAACTGACAATATTTCGAAGTACTTTCTCCTGTTTACAAAGGGAATCATTATGATTCTATTTTCATTACCTGCCAAGAGACGCTCTTCGACCTCAAGTGGGCCGACCAGATAAAGCAGCGCATGAGCATGGTTTTTCAAGACTACTAAAAGGGCATCTGTAATTGTGGCGAAATCTTTGTTGTGACTGATGGTTCCGCTGAAATATCCAAGTCTTACAAAACTGTCTTTTTTTTTTATTCGGACTCCGTCCGCCCACCCGAGATCTTTTTTCGAAAGTTTGTTGGTAACGATAAATACCTTTTTCCCCTTATTTCTTAGCTTTTCGGCCAAAAAAGAAGTCGTAGTAGTACACACATTGACATAAGGATCATCCAATATTTCTCCGCCGACTCCGTTTTCATATAACTTTCGCTCCAGTGCGTTCATATTTTGGAAATAATCCATATATTTCAAATATTTTTTGTCAAAAACCAGATCATCGGTTTCAAAAATTATTTCTTTATTTTTTCCCCTTGCTGATTTGATGAGCCTTTTGACTGAGGGTGTATACAAGACGCGGTGAAAGATGAAAACTTTGAACTTACGATGGTATTTATACAAGAAAGGATTATCCTGAACTGTAGTGCTGACCTTAAATCCATTGATTTTCAATTCTTCAGCATGATGATCGGCCCTGTACCTTGCACTGTCGCCTATACCGCCTGTCACAATCAGAATATCACCAGAACCGACCTGCCGGAAAAGTGCGAAAAATGAAGCGAATACTCTTTTCCCGCCACGATAAAGCCCCTCTTTCTTAATTGTTTTTAATGCTTTACCGAATTTTATGATTAATAAATTTTTCATTGATAGCTGCTGGAAATTCTGATTGATCTTTGGCCCGAGGTATAGTCTTAGAAACGCTCAGTATTATTTAAATTTATGCTAACAATCTGCTTTTAATTTCAGCCCCATTAATCAGACAAAAGCGAATAAGGCGGGAAAGACAGTTAGCCTTTTCCAAGTCCATTTGCAGTCCGGTTGGTAATTGCAAAAGCGTCGCACTCAACCGCTCAGTAACGGGAAATATGGCTCTTTTTTCAGAAAGGTTATAAGGCGGACTCAGATGACATCCTGGATGAAAATAGCGTCTCGCAAATACATTTTCCGCTACTAATATTCGATGAAGCATATCCCGCCGGATAGATGCATCATCATGAACTTCAAAGACTGCATAGTGGTAATTATGATCTTCCCCTTCTGCAGGCATGAGCATGCTGATGCCATTTAGTCCTGAAATCCCATTGCGGTAAGCGGCATGCAATTCATGATTGTAGGCACGAAGTCGATCATATTCTTCAAGGTTGGTGAGCCCCATTGCCGCAGAGAATTCATTCATCTTCGCATTAATGCCGAGCATTGCGACCTGATCTAAATTCACAAAACCATAATTACGCAAGAGTCGAATCTTATCTGCCAGTTTGTCGTCGTTAGTCGTTACCAATCCGCCTTCTAACGAGTTGATCGCTTTTGTAGCATGAAGACTGAAAACAGACAAATTCCCAAAGCCTCCGAGCCTTTGTTTATTATAAGTGCTACCTATAGCATGGGCTGCGTCGAAAATAAGCGGTACGTCAAACCGATCTGCAATTTTTTGAAGAGTATCTATTTGACAAGCATTGCCCCAAAGATGGACGCCGACAATGGCTCCGGTGTTTTCAGAAATCTTCGTCTCCAAACCTTCAGGATCTATTGTATGATTTTCAGGCAGAACATCACAGAATACTATCTTCAACCCGGTCCAGGCCATTGCATGTGCAGTGCCTATGAATGTAAAGGAAGGAATAATCACTTCACCCTTCACATCCAAAGCCTTAGCAGCCAATTGCAATCCAATAGTGGCGTTGGTGACAGCAATAGCGTGTTTTACCTGGAGAAAACCAGCGAAGCGCTGCTCCATTTCGTTCACCAATGGTCCGTCATTACTCAGCCAATGCCTGTCCATGGCTTGGTTAATACGAGAGATTACTGCTTCCCGGTTCATAATATTAGGTCTGCCGACGTGGAGGGTCTCCTCAAAAAGAGGCATTCCCCCAAAGATTGCCAGGTCCTCAAGCTTATTTTTATCAATAAATATCATTAATGTAATTCATGCCACTAAATTGAGATCGATTTTTATCAAATTATTAATTTTTGTATTGGTAACATTATTGTGTTTATTTAGAAATTATTTTTCTTTTAGATAATGAAAATCTTCATCGGGAAGGACTTTGAGAAATTTTAATTTAGCAGGTTCCTTCCCGGAACTTGAATATTCTAATGGTTGCCCCTCCCCGAGGCTGTCCATTTTTCAAACTGCCTTTCAAAAAAACAAAACTCCCGTCAGATCGCCTGCCCCTGCAAAAAGCCAAGCAGCTTTAATTAAAAACTTCCGGCCCAGCAACTTTTTTTGACCCGAAAATAAAAATCAAAAAAAACATCTTGACACGGATCAAAAAAAGACACATATTTGCGTACAAGTGTACGAACAATTGTTTTTACATTTAAAAAAACAATTGGCCGGGCAAGCGTTCAAGATAAACAGAGAAATCCGTCATCATAAGATTTAAGCAACACTCAAATTTAAGGAGACAACCCATGACACCAAAATCCAATAAAAACGTTGAAGCATTCAAAGCCAAAGGACACGATTTTAACGGCGGCACCGGCAAAGGCGTACAAATGAAAAAATTCAAACCCTTCGCCGACTTTGTTTTAAAAAACCTCGTCAGGCGCGGGGACATCATTAACCCGGAAGCCATGCTTCCCACTGACGGCAAGCCGGTGGTCGCAGTGGTTTCTCACGGCCCGGGTGCTGCCTGGATTCCCCTGGTGGCGCTGGTGGGGAAATTCTTCATCGACAACGGCTACGGCGACATTGTCGGCGGCATATACCCCCACAAGGCCCTGTTTCTGATACCCGGTCTCAAGGATTTCTACCGGCGGGTACTGGGGACTCCCACCGACGCCGATACTGTGGATGATATCGTCAGATTACTGAAGAACAAGGAAATCGGGCTGACCGGAACGGCTCCCGAAGGGGCCAACTGCCTGTTGTCCTTCAATGAATACGTGGCCCCGTTCCGGTCCAAAGGCATGATCGCCGCCGCCATTAAGGCGGATGCCAGCATCTGTCTCATGGCCCACCAGGGCGCGGAAACATGGAATGTCCGGGTCAACCTGCCCTTCGGCCTGAGCCTCCCTCTGACAAAAGGCCTGCGGGGAATCAACATCACCCTGCCGCCTTATAAGAAGGTCGATCACTATCTGGTGATGTGCAGACGGTATCAGCCGATGATTTCCTCAAAGGAACTTGCCGGAATGCCCAGAACTGAAATCCGCGCGCATCTGGCCATTGAAATCGAGGCCATCCGGCAGGAGTTAAACAAAATGACCGGTGAACTCCAGCTCATGATGAATGAAAAAGCCAGCCGGCGATCAGTTGAACGAACGCAATCCGCCCAGGCCCGGTGGGTGGAGAAAAAAATTCTGATTCAGAGCGCGCTGTTCCCGGATGACGATGCCTATATGATGGCTTCGTAACAATCAAAAAAAAGGAGAACCTCCATGTACGCAACCATGACAAAACCCATCGACATCGGACAAAATCTTTTCAACGGCGCCCTTATGGGAATCACCACCCCTTTGCGAAAACTGGTTTACAGTGACAGCCCAAAAAACAAGATTGAAATAGATACAGAAATAAACAAACTGATCGAAGGAGTCAATGGCATCATCAGCCACCGGACCGAGGAATGGTCCATCGCACCCCAGAACAAAGAAATGATGGACCGCCAGATGCTTGTCTGGGATTTTCTTCTGGACTACTATTTCCGTGCGGAAACCACCGGATGGGAACGCCTGCCGGATTCGGCATCCATGCTCATCGGTGTTCACTCGGGAACCTGGCTGACTATGGATGCATGGACTTTCTGCTTCGAGTGGTACCGGCACTTCAAAGGTCAGCGGGTCCTTCATGGAACCGCCCACGACGCCCTTATGGCCATGCCGGGCATCGGAACGTATTTTCGCAATCTCGGCGTGATTCCGGCCAAACGCGAATCCGTCGGCGCTGCCTTTTCTGCCGGACACGATGTGGTCATCTGGCCGGGCGGTGAAGTGGACGCCATGCGGTCATGGAGAAAACGCCATACCGTGGTGCTGGGCGGCCGCAAAGGCTTTATCCGCCAGGCGATCCGGTCCGGCGTTCGCATTGTGCCGGTGGCCACCTGCGGAGGATCGGACACGGTCTTTGTTTTGTCCGAAGGGCGCAAACTGGCCAAACTGCTTCGCCTTAAAAAACTGCTGCGAAGCGATATGGCCCCTCTGGTTCTGGGCTTTCCCTTTGGCCTGACCCTGGAAGCATTTCCCATGCACATTCCGATGCCGGCCAAAATCCGGTCCGAAATCCTTGATCCTGTGGAAATCGACAATGATCCGGACCGGGCTGACGACAACGCCTATGTGGATAAAAAATACCAGGAAATTGAAGAGCGCATTCAGCAGGGAGTCAATCACCTGGCGAAAAAACGCAAAGGATGGGTGTTCGGATAATTCTTTTGCGGAAACGGGCTTGAAATTATTTAAAATTTTGATAACAAAGAAGCATCGGTTGTTTTAACAGTGCAGACATTTGTAAATTTGGAATTTCCAATCTTCAGGGAGAAAACAGATGGCTTCCCGCAATGAAGCAAAACAGCAAAAAGAAAAAACCAGTCAGGCCCTGATTGAATCGGCTCTGGAACTCTGCGCAGAAGAAGGCTACGCCAGCCTGAGCTTAAGGTCAGTGGCCCGGAAAGCCGGCATCGCGCCCACCTCCTTTTACCGGCATTTCCGTGAAATTGACGAAATGGGCGTGGCCATGGTGGAACAGGCAAAAGAGGCGCTTGACGGATGGCTGGCTGGCGCACGGAAAAAAATGACGTTTCCAGGGGTGAAAGCAGGCGATTCTCCTGAAAAAATGCTGGCCGCCATTGAACTCCTGACCCGTCCTTTTGTGGCGACTTTTACAGACTGCTTCAACGCCAACCCCCGGTTGTTCCACCTGTTTTTTCAGGAAAGCTCCGGGTGCGCCCCCTTGCTCCGTTCCGCCATTACGGACGCAAGCGACGGATTAATCCGTAACCTGGCAGGGATACTAAAACGCTCTGGCAAGGCATTTCCCGGTAACATCGACGAAGCCAACATGATTGCAGAAACCATGATCACCATTGTCAGCCGCAATGTGATGGAAAATTCATCACCGCCGAACTTTCAACTCAACTATCCAACGGAACCAACCATCCAAAAACTCAACCTCCTGTTGCTGGGAGCATTGATTCTGAAACAGACAAAGCAGGAGTAACCATGGACCAGACGATTAAAGCCTTACTGGAAGCCCATGTTCAGCATGAACTGGGCCGTTTCAAATCAAAAAAATACCGGCAGACGATCCGGGAAGAAGCGGCGGCGGTGTTTAAATGGATACAAAAATTAACCCTGAGGGAGATCGTCACACCGGAGCAGGTGATCGGCATTATCGAACGCAATGTGGTGGAAATGCCCGTGGCCGGAGGAATCACGGAACTGGCCGGAGAAATGAGCCAGCGGGTCCTGGCCTCCCCCCAAAACAAAAAAACCGCACTGGAAGACATTTTCCCTCGCAAGCCCTACGACGATATTGTGGACAAAGTCGGCGGCCTGGGCAGCGCCAGAAAAGCCATCATCGAGCGACTAGTCAACAGCCCCGTATACTCTGAGCAGATTTCGGAAGTCCTGTTTACCGGAATCAAGGATTACCTGCTGGCTGAAAATATTTTTGCCCAGAAGGTTCCGGGAATCGCATCTCTGATCAAGCTCGGCAAATTCGCCGTCAATAAAACCATGCATCCGCTGGAGGTTGCGGTTGAAAAAACCGTAAAAAACTACATTGAAAAAAATCTCGGCAATACCATCCGGCGCAGTGAAAAATCCCTGAACGCCTATTTTGACGAAGCCCATATCATTGAAATGGGAGATGAAATCTGGACAAATATCTCCAAAAGAAAATTATCGGAATATTTCAAGGTGCTGGATGCCAATGATATGGAAGACTTTATTATTATAGGATATGATTTCTGGATGCACTTCCGGGAAACGACTTATTTCAAGGAGATATACACGGACCTGGTGCATTTCTTTTTTGAAAAATACGGGGACAGGGAGCTTGAACTCATTGCCGAGGATGTGGGAGTAACTGAAAAAATGGTGGTCAACGAGCTGACCCAATCCCTGTCTCACGGCATTGAAAAGGCGCTGTCTATCGGATTTCTGGAAGAACGCATTCGGGCC
>QZKW01000010.1 GCA_003599885.1 Desulfobacteraceae bacterium | reverse complement strand
GCAAAAATGAAGGCCCATTCTCGGAGCTGGCATCAGCTTCCGCTATCACCGGGGCAGATTGAGAATCACGAACCGTGACACAGAATTTTGAATACTCCCGTCGTGGACAAAAACCTGATCACCAGCCGCACACCGGATGATCTGCCGGTGTTTATGAAAACCTTTCTGGCGGCGTTAAAAAAAACATAGCGCGGCAATGATCAAATTAACATCATCTTTATAAACAGTTTTCTAACCGAAAATCACTAAGAATGTGTATTATCAATTTGACTAAATGATTTTATATGTTAATCATTTAGTAATCATCACGCCAAGCTCGATCTCAACATTTCAAATAAGCAGATAATTTCCTCATATATCTTAGTACCAGTGCGTCGATTAGCGCACAATCTCATATTAACCCTGTTGATGAGAGGTGCATTATGACGGAATTTGTATTCAAAGTCCTCACAAGTATCGGTTTTAACCATCCCTTGCATCCGATCGCAACCCATATCCCCATGGGGATGGTTATGGGCATGTTTCTGTTTGGAATGGCCTCATATTTTTTTAAAAACCCGGAACTGGTCAAAACCGCCTATCACTGCGCCATTCTGGCTTTCATCGGGATGTTCCCAACCATTCTGTTCGGCTATATGGATTGGCAGCATTTTTACTCAGGCCAATGGCTGTTGCTGATTAAAATAAAAATAGGGCTTGCCTGTGTGCTGATGGTGCTGCTGGCCGCGTTTGTCGTTATCGGCAGGAAGGAAAGCACGACGCCGATATCGCGGCTGATCTTTTATATTTTTTGCATGATGACGGCAACCGGCCTGGGTTATTGCGGCGGTACGCTGGTGTATGGTTAGCGGTTCTCTTAAATGTCAATTCTCCGGCAGTAAACCTTTGAAAAGGAGCACACCATGAAACGGTTCTTTTTTCCCGCGGCAGTTATCGTAATCTTACTGGCAAGCCAATGTCTGGCCCAGGATGTGACCTATCAGCATAGCATTACCGTTGAACAGATGACTTTTCAGTGGACGCTGAATTCCGATTCCATGCAAGTCAGACTTTCGGCCAAAACCATGGGTTGGGTGGGTATTGGGTTTAATCCTACCAAAGCCATGAAGGACGCAAAATTTATCATCGGTTATGTCAAAAAAGGCGAGGCTAAAATCCAGGAACAATACGGCAATGGTGATTTCACCCATGCAAAATATGCAGCACCCGATAAAAAGAACGAAATTACCAATATTTCGGGAAATGAGGCAAACGGAATGACCGAACTGGCATTTACCATCCCGCTCATTGTCGGTAATACTTATGAGCAGGCCATTAAAGCCAATCAGGAGATGACGATATTGCTCGCTTCAGGACCGGGATTGGATTCTTTTCTGACGAAACACCAGTTCAAAAAGACCCTGAAAGTGAATCTTTCAACCGGCAGCCATCAGAACATGTGATCACCATTGTTATTTAGTGTGCGGGGAAACCATGTATAAACGGATCATTATCGCCGTTATGCTTTGTGTTGCAATTGCCGTTCCCGTCTCTCATGCCCATGAGATCGGGGAAGCTGAATCCGGAAAAATGCCGGATAAACGCGCGTCCGATACCCAACCGGACCTGTTTGAACTGGAAGACAAACCCACCGCAAAAATCCTTCCCGGTGAAGTCGGTGTTTCCGAAAAACTGGGACAATATATCCCCTTGGATGCCCAATTTACCGATGAAGATGGGGATAACCTGGTTCTTAAGAATTTTATTGACCAGCCGACGCTGATATTGCCTGTTTTTTTCCGTTGCCCCCAATCCTGCAGCATCCTTCTGGCGAATCTGGCCAATGCATTAAATGACATTCCCTTCACGCCCGGCAGGGAATACAAGGTGATTGCAATCAGTTTTGATGAGGAGGAGACCCCGGGCGACGCGGCCAAAGCCAAAAACGATTATCTGAACGTGCTCCGAAACGATTTTCCGGAAAAAGACTGGAAATTCTTAACGGGAAATTCAGCAAACATTCAAGCCATGACCCGATCGATGGGGTTTATGTTTAAAAAACTGGATGCCCATAATTTCGTGCATCCGAACGTATTGATATGCGTGGCGGCTGGCGGCAAAATCATTCGTTACCTGTACGGCTCCGAATTCCTTCCTTTTGATGTCAGCATGGCCATTGCAGAAGCTGAAAAGGGAACTCCGGGCATCTCCATCAAAAAACTGGTGTCGTATTGTTTTGCCTATGATCCGGTCGGGAAAAAGTATGTATTTAGAATATTTAGAATTGCCGGTACCGCAATCATCGGCTTGCTGGCTGTCCTCCTTTTCTTTTTGCTGAAAAAAAACCCCACCGGACAATAAAGAAAAATGCAAACCACTGAATCATTTTTTGAAACCCCTTCTCCGTCACGGTTTTCCGGGATTGCGTCCTGGCTGATCACCACCGATCACAAACGTATCGGCCTGCTGTATTTTTTCGTCGTCCTCGTCTGGTTCTTCATCGCGATGCTTATCGGTCTGGCGATGCGGACCGAACTTATGTTCGCCGGCAGAACTATTATGGGGCCACAGACCTATAACGCTGCATTTACGCTCCACGGGGTCATCATGATCTTTCTGTTTATCATCCCGGCGATCCCGGCCATTTTCGGAAATTTTCTGCTGCCGATCCAGATCGGGGCAAGTGATGTTTTCTTCCCGAAGCTCAATCTCCTGTCCTTTTATTTATATGTTATCGGCAGCATCTTTGCGATCATGTCGCTCTTTCGCGGCGGACCGCCGGATACGGGATGGACATTTTACGTGCCCTTCAGCGCGGTGACCCGGACGAATGTGTCCACCACACTGTCCGCGGCAGTGATTTTGGGGTTTTCCTCCATGCTGACCGGGCTCAATTTTATCACGACCATTCATCGGATGCGCGTCAAGGGGATGGGCTGGTTGCAGATTCCGCTCTTTACGTGGTCATTGTATGCGACGGCGTGGGTCCAGCTTCTGGCCACGCCGGTGCTGGCCATCACGTTGATTCTGGTGATCTTCGAGCGCGTGTTCAGCATCGGTTTGTTTGATCCCGCCAGAGGGGGAGACCCGTTGCTCTATCAGCATATGTTCTGGATGTATTCGCATCCGGCCGTGTATATCATGATTTTGCCCGGCATGGGGGTGGTCTCGGAGATCATTCCGGTATTTTGCAGAAAACCCATTTTCGGATACAAGGCCATTTTGGCATCCAGCATGGTGATCGCCGTTGCAGGCTCCCTAGTATGGGCGCATCACATGTTTACCAGCGGCATTTCCGATGTGGCGATTCTGGTTTTTTCCCTGCTGACCTTTATCGTCGCCATCCCGAGCGCAATTAAAGTGTTTAACTGGGTGGCCACCATGTACAAGGGATCGATCCAGATGTCGCCTGCGTTATTATTCACTCTTTGTTTTATTTTTCTGTTTTCGGTGGGCGGGCTTACGGGGCTGTTGCAGGGGGCGGCCGGAGCGAACATCCATATCCATGATACGTACTTTATTGTTGGGCACTTTCATTTTGTTATGTTCGGCGGCACGGGATTCGCATTTTTCGCCGCCCTCCATTTCTGGTGGCCCAAAATTTTTGGCCGGATGTATGATTTTAAAAAAGCGTATATTGCTGCGGTATTCATCACTGTGGGGTTTTTCATTCATTTTTTCCCGATGTTTGTTCTGGGAATGATGGGCATGCCAAGGCGATATTACGATTACGTGCCCAAGTTTGAACCCTTGAACATGATCGCCGGGTTCGGTGCGTATATTCTGGTTGCCGGTATTATCCTGATGTTTGTGAACCTGTTTTTAAGCTTCAGGAACCAAAGATCCGCAGCGGACGACCCCTGGGGCGGGACGACCCTTGAATGGTCCGTGCCATCTCCGCCGCCGCTGCATAATTTTATAGAGACGCCGAAAATCATGACCTACCCTTATGATTTTTCGTCCGTGATTCATAAATACCGAAAGGAAAGTTCAAGCTGACAGCATGGAAAATCATCCCGATCCCAAAGGCGACAAACTGGGCATGTGGCTGTTTTTGTATACGGAAATCATGCTTTTTACCGGTTTGTTTATTCTGTACGCCGCCTATTTCAAGAAATACCCAGAGGACTTTATTAAAGGGGGAAAAGACCTGCAAATTATTTTCGGGGCGGCCAACACGATACTTTTGCTGGTCAGCAGTTGTGCCGTTGCGGCGTCCATCACCGCCGTGCGGCGGTCGAACAAGAATCTGACGGTCGGGCTTCTGTGCGCTGCGTGGCTTCTTGGGGGGATTTTTCTGTTTAACAAATATCTCGAATGGAGCAGCAAAATCAGGCATGGAATATATCCCAATTCCCCGGATATGGCCGCCGCTGCTCCCGGCAGGTCCCTTTTTTTTGATTTATATTATATCATTACGGGGCTTCACGGGCTTCATCTGCTTGTCGGTATGATTCTGCTCTCGGTCTGCGCCGTTATGGTCCAAATGGAAAAAATCAATGCGCAAAAATATATATTGCTTGAAAATTCAGGACTGTACTGGCATCTCATCGATCTTATTTGGATTTTTATTTTTCCTTTGTTTTATTTAATCGTATGAACTGAATCTCAAGGGATTTTCGGAGGTTCCGGTGAAGAACAATCATGAATTCCAGAATATCCTGTCTTTTAAGACGCTGATCACAATTCTTGTCTCGCTGCTCATTCTCACATTACTGAGCGTCGGCGTTTCAACGATTGATCTCGGAAAATGGAATGTGTGGGTGGCCTTGACCATTGCCGCAATCAAGTCCTCCCTGGTGATCCTTTATTTCATGCATATGAAATTCGAAAGCATGGCCATTAAGGTTTCTTTTGTTTCAACGATCGGTTTCGTTGCGATTCTGATCGGGTTTATTTTCTGGGATATTTCCTACAGGTAGCATCCATATGAATGATATTGTCAATCCATTGAAAGGTATCGATCTTACCTTTATTTATATCATCGGTTTTTCGCTGGTCCTGCTCGTCGGCGTCACCGCGGCAATGATTTTTTTTGTTTTCAGGTACCGGCGAAGCAACCATCCGGAACCGGCGGACATCCGGGGGAACTGGATGCTTGAAACAGCCTGGACGGTTATTCCCACACTGATCGTCCTTTCCATGTTTTATTTCGGCTGGCAATCTTATATAGGGCTTCGGGATGTGCCGCCGGGCGCTGTTGAACTCACGGTTTACGGTCAACAATTCTCATGGATCATCGATTATCCCAACGGAAAGCAGGTGGAAAACGAAATGGTCGTGCCCGTGAGAAAACCCGTCAAACTCAATGTCACCTCATTAGACGTGATTCACAGCCTGTTTATTCCCGCATACAAAGTAAAAGTCGACGCAGTGAAAGGCATGGAAACCTATTTATGGTTTTTCCCGGACAAGGAAGGGGAATACGAGTTCTTCTGCACGGTTTACTGCGGGGTCCAGCATTCGGAGATGAACGGCACGCTTCGGGTGGTGTCGGAAACGGAGTATGAGAAGTGGCTCAACCAGGATTGAGGTCCAGAAGGTCAAATTCAGGAATTACCCGCATGCCTGCACAGGTTCCGTCCCCCATAAAAAATATCCGGCTTCACCTGGATCTGATGAAAATTCCCTTAAGCCTGTTGATAACCATTTCCGCGGTCTTCGGGTTTGTCTTAAAAAAAAATGCCATTGATGCGTCCATTGATGCGACCATTCTTCTGACCGCAGTGGGCGTTTTCCTCCTCGCCAGCGGCGGCGCGGCATTAAATAACTATCAGGACAGAAATGCCGACCGTCTCATGTCGCGAACAAAATACCGGCCGTTGCCCTCCGGGGAGCTCGCCCCCGGCCGGGCCCGGACACTTTCGGTCATACTGATCTTTTCGGGGCTGTTTTCATTATATTTTATTAATAATAACAAAATATTATTCGCTCTGGGGTGTGCGGCCGTGTTTCTTTATAATGGCATATATACACCGCTCAAATCGAAACTATTCTTCGCCCTGATTGCCGGTTCCCTTTGCGGCATGATCCCGCCATTAATCGGATGGGCGGCGGCCGGCGGGGACCTGTTTTCCATCCGGATCTGGATCATCATGACCCTATTCGGACTATGGCAATTGCCGCATTTCTGGCTGATTCAGCTGAACCATTCAGCAGATTATCAAAGATTCGGGGTGCCGAGCATCCTGCGACGGTTCAGCACCCGTCAGGTTGAAAAAATCGTATTTATCTGGATTGTTAATTTTGCGGTCATGCTGCTGTCTGTTCCTGTCCTGAGACCGGGAACCGGCCAATTAATCGGATGGCTTATCGCATCGACCGCCATCAGCCTGGTTATCGCTGCATTCATCCATATTTTTCTGTCTGGTGGCGGGCGGGATTACCATCGACTGTTTACGCATTTAAACGGGTCATTTTTTTTTGTTATGATAACGGTTATCTATGATAGTTTCATCAGCGCTTGAGCAAGATGCCCGAGATCATCTCCCATGGTCTTGGGTGGCGGGCTGCGAGTGGAGCGATGAGATCCAGTTGGAGATATGCCAGACAGACAAGACTCCACCAATTTTCTTCATGGCAGACATCTGAGGTGTATGCATTTCTTTCCCGTGGAGAAGTTACGGACATTGAAACCGTTGCCGTCAACCTTGAGCAGGCCATCGGACCCTTCAGATGAAGCTGCGAAAAGAGGAAACCACATTTACGCACCTCTTTGACCAGATTCGAAAAACAACCGCACTGACCTACTTGAAAGATCCGGAAGTTTCCATCTGCGATATCGCCCTGCTGTTAGGGTTTTCAGAACAAAGCGCATTTAACCATGCCTTTAAACGCTGGACCGGGACAACTCCGGGAAAATATAAAAAAGACGGGCTGGCAAGTTCATTCCTTATTTTTACATGAAGCGTAATCTATAGCCCTCTTACCCTGATTCGAACAAAATATTTGGCTATTCCTGACCAAAATGGTTAATTCTCAACAGTAAAAAACTGCCGTCCCATCCCACCCAAGTTTACTGAACACATTGAATTTAAATATTTTTAAACTGTTTTGCCACATTATATAATGCTTGGTATCTGTTTTGCATTTTATTTAGCGATAAAGACATGAATTTTCATTTTTTATTTTCAACTTGATACAAAAAACCGGTTTTGAGAAATGGAGGATTTTTTATGAAAAACAACGTGGGGAGTCGGAAACACGCAGCACTTTGTCTGCAACATGAAGCATTCGGTATACCTTACGGCAAGGAAATTTTCGCAAATAGCATCCCGGAACAAACCGAACCTCATCTTTCAACGAAAATCAACATGTTCGGCTTATCCGAAGATTTGGGATTTAAACAATTAACGGAAGAAAATCAAAATCTTAAATCACTTGTCGGAGATTTGATGCTTGATAAACTCAGTCAGGCCCAGCGGATAATGGAACTTAACGAGGAAAAATCCCGGTTAAAGAGAGCGTTAGCCGACTTGATCCTGGACAATCAGAATTAGAAAAAAGCACGGGATATATAACTTATAACAGGTTGCCTGCTTCAGCACCATAGAGAGAAACAAAGAGTTCAAGCGCCATTTCGCATAATGCGCTTTTTCCATTTTGGGCATGCCGGGATATGATTTCAGCCGGATCGCCATGATGGATCTCTTCCTTAAGCCAGGGCCGCTCGTCCCCTCTTCCCGTATCCTTTAGGAAGTTGACTCTAAAAATATGCTTTGATTACAATTTTCAAAAGACCTTCCCGATAGTCGGAAGCGATGCTTTCGGAAGTTTTAATGGCACCTTTTTCCAGTGTCCCTCTTGATTGATGATCGGTGGCCAGTTGTATTATTTTCTCGGCCAGATCATCGGCATTCCCTGGCGCAACCAACAAGCCGTTTTCACCGTTTTTGACAATTTCGGGGATTGCCCCGACCGCTGATGCGATGCATGTCCGGCCAAAAGCAAACGCCATTGCAACGACCCCGCTCTGGGTGCCGTCAAGATAGGGTAAAACGACAAATCCGGCTCTGGCAAATAATTCCGGAATTTCATTGTGTGGCACAAACCTGTTTTCAAAATCCACATTCGGCATAAATTTAATGATAGCAGGAACATCATCAGGATCCCCCTGTCCTCTGATAACCAGACGATACCCGGGTATCCGTGGCTCGGCTTTCTTAAAAGCTTCCAGCAGAATTTCCATCCCTTTGTATTTTTTTAAGCGCCCGAAAAAAAGAATACTGTCTTCTTGCGCAACGTCAGCAACATGATTCCAGGCAATAACATTACCATAAGGAATCTTATATATTTTTTGCGTATCAACTTCAAAATTCCGAATGAGGTTTTCTCTGTTTTTTTCTCCATGCACAAACAATATGTCGGCCATCTCAATCAGTTTTTTATGGATCCAGGATCGAAAAATGCCGCCTTCCCCCAAATGCAGAACCGGGTCGTGTACTGTAAAACCGATTTTATATTTTTTTAAATAAGGTTTCAGTATCACCGGCAAAGGATGTTTCCACAAAAGCTGAATCCAGTCCGGGAGAATTTTGTTTAGAATTCTGATGAAGCTGATAACCTGGCACGGAGTCTGAAAAACGGATGACAGGTTTGTCCGAAAAGGTGCGATATAGGGCCAGTTTATCCGTTCAACATTTTTTGACAAGAGATCCGTCATGAAGTTTTTTGGGGCAACCAGAAAAACCTTATTCTGATCTGATGCAACGGCATTACAAAACTGGGCGGTATAATAACTCGTGCTGTAGGCCCAGGGGCAAAATACCAGTATGCGCTTTTGTTTCATTATTTTGTCTTGTTGAGTCTGTGCAAGTTGTTATTTGTCCCCATGACAGGTTTTTATAATTTCCGGTAATGGGGGCAGTCTTTGCAAAATAAAGGCATTTTTTTATAGAAGGTAGATCTGATCCTGTTGAATTTGTCAGAGTAATAAGTGTTTTTGAGCCCGGAAGCAATATTCCCAAAATGAATAATTTCATCATCAAATATCCGGCAACAGGGCATAATATTCCCGTTCACATTGAAGCTGACCGTTGTAAACGGCAAAAGACAGGTACCATATTGATCCAGCAGAATGTTGATTCTTTTTTCAAATTTTTTAATGATCGAATGGACTTTTGTCGCATCCTGATCATCCAGTGCGGTTTTTTTATTATGATAGTCTACGATAGTGCCAATCTCAACCCTCTGGAAATTCATGTCGGATAGCCTGGCCAGAATATTTTCCAGGTCATTCACATTGGTTTTGGAAACAGTAACCCGCGCATGAAGACGGTCAGGGAATTTTTTTAGAACCTCGATGAGATTCCGGGTAAGTTTTTCGATATCCGTCCCTTTTCTCAGCCGGTCACAGACGGACTGCTCAAATGAGTCAACAGACACAATGAGGCGGTCCAGGCCATCGTCAAATAACGACTCATAATAATCCGCATTTTTTAAAAGCAGGTTGGAATCGAGAATAATGGTTTGAAATTTTCGGGATGATTTGGCGTATCGGAGCATTTGTTTAAAGTCAGGATTAAAGGCAGACTCTCCGAATCCCTGGGTCACCAGAAACTGAATTCCCGGTGGGGTTGAATCCACAATAGCTTTGAACGTGTCAAAACTCATATTCTTGTTTTTTGATGGGTAATCGAGTTGCGTTCGATAGCAGTTTTCACACGACAGGTTGCACTTTGACGATATCTCAGTAAAAACGGTAAATAGTTTTCCTTTATTCCCAAGGTTCAGCCAGCGGGCATATGCTTTCTGCAGCAGGCGATCAACTCCAACGCCGCGAATAAGATTTTGCTTACTGTAAAGACCGCGAAGCATGCTTATCATGAAAAAGCCTTATCAGAATTCCATAATGCGATTTGATAACAGGACACGTTGCCTTTTACGCAAATTCAAGGGCCGATTCCTCAGTTTCTATATATTCATCAAAACTGACTCTGCGGTCAATGAATTCTTTTGAAGAAAATTCCACGATCCGGTTGGCGATTGTCGCAATAAACTCGTGATCGTGGGATGAAAAAAGAATGACTTCCGGAAACGCCGTCAGGCTTTCATTGAGGGCGGTTATCGACTCCAGATCCAGGTGGTTGGTGGGTTCATCCAAAACCAGCGCGTTCGCTCCGGTCAGCATCATTTTACACAGCATGCAGCGCACCTTCTCGCCGCCGGAAAGAACCGCCGTCTTTTTGACTGCTTCTTCACCGGAAAAAAGCATTCGCCCGAGAAAGCCCCTTGAAAAGGTCTCTCCTTCTTTATGGTATTGGCCCAGCCACTCAACGATGGTCATGTTATTATCAAAAAAGCAGCTGTTTTCTTTGGGGAAATAGGTGTGGCTGATGGTCTGGCCCCAGCGGAAACTGCCGCTGTCCGGCTCGATTTCCCCGGCCAGGATCTGGAAAAGCGTGGTTTTGGCAAGGCTGTTTCCGCCGACAAAAGCGATTTTATCATCTTTGCTGACGATTAGACTGAAGTTGTCCAGCGCCTTAACGCCGTCGACGGTTTTGGAAAGCCCATCAATTTCAAGAATCACATTTCCACACGGCCTTTCCGGTTTGAAACTGATAAACGGATACTTTCTTGAAGATACGGGCAGCTCCTCAATGGTCAGTTTTTCAAGAAGTTTTTTCCGCGATGTCGCCTGCTTTGATTTGGATGCATTGGCGCTGAATCGCTGGATGAATTTTTTAAGGTCATCCGCCTTTTCCGTCATCTTACGGTTTTCATTCTGTTTCTGCTGAATCACCAGGCGGCTTGCCTGATACCAGAAATCGTAATTGCCCACATACACCTGTATTTTGCCATAATCAATATCGGCAATGTGGGTGCAAACCTGATTCAGAAAGTGGCGGTCATGGGAAACCACAATCACCGTATTCTGAAACTTACCCAGAAAATCTTCAAGCCATGCAATGGAACGGATATCCAGATGGTTGGTGGGCTCATCCAGAAGAAGCACATCCGGATTTCCGAACAGCGCCTGGGCCAGAAGCACCCGGACCTTCTCCATCCCTTCCAGCTCTTTCATCTTTTTCTGGTGATAATCCTCTGAAATGCCAAGCCCGCTCAACAGAACAGCCGCGTCCGATTCCGCTTCATAACCGTTCATCAAGGCAAACTCCGCCTCAATTTCGCCGGATCGGATGCCGTCTTCCTCTGAGAAATCGGGTTTGGCATACAGTGCGTCCCGTTCATCCATGAGCCGGAATAAATATTCATGACCGAGAATAACGGTATTTAATACCGTTTCTTCATCATATGCGTAATGGTCTTGATTGAGAACGGCGATCCGCTCACGAGGCCCCACAGAAATCTCGCCTTTGTCCGCCTCGATCTCGCCTGAAAGAATTTTCAAAAATGTGGACTTTCCGGACCCGTTCGCCCCGATGAGTCCATAACAGTTTCCCGGAGCAAATTTTATATTCACGTCCTTAAAGAGAACCCTCTTTCCATACGCGAGGGTCACGTTGACAGCGGTTATCATGTGATTCATCATCCTTTATTTCATAATAAAAACACCACAGAGGTATTTCCCCTGTGGTGCAAGCAAGCGCTCACCTATATATCATAGCAGTTGTATGGGCAAGATATATTTTAAACCAGCCGCAACGCAACGCATCCTTTCGGCTATGTCCTCCCCTTTATCATTTAAAGAGGCTTTACTTTAATTGAATTTAGATTATTATATTCCTAACCACATGTTTTAAATGGGATTTGGTTTCAGTGAATAACTAATGGATGCTTTGAGGTAAATAATGAACCTTAAAAATGTGCAAATCCTGAAATGTCCGGCATGTGGGGCCGCCAATAGAATCCCGGCTGATAAAATGAATAAATCGCCCAGGTGCGGAAAATGCCATACCGAGCTTCCACCCCCGAAAACCGATGCCGGACCTTCCGGCCTCTATACCCTGCGATGCACTGTTTGTGGCGCCAAAAACCGTATTCCTGCGATAAAAATTGAAGACACCCCCAAATGCGGCAAATGCAAAGCCTTGCTGAGAACAGAGGAACTGTTTGTTCCTCAGCCTGTAATGGTGAACGACCGGAATTTTGATGACCGGGTGCTCAAGTCGCCCCTGCCTGTCCTCTTGTTTGCATGGGCTTCCTGGTGCCCAACCTGCGTGTCGGTTTCCCCGATCATCGATGAATTGGCCTCTGAAATGAAAACCAGGGTCCGCGTAGGCAAGCTCAACGTTGATCAAAATCCGATGATGGCCTCAAAATATAAAATTTTAAGTGTACCCTTTATTTTTATATTTGATAACGGTCAGTTAAAAGAAAGCATGCCGGGAGTGCAGAAAAAACATGACCTCATGATGCAGATGGCCCGTTATCTTTGATGGCTTTGAAAGTTGCAACGTCGTGCCCGGAACATTTGCCGTTATAGGCCACCCCACTGATGCTTTTCAGGGAAACATTTAAATGATCACTCAGGAAATCTTTATTTCAGCTGCGCAGGACGGCAATCTTGAGATCATCAGAAGCTATCTTTTACAGCCGGGGGCAGATATTGAATGCCGCAGTTACCTCAATCTGACGGCGCTCCTTCTTTCCGCCCGAAACGGTCACCTTGATGTTGTGAGATGCCTGGTCGAAAATGGCGCTGATATTCACAATGCCTGGTATCCGGATGCAAAATCCGGCACAGCCCTGGAAATGGCAGCAGAAAACGGCCATGACGGCATTGTGGATTTATTAATAGATGCCGGAAGCGCTGTGAATAATCCAATTACCCGACAAAGCCCGGCTCTTGTCGCCGCAGCCATGGCAGGTCACCTGTCCATCGTCAACCGCCTGATTGATGCCGGAGCCAATGCAAAAAGCGTCACTGGGGATAAGTCCACAATCCTGATCCTTATTTCCGGATTGGGTCCCAATCACGCGAAAAACCAAGATCCTATCCTGCTCACTGAATGCATGCAAAAAATTCTGGATGCCGGGGTGGATATCAATACCGTTGACAATCTGCACGAGACCGCCCTGTCTCTTGCCTTCAACGCCAACAACGATGTCAGCGTGAAATTTCTTCTGGGTGCCGGGGCGGACCCGGACCTTGCAGTTTCCCTTCTTTCCGCGAATCAGCTGGTTCGCTATCCGAAATGTCTAAAATTATTAATTGATGCGGGCATGGATACTCGTTGTTTTGTCAAAGCCATCACCACCGCAGCTCTCCTGGAAGGACGGATAGACAACGCCCTGATGCTGGCAAATGCTCTGCCGGAAGATTTGAAGAGCCTTCATACGCGGGGGATTCGGTTTATTGAAGGATGCCTGACCCGGGATCTTAAAATATTCTCAGATCATGTCAAGGCGTTCACAACGACCCAGATCATTTCTCTATATGGCGGCATTGCCGTGTCCGTTGTGATGAACCGCTATTGGAATCAATATGAGAGGATTCAAATTCTTTTGAATGCCGGTGCGGGCGTCGGCACGGACCTGGGATATCGATCCCCGATCATCAAAGCGGCAAAAAATGGTAATTTTGAACTATTAAAGCTGCTGATTGATCATGGCGCTGATCCTGATGGGGGGGCCGAAGACTTTGGTACGCCGCTGATGCTGGTTCTCGGTCTGGATCGACAATATGATGACCGTACCCGTCCGGGCGGGTCATTTGACGCACCGGTGGATCGAATGGTGAATCTTCTCGTTGATTCCGGAGCGAATGTCAATGCCCTCGGCCCGGAAAACAATACGGCTCTGATGATCGCCATTCAAATGTATCCGTTTAATATCGAACCGCTGCTGCAGGCCGGCGCTGATGTTAATACCCTGTCAAAATTCAGCTGGAGCCCACTGATGCAAGCCAATCCAAAAATTACCCGGCGGCTGATTGAAGCGGGTGCGGATGTCCATTTAAAAAATAAGGATGGACGCACCGCCTTGTTTTTGAGCACAACACCTGCCAAAGCGGATGCGCTGAGAAAAGCCGGCGGCGATCCAGCGCAAAAGGACTCCCTTGGGATGACGCCGTTGATGTATCACGCGTCACAGAACAATATGAAAATGGTTAAATGGTTTGCAAAATACAAAAAGAATATCTGCGCCATCGACAATAAGGGAAATAATGCCCTCATGTACGCCTTCGAAAAGGACTGCGCGGAAATTCTTTCCTTTCTGAAGGCATGCGGTGAAAATCCCAGTATTGTCAATTATCAGGGAGATACCCTGTTGATCCAGGGATGCCGGATGAGTAATAAGGACATGATTCGGCTGGCGCTTGAGTCGGATATCGACATCAACGCCGTCAACGCGCACGGAGAATCCGCCTTGCTGATTGCCTGCCGCTACCACGATGACGGGGAAACCGCAAAAGGGTTGATCAGAAATGGCGCGGATCCTTTTATCAAAGCCCCTGATGGAAAAAACGCCATTGAAATTGCCCGGCAGTTTAAACCGGCAACCGCGATTGCCGAACTTGAACGGGTGATTCAATAGAATTCAACATAACAGGAAATTGAGCAGATTTATGAATGAGCCATTTGATTCCCAAAAGACACCAAAGGCGATTCCAGGTAAAATCGACATCTCAGGCGAGCAATCAGTTTGTGAAACTGTTTCCACCCAACTCCGGCAGCAGCTTGAAGAGCTTAAAAAAAATAAAGAGGCTCTTGAAACCGCACGGAAAAACGCCGAAGCCAGTGAAGCCAGTCTGCAAAGTCTGTTTAAGGCAGCGCCGGTGGGAATCGGGGTGGTGGTTGACCGCAAATTTCAATTTGTAAACCATACTCTGTGTGAGATGCTGGGATATCCTGCCGAGGCCTTTATTGGCAATGACAGTCGGTTTATCTACCCTTCCGATGAAGAATATAATCTGGTGGGCTCTGAAAAATATCGCCAGATCCATTCGATGGGCAAAGGGACCGTCGAAACACGCTGCCTCTGCCGGGACGGATCCATTATGAATGTGTTGATGTCCTCCTGTCCCATTGATCCGGGCGACTTGTCCAAAGGCGTCACCTTCACGGTTCTCAATATCACCGAGCAGAAAAATGCGGAAAAAGCATTGAAGTTATCTGAGGAAAAATACCGGGAACTTGTTGAAAATATAAATGAAGTCATTTTTGTCACTGATCTGCAGGGAGCCATTACGTTTGTCAGCGGGAAAATAGAATCCATACTGGGCTACAGCCCTCAGGAAATTACCGGGAAATCATTTACCCTTTTTGTTGCCCCGGAAGACGCCGAACTGATCCAAACCCGCTTTAAAAATCTGATTTCCGGCGGAGGAGGGTCCAATGAATATCGGTTGGTTCATAAAACAGGGCATATAATATGGATTCGGACGTCAACCCGTCCGACCTACAAAAACAATCAGATCATCGGGGCAATGGGTACTATCACCGATATCACCGAACATAAAAAACTGGCCGCCGAATTGCAGCAATCCCGTAAAATGGAGGCGATTGGCACCCTTGCCGGCGGCATTGCCCATGATTTTAATAATATTTTGTCCGCCATTTTCGGGTATACGGAATTGTCGCTCCATCTTGTTTTCGGTGAAAACGTATTAAAACAGCATTTAACTGAAGTCCTGAAAGCCGCTTCCCGTGCCAGAGATCTGGTCAAACAGATACTTGCCTTCAGCCGGCAACAGGAAAATGAACTCAGTGATGTTGAGCCAGGAGCTGTTGTCAGAGAAACCTTAAAATTTCTTCGCTCCACCTCACCGTCAACTATCGAAATCCGTCAGCATATCAACTCTAACGGTCTCCATATACGGGCAAAGCATATACAAATTCAGCAAGTCGTAATGAATTTGTGCACCAACGCCATTCAGTCCATGGAAAAAAGTGGCGGATTTCTGGAAGTCAATTTGCATCCGGTTGAGCTGGATACACTTACCCTTCCCTGTTCGAATATCGTTCCGGGGTTATATGTAAAGCTGTCGATTCAGGACACAGGATACGGCATTTCCCCGCAAATCATGCCGTCAATTTTTGATCCGTATTTTACCACTAAAAAGATAGGTCAAGGCACCGGTCTCGGGTTATCCGTGGTACACGGAATTATTAAAACCCTTGGCGGTGGGATAACCGTTCAAAGTGATATCGGGTCCGGCACAACGTTTGACATCTATTTACCGGCAGTCAAGAGCAATGCCAGAGGAATATCCGAAATAGAAGAAGAACTGCCAAAAGGGAAAGAGCGGATCCTCGTTGTTGATGATGAACGGATTGTTGCCAGGGCAAACCAGCTCCGTCTGGAACAAATCGGTTATTCGGTTGCTATTAAAACTGACAGCGAGGAAGCCCTTGAATTGTTTCGGGAGAATCCGGATGGGTTTGACCTGGTCATCACCGACATGACCATGCCGAAAATGACTGGCGATGTTCTGGCGGTTGAAATGATGAAAATCCGGCCGGGTTTCCCGGTAATATTGTGTACGGGATACAGTTCTGAAATTTCCGAAGAAATGGCGGGAAAAAAGGGGATTAAAGCGTTTCTTATAAAACCGGTGGCCTTGAAAGATCTGGCGAAAATAATTCGAAAGGTGCTGGATGAAACCCCGGCGGGCTGATCAGGAAGCGCCGGTTCCCGCCCTGCCCTTCTTTCGCTTTTTTTCGGTGTAAAGGGCCTCATCAACGGTTTTCATCAAAGCATCAAGAATGACCTTTTCTCCAGTGGCCTCTATAATGCCAAAACTGACGCCCACTGGAATGCCGCTGTTTTTCGCCCAGCCTGCAAATTGTTCCTCGAATCGGGAAATCACGTTTTTGGCATCTTCCAGATGGCTGTCGGTCAGGATAAAGACAAATTCATCACCTCCGTACCTGGCTGTAATGTCAGTATTTCTGAAATGATTGGCAGCCAGAACACCTATCTGTTTGAGCACCTGATCGCCGACATCGTGCCCCATGGAATCATTCACTTTTTTAAAATCATCCAGATCCGCAAACACAAAAACAAGGGGGATGTGCGTCCGGTTATATAAGGAGATCAGATAGTCGGCTGATTTCAGAAACGCCCGGCGGTTCATGAGACCGGTCAATTCATCGTGCTGGGCCAGTTTTTCCGCGCGATCTTTTAGCCGTTCTATTCGTTTCACGAGATCAAATGCATAATGAGCGAGAATCAGGAGAAAAAGACTTAAAAAATAAAAAGGATATGGTGGAGGTCGCTGGATAATAACAAAATGAATCGGGATGACCACCAGGCAAATAAAAAACGCATTTTGGGCGACGCGCATGAAATTTTTGAGTCCATGCTGGATCCCGTTGCCGATAACCGTAATGAGAATCAATACAATGGTGGGCGGCATTGGATAAGGATCCACCAGCACCGAAAGTCCCGCACCGATGAAATCGATCCAGTTGGCCAGACGCATTGCAAGATGGCTGATCCCTTTCGACCGGAAATACCGCCACCATAATATATGGAAAAGTATATACGCGCCAATGGTCAGGCAGACAATTGTTTCCCCTGAAGGGATGAAAAAAGGAACGGGAGCGAGATAAAAATAAACCCCGGTCAATCCGCCAAGCAGCAATCGAATGATAAACTGGTATTGGGGATTGTAGAAAACCGTTTCTTTTAAAGACGGCGTTTCATCATGGCGATTAAGCGTCTGCATTTTTCTCCCATGAAAAAACCATCATTTCACGTTGGTTAAGCGATGGGCTGAAGACTGCTGTCCCTTTTCACAAAGGGACGGACAGAAATCCCCGTTTCACTAAACAGGCAACCCCTTAACAGCCTGAGCCGTTAAAACAAACGCTTCTCCAGGCACCACTCATAGGTCGACGCGATTCCCTGTTCAAGAGATATGGTCTGACGCCATCCCAGGCTGTTCAGCAATGATACATCCAGTAGTTTTTGCGGGGTGCCGTCCGGTTTGGTGGCGTCAAAAGCAAGCTGTCCTTCAAAACCAACAATTTTTCCGATCAGTTCGGCCAGCTCACGAATGGTATGGTCATGGCCGCACCCGATATTAACAAGCGGTGCCGTCGTTTCTGATATCAGAGAGTTAAATATCGCATCATCCAGATTGATGATGTGCAGACAGGCATCCGCCAGATCATCCACATGCAGAAATTCCCGACGCGGAGAACCGGTCCCCCAGACCGTCACTGTTTCGGCTTTTTCTGTTTTGGCAGTATGGAATTTGCGAATCAGGGCCGGCAGCACATGGCTGGTTTCCAGATTGAAATTATCATTCGGGCCATAGAGATTGGTCGGCATAAGCGCGAAATAACGGGTGCCGTATTCTCGGTTATATGACTGGCACATTTTAATGCCTGCTATTTTTGCAATGGCATAAGGTTCATTCGTGGGTTCCAGGGGCCCGGTCAGCAAGTGTGCCTCTTTCATGGGCTGTGGGCACTCTCTGGGATAAATACACGAAGATCCCAGAAAAATCAGCCGCTTGACACCTGTTTTCCATGCTGCATGAATGATGTTTGTCTGAATCGCCAGGTTGTCATAGATAAATTCCGCCGGGTACGTGTTGTTGGCAAGAATCCCACCGACCTTTGCGGCAGCCAGCACCAGATATTCCGGCCGTTCGCGTTCAAAGAAAGCCTCAACATCCGCCTGCCGTCTGAGGTCCATTTCAGTATAATGGCAGGTGATGAGATTGGTAAATCCTTTTTGAGTAAATTTTCTGACAAGAGCTGACCCGACAAGCCCGTCATGACCCGCTATATAGATTCGTGATGATGCTTCCATTATCGCCTCTTCATGTGTTTTGTTCTTTTCGAATTTTTGAAAGCTCAATTGATTCGACCCGTTTTTTTACCTTCAGCATAGGGTCAAATGACTTATAATCGATATTCCTACATCATTGCTTCACAGCTTGCGGGCACTGGAAATCCGTTTCTGCTGCAAATCGCTTCACGGGCCGATTCGGTCAGATCACGATCCACCATTTCTTCCACCATTTCTTCAAACGATATGGCCGGTTCCCATCCGAGTTTTTGCTTGGCTTTTGAAGGATCGCCAAGCAGGGTTTCCACTTCCGTGGGCCGGAAATACCGGGGATCAACAGACACCAGAACCTGGCCCTTTTGAAGCCGGTTTAGATAATTTTTGACCGGCAGGCCGGTTAATGTGTCGGGGGGAGAAACGTCTTCGACCATTCCTTTTTCATCAATCCCCTGTCCTTGCCATTTGAGCCGGATGCCCACGCGGGCGAAGGCTTTGTCGCAAAACTCACGCACCGAATGCTGGATGCCGGTAGCAATGACAAAATCTTCCGGTTCTTCCTGCTGGAGGATCAGCCATTGGGCGTAGACATAATCTTTTGCATGGCCCCAGTCACGCAAGGCGTTCAGATTGCCGAGATACAGACTGTTTTCAAGGCCCAGCGCGATACGGGCCACGGCACGGGTGATTTTTCGGGTGACAAAAGTTTCCCCGCGGACGGGGGATTCATGGTTAAACAGGATGCCGTTGCACGCATACATGCCATAGGCCTCCCGGTAATTCACCGTACACCAGAAGGAATAAAGTTTGGCGCAGGCATAGGGGGAGCGGGGATAAAAAGGCGTGGTTTCCGACTGGGGGATTTCCTGGACTTTTCCATACAATTCCGAGGTGGACGCCTGATAAAAGCGGACTTTGCGTTCCATCCCCAGAATGCGAATGGCTTCCAGAAGACGCAACGTGCCAAGTCCGTCCGCATTGGCCGTATATTCCGGTGATTCAAAGGAAACCTGAACATGGCTCTGGGCCGCCAGGTTATAAATTTCATCCGGCTGGACTTCCTGTACGATCCTTACCAGGTTGGTGGCATCGGTCAGATCGCCGTAATGCAGCATAAACCGGCGGTTTTTTTCATGGGGGTCCTGATACAGATGATCCACCCGATGAGTATTAAACAGGGATGACCGGCGTTTGATGCCATGCACCTCTGCATATCCTTTCTGCAAAAGCAATTCAGCCAGATAAGCCCCGTCCTGGCCGGTTACACCGGTAATTAACGCTTTTTTTGTCAAAACAAACCCCTTTCTTCTGTGATTTCAATCAAGATGTCGAACGTGACACACCGCCGTTGGCCGGTTTCACGAAATTAGAATAACGTATCCAAATATTACATATTATTCAAGCGCATTTTATATGGAATCGGCCCGCAAACCATGATAATAATGATCGCTGACAGCATACAACCCATCTAAAGCCCTTGATTGCGATGAAAATGAAACCCGGAAAAACCTTTGAAAATTTATCTCCGGAAAAACAGGAGCGCATCACCCGCATTGCCGCCGAAGAATTCGGTGATAAAGGGTTTGACGGCGCATCCGTCAATGCCATGGTGGACCGCATGGGCATTGCCAAAGGATCCATTTTTCAGTATTTCGGCCACAAAAAAGGACTGTTTCTGTTTGTCTTTAACCAGTCGGTGGAAAAGGTCAAAGACTATCTGCGGACCGTAAGGGACCAGTCCATTGATGAAGATCTGCCCACCCGTCTGGAAAAAACCCTTGCCGCCGGGATCGATTTCATCAGATCCCATCCACTGCTGTACCGTCTCTATATCAAAGTGCTCTCTGAATCCAAAGTCCCTTTTCGGGAAGAGATTCTTCTTTCCCTTCGTCAGCACAGCATCGGCTATCTCAAATCCCTGCTGGACCAAGCTTATTTAAAGAAAGAGATCAGGAAAACCATTGATCTGGAAAAAGCGTCGTTTATCCTGGATGCGGTGATGGATCGCTTTCTCCAGGCCCATACCATGATTCACATTGATGGCGGTCTGGGAATTTACAGAGCGTCATCAGAGGCGACAAATATCTGGATTAAAGACATGGTCGGGATGATATATCAAGGAATCGGCGGAACCGATGCCGATAATTCCGAACCGTATCATTATATTCTCATTATTGCGGCTGTCGATGCGGAACTAGACGGATTCCGGACGAAACTTGAAAATCCATCGTCTGCTATCGTGGGCAAAAGAAATGCGCTATCCGGAAGATTGAGCGGCCATCAAGTGATGCTTTTGACCACCGGGCCCGGAATGATCAATACAGCGCAGGCATTAACGGCTGCCATTGAATTTCAGAAACCGGCCCTGATCGTTCAAACCGGATGTGCGGGCGCGTTTCATGAGTCCGGTCTTCAGATTGGCGATGTGGCCATCGCCACCCGGGAAATAGATATTCACACCGGGCTTGAGCCGGTAAACGGTTCTGTTTTTCCCGACCCCCTGCCTTTCAGCCTTTTTCAAAACAGAGATACTGAATATACAAATTACTTTTCCATGGACGAAAACCTGGTGGCTGATACCTTACAGGTTTTGCAATCTGTTGGTGTTGTGAATGGGTTTAACGTGAAAAAAGGCCCATTTATCACTGTTTCCACCGTCACAACCACCGACCAGCGGGCAAATGATCTGTTTCAGCATTTCAAACCATGTATGGAGCAGATGGAAGGTTCGGCCGCTGCCCATACTGCAATGATATATGATATACCGTTTATCGAAATCCGGGGTGCCAGCAATATGGTCGGTAAGCGTGACAAAAACTCGTGGAATTTGCCACTGGCTTTTCAAAATGCGGGGATCGCCGTGGAGGCAATTATGGCAAGAGTGAATGAATTGAATGGATTTAGGCTGAAGGCTGCAAAATGAAGATTTTGGGATCATCATTTATCACTCATCTTTCATCATTAAATTAACCATATCAGTAATTAAAAAAATGAATCAAAATTCTTCCCCCTTGTCCCTTGCCTATTCCACCTGCCCAAACGATACGTATATTTTTTATGCGCTGGCCCACCGGAAAATTGATCTTGGGGACCTGTATTTTGATATCACATTAAATGACGTGGAACATCTTAACCAAGCGGCCAAAAAAAGCAGGGTGGATATTTCCAAATTGTCATTTGCGGCCATCGGACATTTAACAGAAGGATACGGACTGCTTCGGACGGGCGCGGCACTTGGGCGGGGATGCGGCCCCTTGCTGGTTGCGCGCAAGGGAACTGGCCTGTCAGACATTGGACGTAGCCGGATTGCGGTCCCAGGGCTCTGGACCACGGCCCATTTGCTTTTGGGGCTGTTCATGGACGGTCACCCGGATTCGGTCCCCATGACGTTTGATCAAATTATGCCTGCGGTTTCAGAAGGGCGCTATGAATTTGGGGTGATTATTCACGAAGGCCGGTTTACGTATCAAAATTACGGCCTGGAATGCCTGATGGATCTGGGCCAGTGGTGGGAGTCCAAAACCGGCTTGCCCGTGCCTTTGGGCGGCATTGTTGCCCGCAGAACTTTGCCGGAACCCGTCATCTGCCAGGTGGAATCCGCTATCGGGCAAAGCATTCATTATGCCCGCCAAAATCCGGCGGCGGCAGACGCCTATATCAAAGACCATGCCCAGGAATTGACGGACGAGGTGATCAATCAGCATATTGATCTGTATGTCAATAATTTTTCTTTAAATATCGATGATGTGGGTGAAAGCGCCATCACCAGCCTGTTTGATATCGCACGGAGCAAAGGCATGCTTCCGAAAAGCGATCAGCCGTTGTTTGCATGTGAAAAGAAAGGCGTGTAGGCTTAAATTAAAAAAAAGCAATTTCAGGCTGCGTCTCAATGATCCGGTTATCAAAGAGACCCTTGAAAAACGCAGTCAGACATTTAATCTCAGGATCGCTCAAGCTGTAATACATGCTCTTGAAATAGGTTTGACTTACGGCAAGATCGATGCCGAGCTTTTTGGCCGATGTTTCGGCAATCCGGTCGATGTCGGCAAGCCCCGCATCTTTGGAGTGCTGCAACATGTCCATCACCTGGCGAACGCTTTCCGGATGGGCTTTTGCAAAGGATCTTCTTACCGCCCAGACAGCAAACACAAAGGGCAAGCCGGTCATGTCATTCCACATTTCACACAAATCCCATACGTGATCAAACCGGTCATGCCAGTTGTGCTTTAATGCAGCATCACCGATCACCAGTCCCGCTCCTGCCATGTCAGTTAAATCATCGGGAGATTTGACCTGTCTGCGCTCAAATTCCGGGTCTACCCCCTGCAAGGCAAACAATAATTTGACCAGGTCAACAGCAGTGGCGGATTCGTCCGTAAGAAACACCGGTTTTGTATGCAAGTCCCTGAATGCGTGCCGGCTCACCAAAAGCACACTCATCACTTTGCCGTAACAGGCGATGGACATATCCGGCAACATCAGCCAATCCTCGGAATTTCTCGCAAAAGCCGATGCGGAAACCGAGCTGATGTCAAGCTCCCCTTCCCTAAGCATCCGGTTTAACGTGGCCGGCGGTTCGCTAAATAGCCTCATGCCCCTCGGCAAAGGCTTGTTTTCAAATTCATGATAAACCGGATTCACATTGATGTATTGAATGCGGCCGATGTTGATATGGGTGGGTTGGCGGGTATCTGCTTTTTGAGATTGAAGATTCATAACTTATTTCGCTGGATACATTTTATTAAATACATGTGATTTTTTCTGAAAAACCGGCGTTGACAATGGCTTCCTGCACCTGTTCAGGTTCGGCAGCCAAAACCGGCACATAGATCATTTTTGCCCTCCTTCCGGGAGTCAGGTGACCAAAAAAATTTTCAAACCCCAAGGCGTGTGCGCCATTAATCGTCGCCATTTTCAAAATTTCCCGGGGGGCAATTTGCGGAAAAGCGTTGGCAAGATAAGCCATTTCATCAAAAAGGCTTAATGAATCATTGCTGGCCAAACTGTCGGTGCCAAGACACATGCGCAACCCGGCCTGAAGCATCATGGGCACATCCGGCAGGCGTTTATGTAGATTAAAGTTGCTTCGTGCGCAAATACAGGCATGAACTTGTTTTTCGACCAGCGTGGCAACGTCTTTTTTATCCGCAAACACCAGATGGACCGCAAGGGTGTGTTTATCCAGCAGGCCCAGCTGATCTGCATGATTCACCGGATTGTCGCCGGTGAGCCCCCAGCCGGAGGTGTCGATTCCGCGCGCGGTTAAAAAATCCGCCCACGGTCCTTTGCCGGTGGTTAAAAACCGGACTTCATCTTCAGATTCTGCCAGATGCAAACTAAAGCGCGTTAAGGCTTTCCGAGAGGCTGTTTTTAATCGGATCAGCAGATCCGGAGAAGTGGTGTGCGGGGCGTGACCGGCAACTGATAGAGTTTGCGTGTCGCTGATTTTTTCACAAACAAACGGCTCATCTGCGAATCGGCCCAAATATTCCTTAAACCACACACCGGACAGGCCGGCATCTAAAAAAAAACGGGGGTTGATATCTGAACTGCAAATGTCACCAACAATGATCGTCCCGGATGTTTTTAGTTCATCAATGCCTGTCTGGGCTGCCTGGAGAATTGCATCCCCTCCAATCTGATCTTTTTTTTGAATAACCGACTGGACCCAGCCGATGAATCCGGCTTCTGACTCAGTCTTCTCTTTTAAGGCGCATAGATCGAGATGGGTATGGGCATTGACAAGAGACGGCATTAACACGCCGGGTCCATGGTGAATAACCTGGTCAGAAGAAAAGCTGCCTCTGCCCTGCCCTACATCCGTAATCCTTCCGGCGTCTACCCGCACAAAACCATCATGGATGAGGGCTTTCGGATCGACCATCACCCATCCGGCCTGATGGACCACCGAATCGGCCGCCGATATTTTTTTAATCCAGGACATGATAAAAACAATCCCGCTGGTGCGCGCTGTAACCCGCATCTTCGATCAGGCGGACAATCTCAGACCGTGGCAGCCGGAAATGAACACCAGCGGCCGCCACCACATTCTCTTCGATCATGGTGGAACCGAAATCATTGGCTCCGAAGGCCAGCGCCAGTTGGGCGATTTTGTCTCCCTGGGTAACCCAGGACACCTGAAGATTGGGGATGTTATCCAATATCAGCCTTGAAATGGCCAGCACCCGCAAATAATCGGCAGCAGTGGCGGGTTTGACGGGGATGCGGGTATTGTCCGGCTGAAACGTCCAGGGGATAAACGCCGTGAACCCGGCGGATTCATCCTGAAGGTCTCTCAATTTGATCATATGTTCGATAATGTGGGTTTTGGTCTCAATATGCCCGAACATCATGGTGGCTGACGATTTAAGGCCTAATTCATGGGCAGTCCGCATGACATCCAACCATTGGGTGGCCGAACATTTATTGGGGGAGATCTTTTGACGAACTTCATCCACCAGAATTTCCGCTCCGCCTCCAGGGATGGAGTCCAGACCCGCATCCATCAATTTTTTAATGACATCCCTGACGGTCAAGGATGAAATTTCTGACAGATAGACGATTTCCGTTGGTGAAAACCCGTGGATATGAATTTTATACCGGGTCTTCATGTATTCCAGAAGATCAATATAATAATCCAGCTTCAAATCAGGATTCATGCCGCCCTGAAGAAGAATCTGGGTGCCGCCGAGGGCCAGCGTCTCCTCAATTTTCCGGTCCAGGTCCGATCGATCGATTACATAGCCTTCGGGATGGCCGGGAGGCCGGAAAAACGCGCAAAACTGGCAACCGGACACACATATATTGGTGTAATTAATATTACGGTCCGATACATAGGTGACAACCGGTTCCGGGTGGAGGTCCCGCCGCCGTCTATCAGCCAACTCGGCTAATAACAAAAGATCGGCGTGGTCGTATAACGTCAGCGCATCCTGGGCGTCCAGACGCTGGTTGTCTTCCAGTTTGGATTGAACGGATTCAATGGTGGTCATAGGATTAAATCGGTCATTTGTTAAAAAGTTAAATGCCTACTCACCTTCAGCCTATTTCCCTGTAAAAGGAATCTCTTTCAACCGGATCAAAGCCGCCGGAACGGATCATGTTTTGGATATTCTCTCTGGTCAGGCCTTTGGAAGAGGTGGCGCCGGCCATGTGGGTGATTTTTTCCTCAATGATCGTGCCGTCCAGATCATCTGCACCGAAATTTAATGCAATCTGGGCCAGTTTTTCACCGATCATGACCCAGTATGCTTTGATATGATCAAAATTATCCAGCATGAGCCGGGCGATGGCAACCGCCTTTAAATCATCATGGGCGGTGGTTGATGGAAGATGGGACAATCGGGTATTCCTGGAATGAAAAGCCAGTGGAATAAACGCCGAAAAACCGCCGGTTTGGTCCTGAAGAGAACGGAGGTGGATCAGATGCTCCACCCGCTCTTCGATGGTTTCAATGTGACCATAGAGCATCGTGGCGTTGGAAGTCAGACCGGCCTCATGAATTTTCCTCACCACTTCCAGCCATCGTTCCTGGCCGATTTTTCGCGGAAACAATTGTTCCCGCACCCGATGACTCATGACTTCCGCGCCGCCACCGGGTGTCATGGCCAGGCCGGTATCTTTTAGTTTCTGTATCGCATCTTCAAGAGACAACCCTGAAATCCCGGCCAGATGATCGATCTCGACAGCGGTAAACGCCTTGATGGTGGCGTTTGGCCGGATTTCCCGGATGGTGTTCAGTAAATCAAGATAATATTCAAACGGCAGTGCGGGATTAATGCCCCCCACCATATGAATCTCCCGGATGGGTTCGTCGATGCGGGCCATAAGTTTTTCGGTGACATCATCAATGGACAGGGTAAAGGCGCCATCCTCTCCTTTTTTTCGTGAATAGGCGCAAAACCGGCAATGATTGACGCACACATTGGTATAGTTGAGATGCTGATTATAAATGAAAAAAGCCTTATTCCCATGACGTTTTCTTCGCACAAAATCCGCCAGACGGCCAATGCCGATGATGTCATGACTCTGATACAGAATAATCCCATCACCGGCATCCAGCCGGATGCCGGCCGTAATTTTTTCTTTAATGGGCGTTAACCGGGGATCTGTAATAAATGTATTCATTGTTTCGCCATCATAGTAATGCAGTGCGTTTCATGTTTATGACCAGGTGGTCATAAATTAAATCACAATATTTTTGAATGCAAGGGTTATTTGCATCCAGTGCTGGACACGTATTTCAGGTTTTGATAGTAACAATCAAAATGGCGGTTTTTCAATCTTCAGCATTCGGATCATCACGCAGCGCATAATTTAATGGTCCGGGAATTCCATATCATTTATATATTATACAGGTGAAACTTATGATCATTAAAACCCACGAACAAATAGACCCGCGCTTGTGCGGAACTCCCCTGGCCATTGAACCCGACTTCAGCAGGGTGGAACTGAAAACCGATCCTTCCATGACAGTGGATCATCATGGTCTGGTGCATGGAGGATTTATTTTCGGGCTGGCGGATTATGCAGCCATGATTGCGGTCAACGATCCGAATGTCGTGCTTGGATCTGCGGATGTTAAATTTTTAAAACCGGTTCGGATCGGCGAAAGCGTGGTGGCGGAAGCATCGGTCACATTAAAAAAAGGGAAAAAACAGATGGTTTCGGTAATTGTGACACGGAATGATGAGGCGGTTTTCACTGGCGAGTTCGCCTGTTTTGTGCTGGAGAAGCATGTGCTGGCATAAAGTGAGCTGAAAGGCGGCGGGTGCGGATGATCCTTTCCAATGGACGGATGCCGCGCTCATCTGCCGTGCCGCCAATAACCATTAACCATTTATTTTACTGATCATTTTCGCAATATCGGAAGCCGCGGCTGCGGCCGCTGCCCGTGATTCTTCATCCAGATAAGGGATGACAGAGAGGTGCGGGTTGTTTTTTTCAAGGAGTTCCTGCCCCTCTGGAGCAGTGATTTGGACCAGGTCTCCTTCGCGATTAATGAATACGGAAAATTTGATTTCAAGGTCAAAATCAAACCGGACGGCCACCTCGCCCCGACACACGGCAAGCGATCCGTTGATGTATTTCACGTTTTCATGTACATCAATGTCGAATTGCTGTTTGACGGATGTTTTGACGGCTTCCCAGTTTAAATGTTCGCGGAGGCTGTCTATAAATCCGGTTTCAGCAATGCGCATGGTTTTCTCGTTAATGATTTTCATTGTTTACACCATTCTCTTTCCCAATGTCTGCGAGAATTGACCAGCTGCGGGTTTGGTTCAGGATGTTTTGAGTTTACCGATTAATTCCACGGCCAGGTCCAGGTAGGCCATGGCCCCGAAAGACATGACATCATGCACCCCGACCGGTTTGCCGACAGCAAATGCATCGCGCACCTCCCCGCTGTCCGGGACGCGGGACGATAAAATAAATTCGCCTAAAATATTCAGGGCTTCTTTTAGGATTTTTTCCGATACATCATCTCTCTGTTCGCATTTATTTAATAAAATGCCTGCCACTTTTAAGCGGAGTTGAAACTGGTCGCGCAACATGATGATTTGAGAAAAGAGTTTCTTGATTTCAGAGAGTTGAGCAGGCAGGCGGACGGGAAACCGGACATCCGTGTTCAACGGGATAAGCGCCCAGTCGGCAGCCAGTAAAATGCTTTTGGACAGATTCGGCATGGTTGAAGGCGCATCAATAATGATATAATCAAAATCAGCGGCAGCAGCCTTTATCCGGTCCCGCAATTGAAAGACATGACCATCCGTATCTGCAAACAGGAAATCCGCTCTGGAAAAATCCGCGCCCGCAGGCAAAATGTTCAAAAAATCCAAGGTACTGGTCAGAATTTCCTGGCTGAACCGCGATCGATCCGTCATCACTGCATAGAAACCGGAGGATTTCAAGGGAGCCGTCAACAAGCTGGTCCCATAGCTGGTTTGCTGGCCGGGATCGCAATCAATAAGGAGGGTTTTTTTTTCACAGATCGCCAGAGAGGCTGCCAGATTGATAGCGGTTGCGGTTTTACCGGTCTGTCTCACGGGCGAAATAACGGCGATGGTAAGACTCATATCACCCCTGTATGGTTGGAATGGATTTTTCCAGCAAGCATAATGACAATATCTCATCAAAAGTTATAGAAAAACAGCTTGAAATACAAGTTAAAAGAATCCCTTTTTTAATTTGACGGAAGGCTCGATTCTTTGTAACCTGCCCAAGCAAGCGCACTGAAGACGGTAAATGACTTCAGCAGATACTCATACAAAAAATATTATTCCGGCCTGGGAGTCGCCTATGGACAGCATCATTTCTTCACGCATCGATAAGCTTCGTCAACATATGGACCTTATTCAACTGGACACCTTTCTGGTGCTGATTGAAGAAAACCGCAGATATCTCAGCGGTTACACAGGAGAAGACACCCAGTTTGACGAATCGGCGGGAGCGCTGATTATCACACGGGACCATCTGATTTTAGCCACAGATTCCCGGTTCGTGACCCAGGCAAAAGCTGAGTCGCCAATGTATGAGGTGATTTGCTATCAAAAAGGACTGATCAAGGAGCTTACGAAAATTCTCAAAGACACTCATGCCCGGCAGCTTGGCATCGAAGGAACTCGCATGTCACACAGCATGTTTGTCAAACTGAGGGACGAGTTGAAAAGTCAAAATCTTTCCGTAAATGTCCAGGACACGGTTCACATGGTCGAGCGTCAACGGGTCATTAAAACTAATGATGAAATTGATGCCATTCAAAAGGCGATCGCCGTGGCGGAATCGGATTTCAGGCAATTTTTGCAGGAACTCCGGCCGGGCATGACCGAAAGCCAGGCTGCCTGGCGTCTGGAGCAGAAAATGCGGACCGCAGGCGCCCAGTCTCTGTCCTTTCCGGTGATTTCGGCGTTCGGAACAAACAGCGCCCTGCCCCACGCCATCCCAGGTGAAAAAATTTTAAAAAAAGGCGATCCCTTGCTGTTTGACTGGGGCGCCCGCCTGAACGGATATTGCAGCGATATGACGAGAACCGTTTGCATGGGGACACCTGACAGTCAATTTAAAAAAATTTTCACCATTGTATACGACGCCCAGCAAAAAGCCATTGACGCCATCCTTCCGGGCGCAAGCTCAAGAAGCATTGATGCACGGGCGCGCGATCATATTTCCGGCAAAGGATATGGTGATTTTTTCGGTCATGGGCTGGGGCATGGCGTGGGACTGGCTGTTCATGAGCCTCCGTCCATCAGCCCCATGGCGGAAAAGGACATTATTCTTGAGGAAAACATGGTGTTTACCGTGGAACCCGGTATTTATTTACCGGAATGGGGTGGTGTGCGGCTCGAAAACATGGTGGTTGTCAGAAAGGAAGGCGCACAGGTGCTGAATCGCCTGGAGATGAAACTCGACCTTATGGATTAAGCCCATGCCATCACCCATTCAATCACCCATTCAATCACCCATACAATCCATTGACGGATTCATCGATACGTATATCAATTATCTGGTCGTTGAAAAAGGTCTGGCCGATGCCACCATTGAATCCTATTCAAATGATTTGAAAAAATACGCTGCATTTTTAAACCATTTTAAAATCAAACAAATAGCCGATTCCGACACCACCGTTATTTTGAAATACCTGATTGTTTTAAGGGATGAAGGGTTGTCTGCCCGTTCCAGGGCCCGGCATCTGGTCACGCTTCGTGGATTTTACAAATTTTTGATTCAGGAAAAAATCCTGAAAAAAGATCCCACAAGCATTGTCGATCTCCCCAAAATCGGCATGAAGCTGCCGGATGTCTTGTCTATCGAGGAAATTAAATCCATTATCAACGCGCCGGATATCTTAAAGCCCAAGGGCTTAAGGGATGCGGCCATGTTCGAGCTATTGTATGCCGCTGGATTGCGGGTCAGTGAGCTGATCAACGTCAAACTTCAGGACATTAACCTTGAAGTCGGTTTTGTCCGGACCTTCGGTAAGGGGTCAAAAGAGCGCATTGTTCCCATTGGCAGCCACGCCAGAGACGGAATCCGGGATTATCTGGCCAATGCGCGGCCGGTTTTGATGAAACTTCATACCAGTAAATTTTTGTTTGTGGCTCATGCTGGCAAACCCATGACACGGCAGGGTTTCTGGAAGTTGTTAAAGAAATACACGCTGCTGGCGGGAATAACGAAAGAAATCACCCCCCATTCATTCCGGCATTCCTTTGCCAGTCATTTGCTCGAAGGGGGGGCGGATTTGAGAGCTGTTCAGATGATGCTGGGGCATGTGGATATTTCTACCACCCAGATTTATACCCATGTGGCCAGGGACCACCTGAAACGTCTTCACGAACAATATCATCCAAGGGGATGAAACGGGCCAATGAATGAGTTGGCAGAACATGAAATAGCGGCAGGCAAGGAAAATTACGAGGCAAACAAAGGGTCTATAAAGTCATGTCGTCAGGAATGACCAGATCATGCAGTAGTTTATCAAAACTGACACCAAAGCCATTATCCACGATTCTTGCGATTTCACCGGTGATCTTGATATGCAGTTTTTTGTCCGGGTGATTGAACGTTAATGTGATCACATCACCGGTGGAGAATCGATTGATCTTATCCGTCGGGCAATCAATAAACAAACCGCCGGAACTGATATTACTGATAAAGCCGGTATAGAGGGTATCATGAACGGTGTATTCCACTTTCATCAGATAATGTTTCCGATTATATTTTCTGCCGGTCTCTTCCTGTTTTGCCACCAAATTCTTTAGTAGATTGCGCCGGTCTTCAAACGACATTTTTAATATGATATCAAAAATTTGGGCAGTAACAGCGGAAATGGAATTTTTGTTTTTAGGTGATATGATCATGTTTCCCTTTTTGGATTTCAGATAAATGCGTTGACAATCGGGCGATATATGAACGGCTTAGTACAAAAATCAACTTCTGCGTTTCCATATTTTATATCTTCTTCTTAAATATCGTTGAAAATGCCAAAAGTCAAATTATAATCCGCAGGTTGCGGTTCCGATAAAACATCCGCTTTGTCCCCCGAATCCGGATTTTCCGGGTTTTTCAGGTGGTGGTGGGGTCGGTATCTCAGAATCGCTGCCTTCAGGATATGGCGCGCCATTTGATACGCCAATGGCATCCAGGTCAAACCCGGCACTGCCAGTAGTGGGAAAGGGGTCATAAATCACATGGCCCTGACTGTCAAAAAAGCTTCCATCGCCTACAATATCGACAATCCGGACATGAGTGATCCGCGAAACATCAACAATTCCGGATTGAACATCCGTTTGATCGGAAAGGTCTGAAAGGTCAAAGGGGGTTCCATAACCCTGGCGGTATTTCCCGGCAAGTCCGTTGACCAGCGTCGCGTCAACGCTTCCATACCCGCTGACCGGGTCAGGGGTTAATGATACATTGTCAAATCGGACAAAATTAATGCCGTTGCTCGAAACCTCCACATAGGCGAGTTCCAGAAGGTAATCGTTAAATGAATTTTCGAACACGGCAAAGTCCCAGCCCGCACCATCCTGAATGGGCGGATCAAAGGTCATTGTAATTTGGCCGCCGCGCCCCAGAGACACAATATCAAAAGATGTGCCGGATGCCGGGCCGACAGCCAGCGCCGGGGTTTGCCATACAGTGTCCACATTGCTTCCGACATCGTAATGTTCATAGCCGGTTGCCCAGTACAGAAACCCAGGATCGTCCATGTAAATGGCTTGGGAGCCGTCCTGCCCTGCCGGTGGGGAATACGCAACTGCATGGGACATCGATGGCGTTAAATAAAAAAGAAACGCAAAAAAACAACAAACAATCATCCATGGCCGTTTTTTTGTAAGAAAAGATCGTCTGTATTTCACGATTAGAGCCAGGTCCACCGGACACCTCCGAATAGGTTGCGTTCAGGCATGGGGTAATATTGTTCGCTGTAGGCGCTGGTCGAATATAATTCATTAAATAGGTTATTGATTCCGGCAAAAACGGTCCAGTTTTCATGCTGCCAGGTGAGCTTGGCGTCAAAAACCGTGTAGGCATCGAGTTTTTGATATCGGTTATTATAAGTATCATTGCCGTCATACCGGGTCCCGGAGTAGGTCCCTGAAACCGCCAGTTGGAATTTTTTCGTGAATTGCCAGTTCACCCCCGCCGATGCCATATGACTGGGAACCAGCGGAATGTCCGAATTTGTATCCTCAAATTCAGCATTCATAAACGTATAATTCCCCCAGAGTCCGATGGTGTCTGTCGGATTTAAGGAGACACTGGTTTCAACCCCTTGGCGAATGGTTTGATTCTTATAATTTCTGTTGATGTCACTGTAATAAATTTCATCATCAATCCGGATGTCAAATAAGGAAAGTGAAGCCACCATCCATGTTCCAAAATTTTGTCGGCCCCCAAGTTCAAGGTTCACACCTTCCTGAGGTTTCAGCCCTTGTTCACTTTCCGCGAATTCATCCACATTCGGAATGCGAAAACTTGTGGCATAACTTGCAAAAACAGAGGTGTCTTCCGTAATGGCATAGGTGGCGCCCACAGAATAGACGCTGTTGTCCCATGTCTTTTTTTTCGTGTCCCCATTGACCCAGATGCGGACATCATCATCAAACAGTTTTTTGAGATCGGTCCGGAATTTTCCATCATAGGTATTATAGCGAGACCCGGCATTCAGCATCAAACTATCCGTCACCGCCCACCGGTTGTTGACAAAAATCCCAATGCTTTCCGTGCTGCTGTTTTTTCGCGGACCTGAAGGATTTTCCTCACGAACATATTCCGTTTCAGATTGATCGGCTCCCAGTTGAAACATATGGCTGAGGTCAAACAATGAATAATACTTTACGTAATTGAGATCCAATTGCCGGGTGTCATCATCGATGGTGTCTTTTTGATCGTTGCGTGGGATCTGAGGGCTGTAACCGATCACATAACTGTTGTCCCTGAAAAGGTATCCCCGGTTTAAGGTGAGTTCCCCCCACTTGCCCAAATCCATATCAACCCCTGCCCTTCCCCGCTTTTCAGTGGATTCACCGGAATCATCCGGATGCACCGTCAATACGCGCCGGGTTCTGGAATCCATATCCTCAAAGCTGACCGGTCCGGGGAGTCCGTTTTCATCTTCATAATACGTTCCGGACAGTCTGAAAGACAAACGCTCGTTAACCGGATAATGGGTGGCCGCACTCAGGTCTTTTTTCTTTAAAAATCCATTGTCCCGGTAACCGTCTGAATCAAAGTATCCGGCATTCAGGCTGAGATTGGCATCTTTGACCTTGCCGCCAAAGGCAGCTCGCGTGGTCAGTGTGTTGTCACTCCCATATGCGGAAAAAAGCGTCGCGGATGTTTTTTCCACTTCTTTCCGGGTGATGATATTGATGACCCCGCCAACCGCGCCGCTTCCATAAACCACTGATCCGGCGCCCCGTACGATTTCGATGCGTTCGATCTGTTCAACGGGGACTGATGAGATGGAAGGCCCTGACATATCCGCAGAATTAAGGGGCAAATCATCCACCATCACAATCACGTTGCTCGCTGCGGTGTCGCCCATTCCGCGAATATCAATCACCGCCTGCTTGTCGTTCCCTGATGCGCTGCGGACAGCGATTCCCGCTTGTTTTTCCAGAATATCGATGATGCTTTTACCGCCGGACTTTTCAATCTCATCGCGGGTAATGACACTGACATTCTTTGGGATCTCGTCAATCGGTTCCTGCGTTTTACTGGCCGTCACCACAATGGTATCCAGCACAAACTCCTCTGGAACTGTTTCCGATTCTTCAGCTGACGGGGCGTCAGCAGCGAAGAGCCCAGCCCCGTTCAGAAAGACCCAGCAGGTGATAAGAATAGCTGTTTTATAAATCAGTTGGCGATTCATTCGTGTTTTCGACTACCTTGCATCAGCCTTTTTTACCTGGCTGAATTAATAAAACAGGAGCTGTCATCATCACTATCGTCCTGTTTATTGAAATTATCCATGCAGAAATACGCGGGGGTATTCATGCCGTAGTCCCCGTTGTCTGTGGAACTCAAAGCGAACGTCAGTTGTTTGACCACTCCCAGACTGCTCAAATTCACCCAGGTCCATTTATTTATAATGTCTTCTCCGTTCGCCAGCTTAAATTCAACCTTCCCTGTTTCAACACCGTTTGCGTTGAATCCGGTAATAGTGAGTTTGAACCAGTCGTTTGCGGTGAATTTTTTTGCAAAGTCATCCCCTTTTGTCATGGAATAATAAGCAAAATTTGAATTGGTAAAATATGCGCCAGTCAGTAACTGCCCGCCATCGAGTGTGATTGTGGGCGGGGCAGTTGCAAATGAGCTGCAATAGCCCACAGCATAAGTACGGCTGTCGTCCGCGCCCATGCCGGGGATCGCATTGTATTGGGCCTCATATCCCTCGTTTGTGGTATCGGTTAAATTGGAATAAGCAAAACCATCCCAGGACGCCCACTCTGCATTATAACTGTTGCTGAATATTGCGCCCTTGCTTTCAAAGCCCCCAGCGCCATCGGACCCGTTCCAGAAACTTTCCGCAGCCAGAGTTAAATCCTCAAAAGTGACGGTTTGCGCGCTCACCGCGCCGGTTGTTAAAAAAGTTGTCAGAAATAAAAAAACCAATAATCTTAACAGTTTCATTGAATGCTCCTTTAAGTTAAAAATAATTTAATATCTAAAATATATGTCAAATCTTTCTTTTTTGACCTTACTTTTCACCTGTTTCATCCAACACAAAAAGGGAAATCTCCGGATCACATAAAACAGATCCTAAGATTTCCCTTTTTAATCTTTGGGTCATAGACGGGTTTTCTCGCCGAGAGAAAACGGTCTATTGGGTATGTTCAAGCAGGTCTTCTGACTTTTGGATCACTTTACTGACCGCGCCTTCCCGCAAATTTCAGCAGTGGCTTTAAGCGGCGTTCATCCCCAATTACAGCGGCGGGCCCGTTCCCGATTTTCACGGGATTCCCTATTGTGCTTTTAAAAGCACTTGAACAATTTGTATCACTCATAGAAAGGCAGGGGGTAAATGTCAAGGAATAATTCCTTGGTTCCCGGCCTTTGTCATAATTTAAAGTCAGTCTGTTGATGACTTTTTTGCAATCACGAGCGCCCGGGCACTGCCCGAAGTGGGCAGCGTATAATATTCCATGTGAACGGCGATTTGATGGTTATTGATTTGATAACGCTCCGGCCCGATTTTTTGGGATATCATTTTATCCAGCTCTGTTTGGGCATCCTTCCCTTTCATGGCGATGATCATTCCATCCGGTTTAATAAACGGGATGGCCAGCGCTAGAAATCGTTCAAGGGAGGTAAAGGCCCGGCTGATCACCACATCAAATTGCCCGGCGAAATCTTTCTGACCGGCCAAGTCTTCGACTCTTGTATGAATGGCGTCGATGCCATTAAGGTTCAGAGTCCGGATGACATATTTTAAAAAATTGACCTTTTTCCTCACACTGTCAATCATGGTCACATGAAGGTGCGGAAGAAAAATTTTTAACGGAATCCCAGGAAACCCTCCCCCGCTGCCAATATCCAGCAGAGAAATTTCGGAACCGGATAATTCGGATTGAATATATTTTCCGGGAATCAAGGAATCGAGCATGTGCTTTTCAGCTACTTCCGATGCTTCCGTGATGGAAGTCAGGTTGGTTTTTTCATTCCAGGCCAATAGTTCTGTTGCGTATAAAGCCAAGCAGTCTAATAGCGTTTGGCAGAAAGGCAAATCAAAAGAAATGCATAAAGCGGATAACGATTTTTTCCATTGCTTGGATTGTATGTGCATAAATTAACAATCAGGTTAAAAATAACCACTATTTCACAAAAGGATGATAATCCCCTTTTAAGCCAATCGGTTGTGAGTTTCGAATTGTGAAAACTGTCTCGATACTTGGCCGGGCATGAGAAGACTTGAATCCGCCCCCATTTAATATATCTTCATAGCTGGCATTATGTAAATCTGTAAAACCGCCACTGAATTCTATTTCCTCGCCATTTACTGTGATCGATCTGAATGTCTGCTGTCCCTTTTTGACCTGTTCTTTCGGAAGGTTCGATCCGTCCACGCTTAAAAACCAGCGTACTCTGGCATTTTCTAATTCTAAAAAACCTGCTGCCTTATCCGAACCTATCATGTGGACTACATTATTCTGAACAGATCCGAATATCCATATCAACATATCAAAAAAATGAATGCCGATATTTGTGGCGATTCCACCTGATTTTTGAATATCTCCTTTCCATGAAATAAAATACCACCTCCCCCTTGAGGTGATGTAGGTCAAATCAACATCAGCTTTTTTGTTCTTTGACCCGTTGTCAACTTTATTTTTTAATTCAATAATCGCCGGATGAAGGCGGAGCTGCAAGATATTATAAACATTTTTTCCGGTTTCTTTTTCAAGCTCCTCGATATTATCGATATTCCATGGATTTAGGACCAAAGGTTTTTCACAAATAGCATGTGCTTGGTTTCGTAAAGCAAACCGAATATGTGCATCGTGAAGATAATTAGGTGAGCAAATAGACACATAATCGATTTTTTTGTCCCTTCGCCGCAACTTATCCACATGTCGATCAAACCGTTCGAACTCTATGAAAAAATCGGATTCAGGGAAGTAACTATCAATAACTCCCACGCTGTCTTTTGGGTCAAGAGCTGCAACAAGTTGATTCCCTGAATCCTTAATTGCCTTCATATGTCTCGGTGCGACAAAACCTGCGGCACCAAGCAAAATAAATTGAAACATGACCGTCTTCCCCCCAAAAATTAATTCAAAATTTCAAAAACAAAGACCCTGTACGATCATCCCGCTCATACTGCATGGCGCAATGCGCACAATATAAAGTGGCGGGAATTTTTTTCCCGCATTGACACACCCAACCCAATTGGTGTGACGGGTTTCCTGCGACCAAAGCATAATCCGGAACATCTTGCGTGATCACAGAACCCGCGCCCACAAATGAATAAACACCAATTGTATTGCCGCAAACGATGGTGCAGTTTGCTCCCAGCGTCGCGCCGAATTTCACCAAAGTGGGTTTCAATTCATCCATGCGCTGGATATGGGATCTGGGATTAAATACATTGGTAAAGACCACGGAAGGTCCGCAGAAAACATTATCTTCCAGAGTCACACCTTTATATACGGATACATTATTCTGAATTTTACAGCGATTTCCTATTATAACATCAGGGCCAATCACTACATTCTGACCGATTTTACATTCTTCTCCTATCCGGCTGCCAACAATTATATGACAAAAATGCCATATTTGGGTTCCGGAGCCGATGAAAACGCCGTCATCAACATAACTTGATTCATGGATAAAATAATTCAAAAAATTAATCACCTTAAAAGCTAAAGCACATCTTTAAAGAGCCTGATCACATAATTTAAACAAGATTTAATGTAACAATTATTTCGAACCAGTGAGTAGAGGGATGATTCCAAGAACCAGGACGTAAAACAAAATAATGACATGCGATGTCACAGCGAATTCCACAGCCTGAATGAGAGGGATGCCAAGCAGGGAAAGAGCTGCAATCCATGCACCTTCATGATTTCCGGTGTTGGCAAAACCTTGAATGGGAATCATCTGCAAAGGGAGCTGAATAGTGATCAGCAGCACCCCTCCCCAAAAGCCGATTGGCAGGTTGATGGCATTTACAACACAAAATAAAACACAGGCAATGGCAATCCATATACCTAAACTCAAAAATAATTCAATAATGCTGAACCTGCCTTCCAACAGGAAGGGTTTCAAATATTGTCCATATCGGTTTAACTGAAACCAATGGCTGGTAATCAGGCGACGCAACAAAAAAGGAACGATTACAAGCAGCGCACCGATTCCAAACCAAAGCAGACGCAAGGATAATCCCAAGTCAATGTCGTACCCTATCGATGCTGAAAGCATCAGACCGCCTAAGGAGACCATGTCCAGCAAGCGAGTCCGTATCAGAATGGCGCTGCCCTCTGGCAGGCCGACTCCGTTGGCAGCTTTTAAGATTATCGGCAAGCTTAAATCACCGACTTGAAAAGGCATCAGATAGGTGACAAAGCCGTGGAGACTGCTTGCATATACTGCATGCGGCCAGACGACAATACACCGTCCTGAGAGAACGTATAAGCGGATGGCACGAAGAATATAATTGAGTCCATAGAAGAGCAGACCAGCAACTATCCAGGTAATATCTACATGAAGCAGAGTGTTAATCAACTCATAACGGTAATAACATAGAAAGCCAAGAACTGTGAGAGAAATCAAAACAGACAGGAAAAATTGAATTCTTCCTGCGCCTGTTTCCTGTTTTTTAATAGAATAAGAACCGTGGATTTTATGGGAAAAAGACTTCATCGTTTTCAAATTTGAGTATAATCTTTACCTTTATAAGTTGATTTCTCACGTATTACTTTACATGGATTGCCAGCAGCGATTGAATTGGCCGGAATATCGCTGGTGACCAATGAACTCGCTCCAATAACAACATTATCTCCGATTTTTATTCCTGGCAAAATAACAGTATTCATTCCAATCCAAACGTTATTTCCAATTGTAATTGGAGGAGCTTCAGGCCATTGGTCATAATCATCAAAATGATGATTAGCGCTTATCAACCCCACCCCAGGCCCAATTTTCACATTATGCCCAATATTAATTCCATTACGCCCCTGAATATAACAATTGGAATTCATGCCAGGAGCTGTTCCGTTCCCAATTGAAATATTTTTATAAAAAAAGACTCTTGAAGTGAAATGAACTGGCCAGGGAACTCTTCCGTTGATACGAAAAATTTTTTGAGGCAGGAAAAAATATAATTGAAAAATTATTGGAATCCCTTTAGCCTTAGGATAAAAAAGTTTTAACCAAAAAAAGAGAAAAGACAACTTTTCGAATAAATTGATAATTCTGCTAAGTTTAAGCGTCTGATCCCTATAACTCATTTCAATTCCTTATTCGCTTCCATGTCAAACCACATAGCAAATAGCGAAAACTGGCTTGCACTCATGAAAGAGAACATGGCTGCAAGAGCGTTGATTGGGGGGATATGGCCGGTAAGCGCCCAAAAAATCAAAAGTCTGGCAAACAGAAAAACTGTGACAAATCCAAACCCGATGCCCAGAAAATAGAAAAATACCAGAGGATGAAAATCCCGAATAATGTATTTTTCTTTAATCCGCCAAAAGAAAAGCCGGATCAGCAGCCAGCCAATGGTAAAAATCACTTTTCGTATTCTAATGCCTGATTTTTCACCGATATTGTAAACTGGTTCAACCGGCACATCTTTAACTTTAAAATTATGCACATTCAGTCTCACTAATAGATCGTTGGGCTGGCCATAGGTTGGATACATCTGGTCCCAGTCAATAGCTTCAAGCGCTTTTCGATTGATCGCAGTATATCCGGATTGTGAATCCGCGATATGCCAGTACCCAGATGCAATTTTGGTCCACAGCGACAAAAAGGCATTGCCGAAATAACGGACTTTGGGGATTTTTTGATAAGCCTCTCCTGTAAATAGGCGGTTGCCCTTGCTATAATCAGCTTTCCCATCAACCACGGGATCAAGAATAGCAGGCAAATCCGAAGGCGCCATCTGGCCGTCACCCGCCATCACAACAGCTATATCAAAATGATTATCCCTTGCATACTTATATCCAGTGGCAATTGATCCGCCAACGCCTTTGTTTGTTTCATGTTGGATCAAGATGACCCGATCAAAGGATTTCTTATATTTTTGGACGATCTCAATTGTCCGATCGCTGCTTTTATCATCAATGATAATCATCCGGTCCACAAAATCCGGCATCGTTTCGATGACTCGCCCGATTTGGGTTTCCTCGTTGTGGGCCGGAATGACAACTCCGATCATCTTACCTTTATACATGGCAGCTTCCTATGGGATGGGGAGCACTTGGAGCATAAAATTACTCCAGATGCCCGGCTATAAGTTCAGATGGCAGACTTGACCATTTCAAAACCGATTAAATATGTTAAAGTCATCTTTATAACACTAAAGTTTTTTTTTAATGGTATCGTAAATATTTTTGATTTCGGCATAAACATTCACGGCAAGCTCAATGCCTTCAATGATTTCATTCGTATTTTCAGGGTATTCATGGGTTAAGGCGTTTCTTATTTCTCTGAACTCCATCCATTGCCGGACAGATTGAATAAGTTCCAGGCGCTCGAGTTCATTAAGGATGTCTTTAAATGACATGGAGGTCTTATATTCACCCAGCATATCCAAAACAGCGGGAAATAATTTTTCTCCCATATAATCCTGGATTTTCGAAAAGCGGTATATAAAGGTATCGATGGTCTTTACTGCTTCAAAATCATCAAAAATTTGAGCATTCAGTTGCATCCGGAGTATTTCCGTAGTAGCTTGTCCAGCCCGACTGAAATGTAAGTCCAGAACCTTATAAATATCCTCAAGAATCATAATTCAATTCCCGTTTTTCTGGCATTATGAAAAATTTTCTGGTCATTTTTATTCGGGGCATTGACCACCACATCTATTTTCTGATCGCCAAGGTCCAATTTAAGGTGAGTTATAAAAGATATCTTATCCTGAAGCATCGTGGGGTGTTCAGTTTCGACGTATAAATCAATATCGCCACCCTTCCGGGAATTATCCACCCGGCTGCCGAACAGAAATATTCTGGCGTCGAGCCCGAATATCCTTTTTGCTGCCGCTTTAATGATCATTCTTTCAGAATCTGTAAGTCTCATGGTTTCAGTTACATCTGTGACTCTATAACAAGTAAAAAGTATGAAACATGGATTTTAACAACATTAAACGGGTGGATAGTGATTTCTATCATATATAAAGAAATTGAGGAATGCTTTTCTTGTGGCAGCCCTGTGTGATCATCATGGGAAGCCACAGAAGAAACAGAAAAATGTAAAAGGCAGTTGAATATTTTATTAGAGTTCCTGTTTTGTTTGATAAGCCAGTTTCAACAACCCGTTTCTATCTTTTGAAAATTCTGTTGTCGTAAATTCTTCAAAAAATCCTTTAAGCATCTGTTTTTCATGCTGACTGTATTTTTGAACCCAAAAATTGAACATTCCAAAATTAACCAATAAATGCGTGATTCCGCGTTTATTGAGCTCTTTGCAAATTTGCTCCGGAGATTGCGCCTGTGCAGCTAATTTTTGCAAAAGATTCAGGCTGAAAGCGATGTCAATATCTGAATAATATCCTCTGCTCCCGATATAGATGCCTAAGATCCGGTCATTTTTATTCAGAATCCGGTTGGCGTATTGCATGGCCGCATATTCGGGACGGAATTTTTGTATATACTCATCCCGGGATATTTTTCCCGCCAGATAATCCATCGGCTTCACATAACTGAATCGTTCGGCCATATATTTCGCATTCAGGCCAAGCATTACAACAATAATCATTGCAACCGTTGTTTGTTTCAGAAAATCTGATGACTGTAGCTTCTGGTGCAAAAAATTTTCTTGAATATAGCGCAGACCAAACATGGACAGGATTACAAGCGGCGGAAACACAGGCGCGAAATACCGGATCCGGGTATCCGTTTGTACGCAGGCAAACAGCAGAAACAAAACCGCAAAGCCCAAAAGGAGATTTTTTTCCGTTTTGACCTGCCGCGGTGCTGACCGGATGCCAAAAAAAGCAAACACCGGCAACAGAAGCAGAAACGGGTTTGCTTTGCCGTCAAAATATCTGGGATCATCGTCCCTGCCCTGAAAAAACACCCGCAAAGGGATGAGTGCGATTTCCCATCCGGATTCACCGTAAACTTCACGGCGAATCTGAAAAGGTGACATGTGGGGAAGGTCTTCCAAGCCATCATCATCGGCGATGATGCCAACACCCGTGCCGTCAGGATTGAAAATTTCGTTATACAGCGGATATACCGGATTCCCGGTCCAAATCGTATTACGAATCATCCACGGCGAAAAAACAACCAACGCAATCATAAGATACAGGGCGGATAATCCGACCGTTTTTGCGGAATGAAATGGTTCGCCAGCATGATATCTTTCATAAATAAACGTCACAAACATTGTCAGCAAAAAAAAACCGATTAATCCGTTATATTTAGTACCCAGAGCGAAGCCGCAAAAAACAGCGCTGATGACAAGATATTTTGTTTTAAATCCGGATTCTATCCAGTCAAAAAGATACAAGAGCGATGCAAAAAGAAAGCATACGAGCCCCAGGTCCACATAAACGATGGTGGACTGACAAACAATCACTGGAATGGAAAGAAAAAACAGGCCGCCAAGAAGCGCATACTCTGTATTTATCCGGCGTTTCAGATACCGGAAAATCATCAGAACCGTCAGCAGGGCAAAAGCAAAATGAATAAATTTAGGAAGAATGTCATTTTTAAAGTACAAAGGAACAAGATACAGCAGATCCAGGTTCATAGGGTAATAGGAAAACGTGATACCCGGTATTTCATAAATGCGGCCCTGCTGGAGATATAATTTCGGGATATACAGATGGTGTGTCAAGGCGTCCCGGCTGACCGGCGGGACGCAGGCCATTAAAGCAATAAGCGTTGCAACACCAATGAACATGAATCCATAAACTGCAATTTTTAAAGATATTTTTTCACCTGAAAAAGGTTTTGCATCACCAAGCAGCATTCTATTCCTTAATATATGGCTTTAAAATATCCGCCGGTATCTGGCCCAGATACGTTTGGCCGTTGATGACATAACCCGGTGTTCCGGTCAAGTGATGGATTTCAATGCCGTCCTTAATGTCCTTCCACAGGATATTCCAGAGCCAGCCGTCAGAAAAAACATTATGCATGTCTTCAAACTTCAGGCCTGTGTTTTCGGCGGCATTGCGAATATTCAACGCCCCTGTATCCTGGGATATCTTGAACAGATAATCATTCATTTCCCAGAATTTTCCTTTTTCGGTTGCAAATATCCCAAGCATGGAAAGTTTGGCGGAACCGGTGTGAAACGGCTCTTTTACCAGTGGATTTATAAAATTATCCATTGGGAAATGCCTGTGGATCAAACGGATTTTATCCGGATGGCTTTCAATAAGCCGGCGCAGAAAATAATGCATTTTTTTGCATTGAAAACACCGGTAATCGGTAAACTCGGTAATGACCAGCTCCGGATGTTCGGCCCCAATCCAGGGATGGGCATTTTCAACACCGGTTGAAATATCGGTGGATAAAACCGGTGGATCCATGTTCCAATAAGGAGGAAAAGCCAAAAGCATCGTCAAAACCGATGCGGCAAAAACTGCTGAGACAGGCGCCGTGATTTTTGAAAAATTCAGTAAATATTGAATGTCCAATTTTATTGCTGTAAAAAAAGATTCACAGGCAAACCGCTTCCGGATAATCCAGGCATAAAACAAAAGCGCCAGATTCACCGCATAGCTTAGAATACACATGATGCAGTAACTGTGAATCAGATAGGATGATATGAGGGCGAGAACAAGACTGTAAATACTGAAAGCAAAGCTGATCAATAACAGTAACGACCAGATACGTTTTCGGCGGCCTTCTGCGGGCCAGGCGAAGGCCAGCAGAAACAGAACAAATCCATAACTCATAATGCCCCAGACCGGAACCGGAACACCCAAAAAAATGGAATATGGACTTTGGGAAACCGTATCGCAGTTAATGGCCCGGGAAATGGCGCAAAAACTCTGATATCCCATGTCCACGTAATTGCGATAATGAGAAACCGCAAGATAGACGGAATCAAAAAATCCGGTCAGGGCGAGAATGATGACAGGAAAAAAATAAAATGGATAAGGCAGGGGGGGGGCCGGTTGATTTAATTTTTTAAATAAACGTATGATAAACATGAATGATCGGCCTGAAGCTGGCATGGCATATTTATAAAAAAGTTGAGTTGATTAAAATTCCATTAAATTACCAAATTTAGCAAATCAGGAATATTATTTGAGCTGTTTGGTAAACACATAATTTGAATTCCAGCCAGAGGTTGTGGCCTGGTATTCAAGCGGACACCTGCTTGTATTGTCTGTTACACTTACAGTAATGAGACTAAGATCGACTCCTGTGATGTCAACATGGTTGGATAGCGAAAGCCCCAGATCATTGTAGTGCGGTATGCTGATGCGAGTGGGGTCTGAGAAATAAGAAATAATGGCGCTGATAACATGATCGGCGTCCCTTTCCGCTTGTGAGCAGAATCCCTTATTGCGATATGCAATGAAATTGGGGATTGCAATGGACATCAGGATTGCCATAATGCCCAAAACGACCATGAGTTCTATAAGAGAAAACGCTTTGGATTGTTTTATGGTATGAAAACCGGGCATTTTTCCCCCCTTGTAGTTTGATTTAGAGCTTTTAATCGCTATTGATATTCTTGGTCAATCGCCGGGAGAAATCCGAATAAGCGATTGATTTTTTGATCAGGCGGTCCGATATCAGAGGTTCAAGGCGCTGATATGGAATCGGTAAACCCAGCGGATTTTTTTTTGCTTTCGTCCAGTAGGCTTCGACATTTTCAGCGCCAACAGCAAGCATAAACCGCTCGACATAGGTTGTCGCCTCTGTCAACAATCCTGTCTCAAGGCTGGCGGCCGCCATTCCAAGTAAAATTTCGGGTTGATTCGGAAGCTTTGAATCAGCAAGGCGAAAAAACCAGCCCGCCCGGACGGGCATATTCATCATGCCGAAGGAAAAACCGATTTCCCGTAGATATAAACCGTTATGCGGCTCAAAGATCAGGCATTGGCGAAAAGCCGCGAGCGCCGCCTCAGGCTTTGACATATTAAGCAATACCAACCCTTTATAATATATACTGTTGACATGATCACCATTGAATTGAATCACCTTCAAAGCGTCATCATAACGGCCAAGCCGGGCAAGGGCCCCTGCCAGTAAAGAAGCGGCCCGTGCATGAGCGCCGTTGATCCGGAGTGTTTTTTCTGAATAGAAAACCGTTTTTTCATAATCTCTCAAATTTGAAAAATAAATGGCGGCAAGATTGAAATATACCGTCGCTTCAGATCCAATGGACTCATCATTTAATTGCAGGGCGCGCTGATACAGATCAATCGCCCTGTCAAATTGTCCGGCAGGCGCATAATATCCCCATGCCAGATTGTGTGGCGGCCGTGCGGAATTCGGGGCCTTAGCCATGGCATCCAGCCACAGGGTTTTCTCTGATCGCCAATCCATGTTCCGCATATACGTAATGGTGCCCATGCTGATTAATAAAACACATGTAGAAAATGCTATAAAATAAGGCATGAGTCTGTTTTGGTGTTTGTAATAATGCAATGCATTTTCTATGCCCATGGAAACAGGCAGGAATAAAAAAAATGACGGCAGATAGTTGCGGTGTTCAAAAACCATTTCTAATGGCAGTATGGTGGATTCGATAATATGGTTGACAAGAAAAAACAGGACCGCAAAGCCTGAAATTTTTAAAAAAGGGCCTTTGAAGATCGCCCGGAAGGCCGTGACACTCATCCCCAGAACCATGAGAACACTCGGCAAGGTGGTCCAGGGGGTGAAAAGAGAACGGGAAATAGAAAAATCATGGATGATACTGAATCTCGCCGGCATCGGATACACCATCTGGGACAGGTAAAACAGGACCACCCTGAACTGGGTCAGGAGCCGCTCCAGGGGAGTGAATTTCCGGATCTGGTATTTATCCATAACAGACAGAAGCTCCGGTGCAAAGAGCATAAAAACAAACCCGAGAACCAAAATGGTCAACCCGGCTGTCAACACTCTCAGAAACTGTTTTTTGACAATAGGGTTGCGAAGATCCTGAAAAAAAATCATCTCAATGAGGAGCAGTGTGACCGGCAGAAAAAGCGTGTTTTGCTTACTGCTGAGGGCCAGACCGTATGAAAGCAGACATCCGGCGAACCATATGTTTTTTTTATAACGGATTTCACAGGATCGGCCGGAGAGAAAGGCCCATATGGCAACAATATAAAAAAGGGCTGCCAGAGAAGCCATGCGCTGAACAATATACGTCACCGCTTGAATCTGGATAGGATGGACGGCCCAAAAAACTGCAGATAAAAGCGCAATAGAAAAAACGCGATCCTGATCCATCTTCTTCATTGCGGGAGATAATAACAAGGCAAGGGATGCCAGAAAAAGAAAAACAGCGGATAATAGATGAATGGCAATGTTGACCAGATGATAGCCGGTTACCTCATCCTGACCCGCGAGCCAGTTCAAGGCGAATGAAAACATGACGATGGGCCGGTAAAGATGATCGGATTCGGGACAAGCATGAAAACTGGTATAAATGCTGTCCAGTGAAAGGCTGCTCATGTGAATTTTCGGATTGGCGACGATATTGGGCGTATCATCCAGGTGCCAGGATGCTTTGAGGGAGTTTGAATAGCAAAGACCAATCAGAAGCGACAAAAGAAGAGCAGCGTTCAGCAGGCGATTTTTATTTTGTTGAACTGTTTGCATCGAATCCCTTCGCCGTCTTTTTTGCAATGCCTGATGTAACGCCGCCAATTCCAATTATCCGGCAGATAAGCGCTATTTGATGGGTGTTTTGAGCATCCACTTATTATTGTCAACCACCCAAAAAAGAAGGAGAGGGATTTTCTCGCCTCTCCTTCTTTTTTCTGATTGGTATTGCTTTTTCATCAGCAGATTTTCAAGCAGTGTGCCGGAAGAAAATCCGGCACACTCAGGTTACTTTATTAGTTCCACACACCGCTGTCGCCGCCCATAACCAGGGTATATGTACCACCACTTGGGCATCTGCCGCTAACATCCGTTACTACAATATTGATGGTGGTATTGGCATCACCACCGATTACGGATGTGTTTTCACCGGCGCTGGAGGAAGACAGGGTCAATCCAAGAGCTGCGCCATCTGCTGGTAATGTTACAAACGCAGGGTTGCTGAAATAATCGGACAGCGCTGAGGAAATTGCGCCCGCATCTCTTTCAGCGGCTGTGCAGAAGGCCTTGTTTCTGTATGCGATGAAGTTCGGGATTGCGATGGCCGCCAGAATACCGATGATGGCGATAACGATCATGAGTTCGATAAGTGTGAAACCTTTGGTGTTTCCTCTAAGTTTTTGCATCATGGTGAATCTCCTTTTTTTGTTTTGGTTTTTTACTATGTGGGTTGGGTGATTGTTTCTTTCGTGTTCAGTAATTTTTTTGTTCATGTTTTTCTGACAAGCGTTTTTGCATTCGTTTTTTGCATCCCCCCTTTTATGAGTTTTGGTGTTTTGGTTTTTTCTTGGTTTGTATTTAACTCATATAGTAGCAAGTAGCGTGCCAAAAAATAAATATGTTTTTATTTCATATCTAAACCCCTGCAAATATAAAAATATTCATTCCAATAAGTGAACCGTGTTCCGGTTTGGAATCTGAAATTCGGCAAACAGGGAAAGATTAATTTACAAATTGCGGCATTCTGTGACAATTTTTGTCATTTTGGCAGCCTGATTTTGTTTGTTCCCGGTTTTACTCCATTACGCCAGCATATATGTTTCCCATTATCTGTCTTATGGATATGGGACTGATTATACACCTTCTTGATCAACCCACAATATAAAAATGAATAATTTTACTTAAAATCTTGATAGTTATTAAAGTTCAGCGTAAGCGATATTTTTACTTGACCATTACTTGTGCGAAAAGATATATTCATCAATTTTAATAGATCCGCAAAAAATGGACTTTATCGGATTTGCTTGATTCTTTTTCGCAAATTTCAATATGTTTTAATTAATTAAAAGATATCAGGGAAAGGCTGGATACACATGGCAAAGTATGTTTACACGTTTGGCAACGGAACGGCTGAGGGAGACAGAACCCAGAAAAACTTACTCGGCGGCAAGGGCGCAGGGCTGGCTGAAATGGCAAGGCTTGGATTGCCGGTGCCTGCAGGTTTTACCATTACCACCGACTGCTGCACGGACTATTTTGACAATGAATGCAGTTATCCCGTTTCTTTGCAAGACGAAGTCGACAGCGCCATGCGTCATGTGGAATCCATCATGAACATGAAATTCGGTGACCCGGAAGCCCCCCTTCTGGTTTCCTGCCGGTCCGGCGCGCGCGCGTCCATGCCCGGAATGATGGAAACCGTATTAAATGTCGGGCTCACCACCCAAACCATTCCCGGCATGATCAAAAAAACCGGAAACGACCGGTTCGTTTATGATGCCTATCGCCGGTTAATCATGATGTACTCGGATGTGGTGATGGAAAAAGCCGAAGGCATTGAGCCGGAAGAAGGGAAATCCATCCGTGCCCAGCTTGAACACATCATGGAAAAAATGAAAAACGAGAAGGGATATACGGGCGATACGGACTTTACAGCCGAAGACCTGAAAACGCTCTCTGAATTGTTTAAGGTCAAAATCAGGGAAGTGCTGGAAACTGAATTTCCGGATAAGGCCAAAGATCAGCTTTGGGGGGCAGTCGGGGCGGTGTTTAAAAGCTGGAACGGGAAGCGGTCCATTGCGTATCGCCGGATTGAAAACATTCCCGATGAATGGGGTACCGCCGTCAACGTGCAAAGCATGGTGTTCGGCAATATGGGCGACACGTCCGCAACCGGTGTCGGGTTTACACGAAATCCGGCCACCGGCGAAAACACGCTCTACGGAGAATGGCTGCCCAATGCCCAGGGTGAGGATGTCGTGGCCGGCATCCGAACGCCCAACCCCCTCAATGAAGCCACCAAAAATGATCAGAACCGCCACCTGCCCTCCCTTGAAACCGCCATGCCGGAATCCTATCAGCAGCTCCTGGATATTCGCAGCAAACTGGAAACCCATTTTTGCAATATGCAGGACCTGGAATTCACCATTCAGGAAAACCGGCTGTACATGCTTCAGACCCGGGTGGGCAAACGCACGGGTCTGGCGGCTTTAAACATGGCCATGGACATGCTCAAAGAGGGGCTGATCGACGAACGGACCGCTGTCATGCGGGTGATGCCTGCCCAGCTTGATGAGATGCTGCACCCGCTGGTTGATCCGGAAGCGGAAAAAACAAGCCCGGTGATTGCCAAAGGATTGCCGGCCGGGCCGGGCGGCGCATTCGGACAGATTGTGTTCACCTCTGATGATGCGGTGAAATGGCAAAAAGCGGGAAAAAACGTCATTCTTGTGCGTGAGGAAACCAACCCGGAAGATGTGGAAGGCATGCGCGCCGCAGTGGCGGTTCTCACCGCCCGGGGCGGCATGACCAGCCATGCGGCGCTGGTTGCACGCGGCTGGGGAAAATGCTGCATTGTCGGGGCCGGTTCCCTTCAGATAGATGTTGCTGAAAAAAAATTGGCGATCAACGGGACTGTTTATAAGGAAGGAGACGTCTTTACCTTAAACGGCACAAAAGGGGTGGTATATAAAGGACAGTTGCCCATGATCGACGCCACGGAAAATCCCCGGTTGTCCCGGTTTATGACCATGGTGGATAAATTCCGCACCATGAAAGTCCGTGCAAATGCCGAAACCCCTGAAGATGCAATGGTCGCTAAAGAATTCGGCGCTCAGGGCATCGGGTTGTTCCGGACGGAACATATGTTTTATGGTGAAGGGGCTGAAAAACCCTTGTTTATCTTAAGAAAAATGATCTTAAGCAAAACGGAGCAGGAACGCCGGGCCGCTCTGGTCGAATTATTCCCTTTTGTGAAAGCGGATGTGAAACGTATCATGGAAATCATGGACGGCATGCCGGTGACGTTCCGTCTGCTGGACCCGCCCCTGCATGAATTTGTTCCCCACAGCAAAAAGAACAAGGAAAAACTGGCCAAAAGCCTTGATATCAGCATCAAAACCCTGACCAAGCGAAGTGAACAGTTAAACGAAAGCAACCCCATGATGGGGCATCGCGGGGTACGGCTGGGCGTCACCTATCCTGAAATGGCGTTTATGCAGGTCCGGGCCATTCTTGAGGCGGCTGCTGAGTTGATCAAAAACAAGAAGAAAGCTCTGCCCGAAATTATGGTGCCGGTCACCTGCGATGTCAAAGAACTCGATGACATGAAAAAAGTATTTGATGATGTCTATGCCTATGTGATTGCAAAGTTCAAAGTGGAGAAGATTGACTGTCAGTTCGGGACCATGATTGAGATTCCAAGGGCCGCTCTGCTTTCCGATCAAATGGCGAAAACTGCGGAATTCTTCTCCTATGGCACCAATGACCTCACGCAGATGACGTTTGGATTCAGCCGGGATGATATCGGCGGGTTCATGGGTGAATATCTGGATAAAAAGATTTTAAAAAAGGACCCGTTCCAGACGCTGGATATCGAAGGAGTTGGCTCCTTGATCCAACATTCCGTCACCAAAGGCCGCTCGACCCGGCCCAATTTGAAAATCGGCATCTGCGGTGAACACGGCGGAGATGCGGCATCCGTGGAATTCTGCTTTAAAGCGGGGTTTAATTATGTGAGCTGCTCGCCGTTCCGGTTGCCCATTGCACGGCTTGCCGCAGCCCAGGCAGCTATTTCAGCGGAAGATAATTTGTAGAACTATTCAGGCCGGATGCGTTTTATAACGCAATCCGGCCTTCTGTTTTTCCCTATTTCGAACGTATCCGTTTACCCGCCTGTCGCCCGCTGCCTCAGCAAATGATCCGCAATTACCAGGCTGACCATGGCTTCGCAGACCACGTTGATGCGGGGAATGGCGCAAATATCATGCCTGCCCTGGATTTTGATTCGGGTGGGGTTGCTGCGGGTGTCGATGGTGGTCTGCTCCATGCTGATGGACGGGATGGGTTTGACCGCCACGCGGACAATAATTTCATCACCGCTTGATATGCCCGCAAGAATCCCGCCCGCGTTGTTTGTAGTGAATCCTTCAGGGGAGATCGGATCGTTGTTTTGAGATCCTTTGAGCTGGGCGGCCCTGAATCCTGCCCCGATTTCCACCCCTTTGACCGCGCCAATGCTCATTAAAGCTTTGGCCAGATCCGCATCGAGCTTATCAAAAACCGGTTCACCCAGTCCTGCCGGAACGTTTTGCACCCGAATTTCCACAATGCCGCCCAAAGAATCGCCTTGTTTTTTAACTGCCGCCACTTCCGTTTCCATTTTCCGGGCAGCGTCACTATCTGCACATAGAAACATATTTTGGCGGATACAGTCCGGGTCAAAAGTTTGGGCGGTGACGGAACCAAGGGCAACAGTATGGGCCAAAACCGTGATGTTTTCTTTTGCCAAAACCGCGTCTGCAACAGCTCCGGCGGCGACTCTGCCCACGGTTTCACGGGCGGATGCCCTGCCCCCGCCGCGCCAGTCGCGGATGCCGTATTTGGCCTGATAGGTAAAATCCCCATGTCCCGGCCGGAAAACATCCGCGATAGAACTGTAAGCCGAAGATTTCGCGTCCTGGTTTTCCACCATGATCATGATGGGGGTGCCGGTGGTTTTGCCTTCAAACACGCCGGAAAGGATTTTGGCAGTGTCTGATTCTTTTCGTGATGTGGAGGTTGCGGCCTGTCCCGGCCGACGGCGGTCAAGCCATGCCTGAATGGTGGATTCATCCATGGAAATTTTTGAGGGGCAGCCATCCACGACCACCCCGACGGCAGGTCCGTGGGATTCGCCCCAGGTGGTGATTCGGAACAATGTGCCAAATGTATTACCTGACATAGTAATTCTCCCTCAAGCCTTCAAACACTTCCCAGAACGCAGGGAATGATTTCCCAACACATCCTTCATTGAGTATTTCAATTCCCGGCACCACAAGTCCCGCGATGGCAAAACACATGGCCATCCGGTGGTCATTGTATGTTTCTATCACTGCGCCGTGGGGACTGCCGCCGGTAACGATCAGGTCATCATGGTCCGATCTTGCGGAAATGCCCATTTTGGTGAGTTCATTGATCACGGCAGTCAGGCGGTCGCTTTCCTTGACCTTCAGGTGGGCCACGTTTTTGATTTTCGTGGTTCCCTTGGCGAACGCGGCGACTACGGCAAGGGTCGGGACAATATCAGGCATGTCGGCCATATCCACTTCAATCCCGGAAAGGTTCCCGCCTGTCACCGAGATGCCGTCAGGCTCATGCGTGACATTGCAGCCCATTTGACCCAGCACCTCAGCGAAACGGACATCGCCCTGACTGGAGTTTCCGGTGATGCCAGCCACCTTGATTCTGGCGCCGGTGATGGCCGCTGCCGCCCAGAAATAACCGGCCTGGGAAGCATCGGGCTCCACGGTATAATGACCGGATTGATAGTGCCGGTCTCCGGCGATTTCAAAATAATCATAACCGTCCCTGACAACCGGAACTCCGAATTGCGACATAATATCAACGGTCATATCAATATAGGGCCTTGACACCGGGCCATGAGTGACATGGATTTTAAGGCCTTTTTCGGTGTATGGAGCGATGAGAAGCAGTCCGGATAGGAACTGGCTGCTGATGCTGCAATTGATGCGCACCTCTCCTCCGGCGATTTTGCCGCCCATGATTTCCAGCGGCGGACACCCGTCATGGTTCAGGGATACGGCATGAACCCCTATTTGGTGCAGGGCGTCAAGCAAATGCTGAATCGGCCGTTCATGCATGCGGTCAGTCCCGCTGAGAACATAGCGGCCTTTGCCAAGAATGGCATAGGATGTGAGAAGACGCATGGAGGTGCCTGAATTTCCAATGTATATTTGGGAATCGCAGGCATCCATGCCACCACTTCGGCCATAAACAGAAAGCCCGGCCGGCCTTTTTTCAATTTTCGCTCCAAATCTGGATAACGCATCCAAAGTATACCGGGTGTCTTCACTATCCAGCCAGTTGTCGATCCGGCACTCCCCGTCCGATAAGGCGGCAGCGATGAACGTCCGATGGGTATAGCTTTTTGAGCCCGGCACAGTGACCGTGGTATTGCGGATATTGCCTGGTATAATTTTCAGCATGAAGTTACCATCTCACTTGTAATTCGTAATTGTTAACTCGCGATTCGTTTACTCTTGCGCTCTCGGATAGGAACCCAGCCATTTAAGGTATTTACAATACGGCTTCATTTGTTCAATGGTTCGCTTGATTGTATCATCTTCGATATGCCCGTCAAAATCCACAAAAAAGAAATAGCTCCAGTTTTCATGCTTGGTAGGCCGGGATTCGAGTTTGGACATGTTTATGCCGGAATCGGCGATGGGCTGCAGGATTTTATAGAGCGCTCCCGGCACATGGGAAATCGCAAACATGATGGATGTTTTATCCTCCCCGGTGGGTCGGGGTTCATCTCGGCCCACCAAGAGAAACCGCGTGATGTTATGGGAATAATCCTCTATGCCGGATTCAAGAATCTGAAGCCCGTATATGTGCGCGGCTTCAGAATTAGCGATGGCGGCGGTATTTTTTTCCTGAAACGCCTTCTGGGCAGCGTGGGCCGTACTGTTGCAATCAATCAGCGCTGCATTGGGAAGGTTCTTCCGAATCCACGCCCGGCACTGCGCAAACGGCTGGGGGTGTGAATAAATCACCTCAATATCCTTGATGTCACTGGATCGGGACAAGAGGGCGTGGGAAATATTAAGATATTTTTCCGCGCAGATGCGTAAATCCGATTCGAAAAACAAATCCAGTGTATGATTGATGGCCCCTTCGATGGAATTTTCCACAGGGGCCACCCCGTAATCGCATTTGCCCTTGGCGACTTCCATAAACACATCCCGAATACTGGTTTGGGGCACATACTCGGCCGAATGACCAAACAGGTCCATGGCTGCCACATGGGTGAAGGTGGCCTCCGGGCCAAGGTAGGAGATGGTCGTCGGCGTCTGGATTTCCCTGGATGCGGAAATGATATTCGTAAAGATCTGATGGAGGGCCTGAGCTTTTAGCGGGCCGGTGTTTAACTGGGCCAGCCGGTCCATGATTTCATTTTCTCGAATTTTATCATACACATAAGTGTTTTGTTCTTTTTTAATTTCCCCGATTTCCTTTGCGACCAGCAAGCGCTTGTTGATCAGGCTTAACACCGTCTCATCAATTCCGTTGATGGTTTGGCGCAGATGATTCATACGAATATCCGCCGGGTTATTTTTGGGCTCATCCATGAATTCACATTCCCCAGAATTTATTTTTCCGTGATGGTTTCACTTATTTTCATGCCGAAATGACGACCGCTTGCCTCCAGGGCCACCAGCACTTTGTCCCCGGGACGAAGCGCAACCACCGACACCGGATTGCCGTCCGGGTCTGTCAGGCGGATGGTTTCGGCATTTTGCACAATGGAAGTGATTTCTTTGCCGCCCACCATTGCTTTGATCAGCATCAGCGGACGCTTTTCAATTTTAAGCCGTCCGACGGTGCCGATGGAAGCCCGTCCTTTATAATCCGTAATCAACACCGGATCACCCGCGCATAATTCTGAAAGATATCGGGTTTTGCCACCCGGCACCCTTGTATAGGCGTGAACTGCGCCGGCATTGACCCGAAAAGGACGGGGCGCGACATAGGGGTTTTCCACACTTTCCGCATGAACCAGAAACAGCGCGCTGCTGGCGTTGCCCACCAGCATACCCTCCCCCATTTTCATATCGGTGCAGGTGTCCACACACACCCGGTCGCCCATTCCCACAGGTTTTATTTCAATGATCTCTGCAACTTCCAGAGGGATGTGGTCCGTGTTGGATTGCAGCCGGTCAAGGGCTTCCTTGAGTTCAAGAGGGTTTTTGGGGCAAAAAAGGATGTGCTCCACCCCTTTTTCAAGAATACCGAACGCAGTTTGCGCTTCTTCCAGGCTGTTCACCTGGGCAATGACGCCAGCACCCTGAGCAATCAGATTTTCAAGGGGAATGATGGACCAGTCCGTGCATTCCAGAATCACCTTTTTTTCCCGGCACAGCCGGGAAATTTCCGCTTCATCACTGCTGCCGGAGATTTTAAAGGTCACCACATCCTGGCCCGGTTTTAAATCGCCATCTTCCGATATGGTTTGGATAAGGCCCAATGCTTTTACCTTTTCAGAATAGCCCTCCGGCACCATCACGCCGTCCGCACCGCCTTCGATAGCGGTCGTCACCATGTCCTTGTCCCAGGGGTCGATTTTTACCCATATTTTACGCATGCGTTCGTCTCCAGTTAATAAATTTATTCAAGCATTTTAAGTGCGTCTGTGACCGACCCGTTATCGAAAAGAATGGACGCCATGGCCTGAACCATGCGGGTGGGATTTTTGTGCTGGAATACGTTCCGGCCAATGGAAACACCGGACCCGCCGGCATCAATAGAGCCCTTGACCATTTCCAGAATATCCCTGTCCGAATCCATTTTTGCGCCTCCGGCAATCACCACCGGGACGGTGCAGCCTTCGACCACTTTAGCGAAGGATTCGGGTGATCCGGTATAGGACACCTTTACAATATCAGCGCCCATTTCGCAACCCACCCGTGCGGCATGTTTGACGACTTCCACATCATACTCGTCTTTGATTTTTTCTCCTCTGGGATACATCATGGCCAAAAGTGGAATGCCCCAGTTGCGGGATTCATAGGATACCCGTCCAAAATCATTGAGCATTTCCTTTTCCTGGCCATTGCCGATATTCACGTGAATGGATACGGCGTCCGCTCCCAGTTTTAACGCTTCTTCAACACTGCAGACCAGGGTTTTGGAATGGGGATAGACGGACAGCGACGTGGATGCGGACAAATGAACGATTAGGCCGATATCCGACCCGCGCCCGCGGTGGCCGGCACCGACCAGTCCCTTATGCTCGACAATGGCGTTGGCGCCGCCTTCGGCGATCTGGGCGACGGTTTCCTTGATATCGATGATGCCGTCAATCGGGCCCACGGAAACCCCATGATCCAGGGGCACAATCAGTGTCCGTCCGGTGTTCCGGTCCATGATGCGTTCCATGCGAATGTGTTTGCCGATAATTGTCATTTTCCTTCTCCCTTAAAATTTAGGCGTTAAAAATAAAAAAAGCCGTGATACTTTTTCACGGCTTTTTTACAAAAAAAAACCGCAGGCTTTCGGGGCTGCCTGCGGTTTTTGGTTCTTTTAGATAAAGTCTTACTTACGCACAGGCAGTCCCTTGCTAAAATAATAATAGCTAAAATACCAAAAATTAAAGTTTTTGCCTGCGGTGCGGTTCATTTTATCGGATATTCTCTTTTGTGACAGATAATTTATAAAACAAGCGGAACATTGTTTGTGATTCGGTCGCTAATTTCCACGATTGATCAAAGAATGTCAAGTTTTTATTTTTAGTTTTTCTTATATGGACCGAAACGTTTTAAAATCAGCGCGCCGGCGTTTTCCTGCATGGTCAAAAAATCCGTTTCAGTCAATCCTGCCCCAAGGGTAACCAGCCGCGCAAAATGGCTGTCAATTAAATCAGCCGGGCTGTGGGTGTCCGTATTGATGACCATCTTGGCCCCGATTTTTCCGGACAGACAGGCCACATGGCCGTTGGTGATGGAGTGGCCTTTTCGTGCGGTGATTTCAAGGAGTACATTGTTTTCTTTAGCAGCCTGCACGTCCTCCCGGGAAATCAGGCCCGGATGGGCAAGAATGTCAGCGCCGCTTTCTATGGCCGCACGGTTGGTCCCTTTTGCCACGGGTTCGGTGATGGTTTCCCCATGTACAATAACTATTTTCGCACCGAGATTCCGCGCTTTTTCGATGGTGCGGGCAATAAGAGACGGCGGAACGTGCGTGATTTCAATTCCTGGCACAATTTGGATGTTCATCACCGAATTTAATTCATCTGCCACCAAAATCATCCGGGGGATAATAAAATCCAAATTGGACAAATCGCCATGATCGGTGATGGCCATGGCTGTCAGGCCTTTGTGTTCCGCCCGTCTGGCAAGTTCGGAAGGGATCAGAACTCCGTCACTGAATACGGTATGCATGTGCAGATCTATCATGGATGTGGCTTTCTTTCAATTTCTTCAATGAGTAAAGGCAGGTTTGCACTTGTAAAACTCATGCCTGGCGCTGGAACCCGATGATGTTTCATATTGGGCGGTATATGTTTATGATGAGGATGAGTACTTTGAAGCACAGGATCATCTGGGTGCGGCTGTGAATCATACCAATACAATTTTTCATTTTCATGCCACACTTCATAACCATACCAATCTATCACCGCCGGCAAACGATTATAGACGATACGCTCGCGAACAACCAATCGGATTCCGTTTTCAAAAAACACTTCGCCCGCCACCCGTGCAAGCGACATGCCTTTCCTGACGAAGGTGAGTGTAGAACGGCGGACAGACGGAAAACGTTCCGTCAACGTATACAAAAAAAATTCATAATCCTCGGGAGTCCTTAAATCGTTCATCATGCCGCGACGCTTACCAGTCCTCTCAGGCTATTTGGCGATTTTCGAAACTTTTCAAGTTCATTGCGATAGTCCGCTTGACGGCTCAGCCATGTCCTGTAAACGCTTGCCCATTCGCCAAAGTCCAAAATCCACTGATCATTCTCGGGCTCTTCGCCGGATGCATAGGCTGCATAAAATATTTCTGATCGGATACCGTATTTGCGCTCGAAAGCCAGCAGCTCTTCCTCAAGTGAATGAATATCCGTCAAAATATCCTGTATATTCATGTTACTATCCCCCTAAACCTTATATTTACCGAAGTCCTCAGGTGCAAGATTTTTCAGGTATTCTTCCCATTTTTTCCCCTGCTCGCTGTTATCGACAGTTTCGTATTGACCATCCTTGACTTTTAAGTTCTCCACCACCCGGTCATCAACAAAAATTTCGGCTTTCAGACGCAAGGCCAGGGCAATGGCATCAGAGGGACGGGCATCAAGGATAAACTCGCCATCCGGAGAAGAACAAAAAATTTTGGCATAAAAGGTGTTGTCTTTCAGGTCAGACACCTCTATGCGCGGTACGGTGGTTTTCACTGAATCCATAAAATGTTTAAACAGATCATGGGTCATGGGGCGATCAAAGGAAATATCCTGAAGCACCGACGCGATAGAGGCGGCTTCAAGCAGCCCGATCCATATCGGAATAGAAAAATCACCATCCACCGCATTCAGGATGAGAATGGGCGCGTTGGACGATGGGTCCATGGCCAGTCCCCCGATGGTCATTTTATGCAACATGAGAATGCCTCCTTTTGGGTTTGAGGAATTCCGTTTGATTCTCAACGGCGATACCCCGGAGAGAATTTAAAAATGCTTTTTCAATTCTTATATTCATAATTTGGCCCTTCAAATCGTCCATGTCAAGGAGTGAATCGGAAGGAATCGCAAAATTAACGATTCTGTTTTCAGATGTCCGGCCTGACAATTCAATGATGCCGGCTTCCGGTTTTTTCATCTGGTTTTTGCTTTCGCCTTCAATCAATACCGGAAACACCTGGCCGATCAGGGCCGCATGATTTTGTGTTGTGATTTCTTTCTGTAAATCCAGCAAAGTCTGAAGTCTCTGATACTTCACATCAGATGGGATTTTATCTGAAAAACGCGCCGCTGGCGCTTCCGGCCGATCGGAGTATTCAAAGGCAAACAGGCTGTCAAATTTAACGGTTTTCATTAAATCGATGGTGTCATTAAAATCCGCATCGGTTTCGCCGGGAAAGCCCACAATAAAATCTGTTGAAATTGCAATTGCAGGAGAGACTCTGCGCAGTTTGTCAATTTTTTCCAGATAGGCTTCCCTGGTATATTTCCGGTTCATTCTTTTAAGAACCGGATTGGCCCCGGACTGGACCGGTAAATGGATATGATTGCACAATTTATTTAACCTGCCGAAGGATGCGATCAACTGGTCTGAAAGATCCTTCGGATGGGACGTCACAAACCGGATTCGCTCCAGTCCCTCAATGTCATTGACCCGAGCCAGTAATTCCGGAAACGAGGTCAGCCCCTGCTTTACACCATAGCTGTTCACATTCTGCCCGAGAAGAGTGATTTCTTTAACACCGCATTGCACCATTGCCCGAATTTCAGCAATAATGGATTCGGGTTTCCGGCTGATTTCCCTGCCCCTGACATAAGGCACAACGCAATAAGTGCAATAGTTATCGCACCCCCTCATGATGGTGACAAACCCCGTCACTTCCCTGTCCACAGAGGGAATGACCGAATGCGCCGGGTGTTCATGAATTGTTTCCGTCAACGCAACCTCGACAATCGGTTGTCCGTCAGCTTTCACTCTGCGCAACAGGTCCGGCAGTTGATCAATTGCATGGGTTCCCAGCACAATGTTTACCTGGGGAAACCGTTCAATTAATGCAGCGCCCTGCTGCTGGGCCACACATCCCGCAACCACCACAGTAAGAAAGGGTTTCTTTTTTTTTAATGCCTGCATGCGGCCTAAAAAACTGTGTACTTTCTGGACCGCTTTTTCCCTGATGGCGCACGTATTAACGATAACCAGGTCAGCATTTTCAAACGAGGATACCGGTGTATAATTTTCGGCAGCCAGCAGGCTTGAAATCCGCCCGGAATCATACACATTCATCTGGCAGCCGATGGTGTTGATATAGATGTTTTTTTTTGTTTTCATAAGCAGTATCTCAAAAAGAACCCACAGCAGTCCCGCTGAAGGGTTCAATCATTATATCCTTTTTTAATTCACAAATGACCCCCGCAACATCGGATTCACATCCGGGGGCTATATGTAATTTTATAACGGCTGTCTGGGGAATAATGGTTTCCACCACTGCTATGCCGTCGTATGCTTCAAAAATAAACTTAACAAAGCCCACGAACTTTCTATCAATAGAATATGATTGGCTGATGGTCTTCACTGAATCTCCTGAAATGTTTCATCTGCTGAAACATACCACCCTGGTTTTTGGTTTGACAATAGAAATATAAAAAGCGATTGGCCGGGGTTTGAAGTTTTTTTAAAATACTGTTGTTTCATCAGTCAGCATACGATATATGCCGACTGATGAATAAAGCAATGGAAATTCAACGCCCGGACCCTACTGCCATTCGACGGATATGCGACCGGGCTTCATGTCACCCGATTATCGCAACACTCTTAGTCAATCGCGGCATCACCTCCCCGGAAGCCATCGCCGCTTTTTTAAACCCGTCTCTCAGTCAGATTCAGTCGTTTGAATCCTTAATTGATATGGACAAGGCCGTTGATCGGATTGTCCATGCCATCCTTAACCGGGAAAAAATCCTGGTGTTTGGTGATTATGATGTGGACGGCATAACGTCCACCACCATTCTTTATGAATTTTTAACGGCAACCGGCGCAGATGTCATGTCGTATATCCCCCATCGAATGGATGAAGGATACGGCCTTAACCGCCTTCAAATTGAAAACACGGCCATTCCTGGCGGATTTCAACTCATTATCACCATCGATTGCGGCTCCGCAAGCCACGATGCGATAGCCCTGGCCGCGCAATCCGGCATTGATGTCATTGTCACGGACCATCACACGATTTACGACAGTCCTCCCAAAGCGTTTGCGATTATCAATCCCCAAAGAACCGACTGTCCCTCAGGCTCCGGGTATTTAGCCGGGGTGGGCGTTGCGTTCTGCCTGTTGATCAGTCTCCGGAAGCATCTCCGGGGCATTCATTTCTGGGAAAATGGATCTGAGCCTAATTTAAAGAACTACTGTGATCTGGTGGCTCTGGGCACCATTGCAGATATTGTTCCTCTGATTCATGAAAACCGGATTTTGACAAAAGCCGGCCTTGAAGTGATCAACTCAACCCCGCGTCCAGGTCTGGCTGCGCTGATTGACATTTGCGGCATTAACAAGCCCGTGATCGATGCGGAAGATGTCGCTTTTAGAATCGCCCCGCGATTAAACGCAACCGGCAGAATGAATCATGCACATCTTGCCGTTAAACTCCTTTGCACCCCGGATGCTGACGAGGCCTTTACCATTGCCAAATCCATGCATGCCATGAACGCCGAACGCCAGGAAGTCGAACAAAAAATTTTTCAGTTTATCAATCAGTATTTTACTCATGAGCCTGAAAATTTGAATAAAAGCGCCATTGTACTTGGAAAACAGGGGTGGCATCAGGGAGTGCTCGGCATTGTCGCCTCCCGTCTGGTTGAAGCATTTTATCGTCCGGTGATTTTAATGTCATTTGATGGCGATATAGGCAAAGGGTCCGGACGGAGCATTCCCGGTATAAATTTGTATGACGCCCTTTGCCGGTGTTCTGAATATCTTGATGGTTTCGGCGGGCACCCGATGGCGGCCGGTATTAAAATTCACAAAAAAAATCTAACCGCCTTTCAGCAAAAATTCGAAAAAACCATCGAAGAAATGGGTTCAGCCAAAGAGTTGACTCCTAAATTATCCATTGATTGCCTGCTTGATTTTGACATGATCACCGATCGATTGATTGATGAAATTGCCTCACTTCAGCCCTTCGGACAGAGTAATCCGGAACCGGTTTTTGCAGCTGACCAGGTGGATGTCGTATTTTCAAAAATGATCGGCACCCATCATCGTCGTCTTTCCATAAAGCAGCGTCATTCCAGAACCAGCAACACCCTTAATGCGATCTGGTTCAATGTTGCCGGCGAGGATCAGCATCAAAAATATTATGACCGTCTTGCGTTTAAATTGAGATGGAATTACTGGAACGGGAAAAAAGAGATTCAGGCGCTTATTGAAAGCAAGTAGCAAAGACGCAAAAAGAAAAGCCCACTCAGCATTTTATAAGTTTTTTTCTTGAAATGAAGAGTTGTTGATATTAATATTTTTTGACTATCGAAACCCATGACTTCTATCGTTTTAAAAAGGGAAAGCCCCAATGTCTAAAAAATTTCGGCCCAGCAATCTGGGTGAATCAAAAATTATCTCCAAAATCGCCTCATCCAAAGAATTCGAACGCCGGAATGCGATTCACGCAATCGCTGAAGGCCCTGAACAATTAAGCAATTTCATTGCGATGAAGCTCGTTGAGAGTGAACTGGTTGAAACGACAAATAAAAATTCACTCCAGGAACAGATCTCTTTTTGTCTTGAAAAACTGATTCATGCGGAAGATTTTGATGTGGAATATCAGATCGCACCCATCCGGAATATTGTTTCAGATCCGAACATTGCCAGTCTTTATATAACTTCCTTTGTGATTGAAAAACTGATTAATCATAAAGATACCGTTGATGTTTACGGTACGGATGAGGAAATTTACGCCTGCGTTCACAGGCAGGTGATGAAGTATCTATCCAAAAAATAATGCCGCCATCGTTTCTCCCCGGCCTGATCAATGACGCTTCCGGTGATCCCGGACTATTCATATCGTTTGCGTTTAACCGGCGGGCCGTTGCGTTTGATCTGGGAGAGATCGCCGCTCTTTCTCCCAGAGACAGTCTTAAAATCAGCCATGTCTTTATCACCCATACCCATATGGACCATTTCGCCGGGTTTGACCGTCTCCTTCGGATTATGCTCGGCCGTTCAAAAACTCTGTATCTTTACGGGCCTGAAGGATTTTTAAGGAATCTTGAAGGCAAATTATCCGCATATACATGGAACCTTGTTCAAAAATTCACCAATCAACTGATCATCTATGCAACGGAATTAACCGAGACTAAGCGGATCACCCGGCGATATGCCTGCCGTGACGGGTTTCAACCGGCGTCCGGTCCGCAGTCATCAGACGCCCTGCCCCCTTTGCCCTTGCGCGTCCTCTATCAAGAGCCGTCTTTTAATGTCAGTGCATCTATTTTGGATCATGGGATTCCCTGCCTGGGGTTTTCCTTAAAAGAAAATTTTCGAATCAACATCCGCAAAGAAAGGTTAGAGGCCCTGGGATTTGTCCCCGGCCCCTGGCTGCAACGATTCAAACAGGCAGTATATGATGGGCAAGACCCTGAATGGATAGTCCCGGTGACGCAGGGCAAAAATCATTCACCAAACTTTAGACACTATACCATTAAAGAGCTTTTACAGGAAATCGCAATGGTAGGCAAAGGGCAAAAAATCAGTTATATTGCGGATGCCGCCTATCATCCGGCCAATGTTGAAAAAATGATTGGGCTTGCAAAGGATGCGGATCATTTATTTATCGAGGCGGCGTTTCTGGAAAAAGACAGAGAACATGCTTTAAAAAAACACCATTTAACCGCACGGCAGGCAGGGGAAATCGCCGGAAAGGCCCGCGTCCGGCGATTCACTCTTTTTCATTTTTCGCCCCGGTATCAGCATTCGGAAAAACTGTTTTACTCTGAGGCGATGGAAGCCTATTCCGAACAGCTTAAAGGGATTCCAGGGACCCCTGGCGCATGATGATCAGAGCGAGTTTGTGGACGGCTTTTCTTTTTTCTTCGGCAGTTCTGCCGGGGTAATTACGAAAAGTCAGAACCACACCTGCCAAGGACGCAAAAAAAGCCTGGGTGTTGAGTTTCAGATTGCCGGCATCACCCGTCTGCTTCACCACATTGTCAAACATATTGAGAAAATACCGCTGGACCCCGTTGAATTTTTTTAAGGCCTGGGGATTTAATTCTCCGCGAATCATAAAATGCACCATCATCTGAAAAGTGGCTTCATTGTCCACCATATAATCCACCACCGCCAGAGTGATGGTTTCCATGTTGTCGCCGCTTTTGACCCGCTGCTGCAATAATTTTTCAATGGTATTGATGTCCTGAATCAGCGCCTCTACAAACAGATCATCGCGGCTGGGAAAATACCTGTATATGGAAGCTGCTGAAACACCGGCTTTGACGGCAATGTCCCGCATGCCGATTTCATGAAATGTTTTTTCTTCAAACATATCCATGGCGGCTTTGATAATCAGTTGCTTGCGGACTTCGCGCTCATCTTCCCGTAATTGTTTGAATGTGGATTTATCCTGCAATCTTTTATCCTCCGAAACCTGGTCATTCAAAATTATTAATCAATAGAATCAGTGATGATAAGATATAATTCTTGAGAAAATATCATAGTTCATGGGAATAAACAATGTTTTTTGAACGAACTCTTCAAAAAAACTACGGGTTCATTTATGGGCCTACGGCTGTTTTTCGCAAATCGCCAGAACCAGTTCTTCAAGCACCCGGACCGGTGATTGTCCGGTTGTTTTGAGCCTGACGTCGGCCTGGTGTGTCTGGTTAATCGCCCGGAAAAGCTCATTGGTGGTAAAATTTTCTGATCGCAAAAACTGTTGATAGATGGGATACGGGTTATTGGGGTTTTTGGCAATTATCAGATCTGTGGTAATTTTAGGGCTGTTTTTTGCGTCCTGCCGCACCGTATCGCTGGTTCCTTTAAACGCAAGCTGGTGATTCTGAAGCTGATGAAGGGTGGATGCATCATATTTGCCAACCAGCGGCAATATCTGGTTTTTAAACTGATCATACCCCATACCCGCATGCCAGTTTCCCCCCAAAGAACTTTCCAGAAACCCCCGGGTATTTATCAATTTCCTGATTTGATTGGCAATCGCTGTCAGTACCTGCAGATAATGGTATCCGGAAGACAGCAGTGAATTTACATGATATAGGGATTTCACCGTGTCCCGCTCAGATATTGCGCCGGTTAATTCATACACAGGATCCAGTTTTGTACGGATTAAGACTTCCTGAACCTCTTTTGTCGTAATATTTTCCCTGGCATCCGCATAGTCAATTACTTTTTCAAGATTACTGATAAATGACCGCAAGTCAAAACCGATCATCTGAAACATCAGTTCAAATGCCTGGGCATCCAACTGTTTGCGGTGTTTTGAAAGCAGTTGATTCGCCTGATGCCTTAAAAATTGACGCTGATTTTCCTGATCCGCCTTTTTGTTTCCTTTTGCCACCGAACAATCAATGATGGTTCCGCAGTTTTTGATGGCTTTATACAACCCTTTACGTTTATCCACCGTATCTGTGGAGATAATCAGAAAATTATTTTGGGGGAATCCGCGTTCAATAGCGCTTTTTAAACGCTCGGCGTCATCACCGGCAACCGGGACTGATAAATGATTCTCCTGGCAAAACGCCGCCATTCTTCTTACCCATTCCACATCTGATGAGGATTCATCTTCTGTGGTGAGTTTATCGTTAATGGTTGTATCTGTAAGGTCGGAAAGTTCCAGTTGCAATCGGCTCAAGAGACTTAAAAACAGGGGAGCCGCTTTTTCCGGCTCATTATTGTCAAGGTTCTGCCGGATTTTTTTAACCTGATTATCCTGATTATGTTTGGATACAAAGAGCGTGGCGTCACGGAGTTCAATGACTTTTTTTTCGGAAAAAAAAGAATAGGTATTCATCCGGTCGATGATGTCGACCATGTCCCCCTGCTCTTTCTGATGAACGACGTCATAATTATGCCGTTGAACAGCCGAGTCCGGAATGATGGCGTTGACAATTTCCCTCACCGCCTGCTGATAAAGAAATTCTTCGCCAAAAATAAGATAAACCGGAGCAAAAGACGTCTTGGAAAGATCTTTGATATATTGTTTTAATGACTGATAGGGGATTTCCGGCATTTTTTTAAGAGGCGGAATGTCTGCGGCCAAGTATGATCAGCATGACGACTGCGGCAGCCGCAAAACAGAGACCGATGGTTTGGGATATGGATAACAGGTGGAAAAAAGTGGCCCCCCTGAAATCCGCACGAAAGGTTTCAATGATGGTTCGATTGATCCCGTACATCGCCATGTAAACCCAGAATAATTGACCGTCATATTTTTTGGATTTTCGAAAGGCGAATAACAGCAGAAAGACCATAAGGTTGGCCCCGGATTCGTAAATCTGGGTAGGATGCAGCGGAATATTAAGAGGGGCCAGCGAGTCCGGATCACGAAATGTAATGGCCCAGGGCAGATCACAGGTTTTTCCATAGCAGCATCCGGCAAAGAAGCAGCCCATGCGTCCTAAAAAATGGCCCAAAGGAAGAGCAACTGCCGCGATATCGGCGCATTTTCCCAAAGGCAGATGATGGATTTTAAAAAAAACCAGAACGACCGCAACTGCACCGATAAATCCGCCATAAAAAACCAGGCCGCCGTTCCATATTTTAAATATTTCAAGAGGAGCCGATATAAATGCTTCCGGATTGGTCGCAACATAAAACAGACGCGACCCCACAATAGCTGCAACCACCACATAAAAACAGGCATCGACAATTTTATCCGGGTCCACACCCAGGCGGACGGCTTCGCGCTTGGCAATGAAAATCGCAGCCAAAACAGCCAACGCCAGAAAAAAGCCATAAGTATGAACGGTTATTCCGTAAAATGTAAACAGAATGGGATGCATCCGGTTTCCTTAAATTTATACCAAGCCTTTGTACGAGTTAAAATTGGGAGCATGGTTTAAATATCATAATGGTAAAAGTTAAATTTCAACTTTGCGGAACAGAATATAAAATGCAAAAATCAGCATCCCCACAGTGATGGCACTGTCAGCGACATTAAAAGCCGGCCAGTGAAGCGTTCTGATATGCACATCAATAAAATCGATGACTTTGCCGATACGGAGCCGGTCGATGAGATTACCGAACGCGCCGCCGAATATCAGGGCAAGCCCCATAGAAAGCAGCGGGTATTCGGCCGGGGTTTTTTTATACAGATACAGGATCAGGATCATCGCGACAAGCGCAATGCCGATGAACATCAGGCTCTGCAACGTGCCCTGGTTCTTGGCAAAAATCCCGAACGCGCCGCCGGGATTATGGATGTGAATAAGGTTCAGGAAACCGGGGATTATGGTCTTTTCACTATAAAAAGGCAGATGCCGGATAACCAGCCATTTGGTGAGCTGGTCCAGCGCAACCACAAGAGTAGCTGTTCCTGCGCCCATTATGTATTTCATTTTCATCTTCCGCCTTTCACCCCCTACCCAATCTGGTCAAGAACGCCCTGACATCTGCTGCACACTCCGGAACCATCACCTTCGGGATTGACGCTTTCATCATAAATCCAGCATCGCTGACATTTCTCACCCGGCGCAGGTTGTACTTTTACCGCCAGTCCTTCCACTTCTGTCCGGACAAACCCATCAATCGTTTCATCGGACAAAAGCTTGAGTTCGGAGACAATGAAAATCGATCTCAGATCGGCTTCATACTGTTTCAACACATCATATAGATTCTTAGATGCAGCAAGGGTAACCGAGGCATCCAGAGAATGACCGATCTGTTTTTCCGCACGGGCGGTTTCAAGAACCTTCGTGACCTCCCCCCGAACCCGGATGATACTTTCCCATTTCCGGGCCAGATCATCGTTTCTCAAAGCGGGGTCAGGTGCCGGAAAATCCGTCAGATGAATGCTTACGGGTTTGTTTTCAACTTCCGGCATAAATGCCCATACCTCTTCGGAAGTAAACGGCAGCACCGGGGCCATCAACTTGGCAAGCCCCTCAACAATAAGGTATATCACCGTCTGAGCACTGCGGCGTTCAAGTGAACCGGCAAGGGATGTGTAGAGCCTGTCTTTGAGGATATCGAGATAAAACGCGGACAGATCCACTGTGCAGTAATTGTAAAGGGAATGATAGACCACATGAAAATCAAAACTCTGATACGCATCCAGATTGCGCTGAATCAGACCCTGGAGCTTATGCAGGGCGAACTGGTCCATATCCGGCATATCCGCATAAGGCACCGCATGCCTGGATGGATCAAAATCCGATAAATTGCCGAGAATAAACCGGCAGGTATTGCGAATCCGGCGATAGGCATCGCTCAACTGATTTAAAATAGTCTCAGAGATACGGATATCATCTTTGTAATCCGAAGCCGCTACCCACAACCTCAGGATTTCCGCCCCGTATTTGTCAATCACCTTTTTGGGGGCAATGACATTGCCGACGGATTTGGACATTTTTTTCCCGTTTCCGTCCACCACAAACCCATGGGTCAGAACGGTTTTATAGGGGGCCGCGCCTTTAAATCCGATGGCTGTCAGCAGGGAGCTGTGAAACCAGCCCCGGTGCTGATCAGATCCTTCAAGGTACAGGTCCGCCGGCCACCTCAGGCCCGGACGCTGCTCCAGGACCGCCGCATGACTGACCCCGGAGTCAAACCACACATCCAGAATATCCGTTTCCATATCAAATTCCGCAGCACCGCAGGACGGGCACCGGGCGCCTTCGGGAAGAAAAAACGCCGCGTCTTTTTCAAACCAGACATCCGCCCCGTGTTCACAAAATAAGGAATAAATGCGATCAATGATCTCGCGGTTAATCAGGATTTCATTGCAATGTTTACAATAAAACACAGTGATGGGCACCCCCCAGGAGCGCTGCCGCGACACGCACCAATCAGGCCGTTTTTCAATCATTCCGTAAATCCGGTCCCGGCCCCATGCGGGAATCCAGGCAACCGTATCAATGGCTGTCAGGGCTTTTTCCCGGATACCGGTTTTATCCATTGAGATAAACCATTGGGGAGTGGCGCGAAAGATCACCGGTTTTTTGCATCGCCAGCAGTGGGGATAAGAATGTTTGATCTGTCCTTTTGAAAGCAAAGCACCTGTTGAATCGAGTTTTTCGATGATCTCAGGATCAGCTTTAAATACAAATTTTCCGGCAAAGGTTTCCACATCCGGAGTAAAACATCCGTTGTCATCAACGGGCGAATAAGCATCCAGCCCGTAATGATTGCCTACTTCAAAATCCTCCCGGCCATGGCCAGGGGCTGTGTGAACACAGCCTGTGCCGGTTTCCAAAGTCACATGATCTCCCAGCGCAATAATAGATGGCCGGGGATACAGCGGGTGCCGGCATTGCTTATTTTCAAGATCTTTGGGATCAATCGCCGCAATCTCAGAATAATTTTCTATGCCAAAAGTCTTCATGCAATCTTTGACCAATTCTTTTGCCAGGATATAGACCTCATTTCCGCCGGTTTCAACTGCCGCATACTGAAAATCCGGATGCAGCGCTACCGCAAGGTTGGCAGGCAGGGTCCAGGGAGTTGTGGTCCAGATCACCACAAACACCCGGCGCCCGTCCAGACCGGGAATAAGGGCGCTGATGTCGTCCGTCAGTTCGAATTTAACGTAAATGGATGGAGACGTTTCATCGCCATATTCAATTTCTGCCTCCGCCAGAGCGGTCTTGCAGCTGCAGCACCAGTAGATGGGTTTTTTGCTGTGAATCAGGCTGCCGTCAAGGGCGAACTCCGCGCATTTTTTAGCAATAGTGGCCTCATAGGGATACGCCATGGTCAGGTAAGGGTCATTCCATTTACCCATGCCGCCGAGCCGTTTGAATTCCTCCCGCTGGATATCGACATATTTCTCGGCATATGACCGGCATTGCCGCCGGATTTCCACAGTGGACATCTCCTTTTTTTTCGCACCCAGTTCCTTGTCCACATTGTGCTCAATGGGCAGGCCGTGGCAGTCCCATCCGGGAACATAATCCGCATCATTTCCGGTCATCTGCCGGGAGCGGATGATGATGTCTTTTAGTATCTTATTGAGCGCAGTGCCAATATGGATATTGCCGTTGGCATAGGGAGGTCCGTCATGCAGCACAAACAGCGGCTTGCCTTTAGACTGGGCCCTGACCTGATCATACAAATGGTCCTGCTCCCATTTCTTCAACTGCTCGGGTTCACGACTGGCCAGATTGGCCTTCATGGGGAATTTGGTATCCGGCAGATTCAGGGTCTGCTTGTAATCCTTCTTAATATTATCCATTTGCTAATCCTTCTCATGCATTCCCGGAAGATTCGCTTCTTCTCAGGGAACGAGGGGTATGTGAAAACAGGTCGCTTGATTATAAAATTTTTTAAATTAAGCCACATAAGGCGTTTGTGTCAAGGAAATAAGCCATTCAGCAAGGCTTGAAAGCAGGTAGAAGGTTAATTCAGTGCCTGATGGCGGTTTCCCTTGACAGATAAACCGGGCTCCCGGTACATGGGTGGAGAAGCATCCGATAAACCTCTATTGCCATCCATCTTTTCATCTGTAGGAAATGCCATGAGAGCGGTTATTCAGCGGGTTACGTCCTGTTCCGTCAGTGTTGAAAATCAGATCATCAGTCACATCGGACCGGGTTTACTGGTACTTTTGGGCGTGGCCCAAAAAGATGAACCGGCTGATGCCGACTGGCTGGCCGACAAAATAGCGGGGTTAAGAGTCTTTGAGGATGAAAACGGCAAAATGAACCGGTCACTCTTGGATACGGGCGGCGAAATAATGGTGGTGTCCCAGTTCACCCTTTACGGCGATTGCCGGAAGGGACGGCGCCCTTCGTTTACCCATGCGGCCCCGCCGGAAACAGCAGAAAAACTGTATTTATATTTCGCAGAGCGTATGACCAAAACCGGAATCCCCACCCAAACCGGTCAGTTTCAGGCCATGATGGCGGTGTCTCTTGTCAATGACGGGCCGGTGACGCTGATTATTGACAGCAGTATATCCTTAAAACAGACGACAGCCATTGATCCATATTTAAATACGTAAAGATCTCCCCATTTCAGTTTTTAAGTTGCCGCCCTCAAGCGTATTGAACGCGCCATTGCGATGGCGAAAGACTGGAGGAATTAAATCATGGCTGAAAAATTTTCCCGGTATGATGCCGCCGATTATCTGAAAACCGATGAAGACATTGCCCTTTATTTTGAATCCTGCCTTGATGAAGACCCGGGCGACGGGAGCCTTATCCGGCTGACCCTGGGCGATATCGCCAGGGCAAAAGGCATGAGCAGGCTGGCGAAGGATACCGGGCTTGCCCGTGAGGGGCTATACAAGGCGCTGTCCGCCGAAGGCAACCCGGAGTTCGCCACGGTGATGAAAGTGATCAAGGCTTTGGGCCTCAAGCTGCATGGCTGTCATGGCTGAAAAGAATACTCAGGGCAATAATAAACAGGCTTTTGTTTTGTAAAGACAGCTCTTTGCGGGATGAACGAATTTCGTTCGACAAAGAGGACCCATCTGTTCTTTTGTTACTTTTCTTGCCCACCCAAAAAAGTAAAATGGAAAAGTCGATTAATTGTATAAACTGTCCCCGGAATTCCCGGGAAAAGAATGAATCCGGAGAGTGAATCTTGGGAATCACGGATTTCTAGTTGACGATGAAAGAGTTGGTGTATAAAGTTGGTGTATAGTGAAAGGAGGGCAACATGATTCGAACACAAATATACCTTACGAAAAGCCAGCGGGATAACCTTGCGGCCATATCGAAAATTGCGGGGAAAAAGCAAAGCGAGCTGATCCGGGAGGCTGTCGACCGGTTGATTGACCAGGCGGGGGACCATCATCGCGAGGCCATTCTGAAAAAGGCCGCCGGGATCTGGAAAGAACGGAAGGATCTTCCGGATTTCAAGTCCATCCGGACGGAATGGGACAGGGCGTGATCATGGAAGGATTCATCCTGCCGGATACCGATGTGCTGGTGGATTTTTTAAGGGGCCATGCGAAGGGCATGGCGTTTGTAAATACCCATGCTTCACGAATTATCCTCTCTTCCATAGTGGTCGCGGAGTTGTTTGCCGGGGTAAGGGGCCGTGACGAGCAGGCCGCTCTTGAGGATTTTGTTTCTCTTTTTTCCGTTGTTCCCGTCACTGCGGAAATCGCCCGGGCCGGGGGGCTTTATAAGCGCGATTTTGGCGCATCCCACGGCGTCGGGCTCGCGGATGCGATAATCGCCGCCACCGCACAAGTTGAAAAAGCCGCGCTGAAAACCCTGAACATCCGGCATTACCCCATGATCAAGGGGTTGAAACCGGCGTATACGAAATAATCGGCATCAGGGGTTTGAGAATCATATAAACTGTCCACCGAATTCCCCAGGATTCTTTCAGGCGCTTTGCGCACAAGGCCACCGGGAAAGTCGGTCCGTTCACCTCTATAGATAGCGGTTTCAAAAGACGTAACCCTCCTCTTTCACCGGTCATGGTTCGCCGAGTTCGTCCTCAAGTTGCCAGACCACCTCGGCGATAAAATCGTGGAATCCCCAGCCGATGCCGTCGGACGCCTCTTCCACTTCCGCCAGTCGATCACGGAACTGTGGATAGCTTTGCCGCGCATCGCAGCGCAGCAGGTCGGCCAGTTCAGTCAGCACCGACTCCACGCTGTTGTAGAATCGCTCGTCGATGTCCCCATATTCCCCGGTAAACGCAACGCCGTTCTCCACATAGGACATCAGCAGTTCCGCCGTGCCGGGGATGTTGCCGGTGGCTTTTTTGTATTCGCGGATGGCTTTGCGCGCTTCGGCCAGCTTGAGCTTGCCGAAGCCGCGCTTGGGAAAAAACTGCTCCACGATCTTACTTCGATAGGTTTCCAGCACCTCGCCGCCACTGTCCCCGGCCTGGCAGCGGGCGTGGATGAAATTCCTGTTTCCGGCAGCAGCGTAGTAAAGGTCTTTCACCAGGGCGAGCAACTCGGGCTTGTCCAAGGTGGCGAGGTGTTGGCGGGCGGCGCTCCAGGCGCCGGGTTTCTTGGCGGGTTTGGGTGTTTCATTCTTGACCATTCATCATTTTCCTTTGTCTTCATCCCAGATGCGGGCGAGGGTTCTTGCCCATCGCGATGCGGCCCTGAGCCGATGGTTTTCGTGGATCACGGGGGCAAACTGATTGTTTTGGAGCTGCCACCGCTTACGGTTATTGTAAAACAGATATCAATTCTGATGATCCAAATTAACGCATTTATGCATGACCGTCCCCAAATTCCCTCAGATTTTAAAATTGGTTTTCAAACTTTTTTTTACCCAAATTGCTTTTTTTTGAGACAAAAAGTTTTTTCAAAACGTATATATTGCAACAAGGACATAAAAAGCGGATAAAAATGTTTTTCATTTTTGATCTTTAAAAAAGGAGCTTCACATGAGCAAGAATAAAATCATCCAGATTGAGAAGTACTTTAAATCCGGACAGACTTTCTTGAAAAAGGGAGGCAAAGAAGTTTTAACCCAAATGAGCCCGGAAGACTTGCAGGCCGCCATTGGCTTTATACTGAACAATGCATTTACTGAAGTTAGGATAGGCTTGGGATTAGTTGACCCTCCAAAAGGACAGAAAGAACTGGATATACGAGACCTGAAAATCTTCAACAAGATTGCAGACCTCTATGAAGAAGCCGCTGGCGGTTGCTATTTTTGCTCCAGCAATGTTGATCCAAATGAAGATGAATTTGGACCGGAAACAAGTTTATGCCTGATGTGCAAATTGAAATTGGCGAATTATACAGAGGCATTGGGAATTACGGCAAGCAAGGTTTTTTTAGGAATGAAACAACGTAAAATTCAGAAAACAAGAATTCAAATGGATGAGAATGGAAAGGTGCCCCACTTATGCCATTGATGGCGACACCATAAAAGTTAAAAAAACCGTACTCAATAGAAAAGCCGTCATAACTTTTCCAGCGGGGGAAAACGAATCCAGCTGACAATAACAAAAATAAAGCTGCTGAATCCGGGTATAGACCTTGTGAAATGTAAAAATCTTAACTATCGGAGAAACCCAGATGAACTCAAATGAAATTGACATTGAAAATTTGCATGAATTGTATGAACAACATTACGAAATTGGAGAATTGATATATTCATGTTGTAATGGTAATGTTTACCCAATGGATCTTTACACTTTTTCTGCATTAGACCGTTCATTACACAATCTCGCAGGGTTTCAATTACTGTTAAAAGAAGATAATTATTTATGTGCTTTACCTGTTTTGCGTATGCAGTTAGATACTCTTATGAGGTATTGGGCGTTCTTGCTTGTTGATGATGCCCATGATTTTGCGTATGAAATATTTTGTGGGAAACCTGTTAAGAAAATAAAAGATAGAAAGAATAAGTACCTAACGGATTTATATATTGTTGAAAATATAAAAAAATTGAATCCATGGATTGAGCAAGTCTATAAAGTCTGTTGTAGCTATGTGCATTTCTCAGATTCTCATATCAGAACACTTATTGCTAATAGTCCGGTTGAAGCAGAAAGTAATTCAAGGATGCTTACTTTTTCATTCAAAGATAGTAATATTCCTAAAGAGGATAAAATGGATGTGATAATTGCATTTAACCCTACAACGCAAGTTAATTATTTTTTTCTTGCTCCAAATCCATTTTTCGGATATATTACGCAACAAACCCGAAAAATGGAGGTAACTCATGCTG
>QZKW01000003.1 GCA_003599885.1 Desulfobacteraceae bacterium | reverse complement strand
AAGGTCAAGGAACTGACCATGGGGCTGGCGACATTTCACATGGGCATACCCGAAGGCGGCTTGGGCGCGCTTTTTTATGTGCACATGTTTTTTGTCTGCATCCTGGTGGCGTACATTCCGTTCAGCAAGCTGATGCACATGGGCGGGGTGTTTTTAAGCCCTACCCGCAACCTGGCGAATGACAGCCGGATGAAAAGGCATATTAACCCATGGAATCCCAAGGTCAAATTTCATACCTATGAAGAGTATGAAGATGATTTCAGGGAAAAAATGATCGAGGCAGGGCTGCCTGTGGAAAAGGAGTAGTTATGGTGGATATCCTGAAACCCAAAGAGATGTTTAACAGCATTGATTACACAATTCCTTCGGACCGGTGGGAAAATGTGTCCCCGGATCTGAGTGAGGGTAAATTTTGTTATCCCGCGAAAAAGAAGAACCAGGAGTATCTGGGCCTTGTGGCGAGAGATGAATGGTCTCCGTCAGACGAGGACTGGAAACTGCCGGCGAACTGGCAGCAAATTATCCATGAAGGATTCAAAGAGCGCCTTGAAAAATACCGATCATTAAAGGTCTTTATGGACATCTGTGTCCGGTGCGGTGCCTGCGCGGACAAATGCCATTTTTTCATCGGCACCGGGGATCCCAAAAACATGCCGGTGCTTCGGGCGGAACTGCTCCGCTCGATTTACCGAAACGATTTCACCACAGCGGGAAAAATTCTCGGATCGCTGGCCGGCGCCAGAAAACTGACGCCTTTGGTGATCAAGGAATGGTTTTCCTATTTTTATCAGTGTACGGAATGCCGCCGGTGTTCGGTGTACTGTCCCTACGGCATCGACACAGCGGAAATCACCATGATGGCGCGGGAGCTTTTATCCTTGCTGGGCCTCAACATTAACTGGATCCTGGAACCGGCGGCCAACTGCTTCCGGACCGGAAACCATCTGGGCATCCAGCCCCATGCCCTCAAAGAGATGATTGAATTTTTCTGCGATGATCTGGAAGAAATCACCGGCATTAAAATCAATCCATCGTTTAACCGCAAAGGCGCGGAAATCCTTTTCATCACCCCTTCCGGCGATGCATTTGCCGATCCGGGCACTTATTCCATGATGGGCTATCTGATGCTGTTTGAGCATATCGGTCTGGATTATACCATCAGCACCTATGCTTCGGAAGGCGGCAATTTCGGGTTGTTCACGTCCTCTGAAATGATGAAGCGCTTAAACGGCAAGATGTATGCTGAAGCCAAACGCCTGGGCGTGAAGTGGATCCTGGGCGGGGAATGCGGCCACATGTGGCGGGTCATCAACCAGTATATGGACACCATGAACGGCCCGGCGGATTTCCTGGAAGTTCCGAAAAGTCCGATTACCGGTACGCAGTTTACCAATGCCGCGTCCACAAAAATGGTCCATATCGCCGAATTTACGGCGGATCTCATTAAAAACAACAAACTGAAACTCGATCCCAGCCGGAACGATGCCTACAAAGTGACGTTCCACGATTCCTGCAACCCCTCCCGGGCTATGGGTATGCTGGACGAGCCACGGTATGTGCTGAAGAATGTCTGTAATTATTTTTACGACATGCCGGAAGGCACGATCCGGGAACAAACCTTCTGCTGCGGCAGCGGCTCAGGATTGAACACGGAAGAAATAATGGACCTGAGGCTTCGGGGCGGTTTGCCCAGGGCCAACGCCGTCAAACATGTACACGACAAATACGGGGTCAACATGCTGTCCTGCGTCTGCGCCATCGACCGGGCCGCATTGCCGCCGTTGATGAATTACTGGGTGCCTGGAGTGGGGGTCTGCGGACTTCATGAGCTGGTGGGGAATGCGCTGGTCATGGACGGAGAAATCCAAAGAACCACCAATCTTCGGTTGGAACCCCTGAATGAAGAGGAGGAGTAAAGCGGATGAATGATAAACCGAAAATCATCATCGGGCTGGCCATTTTTTTGGCGGTGTTTACATTCCCGTTCTGGTACAACCACGGTGCCGCATCCACCGCGCCGAAGCCGGAACTGACGGAAAAAGCCAAGGCCGCCAAAAAATGTATTCTTGAAAAAGAACAAATGCGCACCGAACACATGCAGCTTCTGAATGACTGGCGCAATACGGTTGTCCGGGATGGCCAGCACGTTTACGAAATTGACGGCAAGGAATACGTCGCAAGCCTCACCAATACCTGCCTGGAATGCCACTCAAATAAGGCCGAATTCTGCGACAAATGCCATTTATACACATCGGCTGAGCCTTATTGCTGGACTTGTCATACAATACCGAAGGAGAAGAAGTGATGGAGAATAACAGAAGAAGCTTCTTAAAATTCGCCGGAATATCCGCCGTGGGGTTGAGTTCGCTGTCCCTGCTGGACGTTTTTGGAACAGGCAAAGCGGTCGCATCTACCGGACAGTCTGCGGAAGGGATTTATAAAAATGAAGACAACGCCCTGACTGCCCAACGATGGGGCATGGTTGTGGATACCCGCAAGCTGACCGAAGAAATTTGCAGTGACATGGAAAAAGCCTGCCACCAGATTCACAATGTTCCGGAATTTGAGGAAAAGCGCCATGAAATCAAGTGGATTTGGGAGACCGAATACAAACATGCATTTCCGGAAAAACAGGACGAATTCCTGACGGAACGGCTGAAAGAACTCCCGATCCCCGTTTTTTGCAATCATTGCGCCAATCCGCCCTGCGTTCAGGCCTGTCCCACCCAGGCGACTTTTCAACGCAAAGACGGGATCGTGCTCATGGATTTTCACCGGTGCATCGGATGCCGGTTCTGCATGGCAGCCTGCCCCTATGGTTCCAGAAGTTTTAACTTCAGGGATCCCCGGCCGGCCATCAAAGATGAAAATCCGAAATTCCCCACCCGGATGAAGGGTGTTGTTGAAAAATGTAATTTCTGCGCCGAACGTCTGGCCGTAGGGCAAGCTCCGGCATGTGTGGAAGCCTCGGAGGGGGCGCTGATTTTCGGTGATCTGGCGAACCCGGATTCCGAAGTACGGGCCCTGCTGAAAGAGAACTATGCCATCCGGCGTAAACAAAACCTGGGATCGAACCCATCGGTATATTACTTGGTATAAGGTAGGTGGTTATGCTAGAAAAGGCTCTTAAAGGAAATAAGGCTTATTGGATCTGGGTGTTTTCACTGCTGGGCATCATAGCGGTTGGTTTCACCTTTTATTTGAAACAGCTCGATTTCGGATTGGGCATTACCGGGATGAACCGGGACGTGACCTGGGGGTTTTACATTGCCCAGTTCACCTTTCTGGTTGGGGTTGCGGCATCCGCTGTCATGCTGGTCATCCCCTATTATTTGCATCATTACAAGGCGTTTGGGAAAATCACCATTATGGGTGAATTCCTGGCCATTGCTTCGGTGATCATGTGCATTCTGTTTATTATCGCCGACCTGGGCCAACCCATGCGCCTGTTGAATGTAATATTGTATCCAACCCCGAATTCCATGCTCTTCTGGGACATGATTGTGCTCTCCGGCTATCTGGTCATCAATCTGGTGGTGGGCTGGAATGTGCTGGATGCGGAACGCAACTCCGTTCCTCCGGCCAATTGGCTCAAACCGCTGATCTACCTTTCCGTTCCCTGGGCCATCAGCATTCATACGGTGACGGCCTATCTGTACTGCGGCTTGCCGGGCAGAGGGTTCTGGCTTACGGCGGTGCTGGCGCCCCGTTTTCTGGCGTCCGCCTTTGCCGCCGGTCCAGCATTTTTGATTTTATTATGTTTTATTGTGCGCAAAGTGACCAACTTTGATCCGGGCCGGGAACAGATTCAAACCCTGGCCAAAGTGGTCGTGTACGGCTCCTGCGCCAATATGTTTTTCTTTCTTTGCGAAGTGTTTGTGGCCATGTACAGTCAGATTCCGGAGCACATGGACCACCTGCAATACCTGTTTTTCGGCCTTCACGGCCACGGCAAGCTGGTTCCCTGGATGTGGACCGCCATGGCGCTGATCGTCACCGGTATCATTCTGCTCCTCATTCCGGCTGCCCGTCAAAACGAAAAAGTGCTCGCAGTTGCCTGTGTGTTTACTTTTATCGGCATCTGGATTGATAAAGGAATGGGCATGGTGGCCGGTGGTTTTGTTCCCAACCCGCTGCATGAAGTGAATGAATACTTCCCGACGTTTCCGGAAGTCATGATCGCCATCGCGGTATACGCCACCGGATTTTTAATTCTGACATTTCTTTACAAAGTGTTTGTGGGCGTCAAAGAAGAGCTGAACGCATAGAAAACCACTAAAATATATACACCCGGATTTGGGGCATTCCCTGGCGAATGCCCCAAATTTTTTGAAAAATTTGAAATTTTTGAAGAAATCAAACCGTGTTTTTGGGGAAACCATTATTTTTTGGTTGACAAATCAGGGAATAAAACTATAATTTTTTGGTTCATTATAAAATTATAGTCTTTACGGATAAATGGAGGATCAACAATGTATGCTGTAGTTGCAGCCGGCGGGAAGCAGTATAAAGTCGAAGAAGGGGATGTATTAAGGATTGAAAAGGTTGACGGCGATGTCGGCGACACAGTTACCTTTGACAAGGTGCTGCTGGTTGCAGACGGAGAGCAGTTGACCATCGGTCAGCCTCTGGTTGAAAACACGTCCGTTTCTGCGAAAATTGTCGAGCAGGGAAAGAACAAAAAAATCATCGTGTTTAAATTCAAACGCCGGAAAGGGTATCGCAAAACCCAGGGCCATCGTCAGCCTTTTACGGCAGTCAAAATAGACAGCATTGTCAGCGCATAACCGGATTTATTATAAATATATAAGGAGACATGTACCATGGCACATAAAAAAGCCGGTGGTAGTTCAAGGAACGGTCGCGACAGTAACGCCCAGCGCAGGGGAGTCAAGCGGTATGGCGGACAGACCGTTAAGGCAGGAAACGTCCTCGTGCGTCAGGTTGGAACCAAGATTCATCCGGGCCAGAATGTCGGGATGGGCAAAGACTTTACTTTGTTTTCAAAAGTTGACGGCGTGGTTACCTATGAACGTCTGGGGAAAACCAGAAAAAAGGTTAGTGTTTATTCAGCTTGAAATTTATTGATGAGGTATCCATTTTTGTCAAAGCCGGAGATGGCGGCCGCGGCTGCGTAAGCTTTCGCAGAGAAAAGTTTATTCCCAAAGGCGGCCCTGACGGTGGAGATGGCGGTAAGGGTGGGGATATCATTGTCCTTACCACATCACGAAGAAGGACCCTGTATCAGTTCCGCTATAAAAAAATATTTACAGCCAAAAACGGCGGCTACGGCCAAGGCAGCAACCGGGCGGGGAAAAAAAGCGATGACCTGATCATCGAAATCCCGCCGGGAACTGTGATTATAAATGCGGATACCGGTGAAACAATCAAAGACTGTGTCACCGATGGCGAAAGATTTATTCTGGCCAAAGGCGGCATCGGCGGCCAGGGCAATAAACGATTTGCCTCATCCACCCACCGGGCCCCCCGGTTCGCACAGCCCGGCATGCCGGGAGAGTCGTTTAATCTCAATTTAGACCTCAAACTGCTGGCGGATGTCGGCATTATCGGCTTCCCCAATGCCGGTAAATCAACACTTATCAGCCGCATTTCATCAGCCCGTCCCAAAGTCGCTGATTACCCGTTTACCACCCTCACCCCCAATCTCGGTGTCGTGTCACCGGAATGGGGTGAACCGTTTGTGGTGGCGGACACCCCCGGCTTGATTGAAGGCGCCCATGAAGGATCGGGACTGGGCATCAGATTCCTGCGGCATATTGAACGCAACCGGATACTGCTTCATCTGGTCGATTGCTCGGCCATCGATCCGGATGATCCGCTAAAAGCCTATCGCACCATCAATCAGGAACTTTCCGGATTCAGCCCCCAGCTTATTGAAAAACAGCAGATTGTTGCGCTCAACAAAATGGATATGCCGGATACGGAAGAGCGGGCGGCGGCTTTTACTGCCGCGTTGGGCCAGAAGCCGGTATATCTGATATCGGCGGCGACCGGCAGGGGTGTGGATGCTCTCGTCAATGAACTCAATAAAATAATCAATAACCCCAGCGGTAATTCATTCAATAATTCGGACGTGGATGATGATTGACCGGCACAGTTATGTGGATCAGGCGAAGCGGTTGGTGGTGAAGGTCGGCAGCAATGTCCTGACAGCCGCCCAAGGCCTGAACCTTCCGATGATATACGCGCTGTCCAAACAAATCAGTCACCTGATGGAAGGCGGCAGGGAAGTGATGCTGGTCACTTCCGGAGCGATGGCGTCAGGACAAAAAAAAATCGGGCTGTCCCGGCGGCCGGATGAAATCCCCAAACGGCAGGCAGTTGCGGCTGTGGGCCAGGCCGGTTTGATCCGTGAATATGAAAAAGCCTTTGGTGTCTATGATATCAAAGTCGCCCAGATTCTGCTGACCGGCGATGATTTGCGCAGTAGCCGACAGCGCTACCTGAACGCCAGAAACACGCTCAACACCCTGCTCTCCTGGAAAATAATCCCCATCATCAATGAAAACGACACCGTGGTGGTGGAAGAAATCAAGTTCGGGGACAATGATAACCTCTCCGCCATGATTGCCTTGCTGATGAATGCGGATCTCCTGATTAATCTCACGGATATCAACGGGCTGCATACCGGCGACCCCCGGCAGGAGGCGAATGCTGCCTTGATAGAACTTGTTGAAACTATCGATAAAAGCATCGAAAAAATTGCCGGGCACATTCCGGGCGCTTTAGGCACCGGCGGCATGCTCAGCAAAATCAAAGCGGCTGATAAGGTCACCAATGCCGGTATCCCCATGATCATCGCAAACGGTCTGGCGCCCGATATTCTTCTGAAGCTGGTTTCCGGTGAAAACCTGGGTACGCTGTTTCTTCCGGCTAAGGAAAAACTCTCCAGCAGGAAATGCTGGATCGGCTATAACGTCAAGCCCAATGGTGTTTTGCGCATTGATAACGGGGCCGTAAAAGCCATAGTGGAGCGGGGAACGAGTCTGCTTCCCGGCGGAATCAAAGAGGTTCAGGGCAGCTTTGGCGTGGGCGACGCCGTGGAGTTGATTGGTATGGACGGTTCCCGGATCGCCGTTGGACTTGTGAATTACAGCGCGGCGGATATCCGAAAAATTGCAGGCTGTCAGACGGACCGGATTCAGGAATGCCTGGGGCAAAAGCTTTTTGATGAAATCATTCACCGGGACAATCTGACGGTGCTCAATGACTGTCTACCCTAATGTGCAGAGGCTTTTTTGAAAGGCAGCGGTCTGTTTGGCGGAACCTTCAACCCGATACATGTGGGCCATCTCCGGGTGGCGGAAGACGTCAGGACGGGGTTTGGTTTAGAAAAAATTGTGTTTATTCCTTCGGCGATTCCGCCCCATAAGACGGTTATGGGCCTGGCTGATGCCCGGGCAAGATATGCCATGATTGTTGAAGCCCTCTCATCCTATCCGGATTTTGTCGCATCGGATGTTGAAATCCATCGGCAGGGTCCTTCCTACACCATTGATACGGTAACCTATTTTCAAAAACACCTGCCCGGAAGCGTTCCCTGTTATTTAATTGTGGGGATGGATGCGTTTTTAGAAATCACCACCTGGAAATCCTGGCAAAATCTGTTTGATTTGATTCCCTTCATCGTAATGACCCGCCCAATGGGAGCAGATGCGTCCCATACCGATCCGCTGGCAGAGATGGAAAACTATATTCATACGCAGGTGGACAACGGGTATGGGTATTCACCGCAGCAAAACTGTTTTATGCACCAGACAAAGCATCCGATTTACTTGAAGCTGGTAACCCCCATCGATATTTCATCATCCGCCATCCGCGACCGGATCCGGTTGGGCCGCTCCATTCAGGGCCTGGTTCCAGACGGCGTTGACGATTACATTAAACATAAAGGATTGTATAAATGACCAGCAACGCGTTGGATCCTGCATTAAAATTTTATATTCAAGCCGCTCTCGGCCGAAAAGCCACAGACCTGGTATTGCTTGATATCCGTGAATTGACATCTTTTGCGGATGTGTTTATTCTTTGCACAGGACGATCCAATCGTCAGGTCTCAGCAATCGCCGAACACATTAAAGCGGATCTGAAAAAAAACGGCATTCGTCCGCTCAGTATTGAAGGTCTGGCCGAAGGGCAATGGGTGCTGATGGATTACGGACACATAGTGATTCATGTATTTCTGGGACCGGTTCGTGAATTTTATGATCTGGAAGGATTCTGGTCCAACGCACGCCGGATATCTGTCGAGGACTATGTGGATATCTCTCAACTGGAAGAAAAAACAGGAGAATTGGAAGAATGACGTCCCCGAGCGGACCCTGCGTACTCATGATTCTGGATGGTTGGGGCATTGGCGACGACTCTGAAGCCAATGCCATCACCACGGCGAAAACCCCGTTTCTGGACAGCCTGCTCGCGACCTATCCCCGAACCCGGTTGCAGTGTTCCGGTCCGGCCGTTGGACTGCCGGAAGGCATTATGGGAAATTCCGAGGTCGGGCATTTGAATATCGGGGCTGGCCGCATTGTTTATCAGGGCTTGCTGCGGATCGACGTGGCGATCCGCGACCGCTCCTTTTTTACCAATGACGCCTTTACAAATATCATGTCCAAGGTAAAAAAACATCAATCCGCTCTTCACCTCATGGGGCTGGTCTCAGACGGCGGGGTTCATAGCCAGCTGAGTCACTTGTTCGCGCTGATTGACATGGCCATTGAAAAAGGTGTTTCGGAGATTTTTGTTCATGCCATTTTAGATGGCCGAGACACCCCGCCGGACAGCGGTCTGGGATTCATCACCACCCTGCAGGATTTTCTGAAAGAAAAAGGAACCGGACAAATTGCCTCGATTTGCGGCCGGTATTATGCCATGGACCGGGACACGCGGTGGGACCGAACGGAACAGGCCTATCATTTATATACCCTCGGCCATGGTGTCAAAGAAACCGACCCGGTGATGGCCGTCAAAAACGCCTATGCGCAGGGAGAAACAGATGAATTTGTCAGGCCGGTGATTCTGGCTGACAAAAACGGGATGCCACTGAAGACCGTATCTGACAATGATGGCATTATCTTTTTTAATTTCCGCCCGGACCGGGCCCGTCAGATCACCCGGGCGTTTACTCAATCCGGATTTAAATTTTTTACCAAACAGGCAACGCCTGCGTTATGCGGGTTTGTGTGCATGGCCCTTTACGATGAAAGTTTTGCGGATTTGCCGGTGGCGTTTCCCCCGGTTCACCTGAAGCAGGTTTTGGGAGAAGTCGTCAGCAATCACGGGCTGCATCAGTTAAGAATTGCGGAAACCGAAAAATATGCCCATGTGACCTATTTTTTTAATGGCGGCGAAGAAAAGCCCTTTCCCAATGAAGACCGGCACCTGGTGCCGTCTCCCCGGGAGGTGGCGACCTATGACCTGAAACCTGAGATGAGCGCCTTTGAAGTGGCTGAAAAAACAGTTTCTTATATTGCGTCTGAAAAATACGCCATGATCGTGCTGAATTTCGCCAACCTGGATATGGTGGGCCATACCGGCATTTTTGAGGCTGCGATACAGGCATGTGAAGTCGTGGATCGATGTGTTGAAAAAGTGGTATCCGGTGTTCTGGAAAAAGGGGGAACCGTACTTTTAACGGCTGATCATGGCAATGCGGAAAAAATGAAAAATGGAAGCGATCAAGCATTTACCGCTCACACACTCAACCCCGTGCCGCTTGTACTGATCAGTCAGAGCCGGAAGCAGGCGTGCTTAAAGGAAGGCGTGCTCGGCGACATCGCGCCGACCATGCTGGCTATTATGGGCATTGAACAGCCTGCGGAAATGACCGGCCATAACCTGATCCTTCGGGAAGAGGCGTGAGGCCAAAGGAACGCTATATATGACAGCTGCCAAGACATCCCATGACATGCTCATTGATTTTATCACCGGGCAATCTGTTCCCAATGTGGGGGTTGAAGCCATCCGTCAGGAACTTGAGCGGTATCTGGTGAACCAAAAAGGGTATGCCAAATCCGATATCGGGGTGGCTGTGGATATAATCGTCGATATCAGCGGTGATCTCTACCGGTCTCAGATTGATCTGGTGGTGACCGCCGCCGGACAGCGGTTCATGGTCATCAAATGCGCCGCAGGGTCTCTGGAATCCAGGCAGCGGGAAGTCCTGTCTGCGGCCAGAATCCTTACTCCTTCTCAAATACCGTTTGCCGTTGTGTCGGACGGAAAAACAGCGGTTATTTACGACACCGTTTCCGGTAAGAAAATCGCCGAAGGATTAAACGCCATTCCCACCCATTCCGTCGCTCTTGAAAAGTTAAAATTATTTCAACCATTTGATTTCCCGGAAAAACGCATGGAACAAGAAAAAATTATTTTTCGCTCCTATGACAGCATGAATGTGAATGTCGCCAGAAAAAATTAACAATAAAGCGTGACCGGCCACTTTCCCTCAAAAGACGTTAAAATAATACGTGGAGTGCAAATGGATAAAACAGCCATTCAGAAAACAATAATGGATTTGATTATTGTCATGAATGCGGCGATTACAAATATCCGTCTTTACCCCCCCACTAGCGCCTTGATTGTTAATTCCGTGGAGCGCATGTACAATGTAATACAATCCTTATTGCCGCAAGTCGATTGCGTTGAATTCGCGGAGTCCGAAAAATCACTGCTCGTCCAGGGCGATCCTCTTTCTGAGAAAGATCAAAAAAAACCGCAGGTGGTTTCATTTTTGTCCCTGATGCTTGATGCTGGCATCCGGAGTATTTCCATTGAAAAAGGGCTGACAAAAGATGAAGTCAACCGATTCCTTCAGATCATTGGAAAAAGCGCTGATGAAATAAATACAACCGGCGGGATTCGTCAACTATTTACGGATCAGAATATAACGCATTTTAAAATAGGGGAACAACTGTATGTAAAAACGGATTCTGAGCGGAGCCTTGTTTCCGGCATGGATATCAAGGACAAGGATATCGTCAAATTTCTCTTGGGGGATCAGGCGTTTTCGGAAGAGGCCGTAGACCAGATCCGTAAATCCCTGAAGGATCCGGAATTGATATCGCAGGTTTTTCAGGAGGGAATTCGGCACTTGGTTGATGGGGGGGCTTCAGAGGCCAAATTGTCGGAATCCGTCGGTGAAATGCTGGATAAGCTGAAAGAAGCATCCGGCGCCAGCAAGGAGGACATTGCACAATTTATTTTAAATTCTTTGGCAGACATGCCCGAAGATGTCCTATTGACCGTATTGACCCGGAACATCGAACAGACGTTTGGTGAGAAGGTTTTTAAGGAGTTTCTCGAAACATTAGATAATGAAAAATTCGAGCGGTTGATATTGAAAGTCGAAAATATTGAAAAAACGGTTTCTGCCGACCCGCAATTCACAGCGCCCCAATTGGAATCCATCCGCCACATATTCAAATTGATGAAAACTTCCAGCAAGGGCAGAGGCTTAACTGATGATCAGGCAATGCAGGACGGTGATCCGAGCGATGCTCAAAAGCAGAAAATTGAAAAATTAAAGCTTGCACTAAGTAGCATACTAAAAGGAGAGACTTCTGAATTCCCAAAAATATCCGGTTTAGATGGTTTGGCTGAAGTGGTTGAAAAGCTGGCGGAAAAGGGAAAAAACTTCACGGTTGATGCCATTCTTGAGCGTTTGGGGGAAGGACTGCTAAATAATGATCCGGAAATAAGAACGGCCGCCGCAACACTGTTAGCTAAAATTGATGAAAAGTTCGAAAGCACAGATTTTCTGGAACAAAGAATTCGGTTGTCACAGAAACTTTCTGCATGGATCAAGTTTGAAACGGATATTTCTCCTGTTTATCAAAAAATAACCAGCCAATTACAAAATTTGTCGCAATCTTTGATTGAGAATGGTCGGGCTGAAGACGCAGGCCATATTCTGGAGGCATACAATCAAATATATACGGGCAACCTGACAAAAGATGAGGCCATAAAAGCCTTATCGGCGAATTTGTTGCAAAACCTGGCGACAGAGGATGTTTTAGATTTGCTTTTAAAGGACACCCGAGCTGATGGTTCAAATAAAAAGAAGGAGGATATTTACAGTCTAATTCTTCTCGGTACGACCACGGTTGAACGGTTGCTTGACCGGCTGCATGACAGCCATAACAGATCGGAACGGAACCGGATTGTGCAGATTGTCACAAAAATCGGTGAATCCGCCATTCAGCCCGTCATAGAGCGTATTCGACAGGACGGTCCGTGGTTTTATATTCGAAATCTGACGTTGCTTCTGGGTCGGATTGGTACAACATCCCATTTAAATATTCTTGAGCCGATATTGACCCATTCAGATCCCAGGGTTCAGCGCGAAGCGGTATTTGCAATACAGAATATCGGTGGAGAAGATATCGGAAAAATATTTTTAGAGAATTTATATTCGGTAGAAGACGAGCTTAGAATTTTACTTATTTCTGTCCTGGGGTTACTGAAATATCAGGATGCCGTCCCCTCTCTGCTTGAGATGCTTGATTCAAAAACCCCTGGAAAGACTAAAAAAACAAAAAATGCAATATTGGAAAAAGCCTGCGAAGCCCTTGGGCGCATAGGGGATAAGGCGGCGATTCCGGCGCTTGAAAATATCCGGCAGCCGAAGGGTTTTTTATCGTTGAAAACACATGATCCAAATGTGGTCGAGGCTGCAAAAGAAGCGCTGGCGCAGATAAAAAAATGATGGATTTTTATGCCAGATCCCTGAATTTTTAAGAATTTATTAAAATTCAAATATTTTTTGGTAGTGATTTAATTTAATACAGGAAAAATGATTTTGCCGGTGATGGCTGCCGGCAAAAACCATGCCGGCCTGAAAAGAAATTGTAGCTTGGGCAATTTGTTTTGAAATTCTTGCAAAGAAGAGAGATAGCCGGTATAGTCATTCCCATCCCATAAACACAGAAACCCTCATTCGCTTTGTGAAAAATAAGCGCTGTTGTCGAAAGTATGTTGATGCGAAGCATTTCGGCGCAGTCGCACCGGTAAATAAGGAGACGGTTATGAACGACAATGACAGGGCCAGGCGGGAAGCACTGGTGGATGAGTGCATCTCAAAAAATGAAGTTGAAAGTGCCTGCAAGCTGCTCTTTGATTTGATAGGGGAATATGCCAAGGAGAAGAATTTTGAAAAGGCAGAAGCCTTGCATGAAAAACTCTATGAAACAGATCCCATGGCGCTGACGGAAATTGTTCGTTCCAGTGAAATCATTGAAGAAGAAAAAAGCGTTAGCCTGGATACCGAGCACCTTGAAACCTGGGCCGGTTTATACAGATCTCTGTCCACAACCGAGGGGAATGCCTTATATTACTCAATGAAATCAAAGGTTTTTCAACTAGGGGAAGCCATTGTGGAACAGGGTGAGCTAAATAACCGATTGTATTTTATCAACAGAGGAGAGGTTAAGGCGTTATTTAATCAAGGCGGCAAAGAAAATTTGATCGGCCTTTTGAAGGTGGGGGATATTTTGGGCCAGGAGCCGTTTTTTTCCGCCACGGTTTGCACGGTATCCATGATTCCCTTAAGCAGCGTGAAAGTGACTTATCTTGAAACAGATGTTCTGAAAAAATGGAAAAAAGATGCGCCCGCCCTGGAGTCCAAGCTTTATAATTACTGCATCAAAAATGATCCGGTGAAAAAAGCGATGGATGAAAAAGGACTGGAGCGCCGGTCGGACACCCGGTTAAATATTTCCGGCGTAGCCATGTTCCAGCTTTTAGAGAAATCCGGAAATCCCATGGGCAAAGCTTACAAAGGAGAACTCTCGGATATTTCCGCGGGGGGGATCTCGTTTATCATTAAAAGCTCAAAAAAAGAAACCGTCCGTATGCTGCTGGGGCGGCGATTGCTGATTTCCTTTAAGCTGCCCATGAAAAATAATATATATAAAGATCTTGAAGAGCAAATGACCGTTATTGCCGCACAGGCCCAGGTGTTTGATGATTATTCCATCCATTTGAAGTTTGACAACAAATGGGAATCATCTGCCATTGATAATATTGACGCCAACCGATTGGCACTGCGGCCCGATAAGTCGGATCAGGTTTAAAACAGGCTCATCTAAAAAGATCTCGGCAAGAAAAAAACCTCTTTCAATTCACGCAAATCAGTCAGCCGGTAAAGATGCTGAGCTTGGAGTTTTTATCTTGCCGTTTGTTTATTTTCCGGCCACTTCCAGTCCGCAATGCTTGCAGATGGACGCTCGTTTTTTGATGATTTCTGCACAAAACGGGCATTCCCGTGTAAAATGCCGTTCATGAATTTTTTCAACCGCTGTTTTTGCGCCTCTTTGCAGTACATCGTTTTCGAATTTAAAATTATTTATCAAATCAATCGCTTCAATCCCTGCCAGATCACCCGCCATTTCAGCGGCTTTTACACGAACCCGGACCGGCTCAAAAGGATCCAGCAGCAGGCGAACAACCGTGAGGTCATCCTTTGAAACATAGCAATCCGCCAGTATGGAAAACCCCTTTTTTATCGATTCCTTAAGCACTTCCTGTTCCGCCATGACCTGATCATCAATAATCTGACCAGAACCTCCCTCGGGACTGAATACGGGCATGACCTCAAAATTGTTTCCAAACGGGCTTTTGATGCACCGGTAGGATGCGCGGTGCGCGTAATTTTCCATCAGGTTGTCCCAGCCGCTGACGTATACCGGACATTTATCGTTGAAGCATACGTATAAATACGGTGAGTCCCAGCCCAGTCCGTCGCCGCATGTAATCGGCGGGACTTCCCATAAATTCATTTCTTTATTGCAGTCCGGGCATTCCGGCTTTTTTTGCGCCAGAATTTTTTCCAGAACCTGCTCCTTGGTTTCAAATGCCATTTTTATATCCTAACCCGGCCAAGCCGGAAAATTATCAGACAATCCCGTCATTTTGGAACGGTCTGTTCGCCGCTGTGCGTGGCGAATGGTGGTAGAAATGGTTTAATTTTTTTGGCGATAAAAAACCCATGCAGACGTAAATATCTGAAGTTAAATATTAATTACTCTTCGTCAAGTGCGTCTGCATCGTCTATGTCATCCGCATCGTCTATATCGCCGAGATCATCCAGGTCATCAACATCATCAACATCAACAACATCATCATCATCATCCAGATCTTTTCCTGGAACATCGTCAAGCAGGTCATCGATTTCCACCGGAACATCAGCATCCACCGTTTCTTTCCGCCCTTTTTGCATCAGCTTGACATCATTAAACACCAGATCTACCGGTTCGTCACCTAAAGAAGGGTCTTCAAAGATATGGATAATTTTTTCAGCTATTTTCTCCGCATATTCCGCAATTGGATAAAGACTCGGGGTACGTATGGCTGAAATCACCGCGCCGGGACCTTCTTTTATGGCGGCTGAAATCACATCGCCCTGGTATGATTCTTCAAAAATAAGCGAAAACAAACCTTTATCGAGTTCAGCATATTCCTTGATTGTCAGGTTGCCGGTTTCTTTATTTCTTTCAATTGCGTACTTCTGCTTCATCTGGTGTCTCCCTTAAAAAAGAATACCGTATTTATTTCAATACGGTTGATCAATATCTGCCAATATGATGTTGTTTACAGGCACATAATAAGTAAAAAAAATTACATGTCAATATTCTTTGCGTCTAACGCACTAATAACCATTGAAAATATTATTATATCCGAAATATTTTCAAAAAATAATATTGACCTGCTGTTTCAAATTTTGTATTAAGGCAAACTTACACTGCAGGAGGGATGGCCGAGTGGTTTAAGGCGGCGGTCTTGAAAACCGTTGAGCGAAAGCTCCGTGGGTTCGAATCCTACTCCCTCCGCCATTTATATTGTTTTTTTTTATCAAAAGACGGTTGAAAGTTGTTTCAACGGAGAGATGGCCGAGTAGGCTGAAGGCGCTCGCCTGCTAAGCGAGTGTGTGGCGAAAGTTGCACCCAGGGTTCGAATCCCTGTCTCTCCGCCAAATTTAAAAAGCCCGGAGCATTCATTGATCCGGGCTTTTTGTTTATCCGAGTTATAATTTTGGTTTTTCGCTTACCGGCTGAAACCATTTCCCCTGGTATAAATCCCGGACGCCAAATGTCTGCCGGATCAGAGACCGAATGCTCTCTTTATGGAGTGCCCAGGAAGGGGCAATCAACTCTCCTGGATGCGGGTCACTGGTAAGCCGCTGAACAACAACCGTCTTTGGCACATAGGATAAAAACTCGCATACCAGATCCGCGTATTCCTGCATGGTCAGGCAGGTATAGGTTCCCTCATGATGCCATTTTTCCATTTCCGTCCCTTTGATGACATACAGCAGGTGAAACTTTAACCCATTAATCTCCATGCGGGAGAGAATCTTGGCAGTTTCCAGCATCTGCGTTCTGGTTTCGCCGGGAAGTCCCAAAATGACATGTACACAAATATGAATTCCCCGTTTTTGCGTGGCTTCCACCGCGTCTTTAAATGCTTTAAAATTATGCCCCCGATTGATCAGGGACAATGTCTCGTCGTGGGCGGACTGCAATCCGTACTCGATCCAGATCAGAAAATTTTTTGCATACCCCTGCAATAAGTTTAAAATATCCTCGTCAACACAGTCCGGCCGGGTACCGATGGCAAGACCGATCACGTCTTCAACTGCCAGCGCTTCATCATAGAGCCGCTTCAGGTGATCAATTGGTGCATAGGTGTTGGTAAAAGACTGGAAATAGGCGATAAATTTCTGGGCTTTAAACCGTTTCCTGACATAGACTTTAGCGTTTTCGAGCTGATCGGTGACGGAAAAACCCTTATGGAAACGACCGGTTCCTGAACCTTTCTGGTTGCAGTAGATACACCCGGATGTGGAGAGGCGGCCATCCCGGTTAGGACACGACATGCCGGCATCAATGGAAATTTTATGCACCCGGTGACCAAAAATATTTTTAAAATAAGTATTTAAATCGTAATATGGCTTTTCCATGGTTCAGGGCCCGTTAACAACCTTTTGCAGTTAGGGGAAAAATATTTTTAAATTGTGTTTGTTCTGGTAAGCATTAGCATATACATATTCCGCATGGCAATTATTAGTGACGGTTTTAAATAATGAAAATTTTAATTGCGAAATCGGCAATTTGGTAATGTAATGAAGTGGTTCGAAATGGCTGTATATTCAAAAAAATATGACGTAATTGTGATTGGGGCCGGTCATGCCGGATGCGAAGCCGCTCTGGCCGCCGCCCGGATGGGGTGCCGGGTGATGCTGATGGCGATTGATCTGGATAAAATCGCAGCCATGCCGTGCAGTCCGTCAATCGGGGGAATGGCGAAAGGGCAGCTGGTTAAGGAAATCGACGCCCTGGGCGGTGAAATGGCGAAAATTACGGATCAAACCGCCATCAGCTACCGGAAATTAAATACGAAAAAAGGTCCGGCGGTGCATTCCTCCCGGACGCAAAACGATAAAATCCGCTATCATATCGCCATGAAATCCGTTGTGGAAAAAACACCGAATCTGGACGTGAAACAGGGACGGGTGGATGAGCTGGTGGTGGAAAACGGCGCTGTTGTGGGCATTGTCGATCATACAGGGTACGGGTTTCAAACCAAAACCGTGGTGCTGGCGACCGGCACATTTTTAAGCGGTCTCGTACATATCGGCGAACGATCATTTCAGGCAGGCCGGGCCGGTGAATTCGCGTCCTACGCCCTGGCTGAAAATTTAAAACACCTGGGTTTTCAGCTGGGGCGGCTGAAAACCGGAACACCGCCCCGGTTGCACAAATCCAGTATCGATTTTTCAAAAATGACCCGCCAGGACTCTGATGATCCGGGAGAGCCGTTTTCCTTTCGATCCACCCGGTTTGTTCTGCCGCCGCAGCCCAGCTATATGAGTCATGTCCGGAAAAACACCATCCAGATCGTGTCGGATAATATTGAACTTTCAGCGCTTTATAGCGGGCGGATAACCGGCACGTCAGCGCGCTACTGCCCGTCGTTTGAAGACAAGGTGGTCAAATTTCCGGATCGGGACCGGCATCAGGTGATTTTTGAACCCGAAGGGCTGGATACGGATGAAATCTACGCCAGCGGCTTGGGCAACAGCTTACCTGTTGAAATTCAGCTTGAAGTGGTTCGTTCCATTGAAGGCCTTGAATCCGCAGAAATCATGCGCCCGGCTTATGCCATTGAATATGATTACGTCAATCCCTTACAGCTCACCCCAGCCCTTGAAACAAAAAAAATCTCAGGGCTTTATATGGCCGGACAGATTAACGGGACCTCCGGTTATGAGGAAGCCGCTGCCCAGGGATTGTGGGCGGGCATTAACGCGGCCTGCAAAGTATGCGGCCGACCGGCATTTATACTGGACAGAGCCCAGGCATACATGGGGGTCATGATCGATGACCTGGTTACCCGGGGAACCACAGAGCCCTACCGGATGTTCACCTCACGGGCGGAATACCGGCTGATGCTCCGGGAAGATAATGCAGACCTGCGATTAACGGAAACCGGACACGCACTCGGGCTCATTGATGCAGATATTTTAAAAGATGTTCAGGAAAGGCGCCAGCAAATCCAGGATGAAACCCGGAGAATCCAAAAAACGGTGGTCAAACCCACTGCCATGGTGAATCTTTATTTGCAGGACCATCATTCCGCGCCCATCGATAACGGCACACATATGGATCAACTGCTCAAACGAACAGAGCTGGATTACAATATTGTCCGCACCTTCGCCCCCAGCGAAACCATTCTGGACCAGCGGGTTGCCCGGCAGGTTGAGATTGATGTGAAGTATGAAGGGTATATTCAAAAACAGCTCAAGGAAATCGAAAAATTTAATGCGCTGGAAGATCGAAAAATTCCTGGAGAGTTTGACTATAGCGCCGTACATGGTCTATCCAATGAATTAAAGGAAAAACTATCCAGGGTCAGGCCGCTATCTATCGGACAGGCCTCGCGGATTGACGGGATGACGCCGACGGCGTTGTCGGTTCTTATGATCACCATAAAATCCATGAAAATGAAACCGGCCCTTAGCAATGGCTGTTGACTTTACACCCATCTGTCTTAATATTTTATTGAATTAATTAAAAAGTTTATGACAAGGACAGGACAAACAGCAAGGTAATTGAAAAATGGCCCAAAAAGATTATTATAAAAGTCTCGGCGTGGATAAAACCGCCAGTGCGGATGAAATCAAAAAAGCCTACCGCAAGCTCGCCATGAAATACCATCCGGATCATTCCAAGGGAAACAAGGCGGCTGAAGATAAATTCAAAGAGATCAGCGAAGCCTATGCCGTCTTGAGTGATGCGGAAAAACGGAAACAATACGACACTTACGGTTCTGAAAGCTTTCAGCAGAATTTTTCCCAGGAAGATATATTCCGGGGCTCCAATATTGAAGATATTTTGAAGGAATTTGGTTTTGGGGGCGGTTCGTTTTTTTCCGGCGGCAGAAAAACGGGCGGAGGCGGACGGAGGTTTTCTTTCAATCCTGAGTCCGCGTTTAATTTTGGCGGGGGAAGGCAGCAGCCATCCGCGCCGGTTAAAGGATCGGATGTGGAATACGAAATTTCACTGACCCTGTATGAAATAGCAAACGGGACATCTAAAACCCTGTCCCTTCAAAACCCGGACGGCGGCACGGAGACGTTAACCGTAAAAATCCCCAAAGGCATGATTACCGGGAAAAAACTGCGGTTTGCCGGGCGCGGGCAACCGAGCCCTTATGGTGGACCGGCAGGCGACCTGTTTATTAAATCAAAGGTCGTGGATGACCCGACATTCAGGCATAAAGAATTTGATCTGTATTTAAACCGTGAAATAAAATTAACCGAGGCGCTGTTGGGCACCCAGATATCGGTTCCGACCCTGGATGGTAAGCAGCTCAGTCTGAAAATACCGCCGGGGACAAAGCATAAAAGCAAGATGCGGCTTGCCGGTAACGGTATCCCTCACATGAAAGGCTCTGGATCGGGGAATTTATATGTGGAAATTCACGTTGAAATGCCTGTTCATTTAGACAAAAAGCAAAAACAATTAATTGAGAGCCTTGCTGAAACGGGCTTATAAAATTTATCGCAAGGAAGGAGAGCCTTTCCACTCTCCTTCCTCCGCCCCTGAATTGTTTGCGAGACCCTCCCTTGTCAATAACCCGAGGATCAAAAAAAAGAAATCCTATTGACTTTTTTCTGAATTAATGACTTTTATTGTTCTCAAGCATCGTTACATGCCCGGTATTTCTTCAGACGGTGTCCGGTGAATCAGTCTTTGGTTCCATCAAAATTTTATTCCAGCGTTACACGTAATTTTAAGCATATATATTATTGTTTCAGGGCGTTATTCGTTTCGCCCTGAATGGTACGCGGTGAGTCAGAACAACGCGTGTTTTTGTAAACACGGTTGACGGTCAACATGATATTAATTTTTTTGTGAGCATGGGTTCCGGAGGATAAAACATGGAAGTGAAAAAGCCTGTCTTTTATCAGGATGTGGAAAAATGCGTGGATGATGTCATTCGCAAGGTGGGGAAAAAAATTGTTTTCGGCATGCCGCTGGGTCTGGGAAAGCCCAATCAGTTCGCCAATGCGTTATACCGAAGGGCCAAGGAAGATCCATCCATTCAACTCGTTTTCTGCACCGCCCTTTCCCTTGAAAAGCCCAAAGGCGCCAGTGATCTGGAACAAAAATTTCTGGGCCCGTTTGTGGAAAGAAAGTTCAGCGGCTATGTGGAGCTGGAGTACATGCTGGACTTGCGCAAAGGCCAACTGCCTGAAAATTTTGAACTCAGGGAATTCTATGCGAAAGCAGGGTCTTATATTAATGTCGACACTGCCCAGATGAACTATATCAGCTCAAACTACACCCACGCCTGGCGGGACTCCATTGATGCGGGGATCAATGTAGTGGCCCAGATTGTCAGTAAAAAAGAAATCAACGGTGAAACATTTTACAGCATGAGCTGCAATCCCGAAGTATCTCTGGATATCGTGCCGGCCATGCGTGCCCTCGAGAAAAATGAAGGCCGGAAAATTGCTGTTGTCGCCCAAATTAATCAGAACCTTCCTTTTATGTACGGGGATGCAGTGGTGAAACCGGAAGTGTTTGATGCGGTGATCGATGCGCCGAAATATTCTACCCGTTTGTTCGGGGCCCCCAAAATGTCGATCACCACATCGGATTATATGATCGGTATGCATGCCAGCGCCATGATCAAGGATGGCGGCACCCTTCAGATCGGTATCGGCTCGCTGGGTGACGCCTTGTGTTACGGACTTCGCATGCGTCATACGCAAAATGCGGAATACCGTAAATTTTTAAACGATACCGGCATAGTGTCCAAATTCGGCAATGTGATTGACCGCTTCGGCGGTACCTCTACCTTTGACGAGGGCATCACCGGTTCCACCGAAATGCTGGTCGACGGATATCTGTACCTGCTCAACTGCGGTGTGGTAAAGCGGAAAACCTACAACAATGTCCATATTCAGCGGCTGGTCAATGAAAAGAAAATCACGGAAAAAGTGACCCCCAAAACACTTGAGCTCCTTCTCGAAGCCGGGGCGGTCAAGCCGGTTCTGACGCCTCAGGATTTTGATTTCCTGACGGAATACGGTATTTTTAAACAGGGCCTGACGTTTGAAAACGGGGTTATTAAAACCGGCAAAGCAGAAATCCCTGCTGATTTAAGCGACGCCAAAACTATGAGAGATGTGGCTTCGCACTGCCTGGGAACAACTCTGAAAAAAGCCATTTTAATCCACGGCGGTTTTTTCCTGGGGCCGGAAAGCTTGTATCAAACGCTAAACGATATGAGTGAGGAAGAGCGCCAGCAGATTTATATGACCAGTGTGCTGAATGTCAATCAGTTGTACGGTAACAATTCATACTACAGTGAAGAGCTGAAAGGTCTCCAGAGACGCCATGGCCGGTTCGTCAACGCCTGTCTGATGGTGACTCTTTCCGGAGCCGTGGTTTCGGACGGTCTGGAAAACGGCCAGGTGGTCAGCGGGGTCGGCGGACAGTATAATTTTGTGTCCCAGGCCCACGCCCTTCCCGACGGCCGGTCTATCCTGATGTGTAAAGGGTTGCGCGGGGCCGGAAAATCGGCAGCGTCCAATATTGTCTTTAACTACGGGCACATTACAATTCCGAGACATTTACGGGATTTTGTTATCACAGAATACGGGATTGCGGACCTGCGCGGGAAAATGGATAAGGAAATTATCGCCCAGCTATTGAATATAACGGATTCAAGATTCCAGGACGGACTGCTGGAGCAGGCTAAAAAAGCGCGGAAAATACCAGAGAGTTACACCATTCCTGACCAGTTCAGAAACAATTATCCCCAGCGCCTGGAAGATGATATGGCGTCGTACAAGGCAAAAGGATTTTTTGAGCCTTTCCCGTTTGGCACGGATTTTACGCCGGAAGAACTGGTGATCGGCAAATCCCTGAAATGGCTGAAGGCACAGATGACGGAGGGATTGTCCAAGGTATCCAGTTTGGGCAAGGCCATGACGATCCGTGCGGTTCCTGAAAAGGCAAAGCCGTATCTGGAACGGTTAAATCTGGATAAACCCGCCTCAGCCAAAGAAAAAATGATGCAAAAGCTGGTGATATATGCCCTGACGTCCACCAAAAGCATATAGCCCTTTGGTTTGTTTTTAACTGATTGAAGATAAAAAGGAGACATCATGGTTGACACCCTGAGCCTTGAATATTTCGAGAAGAACTTAAGCCAGATATACCGGAATTTGCCGACCTCGCTGCTGTATGAAAAAATCGTGACCAACCGGGAAGGGCAGATTGCCCACTTGGGTCCTGTGGTTGTCCGCACGGGGCAATACGCCGAAGTGGCACCGGAAGATAAGTTCATTGTTAAAGACGCTTATAGCGAAGAAAAAGTTTTTTGGAGCGATGAAAAAAACGCTTTGTCCGAAAGCCATTTCAACACATTGTTTTACCGCATGATGGCTTACATGCATAATAAGGAAGCCTATGTTCAGGACTGCCTTGTGGGCAGCGATCACGAATCCCAAATGCCGATCCGGATCATTACGGAAACCGCATGGCACAGTTTGTTTGTTCGTAATATGTTTTTCCAGGTGGATGGCCCGGATTCTTTGAAATCCTTCACCCCGGGGTTTACCATTATACACATCCCCGGATTTACGGCGATTCCGGAAGTTGACGGCACCCGTTCATCATCATTTGTGATCGTCAACCTGAGCCGGAAAGTGGTATTGATCGGGGGATCCAGTTATGCCGGCGAACTCCGGCAGGCGGTCTTCACCCTGGCCACCTACCTCATGCCGGAATCGGTATTTTGCATGCGCTGTTCGGCCAATGTTGGGCCGGAGGGAGATGTTGCCCTGTTCCTGGGTCGTGAGGAAACCGGTAAAACCACTCTCGCCATGGATCCCGAAAGACGTCTGATCGGGGACCATGCCCATGGATGGAGCGATAAAGGTTTGTTTAATCTGGAACGGGGCGGCTACGCCCGTGTGATGAACATTGCCAAAGAAAAGCAGCCCTTTATTTATGAATGCACCCGGAAATTCGGCTCCATTCTGGAAAATGTCAGTATTGAAAAAACGACCCGCCGAGTGGATTTGAACAACGACAGTCTGACGGAAAACACCCGGTGCGTATATCCCCTTTCCCATATTCCCATAGCCAGCCGGGAAACGATATTTACACATCCCAAAAATATTTTTCTTCTGACCTGTGACGCCTACGGCGTTCTTCCCCCTATCGCCCGGTTGACGCCAGAGCAGGCGGTGTATGCGTTTCTATCTGCCTATACGTCAAAATTCAATCAGACGGCTGCTGGAGATTTTGAACCCCAGGTCATGTTCAGCGTGGCTTTTGGCGACACCATGATTGCATTGCCCGCATACGCCTATGCCAAACGATTGATGGAAAACATCATGAAATACAACATCCATTGCTGGCTGGTCAACACCGGCTGGAGCGGTGAGCCTAGCTTTAAATGTGACCGGATAAAAATCGAGTATTCAAGGGCGCTGATCCGTGCTGCAATCTCCGGAGAACTCGCCAAAGTAGCGTTTGAAACCGATCCGGTTTTCCAGTTTGAAATCCCCAAAACATGTCCGGGGGATGCGGTTCCCGCGCAATTGTTAAGTCCAAGAGAGTCCGCAGAAGACGCCGGCGAATATGAATTGCGCGCCATCCGTCTGGTGTCTGAATTTATGGAAAATTTTAAACAGTATGAAGATATCGTTCCCAAAGAGATGCGGGACATGCTGTCCCAGATTATTTCCATAGAGGACCATCTGGATCTGGAAGACTTTGGGCTATCGATCGGATAAAGGATGGGCTTGTTATTTATTAATAAATTTAAAATGTTATAATTTAGTTGGCTGTTTTGTCAAAGGTGAGGGGTGGGCCGCTATGCAGTTCACCCCTCACCTTTTTTAAATGATCAGCGTATCTTTCTGGAAGGTCAATGTGGCGAAATAATCCTCCAGGGTTTCTGCTCTCCGTATCCGCTCCACCGATCCGTTTTTGTTTAGCAATAATTCCTGGGGCCTTAGTTTCCCGTTGTAGTTGAAACCCATGGCATGCCCGTGGGCGCCGGTATCCTGAATGACTAAGATGTCCCCCATGTCGATTTTCGGTAAGATTCTATCCACAGCGAATTTATCATTGTTTTCGCAAAGGGAACCTACCACATCAATCTTTTCCAGTGGAGATTTTTCCGGATCTTTACCCAGCACGTCAATATGGTGATAGGCGCCATAAATTCCCGGCCGCATCAGGGCGGACATGCAGGCGTCCACACCGATATATTTCCGGTATATATCCTTATAATTAATAGCCTGGGTTACCAGAACCCCATGGGGGCCGGTTATGTACCGACCGCTTTCCATGCATAATTTCGGCGTATAACTGTTTTTTTCTTTAAACATGGTAAACAGATCATTTATTTCCTTCGCCATGGCCGCCAGGTCGAGGGGGAGATCCTCTGGCCGGTAAGGAATGCCAAGGCCACCGCCGATATTTATAAATTCAAACCGGATATCAAGTTCAGCGGATATCCATTGGGCCAGATCCAGCAGCATGTGAGCCGTTTCAACCATATAGGTGTGATTGCGTTCATTGGATGCCAGCATGGTATGCAGACCAAAGCGGGTGGTTCCCATTTGTTTCATCCGGCGATAGGCGTCGATAATCTGATTGTGACTGACCCCGTATTTGGCCTCGACCGGGTTCCCGATAATGGCGTTGCCTGTACGGCGGGATCCCGGATTATAGCGAAAGCAGATCAGTTCGGGAACACGGGGAAGTTTTGGGATCAGGGAAACATCATCCAGATTGATGATGCATCCGCCATCAGAAAACGCTGCTGAAAAATCCTCTGTTGTGGTGTTGTTGGATGTAAAAATAATATCTTCGCCTGTGGCCCCCAGGCTTCGGCAGAGGCAAAGCTCAGCTACTGAGCTGCAATCAAACCCGAACTCCAAGTTTTTCATTATGGTCATAATCGTCGGATTGGGCAAGGCTTTTACGGCATAATATTCCATAAACCCGGGGCTCGCGGAAAACGCTTCCTTCAGTGCGTGGCCGGTTTCGACAATTCCGGCTTCATCATAGAGGTGAAAAGGGGTTCCAAAGTGTGCGACGATGTCCTGTAATACCGGAAACAATCTTTTTTTGAAATTATCCGACATCGGCATAGAGAGTATCTCCTTGATTTATTAAGTTTATTTTAAGATTCAAGTCATAAAATCTCGAACACGATACTCCGAATTGAGATGGTTTTCAAGAGCATACCGGGAACTGGTGTCATTAAACTTGACAAAATCCCACAAATTATGGATTTTATAAACCCAGCGGATGAACAACGCTGGCTTTATAAAAACACTGGTTGCTCCAGAGAACCAAAGTTTGACAAACGAAAGATAGTCTCAACAACCCTCTTCCCCAGGTAGCGGATGCCTAAACCGTAATGTTTGAACAAGAATCACAAAAAACCATTTTGTTTGTGGATGATGAGGAAGCCATACTCGAAATAGCCACCGAGCATTTTCAAAATCTCGGGTATCGGGTCTTGACTGCGGGCAATGGCAAAGAAGCAGTCAAAGTCATTGAGAGTGGCGACAATGTCATCGACTGTTGTTTTACAGACATCAATATGCCTGAAATGGACGGCCTTGAACTTGCCGAATACTTGAGAAGCCGGGACAATACCCTGCCTGTTGTCATCATGACAGGGTACCCTTCGCTGGACAACACCCTCCATACGCTAAAAAACGGGGTGGTTGATTTTCTGATCAAGCCGGTGAACCTGGAGCAAATGACGCTTTGTCTTCAGCGCATTCTACGGGAACGGGCACTTTTCATCAAAAACATCCTGCTCAACAAAGAACTGGAAAGTCAGAAAAAAATAGAGGCGCTTAACCGTGAACTTATTTATAAAGTTGATGAGCTGCGTGTTTTAAACCGGATTATGTCTGAATTGATGTCCATAAATACCGGGTCGGAGATTCTGCATCATATTGTGGAAATGGCGACGTTGATTACTCCGGCGGATCGGGCAATGTTTTATGCTGTCAGCGACTCGTTTCATGCGCCGTTTGAGCTGGCGCGGGTGGATCGGGAAATGCCGGAAGACCTTGCTTTTGACAGCAATGAAGAGGGTTCTGCGGAATCGGTGGGAAAGAACGGCCTGATGCCCCTCGCTTTTAATAACCTGATCAACGACATCGCTCGTGATGAAACGCCCTTGATTATTGCCGACACGGCGGCCCAACTATCGCGTCATGTCCGCTCTTTCATGGGGGTTCCGTTGAAAATCCGGGACAAGGTATTTGGCGTTCTGGTTGCCGTTAAAACAAAAAACAATCCGCTTTTTACTGAAAAAGATCTGTACTATCTGTCTTTTATGGTTCACCAGGCAGCCTATATGGTTGAAAATATCGCCTTGTATGATAATCTTTATGAAAATTTATTTTCCACGCTTTCCGCTCTGGTCAAGGCTGTGGAAGCCCGGGATGCCTATACCAAAGAGCATTCCAGCCGGGTGAAAGATACGGCCATTCTACTTGCAAAAGCATACGGGTGTTCAAAAGAAGAAATTAATGTGCTGGATTTTGCCGGACGCTTGCACGATATTGGTAAAATAGGGATCCGGGATGATATTTTGTTGAAAACGGGCCGGCTGACAGATGTGGAATTTGAAAAAATAAAGGAACACCCTCTGATCGGTGAAAATATTATCGGCCAACTCGGGCTATGGGAAAGGGAAAAGAAAATTGTTCGCCATCATCATGAGCGGATGGATGGCTCGGGATATCCGGATGGGTTGAAAGGAGAGGATATTCCTCTGCTCTCCAGAATTCTCTCGGTGGCAGATGTCTATGACGCCTTGATATCCACCCGGGCATACAGAAAAGAAATGCCAAAGGCTGAGGCGCTGAAAATTATCAGTTCGGGAAAGGGTTCCCAGTTCGATCCACGGATCGTGGATCTTTTCTTCACTCTTCAGACAGATGACCGGGAAGATGAAATATGCCACTCGTCAATATAATGATAATCAGGATGCCTAACGAAGAATTAGGCTCAGTTTGGGAAGACCAGAACACAAGATATAGTGTTTACAATGCATTACATATCGCAATATAACACGTATTAATATTTTTATGTATAATTCCCTTGACATAACAACAATTTAGCGTAAGGATTAAAGCCGTTTGAGAACGATACGCTTTGGTTCACCAGTCGACCACCACTTGATTTAGCTTTTTTTCCGGGCCTTAATATCTGAAAATAAAGGCTGTGTTTATCCGGCTGCATAGGTGATTACCTTGAATCAAAAAGCCATTCTTATCGATATTAAATGGCAGGTTGGATGCATTGCCATCATTGTCTGTTGTTTTTTTATCTCGCTTCTTTTAGTAAACAATATCTCAATAAGTAATCCTTCAGGCGAGGATATTTTGACCTTTCAGGGTATTATATTGTCTGAAAGATTGTCCTTCGGTCATCAATTTATTCCTATCAACAGTGGATTTTAAAATTATGCTATTTGGACCCAAAAATCAGGTTGTCGGGCTGGATATCGGATCCCGTAACATCAAGGCCGCCGAGGTTGAAGAAACCAAGAAAGGATGGTCCCTGAAAAAATTCGGGGTGATTGACATTGAACACGGGGCCATTGACGAGGGCGTCATCAAAGACCCTCAAGCTGTGGCGGGTGCCATTCGCCAGCTTTATAAGAATTATAATTTTAAATTAAAAAATGTGGCGGTATCCATTGGCGGGTATTCGGTGATTGTAAAAAATATCGTTTTACAGAATATGCCGGCCGAGCAACTCTATGAATCCATCAATTTCGAAGCAGAACAGTACATTCCTTTTGATATTAACGATGTGAACCTGGATTTTCAAATTCTGGGGGAAACTGAACATAACCCGAACCAAATGAACGTTTTGCTGGTCGCCGCCAAGAAAGATATGGTGAATGACTATATCAACCTTATCGACATGGCCGGCTTGAATTTATGCATTATTGATATTGACGCGTTCGCCCTGCAAAATATTTATGAGATTAATAATGATGTCAATGGAGAAAACATTGCACTCATAGATGTAGGAGCCAGTAAGACATCTGTTAATATTTTAAAAGGCAAGACATCCGTTTTTATGCGGGATGTGTCTCTGGGCTGCAACCAGATCCACCAGAAAATTGCTTCCATTGCCAACTGCTCGCTGGCAGAAGCTGAGGTTATCTCATTAACTCATAAGACGCAGAAAGTATCGGTGGAGGAACTGAATGGGATCAGGTCCGCCAGTGTGTCCGACTGGTGCGATGAAATCCGGCGCGCACTTGATTTTTTCTACTCTACAAACCCCGAGGATCATATCAAACAGATATTTCTCAGTGGCGGCGCTGCCAATATCAAAGAATTCAGGGACTTGCTGGCTATGCAATCATCGATTAACGTCAAAACGATCAATCCATTTGAGCGTGTAAACATTATAACAGATGATCAACTGGATTCTGCTTATATGAAACAGATAGCGCCTCAGGCCGCTATCTCAATGGGGCTTGCAATCAGAAAAGTGGATGACAAATGATACGCATAAATTTATTACCCTATCGGGCAGCCAGATCCAAAGAGAATGTTCGCAAGCAGGTGTCTGTTTTTGCATTATCTTTTATCCTGCTGGTTATTGTGCTTGTTGTTTTTAACGGATATTTGAGCTCGAAAAAAGGAGACTTGGCCAATGATTTGGAGCGGCTTAAAAAAGAAGTCGCTGTTTATGAAGCAAAAGCCAAACAGGTTGAAGACATCAAGAAAAAACTCGACACACTCAACAAGCAGATTGAGGTGGTTTCTCTTCTTAAGGAAGATCGTAATAAGCAGCCGATATTGCTTGCAAAATTAACAGAAATGATTGTTCCGGGACGTATGCAGCTTACCCGGCTCACCTCTGATAAAAGCAGCTTATCCCTGGAAGGAATGGCCCTTGACAATGAAACCATTGCGGTGTTCATGCTTCGTCTGGAACGGTCAGGACTGTTTCCGACAGTTTCTTTGACAAGTTCCATGCAGGTGAATCAGTATAATGTCGATATGAAACAGTTTGTGATTGCATGCACCAAAAAGGTAGCGCAACCGGTTGCGCCGGCTGCTGACGCTGCTGACCAGGCCAAGGACTCGAAGAAGGCGAAGAAGGGGCCAAAAAAGAAATGAAAAATGAAAATAAAAAGCTGGATATTTCATTAAACTCGCTTGAGCCGCTGATACAAAAAATCAGCGATCTGACTAAAATCCAGAGAATACTGCTTTCCTGCTTGCTGGTGGCCGTAATTGTAGGCGGATTTGTATATTTTCTGTACATGCCGAACTTCGAACAAATCTCGAAATTACAAAAAGACATTGTCGAGCAGGAAAAGACGCTGAAAGAAACCAAGAAAAACGCTGACCAGTATGCCGAGTACAAGAAAAAAATGGAGGATGCCCAGGCAAAATTCAATATTGCCGCGAAGGCCCTTCCGGAAAAAGATGAGGTTCCTTCGTTGTTGACCAGTATTTCTATGGTTGGAAACGAGGCAGGCCTTGAATTTTTACTTTTTAAGCCCGAAGCCGAAGTGTTGAAGGACTTTTATGCGGAACTGCCGATCACCATGCAATTGTCCGGCTCTTATCACGATTTGGGCATGTTTTTTGATCAGCTGGCAGGAATGCCCCGAATTGTAAATATAAATAAATTTGAAATCAATTCTGACGCTAAAAGCATAAAAAGCAAGGTAACAATAAAAGGGAAAGGAAAGGGAAAAGCTGGAAGCGAGGAGGAAGGGACCCTTTTTATTTCCTGCACGGCTGAAACCTATAAGTTTGTAGAAGTTATGCCTGAAGCCACAGAAGAAGATGCTAAAGGCAAGAAGGGCAAAAAATCCAACGCGAAAAAAACCAAAAAATGAGATAAATTATGGGTAAAATTTATTGCAGCATCGTCATCTGGTTGTTGATTGCATGCCTCATCGGTCCGGTTCAGCGCGCAGATGCATCGAAAGAAAAGATGTATCTCAGCAGCCGTGTCAAAATTGTGCGACCGGCAGTTTCTGGAACCGGTGTTGCGATTCCCGCAACCGGCATTCAGGATATGGGTAAACCTGGGGTTCCGGTAGCTGATCCGTCAATTTCTGCAACCGGCGACACAAGGATTACGACGCCGGATGAGACAGTTTCAACGACGGTTACGGATAAGACTCCGGATCAGCCAGCGGATCAAATGTCTGAGACGGCAATCAAATCGGAGTTTGCTTCCCTGCTGGGCAGCAAAGAAAGATTTTACTCCCGGAAAGGCCGCATTGATCCCTTTGAACCGTTTCTCCACGAGCCGGAACCCGTCGTCCCGGCTGATATGCAGGCGGAATTGAATCGGCGCGAACCCCGGACCCCCCTTGAAAAAATTGATCTCGCTCAATTAAAATTAACCGGGATACTCCGGGCGCAAGGCAAAACCCGGGCGCTGGTGCAGGAGGTTTCCGGCAAAGGATACATCATTGATGAAGGCACATATATCGGCAATAAAGGTGGTCAAGTTTCCAAAATATTAAAAGACCGGATCATGGTTTCTGAAAAAGCTCTGGATGTTTTTGGAAAAATAACCGTACTTGAGAGAGAATTGAAACTTCAGCAATAACCTGGAGAGCAAAACATGTATGATTGTAGTCACATGATATGGGAAAGAAAATTCGGTCGGTCGCTTGGCATGTTAATTCTGGCGCTCCTATTATTAATGGTTGCCGCAGGTTGTGCTTCTGCACCGGCGGACAAAGAAGCGCCGATGGATCAAGAGACCCAGGCGGTCGGTAAGACCATCACTGCCATTCAAACTGTGGCGACAGCAAGGGCGGATACGGTGATCATCAAAGCGTCCGATGACCTCACGTATTCGTCGGCCAAACAGCTTGATCCGCTGGGAGTGATCCTGTTGTTCCCGGAAACATCACTCGGCGAGCTGGCCTCCGAATACACCCCGGACAACCGGACTATCCGGCGCATCACTCCGTCGCTCTCTCCGGATCAGAAGAATGTGCGTCTGGAAATCGGTCTGAACCTGGATCTCCCCTATGAAGTGATAAAAAACGGCTCTGATCTGGAAATTGTTTTTGCCCATGAAGAAGAGATCTCCGCCGCTGATGATGCGGCACAGGGTGCTGCGATGCCGGTAAAACCAATGCTCGTAAGTGCGCCTGAAAAAGATGCGTCCAACCCGGCGGTCGCGCAAGGAATATCTCAGAAAGTCTCAGGCAAACCATCCTCCGTCGAACGGATTGATTTTTCAGGACAGGAAGATGGGAAATCTCTGGTTATTCTTGGAACCACCTATCCGGTGGCTTTTGACGTTCAAAAAATTGGGGATCGTACATTAAAAGTCAGGCTGTTCAATACCCGCCTGCCGGAATTCCGCCGCGACCGCCCCCTCATCACCACCCGCTTTGAAAGCGCAATTGACCGCATCAGTCCGGTTCAGGCAAGAGATACGGTCAATGCAACAGATATCATCATAGAACTTCGCGAGTGGGTTCCCTACCGCCCGGTTCAGGAAAACAATCAATTGACCCTTTATTTTGACGCTTCATCCATCGGCCCGAGACCGTTGGATTCCGCCAGCATGCCTTCCTGGCAACAGGCGTTAAATGAAAATCCGCCCGCAACCGAACCCCAGCCCCAGCAACTCACGACAATATCTCAGGTCCAGCCACAAGGGCAGGCAACGCCTGACAATAGATATTCCGATGAATTAGAAGAGAAAAAACAATATACCGGTCAGAAAATTGCTCTTGATTTTTATCAAACCGACATCAAAAACGTGTTCAAGATTTTACAGCAGGTCAGTGGTAAAAATTACGCAGTGGATAAAGATGTCACCGGGGAAGTCACCATTTCACTGGAAAAACCCGTGCCCTGGGATCAGGTTCTGGATTTGATCCTTAAGATGAACCAGCTCGGTAAGGTGGAGCACGAAGATATTATCCGTATCGCAAAAACTGCCACATTACAAAAAGAACAGGAGGCGCTTCAGGAAAAAATGAAGGCGATCCAGGCACGGATTGAACAGGAAAAAACACTGGAACCTCTGGTTACGGAATATATGCTCATCAATTATGCCAACGCTGAAAAAGAAATAGCGCCAAATATTAAGGGCGTTTTAACAAAAGATCGGGGTTCAATGACCATTGATTCCCGGAACAATCAGATCATCATTACCGATACCCGTGCGATACTCGGCAAAGTAAAGGCAATCATCAACGAGATAGACCGGGTCACTCCCCAGGTGCTCATTGAAGCCAGGATTGTTGAAATCAACGACACGTTTAACCGGGAAATCGGCATGTCCTGGAGCGCCAACGGCGAAGATATCTATAATGACAGTCTTGACGGCATGTATTCTTACCATGCGGCCATGAATACCCAGTATAAAGCTGAGAATGCCGGAGCAGGTGAAGGAATTATTGATTTTAATTTTACCCGCCTGAATGCATGGGGCACACCTATTGTTTTAGATGCTGCACTCAAGGCCATGGAGGAAGAAGGCAATGGTAAAATTATTTCATCTCCCAAAATTCTGACTCTTGACAACAAAAAAGCCATCATTCGTCAGGGTTTGAGAGTCCCCTATCAGACTGTCGACGAAAATGGTCAGATTAACACAGAATTTCAGGATGTGGATTTGTCTCTGGAAGTAACGCCCCTTGTCACACCCGATCAACGCGTATCCATGAAGATTAAAACCACCAAGAATGATATCGTTGATTTTTCTCCATTGGGAGATCCCATCACCTCAATCAATGAAGCTGAAACCGAACTGCTGGTGAATGACGGGGAAACCATCGTCATCGGCGGTGTGGTTAAAAGTGATGTGAAAAACGGGGAAACCGGGTTCCCCATTTTAAAAGACATTCCAATTATCGGCTGGTTGTTTAAAACCGAAACCACCGACAATTCCAAGCAGGAGATGCTGATTTTCCTGACGCCCAAAATCGTCCAGCTTGAGCAGCGGGATATTATAAAAGTCGAAAACTAAAAATACAGATAGAGTTGCCCCACATAATGACTTGAAAGGATTTCTTCATGAGATACGCGTATGCAAAGATGACTTTCCAAATGATGTTTATAAGTTTTCTTGCATTTTTACTTGTTGGATGCGGTGAGTCCGGAACACCCGGCGGCTCAGGCGGACCTGGTGTAACCGCCTCTATCAGTCTGAACACAGGCGCCACCACACTGGCAGCTGACGGTAAGTCATCAACGGCAATCACCGCTGTTTTAACCGATTCTGTCGGGGCGCCTGTGTACCAGCAGACATCAGTCGTTTTTAACACCAATCTGGGAACATTCAGAAACGGTTCAAAAGAATACAGAACCAAGACAGCAGATGATACGGGCACGGTAATCGCCCAGTTGACCGCCGAAGAAATCCCAGGCAATGCTGAAGTATGGGTGGAAGCCAACAATATCAGGCAAAAAGTTGAAATTAAATTTTTTGACCCGCACAAAGTCGGCACCATTACTCTGCGCACCGGCAGCGCCTCCATCACCGCAGATGGCAAAAGCCAGGTATCTATTATCGCAACGGTAAATGATGCCTTGGGGAATCCGGAAGAAGGGGCCACAGTGAACTTTAAAACGACACTGGGGCAATTTATTGTGGCCAACCCGTTGCCGGGAATTATCAATCGACACTCTTCGGCAATAACTGATGTGGACGGTGAAGCGACTGTTATGCTGATGAGTGGAACAACCATCGGAACAGCTAGTATTCTGGCTTCGCTTAATGGACTGAATGCGTCTGCATCCGTGATTTTTACCGCTGATGAACCCAGCTCCATATCATTGCGGGCAGCTCCTTCCACCATCAGGCCCAATGGTACCACGAATTTATTTGCCAAAATTAAAGATAGCAACGGCAATCCTGTAGAAGGACAAACCGTTGTTTTTTCGGAAATCATCAACGCCAGCGAAGGAACGCTGAACTCCTTGAGCAGTGTCACCAACGTGAACGGTGAAGCCCAGGTGACATACACCGCCGGAAAAGATCCGGGGGCGGATATCATTCAAGCCGCTCTGTCCAGTGATCTTGGCATGAAAACAACTACAACCATCGTTGTCGATCCAGGGGCCACAGTCATCGGCGGGATTGATGTGACAGCGGGTTCCGCTTCATTAGTGGCTGACGGCAAGGGGAAAGTGAAAATCCGGGCGGTTGTGACGGATATCGACGGCAACCCAGCCATTGGGAAAACCGTGAATTTTACGACAACTGCTGGCACATTGTCATCTGCCAGCGCCATCACCAGTGAAATCGGTCTGGCAGAAGCCATGCTACAGGCAACAACCATCGCGGGCCCTGTTACTGTAGAGGGTGAGTGCGACGGATTTATCGCGCAGGTGTCCGTAGAACTTATCCCCGGCCCGGCACATCATATTTTAATGTACGCGTTCCCGGATATTGTGCCGCCCAATGGTGCATTCAGCACCGCCGCCATTGTTCAGGATCAGTATGATAACCGGATTGACGACCAGCGCCTCATGCTTCAGGTCAGAAAAGCTGGCGGAACCGATGTGATTGATTCTGCAGAACTGACTCCGGATCAGGCGGAAGATGGCGTGTTCCGGTTTGACTGGACTGCGGCCATTGCCTATGGCCCGGGAAATCTTGAAATTACGGCCAGGGTGAACAACGGGGTCAGCAAAACCGTCACCGTGGTGGTGGATGAAACCGCCACCATCGTGGGAGCTATCACCGTTATCGCTGGTGCGGAAGAAATTAAGGCTGACGGAATGTCCTCTGTTCTTATCCGGGCCACGGTGCTGGATTATAATGGTGCTCCGGCACAGGGAATCACAGTGGATTTTTCAACCACTTTGGGGAGTCTCAGCAGCCAGCAGAAAAAAACTGATGCCAACGGCATCGCGGACGTGATGCTGAAAGCTGGAACCACTTGGGGAACTGCCACCGTAACCGCCAACGCCAATGGATTCTGGGGCAAGGCTGATGTGCGCTTCACTTCCCTTAAGGCCAACGGCGTTTCGCTTATCGCAATGCCCCAAACCGTTCAGCCCGGAAAACAAGCGACCGTCATCGCTGAACTCCGGGACGCCACCGGTGCGCCAGTTCCAAATGAAGTCCTGTATTTTGATATTTATGAAAATAATACGAATGCGACCCTTTCCGCCATTCAAGGGACAACCGATACAAACGGTCGCGCTACGGTCATTTATACTGCAGGTATCAATACGGAAGATCTTTGCGGAGTCTGCGCCTGTTCCGGGGACCGTATCCGCGTAGTCTTGGCAAGTGACAGTGCGAAGACAGACACCACCTGCGTGGAAGTGGCTGCGGCACCGTTGGGTTCCATTGAATTAACCACCAGCCTGGATGCCTTGCCGGCGGATGGAACCAGCACGACCAATTTACGTGCCACCGTCACAGATGCCAATGGCAATCCGGCAGTCGGGGTTTCCATAGCCTTTACCACCACCGCTGGCGCCATTCTAACAACCCCGGTCGTAACGGATGCTTTTGGTATCGCAGATACCATTTTGAGGGCCGCCGATACAGCAGGAACTGCTTTGGTAACCGCCACAAACACCGCTACGGGTTTCAGTGCGACACTTGAAATTACTTTTGGCTCAGGCGCCCCGGAAACCGTAACAGTCACCCCGGTACCGAAAAATTTGACCGCTGACGGCGTCAGCACAAGCATAGTCAACTTCGAAGTTCGGGATATCGATGGCAACCCGGTCACTGGCGCAACACTGGTTTTGTCCGTTGATTATGGAACCCTCAGCAGTCTGTCCGTGGTGACCGAAAACGGCAAGGCAACCGTGACATACACGGCACCCAGCTCGCAGCCGACCGGCGGCATTGCAAATATAACCGCCACCACGACCAACGGCAGAATCGGCACCAGCACAATTTCACTCACCGGCACACTCGTGGCCAGCATTACCTTAAGCGCGGTCCCAACGACCCTGCCGGCTAACGGTACCTCCCAGGCGATTATTCAGGCGCTTGTTACAGCGGTTGGCGGCGGGAATGTGCCTGACGGCACGGAAGTAGCATTTGAAATAATTGGTGGCGCCGGCGGAACGGTGAATCCTGCCACGGCAACAACAGCCGCAGGAAAAGCATTTACCTTTCTGACCAGTGGAATCACGCCTGGAACCGCCACCATCCGGGCGACAGCCGGAGGCCGCATCGCTGAAATTAATGTTGTCTATACGGCCGGCAGTGTGGAGTTACTCATCATTCCCAATTCCCTTTTGGGGACGGGTGCCGCTACATCGGTAGTTACAGCCACCGTCCTGGATGTAAACGGCGTCCCCCAGGCCGGGGTTCCCGTGACCCTTGCGCTCAGTGACTTGAGCATGGGTTCCATCATCACCGCCAATCCGGCGAATACGGGTGTGAACGGGAAAGCCGTATTTACTTTCCAGAGTAAGCAAAAAGGCGGTTCGGTCACTGTTACAGCGACTTCCGGCGGAGGACTGACTGCCGCCGGAACCATCGATATTCAGCCGCCGCCGGCGTTTATTCAGGTTGCGGCGGGATACCCGAACCCAACATCTATTAATATTAAAGGAACGGGGGGGCAGTCCACTTCCCAGATCGTATTTGAAGTCAAGGATATTTCCGGAAATCCGGTAGCAGACGGATATCGTGTGGATCTCGCCATTCTGGATGGTCCAAACGGCGGGGAAGCAATTGAGCCCACAACTGCATTGACGTCCGGAGGTAAAATCTCGACGATTTTACGCAGCGGGTCCAAGTCCGGTCCGGTCAGCATAAAGGCGGTCTATTATTATAATACGAACGTTTCCACCGTCACTGCCCAAATTGCTATCAGCGCCGGGCCGCCTGTGGGAGAGGAGTTCGGTATTTTTGCTCAATATTTGAATATTTCCGGTCTGTGGAAAGCCAATCTGCTTGATCTGATTACGACTAATGTGGGAGATATCTACGGAAACGCCGTACCGAACGGCACGGCGATATCCTTTAAGACATACAATACGGGCGGTTTTTTCACTCCCAATACGGCAAACACCCTGGAGGGACTGGCCACCAACACCCTTCATTCCGGCGGGAGCTATACTGCGCCTCAAGGATTCATGATTGCCACGGCGGAAGCAAATAACGGCGGGCGGACAACCCATATCACCTCTATTGCCATCACCCCGTCGCCCTTTAACAATATTATTTATGTGGGCACGGACGGCGGCGGTGTTTATAAATCGTCCAATAGCGGAGCAAGCTGGATCAATGTGAGCCGTTCCTCCGAACTGGGAAAAGAAGCTCAGAATTATATCGATCCTTATGTGAACAGTATTTGCGTGGATCCGGATAATTGGAATCATGTATATGCCGCCACTGGCTATCTTGGCCGTGGCAATATCTACCGGAGTATTGATGGCGGTATCACCTGGTTGAGCGGGGATTTTGAAAAATGGGACGGTTTGTTAAGCACCGATAACGCCATATTGACCCTGACCTGCGATGCCACCACGGATTATATATGGGCCGGCACAGACGGACTGGGCGCTATTTTTTCACCGGACGGGGAGACTTTCCACTGGGGCGGACTGGTTGACAGTGGTCCGACGTGCGCGGGAACCGGCTGTGGCGGCGGTGCTGATATGACCGGCGTTTCGGAAGGCTCCACAGAACCGGAACTTTCTGTTACAACCAAAACAGAAACCTGGACGGCAACATATACCCAGGTCGGGGGGGCTGTCAGCAATCTAAATCTTGTAACTCCTTCTGGCAGCAATGCGAATGGCACACTGAGTCCTTTGTCTGCTTCGAGTACGTCAGTGGAGGAGACTTGGACACTTAGATATCTAGGGAACTGGACATCGCCTGCCGCTGCTGCGTCTGGTGCTACGCTAATCATTAGTTCGATTGGATCGGCAACCGTGTCAGAGACCTGGACGGTTTGGTATGATACAGCCGTCAGTAAATGGCATGTGGTTGGCTCTGTCAGCGGGGGGCAATCGGATGCAACCTCCTTTATTCCCTATACGCTTTCAAACAAGTTGACATTTTATATTGCTGGCGTGGGTGCTGCTGGTGACTCATTTACATTCTCAACAACAGCAGACAGCTGGACAGTGACCGGGAGTGTTTCCGGATTGCAGGCGACTCGGGCGAAAACAAATCAAACCTATACTTCCAATAATGGCCGGGTTTCTTTTAGGATTAACCCAGGCTCATATTTCTATAGAAATCCAGACAGATTTACGTTTGACACGACGCCGACAGGCGAGTGGGTGGTAAAGGGATCCGTCTCCGGTACCCAGACCAGACGGGCGCAAACGGACCTGCCTTATGTGTCAGATAACAAGCAAGTCTACTTTACTATTGTTGAGGGTGCAACCCCTTACGTGATCGGGGCTGTATGGACATTTCATGCGACTGAAAGCGGTCTCGGATATGGCAAGATTGTGCGGGATATTGTAAAGGCATCCGGCAATGGCGCCTCCGCCGTGCTGTATGCAGCAACGGCGTCCGGTGTGTACAGGAGTATAAACGGCGGGATATTATGGACGCCGACCACACGATTTACCGGAGATAATATCACCTGCCTGGCGAATCATCCGGTCCAACCGCAGGTCATATATGCCGGCACTGAGGATGCCGGCGTTTGGTACACGACCAATGGCGGCACTTCGTGGACACAATACAATACCGGCTTAGGCGGTGGCCTGAGCGCTTCCGCACCGGTTGCAAGCTTGAGCAATATCGGCAACGGGGTGATGAGCAACATGGCGGTGGTAATAGATACGAAGACTGAAAACTGGACAGTCCGGTGCACCACGGCGGCAGCAAACGGCGGCACATTTTCCATCACCGGGACAGTCTCCGGCAATATCGGGACGTATGATGCAGCGACGAATGCTTTCACGCCAGGAACGATACCGGCAAATTACGTGGGGTTCGTGATTAATGCCGGGACAACGGATTTTGCCGTCAATGATGCATTCACTTTCCAGACAACCCGTGATCCCGGTACAAAGATCAAGGACCTGATGGTGGATTCGGATGCTGCAAACCGGCGGCTGTATGCCATTACCTATTTTGACGGGACCTATGAGCCGCATGCAGTCGGTAATGTTTATTCAGTGCCGATTTTCGCAGGAGGCGCACCTGATGGCACATCATGGGTGGTCGCCAATACCGGTTTGCCCCAGTATGATCCGCCGGATGATACAAGCCTGTTCCCGCAACATGCCTTGGCAATTGACCGGACCGCTCCGATCAAATATTATATCGGCGGTGAGGGAATCAATCTGAGTAAGGCCACAACAGGATTAGTTGCAGGAAGCCCGGCCTGGACAGACAGCAAGAGCGGACTGACCAACCTGATCATGGCCCGCATGCCGGTTCTGTTCACAGGCCCATGCTCCATGGAAATAGCAGATATTGAGTATGATGCGGATACAGGTGTCTATACTTATACCATTTACATTGAAGACGTGAATGGGAACCCGCCGATAGTGGGGTCAAAATTTAGTGCGGAGCTGTTAGATGCAGATGGAAAGCTCATCACTGTTCTTAGGAGCGTTGAGTATCCGGATACGTATGTTTATCAGGGAACCTGGCGGGATCCCACTGACCCGGATACGAACGATCCGTTTATTATCCGCGTCAATCCGCTTCCGACCCAAAAAGTTTATTTCAACTTTACACCGTTGTGTCAGGACACGGCGCCTGGGTGTTCAGGTAGCGCACAGGAGATAACATACTCGTATTAAGAGAATAAGGAGCTAAGACAGTTTTTCTAAAACAGAGCTTTTGCCCCATTAAAATTTAATTTCAGGGCAAGAGCTCTGTCTGTTTATTGGGTTGATTTTTAATTTGATGATTATTAAAGGCTTTTTCTGAAAGAATATGCCAAACAACAAAATTCCAAACAGAAAGGAAGAACATGGCGCGAGGGCTTAACAAGGTAATGCTGATCGGGAATCTGGGCAAGGATCCGGATTTGCGGTTCACCCAGGGCGGAATGGCGGTGGCCAGTTTTTCGATTGCCACCAGTGAAGAATGGACGGACAAGGCAACCAATGAAAAAAAAGAAAAGACCGAATGGCACCGCATTGTGGCGTTCGGCAAGCTGGGGGAAATCTGCGGCAAATACCTGACCAAAGGCAAGCAGGTGTACGTGGAAGGCAAACTTCAAACCCGGTCCTGGGAACAGGACGGGGTCACCAAATATACCACGGAGATCGTGGTGAGCGACATGCACATGCTGGGCGCAAAGGGTTCTGACGGGGCATCCTCATACAGTCAGGAATCCGGATATGAGAATCGTCAGCAACAGGCCCCTTCGACCCACAATCCATCGCAAGGCCCGCCCGCCATGCAGCCGCCTCCTGGCGGTTTTGATGACGATATTCCGTTTTGACAGGTCTGTATTATTTTTCAGGCATCAAAATTCACCACAGAGAACACAGAGGCCGTAGAGGTAAGATTCTCTAACTCCTTTTTCAAGCTTCCGCAACTCAGTGCGAGATAAGTTTTTTCTCCCACAGACACGCAGGGGCACGAGGCTTTCTCTGTGCCCTCTGTGGTAAAAAAAGTAGTTGCGGCGAGACCATCATTACATTAAGCTTTTTTGCTTTTGTCCTCGATTTTGTCAGGTTCCGATTCATCCTCGCTGGTGGCTTTTTTAAAATTTTTAATGCCTTTTCCGATACCCGCGCCGATTTCCGGCAATTTGCCCGCTCCGAAAATAATCAGAACAATTACCAGAATAATGATCAGTTCCGGTATGCCGATTCCAAACATAATAATTCTCCTTCGTGTCCATTTATAAAAACCGATGACGTCGCACACATGGTTCTGTGATACGCCCTGCTTTGGGTTTATGATCACAGTGAAACACCAAACAGATAAAAACACAAACAGATAAAAATGTTGTCTTACCATATCAAATCATCTAAAATCAAAACCTTTTAATAACAGGCCCCTTATGCCTGTATATGGCTGCTTACAAAAAAGGATGGTATCTTCATGACACCCGATTTTAAACCCTGCGGACTGCCGGCTTGGATCGGCAGCCTGCCGCTGGACGAACATAAAACCGCCGCCCGGATAATGATGGACCATACCCCGGATATCCCGCTGTGGATCCAATTGCCGCATTTCAAAGCCGAAGGCATGATCGCGCAGTTTCTGCCGGGCATGCCCGGACTTCGCATTGATGACGGCCGGCGGTTTATTCAAACCGGGGATGAGCAGTTTGATGCTGAATTGCTGGAATTTTTTGAAGCATATATGCGCGTCGTTAATGATGCAGGCGAATTGCCCGGTTCCCGGTTTGCGATAGCCCAGAAGGATGCCCCCGGTTTTTTTGAGCTTCTGGCAAGCCTGGACGCGGCCGCAAAACCGCCTTTTGCCGTCAAAGGCCAGATCACCGGCCCGTTCACCTTTGCCACCGGTGTGACGGATCAAAACGGACGCGCCATTTTTTATGATGATCAACTCCGGGATGCGGCCGTCAAAAGCATTGCCCTCAAGGCCCGGTGGCAGGTGAATCAGTTGAAGCGATACAAGGTTCCGGTGATCCTGTTTCTCGATGAGCCGGGGCTGACCGGTTTCGGATCATCGGCATTTATCAGTGTGTCCCGCCAGGATGTGACCGCCTGCCTGGAAGAAGTCATGGCCGCCATTCATATTGAAGGCGGACTGGCCGGGATTCACGTGTGCGGGAATGCCGAATGGCCGGTGATTCTGGACTCTTCGGCGGACATCGTCAGTTTTGACGCCTATTCCTTTTTTGATAAATTTATCCTTTATCCTAAGGAGATCAAAAAATTTTTGGCTGCCGGGAAAACCATTGCCTGGGGAATTGTGCCCACCGGCGACATCGCGGCCATACAAAAGGAAAGCGTCGACTCGCTGGTTGCGCTTTGGGAATCGGAGGTCCGCCAGATAGAGCGTCTTGGGTTTGACCGGTCTTTGATCCTGGCCCAATCCCTGATCACGCCCAGTTGCGGCACCGGGGCCCTGCCCCTGGAAGTCGCCGAACGGGTGATCCGCCTGACACGGGAAGTGTCTGAGAAAATAAGGGTTTGATGCCCTGGGCAGTTGGTCACGGGTGACCCAAAAAACAACATTCAAATTTTTTAATTATAGGAAAGGTTATGTCAAAACAAGATAAAGATCCAAGCTTTAAAGGCGCCAATAAGTATATTCTGGACGAGGAGCTGGCCAAGATCATCAACATCACCATGTCACTTGAAATGCCCTTGCTGCTTAAAGGCGAACCGGGCACGGGTAAAACCATGCTGGCCCATGCCATTGCGGAATCTCTGCGCATGCCGCTGATTGTGCTGAACGTGAAATCCAGCATGAAGCTGATCGAAGCCCTGTATCAGTATGACACCCTCACCCGGTTAAACGACAGCCGGTTCGGGGATTCAAAAAGGGATGTCAGCCAGATTGAAAATTATATCAAAATGGGCAAAATCGGACAGGCGTTTACCGCAGACCGGCGCACTGTCCTCCTGATCGATGAAATCGACAAAGCAGACACGGATTTTCAGGATGACATGCTCGATGTGCTGGACCAGATGGAATTCGACATCATTGAAATCGACAAAACCGTCAAAGCCATCCACCGGCCGGTCATCATTATTACATCCAACGCCAAAAAAGACCTGTCCGACCCGTTTCTGGGCCGGTGCAATTTTCACCATATCGCGTTTCCGGACCCCAAGATGATGCGCAACATTATCCGTGTGCATTTCCCGAATCTCGCCTCGGACTTGATGGAACATGCCATCAGTACATTTTACCGGTTGCGGGAAATTGATGTGGTGGAAAAAAAACCCGCCACCCGGGAGCTGATCAACTGGATCCGCGCTCTGGACACAGACCCGGATTTCAAGGCCAAACAACTGGCCAAAGGGGATGTCCCCTTCCTGGGCATTCTGTTTAAAAAGAGCCAGGATTATGCGGCAGCCGGGAGTATTGCCAATCGCCGGAAACTTTTTTAATATGTTTGTGGATTTTTTCTATAAATTAAAGGATGCGGGCATACCGGTTTCCCCCACCTCCTTTCTGACCCTTCAGAAAGCCCTGAGCAAAGGGCTGATCCTGTCGCTGGAGGATTTCTACACCGCATCCCGGGCGATTCTGGTGAAAAGCGAACGGTATTTTGACCGTTATGACCAGACCTTCGCCCATTGTTTTGAAGGCGCGGAAATGCCGGATATTGAAGGGCTCGAACTGGACGGGATCGCCAGGGCCCTGCTTGATGAATGGCTGAAAAATCCAAAGGAAATCGCCGACGCTTTGGGGATGGACCCGGAAAAGTTAAAAAACATGTCTCCGGACGAATTACTGGAATATTTTAAAGAACGGCTCAAAGACCAGACCGAACGGCACGACGGCGGCAACAAGTGGATCGGTACCGGCGGCACGTCACCGGTGGGCCATTCCGGTTATCATCCGGAAGGGCTGCGGGTGGGCGGTTCATCCATGAACAAGTCCGCCGTCAAGATAGCCAATGAGCGGCGTTACAAGGACTATTCCCGCTCCGGCCCCCTGACCCAGGCCCTGATGGGAGAAGCATTGAAGCAGCTCCGGAATATGGTGCCGTCCGGTCCCAAAGATCAGGTCAATGTGGATGCCAGTATTTATCAGACCATGAAAAACGCCGGAGAAATTGAAATCGTGTTTGACCGGGGCATCCGGGACCGGCTTAAAGTGATTCTGGCCATTGACAACGGCGGATGGTCAATGGACCCCCATGTGCCCATCGTTCAGACTTTGTTTGATTATGCCAGGTCGCAATTTAAAGATGTAAAAACCTATTTTTTCCATAACACCATTTATGATGCAGTCTGGGAAGACCCGTCCCGTTACCGGAAACCCAAGCGCATCGAAGAATTCGCACGAAAGGACCCGGAAACCCGCCTGATTCTGGTGGGAGACGCCAGCATGGCCCCATATGAGCTGATGGCCAGAGACGGGTCCATCTATGCGCATGAGCGGAGCGGCCTGGCCAGCATTGACCGGTTGAAGTTTCTTGCCGATACTTTTCCGCACCATGTGTGGCTGAATCCGGTGCCGGAGCGCATGTGGCCGTATACCCGGTCCATCATCACCGTTAACCGGATTTTCCCCATGTTTGAATTGTCCATTGACGGCCTTGAACAGGCGGTTGCCCGCTTAATGGCTGCGTAACATATTAATCTTTTGAGGAGACAGCATGAATTTTGGCGTACAGAAAAATTGTTGGAAATGGGGACTGGTTATTTTGATCGTCATGTTTTCAGGTGTATTTTTTTCAATCAGCGACGCCCAGGCCGCTCGAATGTCGGTCAACAGGGATGTCGCGAATATCCGCTCCGGCCCCGGCGCCAGTTATGAAGTGCTGTGGCAGGTGGAGAAATACGCGCCCCTGGAAGTTGTGGATAAAGATAAAACAGGCACATGGTATTATATTAAGGATTATGAAGGCACCATGGGCTGGATTCAGATGGATCTGCTGTCCGATGTCGACGCGGTGGTCGCCATCCCAAAAACCGAATGCAACGTCCGGGCAACTCCCACCACCAACGGCGATATCATTTTTAAAGCAGTGAAAGGGGTTCCTTTCAAAGTGCTGGAGCGAAAAGGGGAATGGCTGCATATCCAACACACTGATGGCGATGAAGGCTGGATACATAAGAGCATGGTCTGGTAATGGCGATAGAAGAATCACGGCGTAACTGCGCGGCCGGATTCCGGCAGTCCTGGCAAATGTGTACGAAAAAAAGGTAAAAATGGGCGAATTCACAATTGATAAAAACAGAAAAACCATTGTATGTGTGGGGTCGGCGCTGGTGGACATGCTTGCAAAGGAGCCGGATGCGTTTATCGACCGGCTGGGTGTTGAAAAAGGCGGAATGAATCTGGTGGATCAAGGCTATATTGGCCGGCTGATCGCGCAGACTACCGTCGCGCCGGCGTTGGTGTCTGGCGGATCAGCATGTAATACAGCAGTCGGGGTGGGCAAGCTGGGCGGACTTGCCCGGTTTGTGGGCAAATTGGGCGAGGATGAGCTGGGTGAGTTTTTTGCTCAGGACCTGAACAGAAACCATGTTCAGTCCGTCCTTTTTTACGGCAAAAATCCCACAGGATGCGTGCTTTCCGTGATTACCCCCGACGCCCAGCGGTCTATGTTCACCTATCTGGGCGCATCAGCCGAATTGCGGCCGGATGAAATCACCCTGAAATGCTTTCAGGACGCGGCCATTGTTCATGTGGAAGGGTATCTTCTGTTTAACCGCGCTTTAATGGCGGCGGTGCTAGCATCAGCCAAAAACGCGGGCGCCCTGATCAGCCTGGATCTGGCCAGTTTTAATGTGGTGGAAGAATCAAAAGATGTTTTAGATGATATTGTCAGGGAATATGTGGATATTCTGATCGCCAACGAGGACGAGGCTATGGCATACAGCGGACATGCAGATGAAGAACGGGCATTGGCCGCATTGTCTGAAAATGCCGGTCTGGCGGTGCTGAAAACCGGCCCCAAAGGCAGCCGGGTGGCTTTCGACGGTCAGAAATTAATCATTAATCCGCATGGCAACGGCGAGGAGGCAATAGACACCACCGGCGCAGGCGACCTCTGGGCAGCCGGGTTTTTGTTTGGCCTGGTCAACGGGTATTCTCTGGAGCACAGCGGCAGACTGGCGTCCGCCTGCGGATATGAGGTATGCCAGGTGGTTGGGGCCAAGATACCGGAACACGGATGGGAACGGATAAGCAAATTACTATCATAAAAAATATTATAACATTAAAACGCAAGCAACTGACTGCAATGGAGACAACCCATGATTGAAGAAAAATCCCGTAAGGAATTGCTGGAAGAACCGGATCCGTTTTTAGAGTTTATCACCCGCATACTGGAGTTTGGAAAACAATATCAGCGCCAGATCGCAGGGGCAGTCTGTGGCGTCATCGCGCTGGCTCTGGTGATCACCGGCGTGGTGTATTTTAATAAAAAAACCGAAGACCGGGCTGCAATCATGCTCGGAAAAGCCCTGGCGGCATACGCCGCCATTGAAAAAGACGCCCCGCCCGCCGCGCTTGAAGAATCGAAAAAGAATTTCAAGGATATCATGGATAAATATGGTTCCACCGGGGCTGGAAAGGCTGCGTTGATCTATTATGCGGATACTTGTTATTCAACGAAAAATTTTGATGAGGCCATTAACGCATATACCAAAGCGCTGGACGCATTCGACGATCCGGGGCTTGATAATTTGATTTTAAATGGACTGGCCTATTCCTATGAGGAAAAAGGAGATTATGAAAAAGCCGCTAGTTATTTTGAAATGATCATATCCGACAAGAACGCAGCCATGGTTGACCAGGCCCTGTTTAATCTTGGCCGGATGGATGAAAAAATGGGCAAACCGGATCAGGCAAAAGAAGCGTTTGCGAGGCTTGTTAAAGAATTTCCGGATTCCATGTACTTTAGTCTGGCCAGTGAAAAAATCGCAGGATAGGGTGATTCTGTCAACCGTGGCGGGTTGCATGCCATGCGAGTCCTTCCCACCCCGGACAACATAAAAAAAATAAATTGGCCGGTTTTTTTTATTGACATAAGATCCGTAAGCATATATCAAATGCACTTTATATGGCTGTTGCGGATAGTTGCGATTTGATAATCATCAATGCTTAGGGCCGTTAACTCAGCAGGTAGAGTATCTCCCTTTTAAGGAGAGAGTCATTGGTTCGAATCCAATACGGCCCACCATATAATTTTTAACTGATAATACTGATTGCGTCCCCATCGTCTAGCCCGGTCCAGGACACCGCCCTTTCACGGCGGCGACAGGGGTTCGAATCCCCTTGGGGACGCCACCTTTATCAAGTAGTTATGTGATATTGAATTAGCCGATAAGGGAGTGGACGGCTCCTTTGACGGCTTTTTCATTTTAAACTGCTTTTTCCTTCAACTCGCTGCCTATTTGCGCCAGTTCAATTACCTTACCTTTTGGATGGGGTAATCCCTTCTCCAACACCGCCCGCAAATGTTCCAAGCCCAGAAACTGAATTTCCGTTCCATCGGATTCAAATGTTTTGACAAACGGCACCTTTTTAGGTTTTTTGGTTTTAATGGAACGCTTTGGCGATGCTTTCCTTGGTAGCACCAATAGCCAGCAAGGATTTAACCAGAAGGTCCAGTGAAACAGTTGGGTCGCCGTTTTCCATTTTGGCTATGCGAGACTGGCTTGATTTAAGTAATTTGGCGAGTTGGATTTGTGTCAGGTTTTTTTGTTTACGCTGTTTAGCCAGGGTTTCACCAAGAGCCAGTTTAAGCTCAATATACTCTTCTTCTTCCCTGTTCAACCCCAGGAAATTTGCGGCTGACCCGATTTTATAGCCTTTGGCTTCAAGGCGTTTTTGTTTCTCTTTTTCCATTTTTATCATCCTTTATTCACATCCATCTCAAAACGCTTTATTCGCTTTTGGCACGTTTCAATGACGGTTTTGGGGGTTCGCCCTGTTTTTTTGGCAAACACTTCAAGAATTAAAATCGCGTCCGCGTAAATCTTGTAAACAATTCGCCACGTAAGATTTTCATCGGGTATTCTCAACTCGTGGCAGTTCATTCCGATGGACGGCATCGGTCTGGATTGGGGGAGGGAGACATCCAGGTCTTTTTGAAGCTTTCGCAATAAATAGCCTGCTTCAATTCTGGCGATTTCAGAAAATGGTGGAGTTGAAATTTCCCCGTGCATCCAGACCAGTGGTTTATCGTTTGGGCTCATGGATAGATAATTATGTCAGATATGATATATTGTCAATTTGTTTTTAAGGCTATCGATTAATAAAACAGATGATTTTGTGGAGGGGGGGACGCCACCTTTATTCAATAAAAAGGGGTTCATCTTTACAGATGAACCCCTTTTTCAATTCCAATTCCCGATCCTCGGATTTTTTCCCCTACCGTTTCCGCAAGATAAGGCTGCACACGGAATAACCGGCCCCAAACGAACAGATCACGCCAATATCCCCTGGTTGCATCCTCTGGTGGTGAAAATGAAACGCGACGATGGACCCTGCGGAAGCGGTGTTGCCGTAATGATCAAGAACCATCGGAACGGTTTCCGGCCTTGCCTCTGCGTTCAGGAGATGCTTGATCACCATGCGGTTCATGTTGATATTGGCCTGGTGCAGCCAGAATCTGGCGACCTGGTTCGGACGGATACCATGACTGGCCAGATGATCTTTGATGTGCCCGGCAGCCAGGGGGCTGACTTCTTCAAACACCTTTCGTCCGGCTTGGTGAAACAGTTTGTCCCCGGCAAAGGGATCTCCGTCGAAAGCATTTGACAAATGTCCGAAATTTGAACGGATATTGCTTGAAAACCGGGTCATGGCCCGGACGCCGAGTACATCAAACCCTTTCCCGCCCGCGCAGCTATCCGCCCGTTCCAGAATCATGGCGGCCCCCACATCCCCGAAAATAAAATGTGAATCCCGATCCCGGTAATCCACCTGGGGCGTGACCAGTTCCGGGTGCAGCACCAGCACGCATGAGGCGGAACCGGACATCAGGCTGTCATAGGCCCGGTGCAGGCCGAAGGTTGCTGCCGAACAGGCCCCCAGCATATCAAACCCGAATCCGTTTTCAATACCCAGGGCGTGCTGCACTTCAATGGCAATGGCCGGATAGGCCCGCTGGGTATAGGTGCAGGCAACAATCACCGCGTCAATCTCCGATGCGGTCTTGCCGGCTTCGGCCATGGCCCCGCGGGCGGCGGTTGCGGCGATTTCCGCCTGATGGCTGATCTCCGATTCCCTTCGTTCAGGAAAATCCGGCCGCATGCGATGGATGTCGAGAATCCCGTCTTTTGAATACACATGCCGGGCTTTGATTCCAGATGCTTTTTCAATGAACCGGGCGCTGGACAACGGCTTTTCTTCCATTTTTCCGGCGGCAATGGCCCTTGCATGTTCGGCATTGAACTGACCGGCATACTGGTTGTATGCATCCACCAGCTCGTCATTGGTGATGATGTGCGGGGGGGTCCAGATCCCCGAACCGCTGATCACGACCCCGGTGGGGGGTACGGTTGTCCTCATTATTTTAGGCCTTTATTTTTTAAAAGGTAAAAATCGGCAATCGCAAAGGCCGCAAACCGGCCGTCATGGCTCAGGCTGATATCAAGATCTGCCGGTCTGCCCTGAACATATACCTTCGGCGGGTCTTGTGTTTTGCAATGCGTTTGCCGTGTGATGAAAATATCTTCAGGGCGGCAACGGAGTATCTCTGCGATTTTTGATGCGGCCAGACGTCGCACAATAAAGGATTCGCGTTCAGAAAAGGAGTGCATAAAATCGTCGGAAACGGAGCGTAAATCAATTCCCCCGATTCCCCACTCCATACTGTCCAGGTTTCCGGATCGGGAATATCCGCCGATGCAATGAACATACTCTGCATGATGCATGACGCGAACCGGCACGGGACCTTTCGGAGTGTGCACTAGTCCAGGTGTCCAATTTGTTATAGAACTCATATTCTCTGCAAGATCCAAAACCACATCATACCGGCTGGGGGCCGATGAGATATCCGGATATTTTTTGCTGACCGCCTTGTACGCGGTTTCCTTAGCGGCCCAAAAAGTCCACAGCAGGCGATCTGAACACGAAGAACGCCGCACGGCCCGCTGCTCATCAGGTGTCAGAACTTTTTTGACGAAACGGGCGTCACTGGACTTGCCCCGCGCCTCAGGTGTGTTCAGATCCACAATGTCATTGCCCGCGCAGTTTAAAATAATCGCTCTCCATTTGATGCAAACACGCGATAATCCGGGTTGCGCAGTCTCTCTGGGCCCGCAGGCCCTTGAGCGCGGATTCCGGACGGCATTCTTTTACGGACATGGTGAACATTTCCCCACGCTTTGGAAAATCGCTGTAACTCTCCTGTCCGTCTCCACGCAGGTACACACACATCACCCGGCAACCAGGGACAGCGTGCGCCAGCCGACCCACGCTGTAAGGGAAATTTTCGGTGTTCACCCGTCCGTTGCGGGAGCGGGTGCCTTCCGGAAAAATCATCAAAGGCTCCCCCTTGCCAAGCACAAACAGGCATTTTTCAAGGCTGGATTTGACCCTGCCCCGGTCTCCGCCCCGGACCACCGGAATGCATTTGGCCAGAAAGCATATCGCTCTTAAAGCCGGGTTGCGATTAAAATTCATGTGTTCCGGGATATTCCACGGCAAGTCACGAAACCTTAGCAGATACCGGTACGGCGGCATCATGGCATAGGCCAGAATTACGGAATCAACCAGAGTGAGATGGTTGGCGCAGATCAACCAGGGGCCCGGATGCCGGTTCATAAGTGCTTTTACATCCCGGCGGATTTTTTTTAAATTCCGCACCTGGTATCCGGCAAGGACGACGGCAAGGACCATCAGCGGGATGGTAAGAAAAGCCAATGCCCGGCTCATCGCATATTGAAACCCGAGTGCCCGCCAGAACGTCCTTTTGACACGCGCAGGCATTCGATCAGGCGGCAACCAGCTTGCGCTCCACCACCCGAACCGCATCCCCGATGGTTTTGATCTGGTCCGCATCATCGTCATCAATCGCAATATCAAAGGCATCCTCAGACTGGATGATGATGTCCACGAGCCGGGCGGAATTGACTTTTAAATCCTGAATAATCAGGGTGTCCATGGATACGTTTTCGAGGCGTTCCGGTTCTTTGACAAATTCTGAAATAATTTTCACCACCTTGTCGAAAATTTCTTTTGTTTCCATGTTGTTATCCTTTTGTTAAAAATGTTTTTCAATTGTGTAGCTATTAAAGTATTAAGGAGTCAGGAGTCAGAATTCAGAATCGACGCATGCAGGTTTTCGGTAATTCTCCGGTTTCCTCATACTGACTCCTGGCTTCTGTCTCCTGAATGCCTGATCAGTTTTCCCATTTTTTAACAATCAAACAACTATTCACATCCCCAAATCCGAAGCTTGCCTTGGCCATGGTTTTAAGTTCCGGCAGGTCCAGACACGTCCGGGGAATGCAACGATCAAACGGTTTGATTTCCGGGTGAACATCTTCGCAATTGACGGATGGGTGCATAAATCCTTTATGGATTTCTAATACTGCGGCAATGGTTTCAATGGCCCCCGCAGCCCCCAGGCAATGCCCGATCATGGATTTGGTGGAATTGATGAGGGGGAAGGTTTCCGGCCCCCGGTTCAGGGCGGCCGACCAGTTCTCCACCTCATGGGGATCGGCAAAGGTGGCGGTGAGGTGTCCGCTGATGCCGTCAATTGCCTCCGGAAGAATTCCGGCGTCACGGATCGCATCCTGTATGCACCGCCTGACGCCATCGGGATTCGGCGCGGTCATGGAGCCGCCGCTTCGCTGGCCCCCGCAATTGACCGCAGTTCCGGTAATTTCAGCATAAATCCGGGCATTGCGTGAGAGCGCCGATTCCAGATCTTCGAGAACCAGAATCCCTGCCCCCGCGCCCGGTACAAACCCGCAAGCGGATGCGCTCATGGGCCGGGAACCGTTTTCCGGCGCATCGTTGAACTTGCGGGCCAGGACCCGCATGGAATCAAACCCTCCCCAGGTATAGGGAGACGCGCCTTCTGCTCCGCCTGCCAGCATGCGGCGGGCAAGCCCTGTGCGAATGCGCCACACCGCGTCGATAATAGCCTCTGTCCCCGTGCTGCACGCTGATGAATTGGACGTCACCTGGTTGCCCAAGCCCAGAATGCCAGCGATATGCGCGCTGACACCGCTGCCCATGACCCGTTCAACGACCTGAGACCCCAGGCGGCGGACATTTCCGGCGTTTATTTTGGGAACTACCTCGTCGGCGATGGTTTCCATGCCGCAAATGCCACAGCCCACAATGGCCCCCGAATCCCAGTCCGCCTGAGCGTCCGCCCGTGTCGGAGTGAGGCCCGCATCCTGCCACGCTTCAAGCGCTGCCCTGGCCGCATACCCGACGTTGCCGATGAGAACTGCGTGCGGGTCGCTGCCGACGTCTTCCGGCACCCCGCCGATCTGACAGGAAAACTTTAAGTCTTCGAGGGCTTTGATAAACCGGATTCCGGACCTGCCGTTTCGCAGGGCCAGTTCAAAATTATCCAGACCTGTGGCATTGGGCGCCACTACGCCCATGCCGGTCACCACCACTCTGTTTCTCATATGCGTCAACTCCATTTGCTTTTTTGTACCCCGGTTCCGGTCAACACCCCGGAACAGACAGTCTCCCCATTTTCTCTTTGGATTCGGGCCTTTGTTTTTAAATGTCCCCGGCGCAGGTAAATCATTCCCCCAGAAATTTTGACTCGCTCACCCGGAACCACGATTCCGTTGAATTCAACGGCGTCGGCAAAAGCGAACAGAGTGATCATTTGCTGCAATTCTGTTCCAGTGACGCCCTGATTCAGGAGCTGGTAAATCCCCATGGCCACCACTGCGGTCTGGGCCATGGTTTCAATCAGAATCACGCCCGGCGTGATGGGATTGCCCGGAAAATGGCCTTTGTAAAATACCTCGTCTTTCCGGAACCGGTATTCGGCCTGGATGGTTTTCTCGTCCGCGTGAAGGATGGTGTCGATAAACCGGAATGGCGGCTGCTGGGGAATCAATCTCAGGGTTTGACGAAGGATATGGGTATTACCCGCCATACATGCCTCCGTTCACATGAAGGATGCTGCCGTGAATGTACCCGCCGGATTTGGCCAGAAACGCCACGACTTCCGCCACATCTTCGGGCCGACCCATGCGGCCCAAGGGGATCGTGTCCAGAATGCGCTGCCGCACATCCGGAGCAAGTCCCGCCGTCATCTCCGTATCAATAAATCCGGGGGCCACGGAATTGACTCGGATATTCCGGCCCTGAAGTTCTTTTGCCAGGGACCGGGTCATGGCATCCAAAGCTGCTTTTTCCATGGTGTACGGCATCTGTCCCGCGTTTCCGGTATGGCCCACCACGCTGGAAATGTTGATGATCCGGCCTTCTGGCTGCCTGAGTATAAACATCCGCAACACCCGTTTGGTGAGCCACCACACACCCCTGAGCATGGCCCGCTGACAATCGAAGGTTTCCAGTTTCATGTTCAGCATGGGTTCATTGATGCACATGCCCGCATTATTGACCAGAACGTCCACCCGGCCTGTTTCATCCTTAATTTGGCGAAGCATGGCTTCCACCTGGTCCGGGTCCGCCAGGTCTGCCTGAAGGAGAAATCCGTTACCGCTGATATCGGACAGAAGGTTTTCCGCTTTGGATTGGCTGTTTCTGTAATGAATACCGACATGAAACCCCGCATCCGTCAAAGCCCGGCAGCAGGCCGCGCCGATGCCGGTTGCGCCGCCGGTCACAATTGCCACGGGATTTCCGGCTGGGCCGTTAGTTTTATCAACGCATGATTGACTCATGTAATCATCCTCAATTGAACTTATTCATTCGAAAAACCGATTATCCCGCGGAGGCGCAGAGACGCTGAGAATTTATCCTCTGCGTCACAGCGCCTCTGCGCGAGAAAATTTTATAATCAAACCCTTATGACCGGGCCGCACCGCCCAGATAGTTTGGGGTCTTATTGGGATATCCTTTATAGGTGATGCCCTTGAAAATACCGGTTCGTGCCCCCTTGACGGTGGAGATGAGTTCATTGTCGATAAATACCTGGGCATCCGCTATTACGATGCTGGAACCGGCCTGTTTTAATTCCTGAAAGCGCAGAATCTCGATTTCAAAACGGGCCACCCGGTTATGGGGCCGGATCTGGCCGTTAAACGCGACCTCCCCGCATCCCAACGCCCGGCCGGCACCTATGGCCCCGCACCACACGCAGTAAAACCCCATCAGCTGCCAGACGGCATCCACGCACAGACAGCCCGGCTGCACCGGATCGCCGGAAAAATGGCACTGAAAATACCAGGCATCCAGCCGGATATCCTGCTCAGCCACCACCCGGCCCCGGGAGCCTTTTTTTTCAATGGACAGGATCCGGTCCATCATCAGAAACGGGGGCGCGGGGAGACGGGCGTCAAAATCTTTGGGCGGGTCTTCGATAAGACGCCCGTATGAAAACGCCAGCAGGCTTTCAAAATCAAACTGGTGGTGATTTAAAAATTCATGGTATTTCATTAGGCGATTCCTTCTCCGCCATCCGCGCTGATCAGGGCCCCATTGATCCAGGCGGCTTCATCCAGACACATGAGATAGATGACCCCCGCCACATCTTCCGGTGTGGTCAGCCGGCCAAACGGATTTCGCAACACCGCATTCGCTTTGAGATGTCTGCTTCCGGGAATAACCTTAAGGGCTGCGGTGTCGGTCACGCCGGCCTGAATCACATTGGACCGGATGCCATAGGGCGCAAATTCCAGGGCCATGGCCCGGGCTGCTGATTCCAGCACTGCCTTTGCCGCAGCCACTGCCGCATACCCCCGCCAGGCTTTGCGGCCCCCCTCGCTGGTCAGGCTGAGCACCCGGGCGTCATCGGCAAACAATTTCCGATTAAAAATATCCCTTACCCATTCCACCAGATTAAACCCCATTGCCTGGATCGTGCGGGAAAAATCATCCGCCTCCAGAAACCGCGTGTTGTCATAGACGGGCGGATCCGCAAGAGCGTGAAGACAGTCCGCATCATCCTCAAACTGTTCCGCGATGACCTGATCAAATTGGTCAGCAGAAATTCCGGCTGCCTCGGCGATCCGGTGCCGGGTTTTGTCAGGATGTTCGGAAGCTGAATGCGGGGCCAGGAGTTTCAGGTTGCCGAATGCAACCGAATGGAGAATCATCCGGAGTTTGCCGGTGGTTCCCATTTCTTTAGCCAGCGCATCCAGCACCTGGGTTCTGCCGCTGTTGGACAAGCCGTCCAGGTTGAAGGTGAGGACTTTTACGCCGGTATGTTTCAGTTTCTCAAATTCAGGGATGATGCGGGACATGGCTCCACGCCGGTCCCGGTGAACAATGCACAGGTTCATGCCGTGGACCGCAAGTTTTCGGGCGGTTGCCAGACCGAACCCGCCGGACCCGCCGATAATCAGGCCCCAGTAATCAGGATTGAATTTCATGGATTTCATTTCCTATGCAAATAACCGTCCGGCGGCTGAAAAACTCGTGATAGACCGGCAGGACACATGGATACTCGTGAAAAAATTCCGCAGCGGCCGGTTCGGGCCGATCTCGTAAATGGTCTGCGCCTTTTCGGCCAGAGCCTGCATATTGTCCCGCCACCGCACCGAATTGTTGATCTGGGCCACCAGTTCTTCAATCAGGCGAAGTCTGGAGCCTGCGTGAAAACCGCCGGAGAAATTAGAAGTGACCATGCAGGCTTTTTCCGGGTTCAGCCGGTCTGCCACTGAATGCAGCACTTCCCGGAACGCCTCTTTAATGCCGGTCATAAACCGGCTGTGAAACGGGGCGCTGACATTTAAGGGAACAAATCGGAATGTGGGGTCGCTGCCCGCTGCAGCCTGAAGACGTTTTTCGGCTGTTTCCATCGCATCGGATTGGCCGCTGATCACCACCTGGCCGGATGAATTGATGTTCGCCACATCAACGGGCAGCCCGTCCAGGCTCTTGCAAACCTGGGCTGCATCCAATTTCTGGGCGATCACGGCAGCCATTGCGCCTGCCCCCGGCGGATTGGCCTGCTGCATGAGCTTTCCCCGGATATGGACCGTTTTCAGGGCGTCGGCAAAGGGAAGGGCGTTTGCCGCAACCAGGGCTGCGTATTCCCCCAGGCTGTGGCCGCCGAAATACATTGGCGCAAATCCATACGCGGATTGAATGCCCCGAAACATGGCAATTTCAGTGGCAAGGATACACGGCTGGGCGTATTCGGTGAGATGCAGTTTCTCATCATCATTGAAACAGAGGTCCGCCACATCCCATCCCAATGCCTGGGACGCTTCCTCATATGTCTGGCGGCTCACGGCCATCGCCTCATAAAAATCTTTTCCCATTCCATGCCGCTGGGTTCCCTGACCGGGGAAAACAACGGCGACTGATTCCTGATTCATGGCGTCTCCTTATAGATAGACAATCTGTTGCCGAAATGATGATAATGCGATCATTCATCTCGTTAAGCCGAAATATACGCCTTTAAGTCTGGTTTTCAATACAGTATAACAAGGTATCGCTTATCGATGCCTAACGTATTGCCTCTGGGGAGAGAAACCCGGAAAAGATGATCCAGACGATGGAATTGTGTTATGTCCGGCGGCAGTTAGGGTTTCCTGTTGTAAAAAAAGAACATTATGATATATCCTGCATCATTTGCGGCCCATTGCCCCAATTCTGATCCGAAGTTTTCACAGGTGTTGCGACCTTCAGGAAAACGATTGCAATTAACATGCTATCTCTTTTACAAAATAAGCCCCTTGCCCGGTTCTTGAATATGCATCCCGCATCCATGATTGCGTATGGGTTTGTGGGGGTTATTCTGGCCGGGGCCGGTATATTAATGCATCCCGCATCCACCCGTTCCGGGCATATTCACTTTATTGACGCGCTCTTCACCTCGGCATCCGCCGTTTGCGTCACCGGGCTGACCGTTGTGGACACCGGCGGTTATTTTACGATTTTCGGGCAAAGTGTCATTCTGTTTCTCATTCAGATTGGCGGGCTGGGCGTGATGACGGTTTCGGTGATGCTGTTCAAGCTTGTCGGCAAGAATATACCCTTCAGGCACCGCATGGCGCTTCAGGATGTATTTGCCCATACGCCCCGGGAAGATATTTTTCAGGTGGTCAAAACGATTTTTATTTTTACCGGTGCGGTGGAAGCCCTTGGCGCCATTGTTCTGTTTGTCCGCTGGCAGCATCAGATGCCCATGGGCCAGGCCCTGTATCAGGCCGTTTTCCATTCCGTTTCGGCATTCTGCAATGCCGGTTTTTCACTTTTTTCCGACAGCCTCATGAAAGCCAGCGGTGACTGGACGGTTAATGGTGTTGTGTGTCTGCTCATTGTTCTCGGCGGTATCGGCTTTCCGGTGGTTCACGACATCTATTACCGGTTCGAAACACGCCGGATCAAACGGTCCAAGCTGGCGGTGCAGACCAAAGCCGTTCTCGTGACGACAGCCGTGTTGATTGTTGTCGGCGCGGTCTTTTTCTGGGTGCTTGAATTCGGAAACGCCATGGCCGGGAGGCCGTTTTCCGAATCCATAGTGATATCGGTTTTTCAATCCGTGACCTGCCGTACCGCCGGGTTTAACACCATTGACATCGGTTCCCTGCATGACGCCACCCTGCTTTTAATGATTTTTCTGATGTTTTTCGGGGCATCCCCGGGCTCGTGCGGCGGCGGGGTCAAAACAACCACTCTGGCGCTTATTGTGTCTTTCACCGTTTCGCGCATACGAAGAAAAAAACGGGTGAACCTGTTTAAAAAAAGTATCCCTGTTGAAACGGTCAGCCGGAGCATTTCCCTGATTCTGGTCTGCGCCACTCTGATCGGGGTCGTTTTGTTTATGCTTACAGCTGGAAACGCCCTTCAAAACGATTTCACCGGGTGCCCCGAGCGGCGGTTTCTGGGCTACTTATTTGAAGCTGTGTCGGCTTTCGGCACTGTCGGACTCAGCATGGGGTTGACGTCCACCTTGTCCATCTGGGGAAAAATATGGATTATTTTATTGATGCTGGTGGGCCGGGTCGGCATATTGACGTTTGCCTACATTGTGGTGGGCGGCGGCAGGGGAGCCTGCGGCATCGAATATGCCGAGGAAAATATCATGATCGGATAGAGACCGTATTTTAAAATCCAGTCTCTCAGGAGGTTTTAGTTGTGAAAAAATTCGCAGTGATCGGTTTGGGGAATTTCGGGTTTCATGTGGCCAAGGCTTTATATGAAGACGGCAATGAAGTCATCGCCATTGATCTGGATAAAAACCGGGTACAGGCCATTGGCGATTTTTCCACGGAAGCGATTGTGATGGATTCCGCCGATAAAGACGCGCTCAAATCTCTGGGCCTTGAGGAAATGGATGCGGTGGTCGTGTCCACCGGCACCAAGATCAGCACCAGCATCCTGATCTGCCTGCATCTTCAGGAAATGAAAGTCCGCAAAATTCTGGCCAAGGCCCTGGACGAAGATCACGCCAAAATTCTGAAGAAGGTGGGGGCCACGGAAATCATTCATCCGGAACGGGACATGGCCAAACGGATTGCGCGCAGTCTGTCAACGCCCAATATTCTGGATTACATCCCCCTGGCCGATGAGTTCGACCTGGTGCAGGTGGGTCCGCCCCGTGAATTTATCGGCAAAAGCATCCGGGACCTGAATCTGCGCGCAAGATACAACGTGAATATCATTGCCATCAAGGAACTGGTGCCGGAAAATTTTATCCTGGTGCCCCCGCCGACGTTTGTGGTCAAGGACTCTGATATCCTGATCATGCTGGGTAAAACGGAAAATATAAAGAAAATGAAAGCATTGAGCTAATGACCAGGTATCAGGCCGGGAGCAAAAGCGGGCTGCCGCACAGTTCAACTCCTGAAGATATTGCCATCAAACCCCGGCGGCCGGAGTTTGATTTTTCAGGTGTCTGTAAATACTGGCTCCGGGACCCGTTTACCTCTCAATTCATGAACGCCCTTTCCATTGTGGTGCCCCATTCGGAGCGCACGGTGATTGATATTGTGCGAAAATACGAAGGTTCTATCTCCGACCCGAACCTCTTACGGGACATGGATGCGCTGATCCGGCAGGAAGGCCGGCATGCATTGATGCATCTGCGATGCAACGAACTGCTGAAGAAATGCGGGTATTCGGCCATTCGTCCGTTTGAACGGTTTCAGAAATTTTTTGTGAGCGCACTGCGGAGAATTTCACCGCCAGCATGGGAATTGGCCATGCCGGCGGCGTTTGAGCATTTTACATCCGCCATCAGCCGGGATTTTGTCGTCAACCAATCCTTCTGGGTGGGGGAACAGTCCAACGCCGCCATTGACTTTACCAACTGGCATGCTTTTGAAGAACTGGAGCATCAGGCCGTGTGCTTTGACGTTTTTGCTACCCTGGAAAAACGGAGCTGGCTGTTGACCCTGTCGCTCCTTTTTGTTTGGATGCCGGCCACCCTGGTGTCGGTTTACGGGATGCAACTCTATTTTCTCCTAAAAGACGGGATTCTGCTCAAACGGAAAAACTGGAGACCCTACCTGAAATTTATTTTTCAATCACTTCCCATGCTCACAAGGGGCGCATTTAAATATGCGGCGAAAGGGTTTCGGCCCTGGAGTCCGAAAGACATCACCATCTACCGGGATCAGGAGCGGCGGATTCAACATATCCTTTTATGACGGGGCGCCTCAGCCGAGCTGTCTGGAAATCGCCCGGCCAAACCGATTATCAGAGAATCGTTACCCCTCCCTTTAATTTCAAATGTGCTTACCCTGTTGCCACTGATGGCAATCTTGCGTAATAAAAAAAACTTTGATATAAGGGTCAGACTTTAAGTTCTGAAATTTATATCTATTATGGACCAAATACGATACTGGAGATTTTCCCGGTTTAACCGGTTTATAAAATATGTCTTAACAGGATGAATAACTAAATGAAGTTTTTAGGGAAACTGTTTAAACTGCTCCTGGTGCTCATGGTTTTCGGCCTTTTTTTCGGTGTGCTCGGATTTATCTGTGTGTATTATCATTTTGCCAGCGACCTGCCGAAAATCGCATCTTTATCTGATTACCGGCCACCGGTGATCACCACGATTTATGCGGATGACGACCGGAAGATAGGGGAATTTTATGAACAGCAGCGGATGGTTATTCCGCTTTCGGAAATGCCGGCGCAATTAACTCAGGCGTTTATTTCCGCAGAAGACGCCCGGTATTATAAGCATCCCGGTGTTGATCTGCACAGTATTATCCGGGCATTTTACATGAATCTGAAGGCCGGGGACATTGTCCAGGGCGGCAGCACCATTACCCAGCAGGTCACCAAATCGTTTTTGCTCACCCCTGAGCGCAGTTACCAGAGAAAAATCAAGGAGGCCATCCTGGCTTTTCGCATTGACAAGCAATTTACCAAAGACCAGATCCTGTTTCTGTACTTAAACCAGATTTATCTGGGCAACGGGGCCTATGGCGTGGAAGCCGCCTCCCAAAACTATTTCGGCAAATCCGCAAGAGATCTGAATCTGGCGGAATGCGCCATGCTGGCCGGTCTTCCCCAGGCGCCCAGCCGGTATTCCCCGTTCAGCTATCCGGAGAAAGCCAAAGCCCGCCAGAGATACACGTTAACCCGAATGGCGGAAGAAGGGTATATCACCAAAGAAGAAGCGGAGAAAGCCGCGCATACGGCCATGGACATCCGGCCCCGCCGGAACTGGTACCGGGACACCGTGCCGGAGTATACGGAGAATATCCGCCAGACCCTTCTTGAGATGTTTGGCAGGCAAAAGGTCTATAACGAAGGGCTCCAGGTATATACCAGTGTGAATATCGACATGCAGCAGATGGGCCGCAGTGCGGTTCAGAAAGGTCTCTACGATCTGGATAAACGTCAGGGTTACAGGGGGCCGCTGGAACATTTGCTGCCGGAGCAGATTGAAGGATTTTCGCATACCCTGGCGGGTCAGCTTATCAATGCCCCCCTGAGCGAGGGTATGATCATCAAAGGCATTGTGACCAAAGTGAGCGATCCGGCCGGTTCGGTGACCGTCCGCATAGGGACCGAACAGGGGGTGATCCGGCTCAAAGACATGAAATGGGCGAGAAAGCCGAATCCGGAGGTGGATTATTATGCGGCAACCATCGGCGCGCCCAGTCAGGCCGTGGATGTCGGCGATGTCGTTCTGGTGCGCGTGGTTTCAAAGCAGGAAGGGCGGAAGGAATGGAACCTTGCCCTGGAACAGACGCCGGAAGTGGAAGCCGCGCTGGTCTGCATTGAAACGCAAACCGGAAAGGTAAAAACCATGGTGGGGGGCCGGGATTTTTCATCCAGCCAGTTTAACCGCGCCATCCAGTCCCTGCGTCAGCCGGGGTCTGCGTTTAAACCCATCATTTACGCTGCGGCCCTTGACAAAGGGTTTACGGCGTCTTCCGTTATCGTGGACGCGCCCATTGCCTTTGAGAATTCGGACAATGATTCCGTATGGAAGCCCAAAAATTATGATATGAAATTTAAAGGGTTTACCCTGTTCCGGGAAGGGCTGATCGATTCCCGCAATGTCATTACCGTCAAGATATTGCAGGATATCGGCACCCGATATGCGGTTGATTATGCCAGAAAGATGGGAATCACCGCAAAACTCGACAGAAACCTGGCCCTGGCCCTGGGCTCATCCGGCGTGTCTTTGCTGGAACTGGTGAAAGCGTATTCGGTGTTTGCGAATCAGGGCCGGCTGATTGATCCCTGCTTTATTCAAAAAGTGGTGGACCGGGACGGCAATGTGCTGGTGGAATATTCTCCCAACCCGAGGCAGGTCATCGAAGAAAGCACGGCTTATGTCATGACTTACCTTATGGAAGAAGTCGTCAAGTATGGGACCGGATGGCGCGTCAAAGCGTTAAAGCGGCCGGCGGCCGGGAAAACCGGCACCACGAACAACTTAAACGACGCCTGGTTTGTGGGATATACCCCCGAATATGTCACCGGGGTCTGGGTCGGTTTTGATCATGAAAAATCTCTGGGCAGCAAGGAAACCGGTTCCCAGGCGGCGAGTCCCATCTGGCTTGATTTCATGCAGCAGGCCCTTGAAGGGCGGCCGGTCAGCGTATTTCAGGTGCCGGACAGCGTTGTTTTTGTAAAAATCGATGCGCAAACAGGACTTTTGCCGGTGCCGGAGTCCCATGAAATCGTGCTGGAATGCTTTAAAGAGGAAAACGCCCCCACCCAATATTCCAAGCGGCCCGGCACGGTCACCGAAACAGAGGACTTTTTTAAAGGCGGATTTTAAGAACCGTCCCGCGATAAAGGATTCGCTTTAATGTAATTGCTGTTCATCCGGCTCAACGAGTTTGATTTCGCCGTATTTTTCTTCATACCGCTTCAGGTTGTCGATGAGGGCGTTGATGATCCGTTTTACGTGACCGGGTGAGACAATGACACGGGATACAAGGTGTGCGCCGGTGGGGGAGTTGAGCAGCCAGTCGATGATAAACTCTTCCGGGCCGTGGCCGATGAACATGGAATTGCTGAACCGGCCTAAGGACACGTCTTCGCCTGCCTGAATCTGAATCTTTTTAGATGTTTTTTTTGCTTCGTCCATAGGGTTGTTCTCCTTTATTTTCAGGGTTTGTTTTGATTCGTTTCGATTGAAGCGGGACCGGGATAAATCGCTCAAAAACCGCCATTAACAAATAAAACTCAAGAGATCGTAAGGTATCATGGTAAAGAAAAAAGAAGAAACTTTTTATTTGATCACGTATCGGAACGCCAAAGACACCAAAGTGGTGACCCTGAAAGCCAAAACCGTGACTGACTCCTCTCTGGGGCTCAGCTTTGTCGCCATATCCGACTTTATTTTCGATACCCGGTCCATTGTCATTAATCCTGAAGAAGAAGATCAGCGCCGCCAGTTTGAAGGGGTAAAATCCCTCCACCTTTCCATCTACAGTATTATCTCCATTGAAGAAGTGGGATCGGACCATAAAGGACTTAAATTCAAAAAGGACAAATCGCATCTGGTGGTGCTGTCCACAGATCAACCCCCGTCCAGGGGGAAGTGATTTTTAAGTTTTCCGCTTTATCCGGGATGATTTATATGGGCTTGACAAATTTTACCTGACCCGCTAAAAAACTTTCCCTTTACGTCAAGATAAAGAGAGCGGCATCCGTTACGAATTCCATCGATTTTAAAAATATTAATACGTTAACATTAAAGGAACCCTCATGAGCGAGAAAAACAAACCCGGCCCAAGCGCCCTCACGGAGCTGGAATCCAAACAATTTTTAAAACCTTACGGTATTCCGGTGGTGAATGAAATTCTGGCTTCAACCATTGCGCAGGCGGTCAAGGCCGCGCAAAGCATTGGTTTTCCGGTGGTGGTCAAGGGCCTGGGAAAAGAACTGCTCCACAAAACCGAACTTCAACTGGTGCATCTGAATTTAAGCGACGCGGCAGCCGTTGAAACTGCCGCCAGAGCCATTGAACAAAACGCGGGAGCCAAACTCGAAGGGTTTCTGGTGCAGCCCCAGGTGGCCGGCCGTCGGGAATTTGTGGCCGGCATGTTCCGGGACGACCAATACGGGCCGGTGGTGATGTTTGGTCTGGGCGGCATTTTCACCGAAGCGCTGTCGGATGTCTGTTTCGGTCTCGCGCCCTTAACTGAGCGGGATGCGGAGGAAATGATCAACAGCATCAAGTCAAAAAAATTACTCGGCCCCTTCAGAGGGGAACCGGCGGTGGACAAAGGCCTGCTGATTCAGGCCCTCATGGGACTATCCAAAGTGGCTGTGGAGTGCCCGGAAGTGTCTGAAATTGATATTAATCCCCTACTGATTACCCCCGAAGGCAAGCCCATGGCCGTGGATGCGCTGGTCATCAAGGGCACACCCAAGCCCCCGAAAACCTTCACCCTGCCGGTCAGTCCCGCAGATGTGGCGCCGTTGTTCTATCCGAGGTCCGTGGCGTTTGTCGGCGCTTCCGGCCGCTTGGGGAAATGGGGATATACCCTGCTGACCAACACCATCGGCGGCGGATTTTCAGGGGAGATTTATCTGGTCAACCCCAAGGGGGGAACCATTGCCGGCCGGCCCGTTTACACCTCCGTGTCTGATATCCCGGGGCCGGTGGATGTGGCGGTGGTGACGATTCCGGCGGAAGCCGTCCCGGCCCTGATTCCGGAATTCAAGAAAAAAGGCATTGCCAATATGCTGCTCATTGCGTCTGGTTTTGCCGAAACCGGCGGCGACGGGATCAAAAAAGAAAAAGACCTCATCGACCAGGCCCGGGCCGCGGGCATCCGCATTATCGGTCCCAACACCATGGGCATCTGCAACCCCCACATTCATTTCTACTGCACCGGCACCCATGTGCGCCCGGCCGCCGGCTCCACCAGCGTGGTGGCCCAGTCCGGCAACATGGGAAACCAGCTCCTGGCGTTTGCGGAACTTCAGGGTATCGGCATCCGGGGGTTTTGCGGTTCCGGCAATGAAGGCATGATCACCATTGAAGACTATCTCGACGCCTTTGAAGTGGATCCCCTGACTGAAACCGTGATGCTCTATATTGAAAGCGTTAAAAACGGCCGCCGGTTTTTCAAATCCGCCCGCCGGGTGGGGAAAAAGAAACCTGTCATCCTGTTGAAAGGCGGGCAAACCGAGGCCGGCAGCAAGGCCGCCGCCAGTCATACGGGCGCCTTGTCTTCCGACAACCGGGTGTTTGATGCGGTGTGCCGGCAGGCGGGTATTGTGAAAGTGGAAAGACCCATGGAACTGCTGGATCTGTCCGCGGCATTTTCGTCCCTGCCCCTGCCCAAAGGGAAGCGGGTGGCCATTATGACGCTGGGCGGCGGCTGGGGCGTGGTCACCGCTGATTTATGCGAAGCCCACGGTCTGGAAGTCCCGGAACTGTCTGAAGATATCATTCAACAGATCGATGAAATCCTGCCGCCTTACTGGAGCCGCGCCAATCCCATCGATCTGGTGGGTGAAAACGATCTGTCCATTCCCATGACCACCATGGAGGCCTTGATGAAATGGGACGGATGCGATGCGATCATCAATCTCGGCATTGTGGGCCGCCGCCATCTGATGTCCCGGCTGGCGGATTCGGTTCGATTAGCGGACCCCACATGCCCGGAAGATTTTCTGGGAAAGGTCAACAAGGCCCTGGATGATTTTGAGGAAAAATACATTCACCACATTGTGTCGCTCATGTCCGTATACCAGAAACCGGTGCTCGGCGTCAGCATGCTGAAGGACGAAACCGACCTGACCGTGACCCAGGTGAAGGGGTTCCGGTATAAGGGACTGTTTTTCCCCACGCCGGAGCAGGCGGTGCTGTCTCTTGCAAAAATGCATGAATATCAAAAATTTATTAACCGGGAGAATCCTGTTTCCTGATGTTTTTGGAAAACACAAGGGCCTGTTTTGATGGCATCAAAACAGGCCCTTTTATCTCTGCCGCGGCTAAATCTTTTCCTTTCTGCCGGTCATCCCGTTCCAGAGCATGCCCATAATACCCATTCCGGACTGATATTCCTGTCCGCTTAGGAATAATTTTTCCACCTTTAACGACCGGAGGTCTTCCGGACGCATGCTTAACGGGTCCCGGTTCAGGATCACCATGTCCGCAATTTTCCCTTTTTCCAGGCTGCCCCGGTCCTTTTCGTCAAAGGTGGTCCAGGCGACTTCAGAGGTGTACATTTTCAGGGCCTCGACGACGGAAAGCGACTGGTCCGGGTCATAGGGGTGATTGCATGCGCCAAAGATCCCTTCGATGGGGTCCGGATAGGTGACCGGCGCGTCCGACCCGCCGCTGACATGAATGCCGGCCTGTATCAGGGATTTTATCGGGGAGCCTTTTTGGATCCGGGACCCCAGAATCTCCTCGAGGTATGACAGCGGCTCCAGGGGGCTGATCAGGAAAGACGGCTGAAGGGTGATCCCGATGCCGAGATCCGCGATTTTTTGGATATCTGCTTCCGGAATGAGACAGGCGTGAATGATCGTATGTCGGTGATCTGTTCGGGGATGATCTGTCAATGCCGCTTCAATGGCTTTTACCGCCCGGGAAACCGCCGCATCCCCAATGGCGTGCATTTCGATCTGAAGGCCTTCACGGTTCGCTTTTTTTGCAAATTCGATGACCGCCGCTTCTTCCTGGAACAGAATGCCTTTGTTTTCCGGATCATTGCTGTAGGGTTCATGCAGCGCGGCATCACAGGCCCCGAAACACCCGTCCAGGGCGGTGGCGAAACATCCGCCGATCCGGGGCAGTTTGCGCTTTAATACTTTTTCCACGTCCATGGTCTGAAAAAACAGCCGTGTCTGAAACCGGCTTTTTTTTGTGGCAGCCCCCGCAATCAGGCTCACAAGGGTAATATCCAGATCATTGGGAAATCCGATCCCTTCGGTTGCGTGGATCATGCCCACCCCTTTTTCCGCCAGCAGATCAAAGCTTTTGATGATGCTGTTGACAAGGTCCAGGGGGGGGACCAGGGATGCCGCATAATCCGTGCCCGCCAGATAGGCTTCATTAAACAAATGCCCTTTACCGGCATCAAATCCGCGCAGGCTTTTCACGCTATCCGGAAATTTTTCCATCATTGCACTGTTAACAACCGCTGAATGGCCGTCATAGCAGACAAGGATAAAGGGAATATCCGGGCACACCGCATCGAGTTCCTCCCGGCGGATTAAGCGCTTTTCCCTGACGCTGTGTTTGGATACCCCAAAGGCGATCACCGCCTTCTTTTTTTTATTTCCTGCCATTTTTTCCCGGATGATCTGCTGAATTTCGCTGATGTCTTTTGCCTCTCTCACGTCAAAATAAGAAACAGCGATGAGCGCCCAGCTCGAGAAATGGATATGCGCATCTCCAAACGACGGCATCAGGGCGCGATTGCCCAATTCAATAACATTTGAATGGCCGCCGGTTGAATACCCGGCCGGCAGAGAATCTCCCAGATAGACAATGCGTCCCTGGTCTTCAACGAGATACCCGTAAACCGTGTTATTTTTATCCAAAGAGATGATTTTTCCATGAAAAATTTGCATTGTTTTCATCCATCCTTTAATTTCATTGGTTATGAAATATTTAGTGGTGGTTTTCCTGTAACTGTTAATCTATACTAACTATCCGAAGTGCCTGCAATATTTAACTCTGCAAATTAAAAGATTCTATATCGGCCATCATGAAACCCATTTCTCCCCAAAAACCAATATGGATCAGCCATCGCGGCTTTTGTGAAAAAGCGGTTGAAAACACCCGGGAAGCGTTTCAATCTGCGGTGGACATGGGATTTACGGCCCTTGAAACCGACCTGCGGATTACCAAAGACCGCCATATCGTTCTGGCCCATGACCCGACCTTGAGCCGGCTGGCCGGCGACCGCCGAAATATTTTTGATCTGACCCGGCAGGAACTGGAAATGTTCAGGTTGTCAAACGGTGAAAAAATTCTGTTTCTGGATCAGTTCTTATCGGCTTTCGGCGAGTGTTCCTGGACCTTTGACATCAAACCCGAAAAAGGGGAACAGACCATCCGGGCGCTGGGGGAGTGGGCTGAAAAGAACGGCATGAAACAGCAGATCATCCGGCAGGCGAAATTTCTTACCTGGTGCGCCACTCACGAAACGATGGTTCATCGCATGTTTCCCGGCGCACACTTCTATGCCCGAAAACCCGAATGCCAACGGGCCGGTCTTGCGGTTTTTTTGGGCATGCCGTGGCTGGGCGGCATCAGGCCCGGCCGGACGTATGCGTTGCCCCCTGCCCTCGGGCCGCGTCCCTTGTTTACAAAATCCATTGTGGACCGCTATCACCGGAGAAACGCGCTTGTGATTGCTTTTTTGCCGCCAACCGAAGACCAGGCGAGAAAAGCCATGGATGCGGGGTGTGATGAAATCCTGACCAACGGGAAAATAATTCAGGGAGTACCCGGCTTTTTTTCCGTTCTTGACAGACCCTGACCCTTTCATATATTTCATATGAAATTTTGGCGGATTTTAATTTATTCTTTTAATTAGGAGGTTGTAAAGATGGCTGATTTTTTTATTAATATTTTTCTTGATGATGAAAAGACGAAACAAATCGAAGCGGCCGACGTTGCAGACAAAATTCAGGAAATTGACGGCAAAAAAGCAATTCAGGTGAAAATGAACGAAAAAGATCAGAAAAAGCTTCTGAAAGGATTTCCGGACCTGCCGTTTGATGCATCAAACGCCTGCGTTCTTCCCGCAGACGGGGAAGAAAAACTCATCCAGTCCATCGTGGCCCTGAAAAGCACGGACGTCATCAAGGAAGCCATCAAAAAATTGTATAATCCCCTGGCCGGCCGGGATGTGTTCGGAAGAGGCAGCGGCGGATCCAGATAGAAGGCGCCTTGTCTTTTAGGTTGACAAAGAAATTTTGAAGCGATAGGTAATTTCTAACCGTCGGCAGAAGCTGGCGAACGCAACGCCTTTTAGCCGATAATTTATTAAATTAATTAAGCATTAAAACCACGAAGGTTTTTGTATCGTAACGATACGGAAAATCTGTCGTGGTTTTTTTTTGCCCTGAGATCGTGGCGGATACACAGGTTCGAATTTTTATATAAATAATAATAAAAATAAGAAGTTATAGCGTTATGCGAAGCAATTCGATTAATTTACAAGCAACAGGAGGAAAGATCGCATGAAAAACGGTTTATGGCTGATACAAAGTGGAAGGAGGGATCAATCATGAAAACAACAGGCGTGATGATGATCGGTGGCCTGCTGATCGCCGGTTGGATAATTTGCAGCCCGGCCCTGGCGTTTCATGAAAAATCAGCGGAGTCAAGGATTGATGAGCTGTCCAGACGGATTGAGGATCTTGAAAGAAAACCTTTTAATGATGAAACGCTGTCTCACTGGTCCGATAAAATAACCCTCAGCGGACTTCTGGAGGCGGAAGCCGGGTATTCCAAATTCGAGCCGGATGCGGCGGGTGAAGCGGATACTGAAGAAAGCGACATCACCCTGAGCACCTTTGAGCTGGGGCTGGATGTGAAGCTTAACGAGCATGTGTCCGGCCATGCCCTGGCCTTGTGGGAAGAGGACGACACCGAACCTATGGATCTGGATGAAGGGTTCATTACGTTTACCGGAACCGATGACATACCGGCATATTTGCATGCCGGGAAACTCTATGTGCCGTTCGGCGTATATGATACGGTGTTTATCAGCGATCCTTTCACTTTGGAGCTTGGGGAAACCCGGGAAAGCGCCGTATTTGCGGGATATCACCCGGAGATGGTGGATGTGTTTGCCGGCGTGTTTAACGGAGATGTGGATGAACTCGGCAAAAAAAATCATATCAACAGCTTTTTTACCGGGTTCACCTGCGGCCTGCCGGAAGACGATGCAAGAGACTTTGAACTTGCCGCTGGTCTCTCTTACCTGTCCAATATGGCGGATAGTGACGGGTTGTCGGAATTTAATGATCTGGATGGCGATGGCGCGCCGGATGGCATAAATGATGCGGTTGGCGGGCTGGCGGCGCATCTTTCCCTGGAACTTAAAGAATCCGTCACTTTTACCGTTGAATACGTCGGCGCACTGGATGATTTCAAGGCCGGAGACTTGGCCTTTGCCCCGGAAGGAGACACCATCCGGCCTGCGGCATGGACCACGGAAATTTCTTTTATGGGCTCGTCTCATGTGGGATGCGGTCTTAAATATGAAGGCACGGATGATTGCGGCGATTTTCTGCCGGAAACAGGATATGGATGCACGGTTTTTTGTCATCCCTTTGAATGCGCCCGTCTGGGATTGGAATATCAGTATCAGGAATACGCAAATAATGATATTAATCAGGGGGTAACCACCCAGTTGGCGGTGGAATTCTGATTTTATCCTGCTTGATATCAAGCAGGATGCAATGCAACATAAATGCAGAAATCATCCATCAACATTTTTGCATCCAAATTTCAAACAATAATCGGGTTTATGGCCCAACCAAAAGGAGATAAAGTCATGCATATGGCAGATGCGTTAATTTCACCGGCAGTCGGAGGCGCCATATGGGCGGCCACCGCAGGGTTAATCGCCTATAGCTCCAAAAAAGTCACGGAAGGGCTGGACGACAGCAAGGTGCCGCTCATGGGGGTTCTGGGCGCGTTTATTTTCGCGGCCCAGATGATAAATTTCACCATACCGGCCACCGGTTCCAGTGGGCACCTGGGCGGGGGGATGATCCTGGCGATCCTGCTCGGACCCAGCGCCGCCTTTCTCACCATCGCGTCGGTCTTGACCGTTCAGGCGCTGTTTTTCGCGGATGGCGGTCTGCTGGCGCTGGGATGCAATATTTTTAATCTGGGGTTTTGGCCTTGTTTTGTGGCCTATCCGTTTATCTTCAAACGTATCGTCAATGGTCAATCCTCCCAGGGGCGCATTTTTGCGGGCGCGATGCTGGCAAGCGTTGCGGCCCTGCAACTGGGGGCCTTCAGCGTGGTTCTGCAAACGCTCTTTTCGGGCATATCGGAACTTCCTTTCGCCACTTTTGTGTTGATGATGCAGCCGATTCATCTGGCCATCGGTGTTGTGGAAGGATTTGTTACGGCCGCCGTGGTGGGCTTTGTCTGGAAAGCCCGTCCCGAAATTGTCACCCCCGCGAGCCACCCTGCGCCCATTGACCGGGCCGCCCTGCGTCCGGTTCTGATCGGGCTCCTGACCTGCGCCGTCATCACCGGTGCGGCTTTCAGTTGGTTCGCTTCCGCCAATCCGGACGGTCTGGAATGGTCCATGTTCAAGACGTCGGGCCACGAGGAGCTGGAAAACCGGGATGGAATACACGCATCGCTGCGCGATCTTCAGGAGAAAACCGCCTTCCTGCCCGATTACGGTTTCAAGGCAGATGGCGAAGAACCGGAGGGTGAAGCCGAATCGCCGCCCTCCTGGCCCGCAGTGGATGCGGGAACGTCGGTGGCCGGTCTGGTGGGCGGCGCATTGACGCTTTTTATGGCGGTGCTGATCGGTCTGATATTGAAGCGACGGGGGAATAACGCGAAATAAACTTGCCCATTGCGGCAATATCGTCTAAAAGAACCGGTGAGCAGGGGAAATATTGCTTCTGCCCGCCGGTTTTTTATTTCTGTTTTATGGGTGTTTCACCATGTTCAAAATCGACAGCAACCTGTTTGATATCGGCAGGATGGATACCCTGGCAACGGGGGACACCCCGCTGCATCATTTGGACCCCAGGGCCAAACTGATCACCACCCTGGTGTTCATTGTGGCCGTGGTCTCCTTCGGCAAATATGAAGTGTCGGCCATGATTCCTTTTTTCATTTTTCCCTTGGTCCAGATTGCCTATGGCGATCTGCCCCTGACGTATTTATTGCGCAAGGTGATGATCGTCTCGCCATTCGCCATTTTTGTCGGCATTTTCAATCCCCTGCTGGATCGCGAGATACTTTTCCATTTTGGAAGCATCGGCATTTCCGGCGGATGGGTCTCATACCTCTCCATTCTGATGCGCTTTACCCTCACCGTCATGGCCGCCCTGACCCTCATCGCCCTGACCGGTTTCAACACCGTCTGTCTGGCCCTGGAAAAGCTGGCCGTGCCCAAACCCTTTGTGGTTCAACTGCTCTTTCTTTATCGATATATTTTTGTTCTTACGGACGAGGCCGCACGCCTGATGCGCGCCCGGTCGTTACGCGTTTTTGAATCCAAGGGCATGGGCTTCAAACCCTTCGCCTCCATGGTGGGCCACCTGCTGCTGCGCACCCTGGACCGTGCCCAGCGCATTCATCTGGCCATGTGCTGCCGGGGCTTCGAGGGACATATTCCCATCCTGCGGCCCATGCGATTCGGCATCAGGGAAGTGATCTATGTGGCCGCCTGGACGATGGTGTTCACGCTGCTGCGTTTTTATAATTTGCCCATGAAACTGGGCCTTTTCATTACGGGATTGTTCACATGAGCCACCATACCATTGATGGCAAGGATCTGCATTATATTTACCCGGACGGCACCATCGGGCTGAATGGAATCTCATTTCACATCGGCCATGGCGAGTCCGTAGCGTTGGTGGGAGCCAACGGCGCGGGCAAATCCACGCTTTTGATGCATCTCAACGGCTGCCTGACCGCCACCCAGGGAGAATTAAGCATCGGCGGCTATCCCGTGATCGCCAAAAATCTCAAAGTCGTGCGCCGGTCGGTGGGCATGGTGTTTCAGGATCCCGACGACCAGTTGTTCATGCCCACGGTTTTCGATGACGTGGCCTTCGGTCCCCTCAACCTGGGGTTTCCGGTTGCGGAGGTGGAACGTAAAGTGACGCAGGCATTGGAAACTGTTGGTGTGCCGCACCTTTGCAAAAGGCCGCCCTTCAAGCTTTCCGGCGGGGAAAAACGCGCCGTGGCCATCGCTTCCGTGCTTTCCATGTCGCCGGACATTCTGGTGATGGACGAACCCAGTTCCAGTCTGGACCCCCGTGCGCGCCGACGCCTGATCGAATTGCTCAAGACCTTTGAACACACCAAAATTATTGCCACCCATGACCTGGACATGGCCATGGATCTTTGTCAGCGCACCATTGTGCTGCATGGCGGCCGGATTACCGCCGACGGGCCGACCCGCGAAATTTTCCAAAACGATGCCTTGCTGGCTGACAGCGGTCTGGAAAAACCGTTGCGGATGCAGAATTGCCCTCAGTGCGGCAACCCCTGCACGGATGAAACAAAAGACCAGGTGCATTCGCATGTTCACGATCATGCCCATGTGCATGGGAATGTGCCGCACGATCATTGACGGACATAAAAACCCAAAATAATCCTGCATGGCGGGCGGCAGGGAACTGATGCCCATGAATTAACAAAACAGTAAGGAGTTTGAATATGAAAAATTTATTTAAAATTATCGGATGTTTATTTCTGATCGCAGGTGTGTCCACGGTTGTATTTGCGGTCGAAAAGCCCGCAGAGCCCACCAAAGTGCGGCTGGAAACCAGCCACGGGATCATCGTCATCGCGCTGGACCCTCAGAAAGCCCCCAAAACCGTTGATAATTTTTTGGCTTATGTCCGGGACGGATTTTATAATGGCACGATATTTCACCGGGTGATCCAGGGATTTATGATTCAGGGCGGCGGGTTTACGGAAAATATGCAGCAGAAAACCGCCAAAGCGGCCATCGAAAATGAAGCGGACAATGGTCTTAAAAATCTGCGGGGCACGGTGGCCATGGCCCGGACATCAGATCCCCATTCCGCCTCCGCCCAGTTTTTTATCAATACCGTGGACAATGGGTTTCTGGATTTTACGGCCAAAAATATCCGGGGCTGGGGGTATTGCGTGTTCGGCCGGGTAGTGGAGGGGATGGATGTGGTGGACGCCATTGCAAAAGAACCCACAACCATCCGCAACGGGGCCGGAGATGTGCCGGTGAAAGCGGTGGTCATTAACAAAGCGGTGATTGTGGCCCCGGAAAAGGCAACGCCTGCGGGAAAACCGGGAAAATAGATATTCCGGAAAATAAAAACGGGCTGGGTCTTACCCCAACTGAATGATCTGATTCAAACGCCGGCATATATCAGCAAAGGGCAAATCCGCCAGCCTTTTGAGCGGATGCGCCCTTGCGCCGCGCACCCGCCAGTCGAAAGATTTTGGCTGGTGGCAGAGGACGTAACTGGTTTTCCCTGCCTTGCTTTTGGCCTGACCGATGGCAACGGCAAACGGGTTGTCGGCATTATATTCCGCTGTGGTCATTGGCAAGCCAATGACCAGGGACGTCGTGTTGTTGAAGTTGCGCGGAGAAAGCACCAGAAACGGGTGAACATCGCGCATTTCCTGTCCTGCCTGGGGATTACAATCGATCCAGATGATATCCTGCCGGGCAGGTACCCACGGGGGGCTGTCTTTGGCTTTTTTGCCTGCCGTTACCACCGCTCAGCCCCAACAGCCTGACTCTGCATTACCTCTCCTCCATGTCGGGCCGGATCAAACATGGACAGGCGCTGATCCAGGGTCGGTTCAGCATCTTCTAAGGGTCGAATCACGATGGCCCTGTCTTCCACTGAAATGCGCACCCGCTGATCGACGTATAAGTGCGCTGCGCGAGCCACCGCTGCAGGCAGGCGAACCCCTAAATTATTTCCCCACTGCTTGATATCCAGCACGGCTTCGGTCATGGTAATCTCCTCAAAACGACGGTTTAATGTTTAGACATAGTTTAAACATTTGATGCTGACCCGTCAAGCAGAAAAAAAATGCATCCGGCGGGGTTTTTTTGCCCATTGCGATGCGGCCCTGAACCTGATGGTTTTCGTGGATCACGGGGGCAAACTGTTTGAGCGGCTAAAAACCAATGAACTTGACGGTTGCGGGAAATGAGATTGAGATAACGCCCCTCGGCATTCCACTTTGTCAGCGAGTTTTTGCCCACGCCACGGAAACCGAGGGGGCAGGGATTACCGCAGCGCACGGGCTGGGTTCTTTTGTTACTTTTCTTCTGCGGTAGGAACGCCGGTTACCCGGCGCCCCCCGCACAGTCCCGAACGTGCGGTTTTCCCGCATTCGGTTCCTCG
>QZKW01000053.1 GCA_003599885.1 Desulfobacteraceae bacterium | reverse complement strand
AGGCGGCATTGGCGGCGGAATTTCAAAATCCGCCGACCAGCTTGAAAAATTTTATCTGCAACTGGCGGAACAGACCCTGCCCATCATTCAGGTGGGGGCTACAAAAACCGTTACCGTTGTAATCAGCGAAGGTATCAACCTGGAGGTGAAGGATGCGACGATTATCAATTAAATTTATTACATATTTCATTCTGTTGGCATTGGTCGTTTGCCCGGTCTTGACCGGGTGTTCCGCCCTGGTCAGCCCCTATTCCACGACATTTCAATGTCCGGATTCCGACAAGGGTAAATGCGTGAGCGTCCAAACTGCTTATGACGAGAGCCTGGAACTAAATCCCCTGGTGAAAGAACAGGTCTGCGAAGATTGTGAAGAAAAGGAAAAAACCAAAGTCTCAAATGAAGAAACGCCTGATGAAAAGAAAATGGAAACACTCCCCTCGGATAAGACACTATCGGATGCCCATGCTCCTAACAACGCCAAATACGATTACCAGGATGCCCTTTACAAAAAACTCACATCGATCATTGACCAGCCGGAAACCCCGCTGGTGATCCCCCCGGATGTCATGCGGGTTTTGATTCCGTCTTATACAGGCGCTGACAATGAATGGTTCAGCGCACGATATGTTTATTTCTTTGTCACCGAACCCAAATGGGCGGTGTCAGCGGCAACGGAGGAACGTGAATAATGGGCATTTTAAGCAATGCACTTTTTGGCCGTAACGGAGGACTCACCCACGGTCAGCTTGAGAAAATGAGTTTCCGGAACCGGTTTTCAGAATTTCTCCCATATATCGCCTATGATGCGGAAACCAAAGTTTATATCAATACCGACGACACCATCGGGTTTTTATGGGAATGCATGCCCCTGGTGTATGCGGACCAGTCTTCCTTTGAAGGCCTGCGCGGGCTTTTTACATCATCCCTTCCGGATAAAAGCGTACTTCAATTCATGTTGTTTGCCGACCCCTATATCAAACCGGTGATGGATCGATACCAGGAATTAAGAACCAGGGATATGGATGTGATCCAGGCAGCCACAAAAAGTGTGCATCAGTTTATTTCCGATGGCGCTGAAAACGGGATCGAGAATTTTCAGCATATTCCGGTGCGGCATTTCAGGCTGTTTGTGTCCCTGAAACTTCCGGCCAATAAGGAAATCAATGTGTCCGATATCCGGGACACGGTGTATGAAGTCTTGAAAGGCGCATACCTTTTCCCGAGGCCGGTTCCACCCTCGGATCTGATTTATCTCATGATGCGGCTCTTCAATGACCATCCTCCGGAACAGGCCCGGTATGATGAGAATATTCCTATCCGCAAGCAGATTATTTTAAGCGAAACGCCCATTAAAACCCGGTGGGACCGGATGGAAATCGGGTCTCGGCATTTCCGGTGCATGACCCCCAAAACCATGCCGGAACAGGTGGACGGGTTTCTGTTTAACTACCTCACCGGCGATATATGGGGAGTCCAGTCCGACACCAATCAGGTACGCCAGCCGTTTTTCATCACGGTCAATGTGGTGTTTGAATCCTTGAAAGCCAGGCTTCACGCCAAATGTAATTTTGTGCTTCAGCAGCAGGCTGCCGGGAGTTTTGCGCCCAGTTTAAGACGCAAGCAGGAAGAATACACCTGGGCCACCGGGGAAGTGGAAAAAGGCACCCCGTTTGTCCGGATCATGCCCATGGTGTGGGTCATCGGTGAATCCGAGCAAGAGACCCGGGAAGGCCTGGCCCGTGTCAAACGCCTGTGGGAGTCGCGAGGGTTTACCATGCAGGAAGACCGTGGCATCGTGAGTCTTCTGTTTCTGTCCGCCCTGCCCTTTGGTTTATACAATATCAAAAACAATTTAAACGGCCTGGACCGGGATTTTGTGTGCGACGCAAAATCAGCCAGCTATTGTCTGCCCATCCAGTCGGATTTTAAAGGTGGTCAGGAGCCCTATAACCTGTTTGTGGGCAGGAAAGGCGAACTGATCGGCATTGATCTCTTTGACAAACGGGCCAACAACATGAACGCCCTGGTGTGCGCCGAGACCGGCAGCGGCAAGAGTTTTTTCATCAATTATCTGGTTTTTAATTATTTTGCAGCAAACGGCATCATCCGGCTCATTGACATCGGAGGTTCATACAAAAAACTCTGCAAAATGTTCGGTGGTGTATATGTGGAGTTTTCAAAAGACTCAAAAATGGTGATCAACCCGTTTTCCAATATCGTCAATATCAAGGAAGACGCCTCCACCATCGCTTCCATTATCCTGCAGATGACGTTCTCCGCAACCAGCTCAGAACCTACGGAAACCGAACGCACCCTGATTAAAAACGCGGTCTATTATGCTTATGAGAATTACGGGCAGGACGCCGATATCGATAAGGTCTATGAATATCTGACCAATTTCCCAAAATACGCCGATGAAGTGCTGGACATTGACTGCCGGGAAAACGAAACCTGCGTGGCGGATTTGCGCCTACTGGCCTCAAAACTGGCATTCAATCTGCGGAGTTTCACCTCTCAGGGGCCTTATGGTCACTGGTTCAACGGCCGGTCCACCCTTGATATTTCAAAAGATGAATTTGTAGTCCTGGAGCTGGAAGAACTTAAAAAGCAGCCCGAGTTATTCCGGATCATCACCCTCCAGGTTTTGAATTACGTGACCCAGGATCTCTACTTGTCAGACCGGTCCCGAAAACGGCTCATTATTTTTGACGAGGCATGGCAGTTTTTTAAAGAAAACGACATGCTTCGGAACATCATCGAGGAAGGCTATCGCCGGGCCAGAAAATACGGTGGCAGCTTTACGGTCATCACCCAGTCCCTCATGGATCTCGAAATGTTTGGCTCCGTGGGGGATGTCATCCGGGACAACTCCGCCTATAAATTTTATCTCCAGTCCGGGTCTTTTGAAAAAGCAAAAAGCCGCAAAATTATTGATTATGACAATTTTACCATGCGGCTCTTAAAGAGCGTCAAAAGCCCGAAACCACGGTATTCGGAGATATTCATGGATACCCCGGTGGGGGTGGGCATTTCCAGGCTGGCCGTGGACCCGTTCTCCTATTACCTGTTCACGTCCGATGCGAACGATATTTATAAAATCGAAACGCTGGTGAATTCGGGCAAAACCTATGCGGAAGCCATTGGGGATTTGGTGGCACAAGGGAGACAAACCAGATGAAGAAAAATTGGTGTTTCCTATACCCAGGCGATTTACGAAGCCGACTGGATGTTTTCTGCTGGCACGGCAGTCATGGTCAGCATGGCTTTGGAAACCAGTTTTTCCGTTCCGTCGGATACGGAAAAGACCTCGGATTCAACCACCTTGATTTTTTTGCCGTTATTGATGACTTTTGACCGGCAGATCAGAAGCGAACCGGTGGCGGGTTTGAAATAATTGATCTTAAATTCAATGGTTAGGATGCGGAATTTTCGCGTTACGGTCGCATAGGCCGCGTAGCCCGCGGTATGATCCGCCATAGTTGCGATCACCCCGGCATGGACAAAACCGTCCTGTTGAAGGTGCTTTTCCTGGACCTTCAGGCAGGTTTCAAACACGCCGTGGTCAGCGTGGGTGACTTCAAAACCGCAAAATGCGGGAAAACCCTGAACAAAATCTTTTTTTTAAATATTCAAACCAGTCAGATGACATGTCTTTATCTTTTCACAAAGGGGTATTTTTAAAGTGTTAGTTACATACACTATTTTTGTAAGGAACGCCAAGACCATCTTTTTTTGCCTGACGGTTTCTTGTTTGATTTATTCCTCAACTTCTCATGCCGCATGGATTGACGACTGGATTGCCCAGAAAACCACCACTCAGGCGGATTATTTCACCGGCCAAAAACGGGGATACGGCACATTGGGCAGTTTTTCGGCCAGATGGTCTTCCGGAAATGACTATCTTCTGAGCGTCACTCCGCCGAAATTCAAGGCCGGGTGCGGCGGCATCGATGTGTTTATGGGAGGATTTTCGTTTTTAAACGCCGATTACCTGGTCCAGAAACTTCAGAACATGATGAACGCGGCCCCTGCTGTGGCCTTTGATCTGGCCTTAAACACTTTATGTTCCCAGTGCGCCAAATCCTTGAACACCCTGGAAGCCATCACCGACCGGCTGAATCAGCTTCAGCTGGACGACTGCAAGGCCACCAAAGCGGTGGTGTATGAAGTGGCGGACGGGCTTACCTCCGGCCCGTCTTCTGATCTCATTTCCGCCAAAAAGACCATGGCGGTGCAGGATTTTGTACAAAGTACCGGCGTAATGGATCTTTATACCGCCATCAAAACCACCGGGGGCAATGACAAAAACACCACAGCAGGCGCGCTTCAGGCCATTGCTGGAGTATCGGAAAACGCGCAGATTTCAGCCTGTCCGCCGGCAATCAAAGCGTTGTTTTTCACCAATGGGTCCATTTTAAGCAACCTGCTGTCCACAAGAGGCTTGTCCGCGAGTTACGCGGATTTGATGCGGGGATATATCGGGGACATTATGATCGACGGGGTGACCCTCACGCCCCAGTATGTAGCCAAATGTCCCAAAGACACCCCGAACAATATTGACGGGCTGGTGAACGGTGAGGTATGGACCCGGCCGATCAACGCCCAGTGCGTTAAAATGACCAGCATTACCATTAACGGCGCCACCTACCCCAATGTGCGGCAATGGATTTTTACGGTCTTGCAGTCCATCGCCACAAAAATGATTTCCAAACAAGCATTAACGGTGGCGGAGGAGAATTTCGTCAAAATCCTGCCCATGCCCATTTATAATTCCATTGTGGGGGATGTGGCAGCCCAGGGCGCAGGGGCAAACCCGACAGCCATCGCGGACATGTACGCGGATGTGGTGGCATCTGCTTATGCATACGTCATGATGACGGACTTGTATGACACCATCCAAACGGTCATCGATACCGGGGATGTGATTGTGGCAAACTCCCAGGGCTCCACAAACGCCAACCAGCAGAATTACTGCCATATCGAACTGGCCTCCCCCACCATTGCGGAACTTAAAAAAATGAAAAATATCCTTCCGGAATATGTCCGGGCCGCCCGGAACCAGTATTCAGCCAAACTGACGGAGTTGGTGGGGTATCAGGAATACAATGCACGGGCGGATGAAACCAAAAACCAGATTTATACAAGCCTGGCCCGGTATTTTAATGCGGGCGTGGCCCACAGGTTGACACGATAATGAAACATAATAAATTCTCTAAAATTCTATCGGCACTCTCCGTGCCGGTTGTTCTGTTGTTGTCCATTTCTTCGGCATACGCCGCCGTGCCTGAAGGTCTTCAGGAATACATTGTCTGGAACCAGTTTGACGCCACGGTCAACACCTTCCAGAAACTGGGGCTTATCATGTCCGATGGCCGGTATCAGACACTGTTTTTCGGGGTGATTGTGCTGGGCATGGTCATCGGCGGCATGGTCTCCATCGGATCAGGCATTTTTTCAGGCAAGACCAATTCCTGGGACCTGATGAAATGGTTCGGGGTCATCATGGCCGGGATAATTGTCTATATCACCTTCATCCGGCCCACAACCCAGATCACAATCTATGATGAAGTTTTAAACGAAACTCAGACTGTGGGCGGGGTGCCGGAAGGGATTGTGGTGCTGGCAGGGCTGTCCAACGCCATTGAAAAAGGGTTTGTGGACATGATCTGGACCGCCGGAAATCCTCAGTCCTACCGGGACAATGCCGGGGGCCTGTCATATTCGATTTTTGACAAGGTGTTTTCCGGAGGGGTGGATCTGGCGGGGAGTGATGCCAGCGGCACCTATATTTCCATGTCCATGCGCAGGTATGTGGAAGACTGCGTGTTTTTTGAGATCGCCAAACCCGGTTCCACCATTGATGTGAATTTATTAAACACCACCTCGGATTTTCGTCCGGTGCTGGCCAATGCCGTCAATCCGGCCATCTATACAGTCTGGTATGATTCCGCCAACCGGAGCGGAGCCACCCAGACCTGCACCCAGGCATGGACCAATCTTTCCAGTTACCTGAACGGGCTGTCAGATACCAATTCGGCAGTGGAAAAATTCTGGCAGGAACGATGCGGGGAAGCAGGCTTAGGGGTCAACAGCGCCCTTGCCGGCGGCTCGGATTTGACCGATATCTGCCGCCAGAAAGCTGTGAACATGGCGTCCGCCATTTTCGGATCTTCGTTTTCCTCCGCCCATTTGTTCCGGCAATACCTGGTGGCCTCGGCTCTGTGGGATGTCTATACCACCTACAGCCCGGACAGCGCCATATCCGCATTGTCCAGCCGGGCCGCCGGAAATTCCATGATGGGCATGGGCATTATGGCAAATGAATGGATACCCATTATCCGGAGTGTTGTGTTCAGCATCTTTATAGGCATGGTGCCCTTTCTCTGCATACTGATTCCCACCCCGCTGCTTCCAAGGGCCATGGGGATGTTATTCGGCATTTTTGTGTTTTTGACATCCTGGACCATCTGCGACGCCCTGGTGCACAGTTTCGCCATGGACAAAACCTTTGACCTGTTTCAGGAGATCACCAACGGCAGTCTGGGGTTTAAAAGCATGATGCTGTTTTCCTCGTCCTCCCAGAAAGCCATGGCCGCGTTCGGCGCGGCCCGGTGGTCAGCCATTATGGTTGCCGGGGTGTTCAGCGCCCTTCTGACAAAATTCGGGGGATCGGCCATGGCGCATTTTGCCGGAAACTTATCGGGCTTTAAACAATACGGTGCCGGAGCCGCCGAATCCGCAATGAATCCTTCCAAATGGGGGTCGGATATGCATGGACTCACAGAAGTCGCGCCGAGCATGGTGTATGCCAATGCCGGTGCAGGTTCTGCCTGGATATCCAAAACCTATGATGCGTCCAGTAAATTACAGACCTCTATGGGGGCGGTGGGCGCTTTCGGGGAGGGGAATCCCCTTGTGGCTGGTGCGGCAACCGCCAAAGCAGGTATCACCGGCATGAAGGAAAAACTTTCCCATGCCGAAGCCATCGGCGCTTATGCACAGGCCCACGGCATGAATGAAGACCAGGTGATTCGGGCGGTGGAGAATTTTCAGACGGCATCCCAGGGCGGATCAGCCGGGGCATTGAAAAATCTTGCAGATTCTCTTCAAACCAGCCCGTTTGAAGCCATGGATTTGATCAAGGACACGGGGCTTAAAAAAGAATACGGCAAACTGGAAGGATTGAGGCAGGGGTATGATAATGCTGTTCAGCAAAACGGCTATACCGGAGCGTTTACCAGTTATATTGCCATGCAGTCTGAACTGCAATCGGACCGGGGATTTGCGGATGTAAAATCAGTGGACCGCTTTGCCACCAGTTATCACAATGGCCGGGCCGCGTTTTTAAAAGACCAGGCGGAATTTAAAACCGGGGAAACTGCCGGGATGCTGAAAAATCTGAAAGACCACCGGCTTAATCCGGGTAATGTCGGGGAAGTTTTAGGCTCCCTTCAGGGGGCCCGAGCAATCGCTGACAGCAGTGTTTATCAGAACGTGGGGGATGGCGGAGTCATGATCACCCGAGCCGGGGAGCAATACAATGAACTGTCCAAAATGCTCACCCGCCAGGCGGTGGATGATATTGTCAATACAGGCGGCATTCAGAATGACACCCGGCAGGCCATCCAAGGAATTATGTCCAACCGCTCTGCCCGCGCCCAGATGCGGACCCAGGGTATGGGTAATTTTACCGTGTCTTCGGAAGCAGCCCCCGGCCTGGGAAAATATCTTCGGGCCAACGGGGTCAATGTGTCGGATAATGACCTTTCAAACGCCACGGCCCAGCTTAATTTTGCCTCGAATTCAAACGGCACCCTCTCCCCTTCCCTGCTTATGACAAGCAAAGGTAAGAAACTGGCTGAATTTGACATGAACGAGAAAGATTTTCGGAGCGTCCAGAGGGGGCAGGAACCAGGATCATCGGGAAATACATTTGGCGGGGTGCAGTTAGAGTCCGTTACAAACAAAACGGATTTTGGTGGCGTGCTGGAAGTATCAGGATATGACAGGGCGGGAAATATGCGGCGGCTGTTTGTGTCCAAAAGCAGCGGCAAAGTCATTGAAGACGACGTATCCAAAGGCCCGGATTTTGGAAGGGCCAACGTCATCAGTATGGTTGGGCAGAAATCATTGCCGGGCGAGGTCTTTTCTGATCCGGGATACGCCATCGCCTTTGCAAATCGCTTCGCCAGTCAATGGGGGAAGGAGTATGGTGGAACAATAAAATTATCAGAAATGACTCAGAACGCTACACAGTTGGGAGGTGATTTTTCTCTTGGGTTAAAAACTGGATCGGGATCAAGTTCAGGATTTGATGTTTCTGTGGGTGGCAACAGACGAGATGTAAATGAATCAGGAACCGCAGCGCAGCGGGATGTGATTTACGGAATAGCAAAAGATATTCTCACACGAGAGGACTGGACACCTCAAGAAAAATCTCAGCATCTCGAAAAGCTCAATGGTGCCCTGCTCCAAGGCGATTTTTTTAATCCAGACAGCCTTCCAAGTAAATCTGACATGATGAATGCAGGAGGGTTGAATCGCCAGCAAACGTCTTTGTCCGGGAAATTTCAAACATCGGAAGAACGGGAAAGCAATCAGGAGAGCTTCCGCAGACACCCAGAGGAACAACCATTATTTTTCAGGCCGGAGAATTTGCCAAAGGATGATATATAGCCTAATCATCACCGGGAAACATTCCATGCCAAGTGTTCCCCATTAAAGAATGGAATGCTGGATCACTCGATGTGTCATTAGGATCTAATCCGCAATGGTGCTTAATTTTTTTCAACCTTTGGAACAAATCAACGTCATCATTTTTGGTATTTCTCTGTTCCTGAAAGGTCTGTTTCAGGACTTTTTTAAAACTTTGCGCCAGGAACATTTTTCTTCTCTCTATTTTTTGATTCGGGCTTTATATATCTGATATTGCCCCCCCCCGCAACGGTGCTATAATTCACATATAATTGGCAATTTGTCAATTTTGTCAAGGGGGAAAAATAGCAAATCAAAAGGCGAACATCGTCTTAAATCTTCCATCCACCATGAGCACCCGCGAAGGCTCGTTTTCCCGTGGAGGTTTTTTATAGGCGTTGATGGTATATTCCGGATCATGGGGCAGCATGATGCCAAAAGCTGTTTCATTCTGAAATAGTTGAGGAAGAATGGGCTCCACTTTTTTACCGGAAGCAAATGAAAAAAGATCATCAATAGATGAATAAGCGGTAAGTTCTTCTATGATTTTTAAAGTGGGCGGCATCAGCATGATTTCCTGATTAAAATTTTTTTCCAATGCCTTCTCAGGTGTGGCCCAGAGAGACCCCACCAGCTCCTTGCGATCATGTTCTGCGTTTTGATGTTTTGGTTTTCTTGCCAGAAAAAACCGGGTATCGAACCGTTTGGTTTCAAATTCCGGCGTAATCCATCGGGCGTAAGGCATTAAAAGATTGAGCGCATATCGGATATTTTCCTTAACCGCCAAATCTTTAAGGGTCAGGACGCCGTCATGAATTTCTTCCCTGTAACTGTTGAAACGACCAGCAAAATTCCGACTTGTATCGACATCAAGCTCAGCCAGAAGTATCCCGGATTCTTCAAAGGTTTCACGAATAGCCGTAAAATAAAGTCCCATGGCTTTATTCCAGGGTGTTTCATATTCATTCAATCGATTTATGGCATCTTTAATAGAAACCCCGGTCATATATTGCATTAATGCGTTATCGCAATCCGCGGGGTCAAGGGCACCACCTGGAAAAACGAATGCACCCCCCATGAAACTCTGTTTTTTATGGCGCTGCATTAGAAACACTTCAAACGGCTTTTCCTCTTCTTCCTTTACGAGAATCACCGTGGCTGCGTCTTTTAGGGTCGTTTTTTCAGAATTGGAGTGAATGTTCATTTTTCCCTTTGCAAAATTCCTTATTGATATTGAGCATTATCCCTTATCCCCATTCATCCGGTCCCGCAACTTCCCAGAATATTTGAAAACCACCACTTTGCGGGCTGGCAGAATCAGATCCTCACTTGTCGCTGGATTTCTGCCCTTCCTTGAATGCTTTTGATTCACGGAAAATTTTCCGAACCCGCTGATCAGAACTTCACCATCAGAAGCCAGTGCGGATTTGATAACCTCAATAATTTTTTCAACAGATTCACTTGCCTTTTTTCTGTCCAGTTTCACATCTTCACAAAGTTTTGAAATCATACTTATTTTCGTCAGTGCCATATCAGGAGTCTCCGTAATATTGGTTGCAATTATTTCAGTCCAGTATCTCTTTCACCCTTCCGACCTCGCCGCTTTCCAGACGGACCTTTATCCAATGCGGGTGGGTTGGGGATTTTGTCAAAATATCTTTAACGATGCCCCTGGTTAATTTATTCGTTTTCTGGTCTTTTTCAAGACGATCAGAACGGTTCCGCCAAGCTTGATGTTGCCAAGAAAACTTCCGTCCATTTCCTTAATCTCTTGTCTCATAAAAATTTATTTTTGCTTTGATACAAGATTACCCCCTTATGCCATCGCCCACTCCCTACAAAGCACTTCGGCCTGTTCCAAAACCAGTTCCGTAGCTTTCTTTTCCATATCCGGGGGATAACCGAACTGGCGAAGAATGCGTTTGACCAGAACCCGGATTTGAGCGCGGGCGTTCTCCCTGAGTGTCCAGTCAATGGTGAGGCTCTGCCGGACCCTCAGAACAAGCTCCATGGCCAGCATTTTCAGCTTGTCATCTCCCATCACCGAAACAGCGCTGCCGTTTTCCGCAAGGGCATCGTAAAAGGCGACTTCATCCTCGGTCATCCCAAGTTTCTCTCCACGCTTTCCAGCGTCTCGCATTTCCTTGGCCAGCCTTATCAACTCCTTTATCACCTCGGCGGTTTCTATGGCTCGGTTCTGATACTTTCTGACGGCCTGTTCCAACATCTGGGCGAATGATCGGGCTTGAACCACATTTTTTCGGGACCTGACTTTGATTTCGTCATTAATAAGTTTTTTAAGCAATTCCAAGGCCAGATTGCGTTGCGGGAGGGAGTTGACTTCTTCCAGAAATTCATCGGACAAAATTGATATATCCGGCTTTTCCATACCCGCGGCGGTGAATATGTCCACCACTTCCGTAGAGGCCACGGCTCTGGACACAAGCTGCCGAATGGCGGACTCCATCTCGTCGGGGGTCTTTCCATGTTCGTCTCCCGTTGCTTTCACCAGCGCAGCCCTTACTTCCTGAAAAAATCCCACTTCATCCCGAAAAATCAATGCTTTTTCATGGGGCACCGCAAGGGCGAAAGCCTTGGATAGAGTTGTAACTCCGTGCAGATAGCGTTTTTTGCCGTCTTCCAGTCCAAGGACAAACTCCATCGCCTGGGTGATGCCGTAGATCCTCTTTGAAGCCGGACCCTGAATCACCGCCGAATAATCAAACCCATGCAACATGGCACGAACGATTTCGTGCCTTTCAAGGAAAACCATCACCGCCTTTTCCAGATCGACAGCAGCAGAGCCTTTGCCGCCATTGTCGGTATAATTGACCAAGGCTCGCCGGAGCGAGTCCGCTAAACCGAGGTAGTCCACCACCAGCCCACCCGGCTTGTCTCGAAAAACGCGATTGACCCTGGCGATGGCTTGCATCAGGCTGTGGCCGTTCATGGGTTTATCGATGTACATGGTATGCATGCTGGGACAGTCAAATCCGGTCAGCCACATATCCCGGACAAGGACCAGTTTAAGGTCGTCTCCCGGATTTTTAAACCGCTTTGCCAACCCCTCACGCCCTGTTTTATTGCGGATGTGGGCTTGCCAACCAGGATGATCCGATGCAGACCCGGACATCACGATTTTCATCATGCCTGCTGCATCGTCATCGTTGTGCCAACCGGGCCGCAATTTCCGGATCTCCTCGTACATCCCGACGGCAATGCGGCGACTCATGCATACAATCAGGGCCTTGCCATCCATGACGGCAAGCCGCTTTTCAAAATGTTCCACCAGGTCGGCGGCCACGAGCCCAAGGCGTTTCCCAGCGCCGACCATGGCTTCCAGAGCGGCCCATTTGGTGCGCAGCTTCTGTTTGCCGGATTCCTCCTCTCCTTCGGTGATTTCTTCAAACTCCGGATCGATATAAGGCTTTTCCGCTTCCACCAGTTCAATGCGGGCCAAACGGTTTTCATAATAAATGGGGACCGTCGCGCCATCCTCAACGGCTCGCAGGATGTCATATTTATCTATATAGTCGCCGAATACGGCGGGGGTGCTGCGGTCTTCGGTTTCGATAGGCGTTCCGGTAAATCCGATGAAGGATGCATTGGGCAGCGCATCATGCAGATGGCGGGCGAATCCGTCGATGAAATCATACTGGCTTCGATGTGCCTCATCCGCCATTACGACAATATTGCTGCGGTGCGATAACAGCGGATAGACATCCCCTTTTTGATCGGGCATGAATTTCTGAATGGTGGCGAATACAACCCCACCCGAGGCCACCTTCAACAATTCGCGCAAATGGGCGCGAGAACCCGCCTGAACCGGGGACTGCCGCAACAACTCCTTGCATCCGGCAAAAGTCCCGAAAAGCTGATCATCCAAGTCATTCCGGTCGGTGATAACCACCAGCGTTGGATTGTTCATAGCCGGATGCCGGATCACCTTGCCGGCATAAAAAGTCATGGACAGGCTTTTGCCGCTGCCCTGGGTATGCCAGATTACCCCGATACGCTTATTCCCGAAATGATCGGTGCCCCTGCCGAAGCCGGCCGGGACTTCGGCCACCTGCATCGGGCCTTCTTCAGGAAAGCGCCCGATCAGTTTTTCCGCCTTCGCATCGATCCCACAGGCGGAAAGTGTGCAGGCCAGAGCCTTGTTGACCGCCCAATATTGATGATAGGCGGCGGATTTTTTAAGGATTTTCGCCCCGTCATCCTCAAAAACGGCAAAATTCAGGATGTAATCCAGAAACACCCGATGAGCAAAGAGTCCGCGAATCGTAATTTCCAGCGCGGGAATACTCAAAGGCGCAATCGATTCCCCGTCAATGGTGCGCCATGGCATGAACCGGTCCCAACCCGAAGTCAGGGTTCCGCAGCGGGACCGGATGCCGTCGGAAATAACCAGCAATTCATTAAAAACAAACAGGGATGGGATATCCGCCTTATAGGTTTGGAATTGATTGAACGCATGTTGGATGGTGGCGTTCTCATCGCCCGGATTTTTCAGCTCCACCACGGCCAGAGGAATACCGTTGACGAACAGAACGACATCCGCCCGACGATTTTTATTATCTTCAACAACGGTGTATTGGTTCAGAGCCAGCCAGTCGTTGTTGGCGATGTTCTCCAGATCCAGCAGCCAGACCTTCAAATGCCGAGCACACTCAAATGTTGAAGGATAATTTTTGACAGATGAATTGTTGCCGATGACCTCAACGTCGATTCCATCAGTGAGAAAACGATGGAATGCGCGATTGCTGGTGATGAGATCAGGTGAGCCAACCCCGGCAATGCGGCGAACTGCCTCCTCGATGCCGCTTTCCGGCACATCCGGGTTGATCCTGGCGAGTGCATTCCGGAGTCGGCCGGTGAGAAGAACCTGTCTATAATCTTCCCGTTCCGCACCCGGCATTCCTGGAGCCAGATTCGGTCCATTAAGGATGCTCCACCCCAACTCGGCCAGCCATCCCAGGCAGGTTTCTTCGAGAATGTTTTCAGTTATGGCCGTCATTCAAACCCTCCGGAACGGCTAAAGATCAAAAAACCATCAATTAACAAAATATTGTATAAATATTTGATATAATATAATTTACTTATAAATGCCGCATACGCATACCCACTTCTCATCAATTACCCATCAATTAAAATCAGGCCCAGTAGGGAACATACTTCATCATTTTCCGAGAGGCGGCCTCATCCACTGGTTTGACGACACCTTCATCAACCGCTTCCCGGATATAACGTGAAACAGCGGCCTTATTCTTTTCCGCCACACCGAAACGCTCCCGCAAAGAGGCATTGGTCAGAAAATCACGCATAACCCATTTCAGACAGGCATGCAGATAGCAGGCTCTTACCCGGTCCGATTTATCCATTTCAGACAACGGGCGATATGCAAACAGCACCGTGCGGGTAAAACCATTCGGCACTTCAAACAGAGGGGCAGGCAATTGAAAAAGTTCGACCTGGGAAACCACTTTATCGACACCACTCCCGCGTTCCTCACATATTCGGAAACGGCGCATCAGCGACGCCAGCGCTTCGTTGCGGGATTTGGGCGGGGTATCCACAAAACGCCGGGGGTCAACCAGCGGTTCACCGGGATTGGTAATTTCCATCCTGTCATCAAATATCTCCACCATCGGGCCGGTGCCGGTAATGAAAAAATCCTGATGGATCAGAGCATTGGCCACCAGCTCGCGCACAGCCAATTCCGGAAACATGGGTAAGTTTTTTCGTAGCGCCTTCTCAATAATCTCATTGGTGGGCACCAGGGTCATGATGAAGTCAATGAGACTTTTGAATCCGCCGGCATAGCCTTTACCTCCGGCCTGCTCACGCAAGGTTTCTGTCCGGCCTCTGCCTTTGTAGTGAACCACACGAACAGCCTTGCGTTTTACCGCCGAAAAATCCTCCAACCGTTTTGCAAAAAGCACCGCCCCCAGATTGGTGATATCCCAATATCCGGACGCGCCGGGCCGGATAAGGTCGTCCTGATTCAGCGCGTCCAGAATAGCTGCGCGACCATCGGGCAAGGGTAATTCCAGCAGGTCAAAATAAGCCGGATAATCCAGCAACCGGAGCACTTCGTCACCAGAAATATTTTGCGCTGTGAGACCGCGCTCAAAGGGAATTTGATCAAAGACCTTCCACAATTCACGCTCTTTTTCAGGAAAGTCCTTGAGCTTTTTTTTGTAGGAGCCAACCCGGATGTATTCGATGCTCTTGAACTGTACCGGATGACGGAAAGCAGCGCCTATTTCCAGCAGAACGACCGGGTTATCATCCACCTGAACGGGATGAAACCGAAAATTGATTTTAGGACTCAGCAGCCGCAGCAGCCAGCTTTCCAGCTCTTCATTGCCCACCTTTGTCAGAGCTGGTTTAAAAATCGTGCCGATTACATCATGCGTGTTGTTATCAACACCCCAGACCAGCCAGGCATTAACTTTGCCCAGCAGTGCTGCCGAATTGGAAAGCGCTGAAATATACTCTCCGATCTCCTCCGGCTCCGCCTTGTTGTGCTTGAACTCCACCCATTCTGTTTCATTTGGGAGTTTGCGCAATTCACTGAGGATGCTCAGGAGGTATTCCATCGGGCGGTCAACGGTCATAGGATATTTCCTTTTAAGATATTTCTGCCGTTGATGTTGGCAAAGCCGGACATCCCGAGGCCAGAAATTCAGCATTGCGTAAGTCAGCCTTTAACTGGTGGCATATGTTTTTGGCGAGGGGGATTTTGGGGAGAAGGGTCATTAATTTACTCCAATTTATGTTTCACATCTACATCAAAATTTTCCGCATTGATTTTTGAAGTGAGCCGGTCGTTATTGAGGACACGGAGCACCGTTTCAATATCATCCTCCGTAACAAGAAGCTTTCCGTCAGGTGAGTATTTAATGCCCCATCCGTCTTCTTCGTTGACCTTTTTCAACCTCTCCAGAAAAAGCGGATCTTTATAGTAAGCAGACTTTTTGACTTGGGATAACCTCCTCAATCGTCGCAGATTGTTTCCGACCAACTCCGAAATGGCCGAGGCATCCTCAAACAAGCCAAGCGCAGAAAACTCTTTCACTATTTCATCCCGGTTTCTTTCCATGCCCTCCCGAAAATTTAATGCAGTTTCAAAATTCTTTTTGTCGGCGATAAAAATGATGCCGTTGTATGTGAAAAAATCAACTTTCCCATCAATACGGAAAATTTCCTGCTGGCCCAGATCCACCAGCATATTATTGTGAAAAACCATATTGATAAGCTGAATAACCTTTTTGGCCGTCCATCCTTCTGATACCCGTCGAGCAGAGAACAAAGATGGTTGACCATTAATATCAAGGCGGGTGATATATAGCCATGAACCAATCAGATCCTCATACCGGTTCACGCATGGCGGATCTTCATCTTTTTTCAGTTCATCAATTATTTGTTGTAGGTCTGTATCCGCTGTCGACAAGCCAAGCAGATTTTCATCCATGTCAACGGTGTTGAAATCATATTCGAATGCTGCGTTTGATTGTTTGATTTTGTTATCAGCTATGCCTCTCAATTTTTTTCTGAGACTTTTATCAACATTGACCTGTAAGACTGTATATTCTGCCTTGCGTTGTATGAGCTTTCTTTTAACAACAAAAAAGGAAACCGAAGCAGTACCCCAGTTGAATGTTTTAATAATATCGAGTGTTGCTTTGAAATCATCCATGTTTAAACCTCCGGATTTCGATCAGTCACGACATACAGTTGTTCAGAAATTTCGACGATTCGACAAAGTTCATTTTTTCGCAGGCGGCTGCCTTTGACCAAAAAGAAATCCTCACACTCATTACCATTGCGCTCGTAATGGACGTCGTAAATATTGTATCCCATGACTGCAAGTACAGGGTTGATGAAAATGTTATGTGTTTTCATGGTAAGCCAGTACATTATGAACATGAAAAAACCGAAACTGAGAAGCAATTTCAAATTGCCAAGATCCATGACGAAAAAGGAAATCATGTATGGGATACTATAATTGATGAGCTCTCCTGAGCGGTTGGAAACAGATTTGACAATTATCGGGGGAGAGGAACTTTTGAGGAAACGTACCGAGACCCAAAGGAGGATGCAGGACAGGATAGATAAGACCAAAATCGGCCAAACAATCCCAGGATGCATTACATTCTTTTTTGAAAAATCAAAATCTTGAATCAAAAAGATAATAGAGAGCGGAGAGTAAGCGCTCAAAAAAATTAAAAGGGACGAAACAAAGCGAAGTTTCATATGATATCCTCCACCATTTTTTCGGCATCTGGAATACGGAACTCTCCGGACAGAAGTTTTGGCAACAGGGTGTCACGGAGCATGGAAAGAGAATTAATTTGAGATTCACGCTCTCCAATACCGGTAACCCATGGGTAAACCAATGAGTCGAAACCATTCAACAAGTCTTCTTTTGGAAGGACAAATTTGAAGTTTGCCACAACTTCTGGCCGAATCGCGGGATAGGCTGCACCATCCGATAAATGCGCGAAGTGATCAATTACTTCATTTCTGGTGAGGCACAAATAAACAAAGGATCTTAGACGCTTTTTCTTAGGTCGCATAACCGCAAACCCAGTGCTGCCTGTAAGGCCTTCTTCATGAACATAAGCAAACGATCTGTTGCCTGGCCTCACAGTACCAATAATGGTATCGTCTTGCCTCAGTACGCGCCTTGCCCGGCTGGGAGCCTCGGAAAATTTACAAGGAACAATCAGGTTGATTCTGCCGTTTTTGGTATTGGCCAGATCCACGTACTGAACATACTTTGGCGAATTTTTTGCAGTCCATGACTCGGGGTTTAGCACAGCAAATTCAGATAAGGGACCAACACGCCACCCCATAGGAATCCAGCCCATTTCCTCGGTGAACTCGAATTCGCTGGGAAACAGGTCGCGGATATCATCCGGAGGTGGTTTTCGGGCATCGCCGAGGGACTCGCGCAGCGCGGCGCGGGGTTGCAGACCTTCGGGAATGGGGTTGTCTGCGGCCAAAGCGTTGTCGATGATTGGGTCGAAGTCGATGAACCAACTCTTGAAGAGTGCCTGGGCCATGGCCTCCAGGGTCTTGTTCATGCGCCGATTCAAATCAATTTTGTCGTCCAGTGAGCCGAGGATATGGGCAATGGCGCGTTGTTCTGTAATAGGTGGAACCGATAATTGAAGCCTCGCCAAATCAGTCCCTGTAATTCCGGCAACTGCTACTTGTCTTTGAATAGTGCCTAAAAGATATTTCCCGTGTGGCGAGTTAAACATATAGTACAGGAAATCTGAATCTGCCTTTAACGTATTTGGGCGAGCTCTGATGATTGATGATTCAAAGGTTGTATCCTCACATACTTTTTTTATAATTGAGCATTTGCCCGCCCCTTCCGCAGTCAATGACCTACGTGCAAATATTAAGTCCCCTGCTTGCAATAAAACCTTCGACTTTTCCTTGTCAGTAATTTCTACGCGTTTCATCTCAATATCATATAGACGTGGGTGCGCGAAAAGCTCTCCCATATTTACTATTTTTGCACCTCTCCCATGGAATTCCTTCTTCTTATAAATACCATTACGGATTGGGTCTGATAGCAGAAATTCAAATTTCTCCTCTTGCCATTCACTCGCCATAATCAAGTACCTCCAGATTTCGGCGGATCACGGCATCCAGTTCCAGGGATTCTCGCATCTGCTGATAAAGGCGATCAGATAGCTCCGCCATCTTCTCCTCAAAGGCTACTCCGTCATCTTCAACAGCTTCTGCTCCAACATAGCGACCTGGCGTCAGCACATGATGATGGACGCGGATGTCGGCCAAAGTCGCCGACTTGCAGAACCCGAGCTTGTCTTCGTAAACCCCATCTTTTTCTTCACCGCGCCAGGCGTGATAGGTTCGGCCGATTTCCGCGATTTCGGCATCAGACAGTTCACGATGGGTGCGGTCAATCAGGGTGCCCATCTTTCGGGCATCGATAAAAAGGGTTTCGCCCGCACGGCTGCGGAAACCACTCTTGGCGTTGGATTTTTTGGAGCGGGTCAGGAACCAGAGGCAAACCGGGATCTGAGTGGTATAGAAGAGCTGACCCGGCATGGCGATCATGCAGTCCACCATATCGGATTCGATCAGGGCTTTGCGGATATCGCCCTCGCCTGATGTGTTTGTGGACATGGAACCATTGGCCAGAACGAAACCGGCGAAGCCGTCCGGGGCCAGGTGGTGGATAAAGTGTTGAATCCAGGCATAGTTTGCATTGCCGCCGTCCACATGGATGCTTGAGCCGTCCTTCTGTTTGCGGGCACCACCGGCCGGGGGTTTGCCAAAAGCCCACCGCACATCGTCCTTGACTTTGGAGAACCCCCAGTCCTCATCGTTGAATGGCGGGTTGGCGAGGATAAAATCGGCCTTGAGATCTTTATGGGCGTCCTGCAGGAAGGAACCTTTCTCGTTCCAGCGAATATCGGCGTCGATGCCGCGAATGGCCATGTTCATCTTTGCCAGACGGAAAGTGGTGTAGTTCATTTCCTGACCGTAAACCGCTATCTCGCGCAGCGCCCCATATTTGGAACCATTGCCGTTCCCGTTGGCATGGGCCTGAACAAAACGCATTGCCTGGACGAACATACCGCCGGACCCGCAGCAGGGGTCATAAACGCGCCCCTTGAAAGGCTCGATCATTTCTACCAGAAGCTTGACCACGCATTGCGGCGTGTAAAACTCGCCGCCGCCCTTCCCTTCTTTTTCAGCGAACTGCGCAAGAAAATATTCATAGACCCGGCCGAGAATGTCCTTCTTGCGGCTTTCCCGATCACCCAGGCCGATGGTGGCGATGAGATCAATCAGCTCACCGAGGCGCGATTTGTCCAGGGCCGGACGGGCATAGTCCTTGGGCAGCACGCCTTTAAGCGAGGTGTTATCCCTTTCGATGGCGGACATGGCTTCATCGATCAGCAGGCCGATTTTGGGGTCCTTGGCGCGACCCTGCAAATACGTCCACCGGGCTTCCTTTGGCACCCAGAAAATGTTTGCGGCGTTGTACTCATCCCGGTCTTCCGGATCGGCGTATGTTTCCGCCTCCAATTCCGCGTGCTTTTCAAGAAAGGCATCCGAGATGTATTTTAAGAAAATCAATCCCAGAACCACATGTTTATATTCGGCGGCATCCATGGTGCCCCGGAGTTTGTCGGCGGCATTCCACAGCTTGTCTTCAAATCCAAGATTAGCGCCGGTGCTTGCAATCATCGATTTTATTCCTCAGATTTAACGGGCAGTTTCAACTTCCCTTGTTTAACCATCTTGGCGCAAAACGCATCGAATTGACCTCGGGCAAGCTTAAAAGGAACGGTCTTGGCATTTTCCCATCGGTTGATCGTGGCAAAGCTCACCCCAAGCGCATGGGCAAGCTCCTCTTGACTGAGCCCCAATTGCTTGCGGACCTCTTTCACCGATTCATAAAAATTTTCCGGGGCTTTAGCCATGTCACTTTGCCTTTTCATGCATTGGGCGTCACCGGGTTGCAAGGTTAAGTTATAAAGGCGAACGCAATTTGCCAGATTTAAAATGAAAAATTAGAATATAACAGGTGACATGTCAGGTGCAAGGGAAAAGAGGAATCCATCCAGCTGGTCGGTTAGCGGGGCGGTGACGAAGGTCATCAACTCCTCTCGCATAAGCTCCCATTGGCCTGCCGGACGGTCAAAGTGCAGGTCAGTTTTCCGCAAGGTTTAAGAATATTTACCCCGAAATATTCAGGGGAGAGCTTTCGAGCTTGTAAAGATTTTTTTTGAGATGACTTGTATTATATGACGGGCCTTTGACCCGTATCCTTGATCCCGGAAATGGATGGCTGGGTGTCCTGAATCTGGATTTTTTACACGATGGGATTGCTCGCAATGTGGCATGCTCTTGCGATTCGGCGATTTTGTTAAATTTCGGTTGCTTTGCTATCAGTAAATACTTTATCAAGTCCCTCCGTAGCAGAGCGAAGTCTATTTTTAGCCAGATGACTATATCTTTGCGTTGTCGATATATCCCTGTGACCCAATAATTCTTTTATGACCAGCAAATCTTCTCCCTGCATTGCAAGCCAAGATGCGAAAGAATGCCGGATTGAGTGAAAACATATTTTTTGACGACGGTCACTGATACCAGCATTTAGCTCCAATTTGTCAACCGACCTGTTAAATGTGTCACTAATTTGAACCCGACGTTGACCATTGCGGTCAGGAAAAATTAATTCTTCGGGCTTTCCGGCTCTCATTTCATCAAACATAGCTTTCAGGGTATTGGTTATGTTTGCATGGCGCGTTCTTCCATTTTTAGGATCAAGAATGGTAATGGTGCTATGGTTGATGTCGATATCCTTCCATTGAAGTCCGGCAATTTCACCAAATCGCAGGCCAGCCAGTAATGAAACCAAGGTGATTCGCCAAATATCCACACTTTTGCTTTTAATTTCCTCCAATAAAGCATTTGCTTCCTCTAACGATACAAATCGGGTTCTTCGATTATCATATGATTTTATGGCGATCGTCTTTACTGGATTCATTCCAACAAAAAGCCCACGTTTAATACAAAAATTAAAAATTGCCCGTACAACTGCCAATGCATAATGACAAGTTCGTGGAGACAGGTTCTTTTTTGTCATCCGGGATCTAATTTTTTCCAAATGGAAAGCCGAAATCTCAGTCAAAGGAATAGAGCCTATGAGTGGATTAATCCATTTAACAATTAACTGAGCATCACGTTCTATTGTTTTTTTAATCGATGATTCTTTATACATTTTCCAGGCATCTTCAAATACCATGCCTTTACTTTCATGCCTATTGCGCTCATTTTCAGCGATCACTCTTTGCTCTTGAAGGGTTCTCGGCCCCTGTCCTGTACGAATATTTCGCTTAATATCCGCGAATGTCTCAGCCGCCTTTTGTTCACTCCACCCAGCGCTGGACCATCCTAATCCTTCTGTTTTTGTAACTCCTTCCAATTGGTAACGAATAACAAAATATTTGTCTTTTTGAATTCCGTGCTTTCTGGTTGGATGCTCTCGATATCGGATGCCAGGGTATTTTGTTTTTTGGTATTTGTACTTCATAGCGGTCCTTAAAAATTGTTATTGAAAATTGGGGAAATTCGCGCCAAATTTTTAAAATATATGTTTCAAAGTTGTGCCAACATTGTGCCAACTTTTATGATTAAATACAATGATTCTAAGTGAAGCTATGTTAAAGTTAATACAATTTAACTATTGAATTTTCAATATAAAAGATATATAAAAACAAAAAGAGTGGAGGTTAACGAAAGGGACTTCTAATCCGTAGGTCAGGGGTTCGAATCCCTTCAGGCGCGCCAATAAAAATCAAGGGGTTACGAATACCGTAACCCCTTTTTGTTTTTAAATGAAAACATCCCTCTGCGGATAAGCCCCGTCTTCATTATATACCATAATCTATCAAAAACCATAATACATTAATTTCAATATTTTCCTCATCCATCCCTTCGGCTATTTGGCCGAATGACTTGCCGAAAGCCTGTCATCAGACAACCCAAACCGAAAATTTATTCCCTCCATAGACGACCTTATGACCGACTCGACCCATGAAAAACGCCTCAACTTTTGAAAGGCCCCTTCGTCCGACAACAATGGTGCAATAACCGCCATCTTCCGCCTCTTTGACAATGGCTTCGGACCGACTGAGCACACCGGCAACTATTTTTTCAGATATTTTTTCAGAGTCAATCCCGGATGTAATAAGTATTTTTTTTATATTGTTAAACATTCGTGCGATTTTTAATTTAAAGACTTCAACACAGTTATCAGATATTTCAGTTTCGGAACATTCCTTATTACTTACTTTAGTGAGAGCAAAATTGATACTCCCCAAGCCTGGAATTGCATGAAGAATTCCGACCTCATGGCCATAGCCACCGAACAATGCGGCTGTAAATTCAACCGCTTTCATTGAAGAAGGCGAATCATCCACAGCCAACAATATTTTTTTGACGGAAGGGGCCTGCCCAACGAATAAAATTGGAATAAAAATCAACGATTGCAGCAGCTTGACGGCAACACTGCCAAGGATGATACTCGCCAGCCCTCCCGCCCCCCGCCTTCTTAAGACAACCGCGCTGTAACCGTTTTTTGCCTCTTCTATGATGTCCCGGGCGACCCCTTTTTCTAAGGGATGAAATTTAATTTCAATGGATTGTTCCGGAAACCCGCCGGTGATCAGAATCTTTTTTGCCCGTTCCATATAATCCCGGATTCGTTTTTGCTGCTCCGTTTCCTGATTTTTCAATTGGCTTAAAGCGACAGCGCAGGATGGATCATTCTCCAACTCCCGATATGCTTCCGGCAGGCCGCTGAAGACATGAAACAGAACAATCTGCGAATTCCCATCAACAGGCATAACATCTTTTATATAGTTCACCGTCTCTATGGACCGTTCGGAACCATCAACCAATACCAGTAATTTCTTTTGAATCGTCATATTTCCCCCTGCAGACATAGAATGGCACCCACTAAAATGAATCAACCAAAAAGAATGAACCCCAACCTGCCGGCAACTGCTATTTAGCGCCGCCCCCCAATACTGCATAAAGCCGAACCTGATTGGCAAGTTTGGCCAGGCGGAGCGAGATAAGCCCCTGCTGTGCGGCATAAAGAGACCGCTGGGCATCCAGGACGCCCAGGTAGTTGTCAATGCCTTTTGCATACCGCTGATTTGAAAGCCGGTAGGTTTCTGCAACCGCACCTGTCAGAGATTGCTGGGCAGCTACCTGCTGGTCTACGGTGCCTTGAACCGCAAGAGAATCGGCCACCTCCCTGAAAGCGCTCTGAATCGTCTTTTCATACTGGGTCAGGGCGATTTCCTGTTGGGCTTTGCTGACCCGGTATGCCGCCCAGGTACGGGCATCGAAAATCGGCACGGTGATAAGCGGGGTAAAACTCCATGTGTCAGTTCCGGAGCTAAAAAGACCGGAGAGGTCATTACTCGCCGTCCCGATGGAGGTGGTCAGGGAAATGCGAGGGAAAAAGGCGGCCCGGGCAGCGCCAATAAAGGCATACGATCCCTTCAGCCGGTTTTCTGCTGCCATAATGTCCGGCCGGTTCAAAAGCGCCGCAGAGGACAGGCCTGCAAAAATTTCTTTGGACGGGTTATACCTTGCCAGGTCGGAGGGCAGAAGATCCTGTGACACCTTCGATCCGGCCAGCAGGTTTAACGCATTCTGGTCCTGGGCTGTCATTTGCGTAAATCGGGCGACATCGCCCCGGGCCGAATCCACCGGTATTTGCGCCTGGCGCAAGTCCAGTTCAGAGGCTACGCCAACTTCATATTGACGCTTTATTAAATCATAGGCGGCCTGCTGGGAAGCCAGTGTGGACTTGGCTAGTTTAAGATTTTCCAGGTCAGCGGCAAGGGTCAGGTATACTCTGGCCACTTCCGATACCAGTGCGATCTGTGCTCCGCGACGGGCTTCATCTGTAGCCAGATATTCTTCCAGTGCCTGGTCATTCAAACTGCGGATCCGGCCAAAAAAATCGATCTCCCACAAAGCGATCCCCATACCCACATTGTATTGTTCACTTGTCCTCGAGTCGCTGGGGTTAATGAGATTAGCTGAGATACGTTGCTTCCCTCCCGTTCCCACTGCATTGACCGTCGGTAACAGCTCGGCCCGCTGAATACCGTAAAGAGCGCGCGCCCTTTCAACATTCAGAGCGGCAAGCCGCAGATCCCGATTGTTATTTAATGCTGTCCCGATAATCTGCTGAAGCTTCAAGTCAGTAAAAAACTCTTTCCAGCTTAATTCCGAGGCAGCCGGTCCTCCGGGCGCAACCTGCATGACTTTATAGGCCTCGCTTTGCGGCCATTCTCCAGGAATCGGAGCCGGGGGCTGCGTGTATTTAGGAGACATGGTACACCCGCCAATAAAAAGAAACACACCAAGTGATAGTATGATTTTTTTTCTCATATTAGCGCACCTCCTGGAGACCGGCGGATTCAATGGCGTATTCAGGGGCTGGCCCCTTTTGTTTCCTTCTAAATATTTTGGACACAAAAACAAAAAACATGGGAATAAAAAGGAGATCGATAAATGTGGCGGAAAGCATTCCACCACAAACGGCGGTTCCAATGGCGGTCATTGCCCCAGCTCCAGCGCCGGTGGAGATGGCCAGCGGCAGTACCCCAAAAAAGAAAGCCAGAGAGGTCATGATGACTGGCCGGAACCTTATTTTTACGGCCCCAAGGGTTGCATCGATAAGGCCGTCGCCATGCGCCATGCGTTCTTTGATAAATTGTATAATCAGGATGGCATTTTTTGTCGAAAGGCCAAGGGTGGTAAGGAATCCGATCTGAAAATAAACATCGTTGGGGAATCCCCGTAGCGAAGTGGCCAGTATCGCACCGAATACACCCAGGGGCAGCATCAGCAGATTGACAAAAGGGATGGTCCAGCTTTCATACAGGGCAGCCACACAAAGGAAAATCACGAAAATGGAAAAAGCATACAGGATAGGTCCCTGCGCCGTTGCCATCCGCTCCTGGTAAGACAGTCCGTTCCAGTCAAATCCGATTCCCTTGGGTAATTTTGCAGCGATCTCTTCCATGGCAGCCATCGCCTCACCGGTACTAAGACCCGGCGCCGGCTCACCCCAAATGTTAATGGACGGAAAAGCGTTGTAGCGCTCAAGCTTAGGTGAACCCATGGCCCATCGAGCCGAAGCGAAGGATGAGAAAGGGACCATTTTGCCCACGCTATTGCGCACATAAAGTTTTTCTAGATCCTGCGGCAGCATGCGGTAAGGGGCATCCGCCTGAGCATAAACCCTTTTGACCCGCCCCGCCTGGATAAAATCGTTGACATAAGCGCTGCCAAAGGCCGCAGCTATGGTCGTATTAATAGACGTAATGGGAACTCCCAAAGCACCAGCCTTGTCCCAATCCACGTCAATGTGATATTCCGGCACATCTTCCATGCCGTTGGGCCGGACCCTGACCAGACGAGGATCCTGAGCCGCCATGCCCAGAAGCTGATTACGAATCGCCATCAGTTTTTCGTGGCCCAGGCCACCGCGATCCTGCAACTGGAAGTCAAATCCGGTGGCCATCCCGAGTTCAATGACCGGCGGTGGCGGAAAGGCGAACACCATGGCTCCTTTTATCTGTGAAAATGCCCCCATGGCGCGGCCTGCAATAGCCTTGACTTTCAAGTCCGGCCGCTGGCGCAACTTCCAGTCCCTGAGTTTGGCAAAACCCAGCGCCATATTCTGACCCTGGCCGCCAAAACTAATGCCGGTGACAGACAGGAAGGATTCCACCCCGTCTTTCTCATGTTCCAGGAAATGATCTCTGACTCTGTTCATCACCTTCTGGGTCTGTTCAAGGGTTGATCCCGACGGCAGCATGGCCTGAACCAGCAGGATCCCCTGATCCTCATCCGGGATATAAGACGTTGGCATCCTATTAAAGAGGAGCCCCACTGCTGTCACAATCAAAACATATACAATCAGGTATCTTATTGTCTTTGAGAAGGAACGGTGGACAATTCTCACATAGATGCCTCTGATCCGGGCAAAAACCCGGTCAAACAGCCTGAAAAAAGGGCGCAGGAAAAAGACCGCATTATCCGACGGCTCATATCCTGGCGGTATGGGCTTCAAAAACGACGCACAAAGGACTGGGGTCAGAATCAGGGCCACAGCCACTGAAAGGAGCATGGAAGCAATGATAGTGACTGAAAACTGGCGGTAGAGAACCCCGGTGGAGCCTTCAAAGAAAGCCATGGGCCCAAAGACCGCTGAGAGCACCAGACCGATGCCGATCAGGGCGCTGGTGATTTCACCCATGGACTTGGCCGTAGCCTCTTTGGGCGGAAGGCCTTCCTCCTCCATGATCCGCTCCACGTTCTCTACCACTACGATGGCGTCATCCACCAGCAGACCGATGGCCAGCACCATGGCGAACATGGTCAGCATATTAATGGAGAAGCCAAAAGCCCCAAGCACCGCAAACGTCCCCAGAAGAACCACCGGCACGGCGATGGTGGGGATCAGGGTGGCCCGGATATTTCCCATGAAGAGATACATAATGATAAAGACCAGCAGCACCGCCTCAAAAAGGGTCTTGACCACCTCTTCAATGGCCACTTTGGTGAACGGGGTGGTGTCGTAGGGATAGATGACCTTCATGCCCGGGGGAAAGTAGCGGCTCATCTCCTCCAGTTTTTGCTTGACGGCATTGGCCGTATCCAGGGCATTGGCCCCGGCGGCCTGCCTGATGGCCATAGCGGCGCAAGGCTTGCCATTATAATTGGCCACGACATCGGAACGTTCAGACCCCAGTTCCGTTCGGCCGATGTCCTTGACCCGAATCACCGAGCCGTCCGGATTCGTGCGAATGGGGATAGCAGCGAATTCCTCCGGTGTCTGGAGCAGATGCTGAACGATAATGGCGGCGTTCAGACGCTGGCCCTCAACTGCAGGCGTACCACCGAACTGGCCGGCGGAGACTTCCACGTTGTAGGCCTTAAGTGCCAGGATGACATCTTCCATGGTTAAGTGATAGTTGGTCAGTTTATCGGGGTTGATCCAGACCCGCATGGCGTACTGGGTGCCGAAATTCTGCACTTCCCCTACACCGGGAACCCGTGACAGAATCTTTTCCAGATTGGATTGGGAGTAGTCCCGCAAGTCGTCACCGCTCATGCTGCCGTCTTCCGAGATCAAACCGACAATAATGAGATAATTTCTAGTGGATTTGCTGACCATGACGCCGGAGCGTTGAACCACATCCGGCAGACTGGCCATGGCAAGCTGGAGTTTATTCTGAACCTTGGACCAGGCGATATTTGGATCCGTCCCAGGCGCAAAGGTCATCTCAACCCGGGAGGCCCCGGACGAAGAACTGGTGCCGGAGAGGTAAAGCATATCATCCAAGCCGGTCATCTTCTGCTCGATAATCTGGGTCACGGTGTTTTCCACGGTCTCCCCGGAGGCGCCCGGGAAAAAAGCGTCAATGGCGATGGCCGGGGGCGCGATGGGCGGATACTGCGATATTGCCATTCTGTGGATCGCAAGCCCACCCGCCGTCATGATGATGATAGCGATGACCCAGGCAAAGACCGGCCGGTCCAAAAAGAATTTTGACAGCATCACGCGCCTCCTTCACTTTGCTTTTCAGACTGCGCGTTGGGATCGGCCGTAGGCCCATCTCCAATTTGAGCTTCCTTATACGGAACCGCCTTCACTGGCATGCCGGGGCGCAACATCGGTGACCCCTCGACGATCAGGCTGTCACCAGGAGCAAGGCCGGCTGAAACAAGCCATTTGGGGCCTATCGCCCGATCAAGGGTGAGCATCCGCAAAACGGCTTTCCCCTCAGCATCCACAATCAGTGCGAATGGTTCCCCTTTTTGATTGCGAGACACCGACTGCTGAGGAATAAGTATGGCCTGTTCATTGACGCCCTCTGTCACTACTGCGCGGACAAACATCTCCGGAAGAAGAATTCCTTCCGGATTTGGAAAAACCATTCGCAGGATTACGGAACCGGTAGTCGGGTCCACACTGACATCGGAAAATTGCAATTCCCCTTCATGAGGATATGCCAAACCGTCTTCCAGGACAAGCTTGACCCTGTTCTGGTCACTGCCCCCGCGATTGAGGCCGCCTTCCTTCAACCGTTGCATTTCGGTAGTCGATCGGGGCACATCCACATAAATGGGATCCAGCTGTTGAATGGTCGCAAGGGCCATGGGCTGATATGCCGTCACGATGGCACCGTCTGTCACGCTGGACCGGCCGATACGGCCGGAGATGGGGGCGGTGATACGGGTGTATTCCAGGTTGATACGGGCTGTCTTCACCGTTGCTTGCCAGGACTGGATATCGGCTTCGATCTGTGTCAGGGCCGCAGCCGCATCATCATAGTTCTGCTGGCTCACCGCTTTATCCGCAAGCAGCTCCTTATAGCGTTCAGCCCTTAACCGGGTGGCTGCCAAATTGGCCTCAGACCGGCCAAGTGCGGCTTCAGCATTGTCAAGGGCGGCCTGAAAAGGAGCGGGATCAATCTGGTAAAGGACCTGTCCGGCCTTGACATTGGAACCTTCTGTGAATAAACGTTTTAATATCAGACCGTTCACCTGGGGTCTTATTTCAGCAATCCGAAACGGTACGTTACGGCCCGGCAATTCAGTGGTCAACGTTATTTTCTGGGTCGTTACCGAGATCACGGACACTTCCGGCGGACCACCAGGGCCTCCCGGACCTCCCGGTCCCTGCCCCGGCCCTTTTGACGAACTGATCAGTTTGCCGATCTCATCACATCCCGTCAGCATAAGCGCTGCCAGGGTCACTCCGGCCAGGGCAACCATCCTGATTTTTTTCATTTTCCGCATGCGGCACCTTTAAATAACTGTTAATCCCATATTTAAAAACAAAATTATACAAAAGGAATGAACGATCATTCCGCTATATCTTGACGCTGTCCCAGCATGATTCGACAAGCTTTCGGGAAAGCAGGGCGTCCAGGTTTAAAAAACCCAGCACATGATCCCTTATGGTCCAGATAATCGGGGCGAACGCCAGATTGAAAAAAACCACCATCGGCATATCCCGTATTACCTGCTGGGCAGTCCCCCTTTCATACAGATCGATAAAAATATCCGGCTTGTCCGCTGATGCAAAAATTCTGTTCCTGCGATGCTCTACCCCGTAAGGGGAGTTGTGAAACTGCTCCGTATACCTGAAATCAAGGGGATTGTGGATAAAATAGTCAATCACCCCGGTGCCGATATGAAAAAAACACTCCCGGACCGGGCGCTCAATGGGATAATCCGCCAGCAATAACGTCACCAGTCTGTCTTCTTTTTCTTTATACATCGTCCGGATCAGTGCATCCCGACTCTCAAAATACCGGTAAATCGTACCGATGCCGACACCCGCTTTTTCGGCGATCATGGACATGGAGGCGCCATGAAACCCATGCTCCGCAATCAAGGTCATTGCCGATAGGACGATATTCTCCCGCTTATCTTGTCTGGCCATTATCATAAACCCTTCAATAGGAATGAACGTTCATTCTGTTTACTCACGTAAGATTTTTTCTGTCAAGGCTTAAATTGATTTTGGACAACGGAAAGAACTCAATATTGATGCTGGCGACAATGGAATAAAAAGGATGGATAGATTTGGCTGATTTTTATAACAGTCCCGGAAAAACTTCAATTTTGCCGAGACTGTCAATACTTCAAATCCTTTGTTTCAATGACACGTTGGCCCCGTCATTTCGCCGTCCAGCCGCCGTCGATGGAGATCGCGGCGCCGTTAATGGATGCTGCATGCTCATCCGCAAGAAACAGGGCCAGGGCGTTCAGTTCTTCAAACGTCACAAATTTTTTCGTGGGCTGTGCCGCCAAAATGATGTTTCGGATCACCTCATCATGACTCATGTCATGGACCTTTGCCTGATCATTGATCTGCCCTTCCACTAACGGGGTTTTGACATATCCGGGACAGATGGCGTTGCAGGTGATTCCCTGTTCCGCCACTTCCAGGGCCACAACCTTGGTGAGCCCGATCACTCCATGCTTGGCCGCCACATAGGCGGATTTAAAAGGAGAGGCCACCAGACCGTGAGCGGAAGCGATATTAATGATCCTGCCCCACCCGCGTTTCTTCATGCCCGGCAATACACTGTGAATTGTGTGAAAGGCGGATGACAGGTTAATACTGATAATAGCATCCCATTTTTCCGTGGGAAACTCATCAACCGGAGCCACATATTGAATACCTGCGTTGTTCACCAGAATATCCACCCTGCCGAACGCCGTTTCGGCATCCTTAACCATGGCTTCGATTTCATCCGCCCGGGACATATCTGCCGCTGAATACAATACCTGCACCCCGTGATCTTTTTCCAGTCCGGCCCGAAACGATTCAATGCCTGCCGGATCGCCAAAACCATTGAGCATGACGTGACATCCGGCAGACGCAAACGCCGTGGCAATTGCCTGTCCGATCCCGCTGGTGCTGCCGGTGACAATGACGGATTTTCCTTTTATCATGATTTCCCTCCATACTTTTGGTTACACACCAGAAAATATCCAAATTTATTTTCAAAACATAAGATCGTTTTTACGAACACGCAATGCCGCAAGATTTCCCGGCTACAATTTTTAGCTGGCCTAATGTCTCCGCCAATGATTTACCTGACCAGGACTTTCCTTTTGACAAAATCAGCGACTTCCATTATTTACGATATCGTTTCCCAATTAAAAATCAGCAGATATCATTATAAATAATATTGATCAGGTAAATCCATCATGGAGGTCCGCAAAAATGGCATACAACAACATCATTCTTGAAATGGAAGGCCCCATTGCCACCATCACCCTCAACCGGCCGAAATCATTAAATGCACTGAACACGGAAGTTCTCAATGAATTATTTCAGGCTGCTAAAGCGGTTGAAGCCGATGAAACCATCCGGGTTCTGATCCTGACCGGAAGCGGCGACAAAGCCTTTGCCGCCGGAGCGGATATCACCGAACTGGCGGAATTAAATACCCTGCAGGGCAAATTTTTTGTAGCGGGCGGCCATAAAACCATGAGCCGGTTCCAGAGCCTCCCCATTCCCGTCATCGCTGCGGTGAATGGATTCGCCCTGGGCGGCGGCCTGGAACTGGCGCTTTCCTGTGATTTTATCTATGCGTCCGAAAATGCAAAATTCGGGCTTCCGGAAATTACCCTGGGCCTGATCCCCGGATTCGGGGGAACGCAGCGGCTTTCCCGGATCATTGGAAAAAACATGGCCAAAGAAATGGTTTTCACCGGCAAAATGATTACAGCGACTGAGGCTTTGGGACTTGGCATCGTCAATCAGGTCTTTCCTGCAGATCAGCTCATGGACGCCGTCACCAAAACAGCCCGGTCCATTGCGGCCAAAGGCAGCGTATCGCTCTGCATGGCCAAGCAAACCATCAACCGTGGACTGGACGTGGATCTCGCCACCGCCTGTCAGATGGAGATAGACGCCTTCGCCCTTTGCATGGCCAGTCCGGATGCCAAAGAAGGCACCCATGCCTTTCTGGAAAAAAGAAAGCCGGAATTTAAAGGAAATCTAAAGGGATAAAGTTTTCGCTTGACATATAGCGACACAAAATCAAAAACTCAGGGCATCAATGTGATGCCACTGGACGAGGAGGACGTAAGAATGATTTTCGATATCGAGTACGAGACCATGCCGAGAGAGGCGCTTGAAGCCATACAACTCAAGCGGCTTCAGGCGACCCTCTCCCGCGTCTACGCCACCGTTCCTTTTTACAGGAAAAAGCTTGATGACGCCGGCATTCTGCCCGGAGATGTCAAAACCCTTAAAGACCTGCATAAGATTCCCTTTACCACCAAACAGGACTTAAGGGACAATTACCCTTTCGGCATGTTTGCCGCGCCCATGGCCAATGTGGTCCGCATTCACGCCTCATCCGGAACAACCGGGCAGCCCACCGTGGTCGGCTACACGGCCAGAGACATCGATACCTGGGCCGGACTTATGGCCCGCTCCCTTTCCGCAGCGGGCGCTTCCCGCGGGGACATCATCCATAACGCCTATGGGTACGGCCTGTTCACCGGCGGCCTGGGCGTCCATTACGGTGCGGAAAAGCTCGGCGCATCCGTCATACCGGTGTCCGGCGGCAATACCAAACGCCAGGTCATTATCATGAAAGACTTCAAACCCACGATTTTAACCGCAACGCCTTCATACACCCTGCATCTGGCAGAAGCGGCTGAAGAAATGGGGGTTTCGTTCAAAGACCTGCATTTTAAAGCAGGGATATTCGGCGCCGAACCCTGGTCTGAAGACATGCGCCTGGAAATTGAAAGAAAACTCGACCTGAACGCCATCGACATATATGGCTTGAGCGAGGTCATGGGTCCCGGCGTATCCGTCGAATGCGCGGAAGCCAAAAAAGGGCTGCATATTTTTGAAGACCATTTTATCCCTGAGATCATCAATCCGGACACCGGTGAAGCCCTTCCCTATGGGGAAACCGGAGAACTGGTCTTCACCACCATCACCAAAGAAGCTTTTCCCATTATCCGTTACCGGACCCGGGACATCACCACCTTGAATCCCGAGCCCTGCATCTGCGGGCGGACCCATGTGCGGATGAAAAAAGTCAGCGGGCGTACAGACGATATGCTCATTATTCGCGGGGTCAACGTATTCCCGTCGCAGATTGAAAGCGTGCTGATGCAGGTCCAGGAAGTGGAGCCCCACTATCAGCTGATTGTTGACAGAAAAGACAATCTGGACACCTTAACGGTCCGGGTTGAAATCGGTGAAAAGCTGTTCTCCGATGAAGTGAAAAAACTCCAGGAACTGGAACAGCGGATTTCAAAAGACATCAAAGAAACGCTGGGCGTTTCGGCAAAGGTCCAGCTGGCGGAACCGAAAACCATTGCCCGCAGTGAAGGCAAAGCGGCCCGGGTGATTGACAACCGGAAAAAATAACCGGTTAAACTGTTTACCCGATGCGGGCGGATATATATTAAGGAGGGAACCACTATGCAAGCCGAACAGATATCCATATTTATTGAAAACAAAGCCGGGCGGATCTCCGACGTGACCGGCATTCTGTCTGCGAATGGGGTGAATATCCGCGCACTCGCCGTTGCGGATACATCTGACTTCGGAGTCCTGAGACTCATTGTCGACAATAACGCAAAAGCTGAAGAATCCCTTAAAAATGCCGGATTCACAGTCCGGAAAACAAAAGTCGTGGCCGTCAAGGTAGAAGACCGTCCGGGAGGGCTTCACAACATTCTTGAGATTCTCAAACAGGCCCGGATCAACGTGGAATATATGTATGCGTTCATTCAGCAAAGCGGCGACAAAGCCATTATGATCTTCCGGTTTGACCAGACTGAAGAAGCGATTAAAATTTTAACGGAAAAAGGCATTACGGTTGTTGATGGGAGCACATTATGCACTCTGTAACCATAGGGGATTCCGAGTGCCGGCAATAAAAAAAAGATTCATCAACCATTAAAAAAAGGAAAAAAATCATGATGACAACCCACGCTTACCGCCCGCTCATGTGGATCATTTCCCTTGTTGTTGCCTGTTTGATCTTTGTTTCTCCCGCATTGGCGGAATCAGGCAAACCAACCTATAAAATCGGCGGTATTTTCGCGGTCACCGGCCCGGCATCCTTTCTGGGTGATCCGGAAAAAAATTCCCTGAAACTCGCAGTGGAACAAATCAATAAAGCCGGCGGCATTGACGGCCATATGCTCGAAGCCGTCATTTATGATACGGAAGGCGATCCTTCCAAAACGGTCATGGGCGTCAGCAAGCTAATCAATAAAGACCAGGTGATCGCCATCATCGGACCCAGCCTGACCCCGACCACCCTGGCGGTCGTGCCCATGATCCAGAAAGCGAAAATTCCGTTTATCAGCTGTGCGGCAGGCAACAAAATCGTCCAGCCGGTCGACCCGTGGGTGTTTAAAACCGCCCAGAGCGACATCATGGCTGTGGCCACGATTTATGACCATTTAAAATCCAAAAACGTCAAAAAAATCAGCATCATCACCGTAGCCAATGCATTCGGCGAAAGCGGCAAGGAACAGCTTCTGGCTCAGGCGCCGACCTATGGCCTGACCGTCATTCAATCTGAAACCTTCGGGGCCAAGGATACGGACATGACGGCCCAGATCACAAAAATTCGCCAGGAAAAACCGGAAGCCATCGTATGCTGGGGAACCAACCCCGGACCGGCTGTTCTCGCGAAAAACATTCAGCAGTTGGGGCTCGATATTCCCCTCTACCAGAGTCACGGGGTGGCTTCACCCAAATTCATCGAACTTGCCGGGTCTGCTGCCGATGGCATCATGCTTCCCACCGGAAAGATTCTGATCGCCTCCCTGCTCCCGGATTCGGACACGGATAAAAAAGTGCTTACCGGTTATATTGCGGACTATGAAGCAAAATTCAAATCCCCGGTGTCCGGATTCGGCGGATATGCCTATGACGCAATGAACATCCTGGCAACAGCCATGAAAGGCAGCAACGGCGACAAGGAAAAAATCCGCGCAGGCATCGAAAACGTGAAAGGCCATGTGGGTGTCAGCGGTGTATTTAATTTCAGCCCCACAGACCATAACGGCCTGGGACAGGATGCGTTTGTCATGGTCAAGATCGTCAATGGAAAATGGGAATTATTGAAATAGGAAGTCAGGCTGAAAGCTTAGGGCGCATTTCTCCTTTGGTCATTATTTCAGCTACTTAATTGTTAACCACAGAGAACACAGAGCGCCAGGAGGAATCCCCCCTTACACCCTGTGCGCTCTGTGGTAATTTTTATTTTTGAAGATGGGCGAAAGGATGATGAGCGCCCCTATTTCAAACCGGATGCGGACCTGAATATGCAAGAGTTCATCCAGTACTTTTTTTCGGGAATCACCAACGGCGCCATCTATGCCGTGATCGCCATTGGGTTTTCCATGCTCTATAACTCCACGGAACTGATTAATTTCGCCCATGGTGAATTTGTCATGCTGGGTTCCATGTGCATGATTACCTTTTTCGGCTCCATGCATCTGCCACTGATTCCCGCCATTATTCTGGCCATCGTGTGCGTGACCGCTGCCGGGCTCCTGTTTGAACGTCTGGCCATTCGAACCGTAAAAAACCCGGAACATATTGTGTTAATCATTATCACTGTTGGCGCCTCCATTTTCCTCAGGGGACTCGGCATGCTCATCTGGGGCAAGGACGCTTTCAGCATCCCCCCTTTTTCGTCTCATCCGCCCCTTGATATCCATGGCGCAAAGCTCCTGTCCCAAAGCATCTGGATCATTCTGATCTTTTTGCTGACGACCGTGGGGTTGCAGCTTTTTTATAAAAAAACTCTGACCGGAAAAGCCATGGAAGCCAATGCCATCAGCAAGCGGGCCGCCTGGATCGTCGGCATCCCTTCCCGGCTGATGGTCACTCTGGCGTTTGGCCTGAGCGCAACCATGGGCGCGGTGGCCGGTGTCATTATCGCACCAGTGACTATGTGCAGTTATGATATGGGCACCATGATCGGCCTGAAAGGATTCTGCGCCGCCATGCTGGGCGGGCTTGGCAGCCTGTGGGGGGCGCTCATCGGTGGATTCCTTTTGGGGATTCTGGAGGCGTTTGGCGTGGGTTTTGTTTCCTCCGGATTAAAAGATGCCACCGCTTTTCTGCTTTTGCTGTTCATTCTCTATGTCCGGCCGGGCGGCATCATCAGTTCCGCTGATGTCAAAAGATTTTAAAATGAGCCGCCTGATGACCCGGGACAGAATCCCATACGCCGTTTTTACGCTGATCGTTGCGGCGGCAGGCTGGTATACGGATAACCCCTATTATCTGCAAACCCTCACATTCATCGGCATCAACACCCTTTTGGCCCTTGGCCTGAATATGCTCATGGGGTATGCCGGTCAGATATCCCTGGGACACGCCGCCTTTTATGGCATCGGCGCCTACGGCACGGCCATTTTGACTGTTCACTGGCATGTGTCCCCGTGGCTGGCCCTGCCGGGGGCGGTTGCTGCGGCCATGCTGGTGGCCTGCATTGTCGGCATCCCGACCCTGAAGCTTTCAGGATATTATCTGGGCATGGGAACACTGGGATTTGGCATGATTGTGAATATCCTGTTCAGGGAATGGAGCAGTGTGACCGGCGGCGCTTCCGGTTTTGTTGGTATTCCTTCCCTGGAACTGGGCCCCATCTCTTTCTCATCCACGAAAAACTATTTCTATCTGGTCTGGGGCTTTGTTATTTTCAGTTTCATCCTCTGTCATCGCATCATCAACTCCAGAGTGGGCAGGGCGTTGCGCGCCATTCATGACGGAGAAAAAGCCGCCGCAGCCGTGGGGGTGGATACCGCAAAATTAAAATTGCAGGTGTTTATACTCAGCGCCGCGTTCAGCGCCCTGGCCGGTTTTCTCTATGCCCACATGGTCTTTTTTATCAGCCCGGAATCGTTTGATTTTATCGCCTCCATCCGGATAGTCACCATGGTGGTCATCGGCGGCATGGCCAGTGTCTGGGGCTCCTTGATCGGCGCATCCCTGCTCACCCTGCTGCCGGAATGGCTTCACGCATTTTCCGAGTTTGAGATGGTGGTCTATGGGCTGATTCTCATGATCATCATGATCTTTCTTCCCAAAGGCTTAACCCGGGGACTGTTGGACATGTTTGAACGGGCCAGGAAAAATAAATGACCGATAACAACCATCCGCTGCTCCAGATTGAATCGGTGTCCAAGGCGTTTGGCGGGCTCCAGGCACTCACTGACGTCTCGTTTTCCCTGACCCAAGGGACCATTACCGGACTGATCGGGCCCAATGGGGCCGGGAAAACCACCCTCTTCAATCTGATCTCCGGCGTGTTTCCCCCGGATACCGGAACCATCATCTTCAACGGAACCGGCATTCGCAACAAAAAATCCCACCAGCTCGTAAGCTTAGGCATTGCCAGAACTTTTCAAAATGTGGAATTATTCGACAGCATGACAGCGCTTGAGAACATCCTGGTGGGCCAGCATACCCGGACCCGGTGCGGCATGCTGGGCAGCATCGTCCGACTGCCCTGGGTGGCTGAAGAAGAAAAAAAAGCCCGTGACTTCGCCATGGAGCTTCTCGATCTGATCGGGCTGCGGGAGCATGCCTACACCACCAGCGGCGATCTTCCCTTTGGCTGGCAGCGCCTGCTGGAACTGGCCAGGGCAATGGCCTCCCGGCCGCAACTCATGCTCCTTGACGAACCGGCGTCAGGGCTCAACATTGTGGAAACCATGAGATTGGGCGATCTGATCAAAAAATTTCGCGGACAAGGCGTCACCGTCTTGCTGGTGGAACATGACATGAGTTTAACCATGGAAATTTCAGACCGGATTGTGGTTCTGGACCAGGGGAAAAAGATTGCCGAAGGAACGCCCCGTGCCGTTCAGGAGGACGAAGCTGTTATTGCGGCATATCTCGGGACATCGAAGAATAAGGCCGATGGCTGATGCTTGATGGGTTGAAAGAGGAAGCTGGAAAATAAAAGGTAAATTGGTTTTATGCTGCGTATTACCAACCTGAAATGCTATTATGGCCGGATCATGGCCGTCAAAGGCGTGAGTCTGTCGGTTAAAAAAAGCCAGATCATCGCCCTGATCGGGGCCAACGGCTCCGGCAAAAGCACGCTTCTTGAGGCAGTCTGCGGACTGTTGCCGGGCTGGGAGGGGGACATCGCTTTTGAGGGCGCTTCATTAAAAGGGTGCGATCCGACGGCGGTCGTCAAAAAAGGCATCAGCCTGGTGCCGGAAGGCCGCTTGATCTTCCCGCCCCTGAGCGTTCTGGACAATCTGAAGCTCGGGGCATACACCATGTACCGCAAACGGGAACATGCCCTGGTGCGCCAGACCCTGGAAAAAGTTCTGGAACTGTTTCCGATTTTAAGGCAAAGAGCCAAACAACCGGCTGGCACGCTTTCCGGCGGGGAACAGCAGATGCTTGCCATCGGACGTGCGCTCATGTCGCATCCCCGGCTCCTGCTTCTGGATGAACCTTCCATGGGACTCGCACCCATGATTGTTGAAAAAATTTTCCAGATTCTTGAATCCTTAAGAAAGGACGGCATCACCATCCTCCTTGTGGAGCAAAACGCCCAGGCGGCGCTCCAGATCGCCGATCATGGCTATGTTTTTGAAACCGGCAGCGTCGTTCTGCAGGGTCCGGCCTCAGAGCTTCTCGCAGACCAGGAAGTCAAACGCGCTTATCTTGGCAAAGATTACGGAGAATTTTATGATGATTAAAGATGAATTTCTGTCCATGAACAGGGAAGAAAAAATTCAGCTCCAATTGGAAAGGCTCCAAAGCACGTTAAACCGGGCATACCGCAATGTGCCTTTCCATAAAAAACGGTTTAAAGACATGGGCATTGATATATCCGATATCAATCAGTTATCCGATCTGGCCCGCCTGCCTTTTATGGAACGCCATCATATCAGTGACAATTATCCCTACGACCTGTTTGCGGTCCCCCTGCGGGACATCGTGAGAATTCATACCGCGCCCGGAACCACCCAAAAACCTACGGTCAGCGGCTACACGCCCCAGGACCTGTCAGTCTGGCAAAACATTTTGACCCGGGCGCTGCTGGCTTCGGATATAACCCCCCATGACATCCTCCAGATCACCTTACCCCCAGGACTCGCCAACTGGGGCCGGGATTATAAATCCGGCGCTGAGGCCATTGAGGCCAGCGTCATTCCTCACACCCCCATGTCTATAGAAAAAAAAGTGATGGTGCTGATGGATTACCGGTCCTCCGTTCTCATCACCACCCCCGCTTCCGCCCTCCAACTGGCGGATTACGTTCTCAAAGAAGAAATCAACACCACAGCCATGGGGTTAAAGACCTTGATTCTTGTGGGGGAAGCCATTGATCCGGATACGCGAAAGAAACTGGAAGACCGGTTAGGCGTTAAGGTTTGGGTCCATTACGGTCTTAGTGAAGTGCCGGGGCCTGCCATTGCCTTTGAGTGTGAGGCCCACGAAGGCCTTCATGTCAATGAGGATCACTTTCTTCCGGAAATTGTGGACCCGGTTTCGGGTGATGTGCTGGCTGAGGACCGGTTTGGGGAATTGGTGCTGACCACGCTGACGACCCGGGCGTTTCCGCTGATCCGGTTTAAAACCGGCGACCGGGCGCGAATCATCCGGGCGGCCTGCTCCTGCGGGAGGCAACTCCGGCGCATCGAATGGGCCGGAGAACGCACCGATGAACTGTTAAATATCGATGGGGTAAAAATTCAGATACAACAAATGCAGACAGCCATTCAGTCTCTGTTAGGGCTCCCCCCGGCCCCCCCCGCATTCCATGTCCGGAAAATTGACAGAAAATGTATCGAAGTCTGGATACCGGTCAATGACGCCATTTTTTCCGATGAGGTCAAGGAGCTGGAAGCGTTAATTCATCGCGCTGAAGCCAATCTCTTGGAAAATATCGGCATCCCGGTGGTCATCCGGTTAAAGGAAAACCGAACGGATTGAGCTTAACCGATTATTTTTCAACTGTCTCAAACGATTCAATAATGACTGCAAGCTTATCCGGCATGCTGGGGGCCGGGTCACCCGCACGGCTTGCAAAATCCGCGACACTTTTAAAACTAAACTCCCCTTCACTGCCTGCGGGTAAATAACTGATGGTATCCTTCTGATACGGCCATTTTTCAGTTCCCGATATCGTCCATATCCCGATAGTCCATATTTCACTGCAAGAGCCGCATTGTCCGGTCACAACCACATTTTTGACATCCACTGTGCCGGTATTTTTAATTTTGCCTTTTGCGTCAATAATATATGAATTTTCTTTATCCTGCCGTAAAACAAATTCCTGCGCAGAAACCTCCACTTTACCCTCAGTCTTTTTCTTTTCGCAGGAGACAAGACAAACACTCAGACACATCAACACACAAAATAAAGTAAATCGCCGACGATATCTCACCATAGCCTAACTCCTCTTTCGATCCAAAAAATCATTTGAGAAAAGATTTAAGCGTAATACGATCAAGTATAAAGTGTTTGACGTGAATCTGCAATATGCCTGTGAAAGGCCTTATTTGTCAACCGTTTCAAATGATTCAACCACCACTTCAATCTGATCCGGCTTGTTGCTGGTGGGAGGAGAGCCTTTTGGCAGAACCATCATATACGCCGCTTCCTGAAAATTGAATTCCGCTTCCTTGCCTGCGGGCAGATAATTGATCGTATCTTTTTGCTCCGGATTCTTTTGAGATCCTTCACTCCCTTCACTCCCTGTGATGAACCATATCCCGACAGCAAATATTTCACTGCAAGACTTGCAGACTGACGTCACGACAATATTTTTCACATCCACTTCGCCGGTGTTTTTTATTTTGCCTTTGGCGTCAATGACATATGAATGATCGGAATCCGCCCTTAAAACAAATTCCTGAGCGACAACCTCCACCTTGCCTTCCTTTTTTTTTTCGCAGGCAACCACGGCAAGACAAACAAATAATAAAATCAGCGCTGGAGAAGTCAGGCGAATATACGATTTCATAGCACACCTCATTATTATTACATTATTTTTCAACAACTTCAAATGACTCTATGAAGACCTCAAGCCCTTCAGGATTTGCCGACGGCGTTTCTCCGGCTTTGGTAAAAAAATATGCAATGCCTTTAAACTGAAATTGCTCCTCAGCGCCTGCCGGTAAAAAATTGATGATATCTTTTTGCTCAGGGAGCTTTTCCGTATCAGAAACAAACCACCTGCCGCTGATCAACACCTCACCACAGGTTTTGCATTGCCCGGTGACGACAATATTTTTCACATCCACATCGCCGGCATTTTTAATTTTTCCTTTGACATTTAATGACAATGTAACCTTTCCATACTCATCTAACCAAAATTCTTTTTCCGTAACAATCACCTTGCCCTGCTTTTTTTCCTTTTCACAGGCAAACAGACACAGGCAAACAAACAATAAGGACAACATAATCGCAGTCAGACGGATATAAAATTTCATGGCACACCTCTCATGCTTGTCAATTAAGAAACGGTTTCATTCTTCTGTTCTCATCCAAATATCCGTCCTCCGCTGATTTTTGTTTCGGCACAATGATCAGAAATTTAAAAACTATTCAGCACATTATTATTCGACGGTTTCAAAAGACTCAATGACGGCTTCCAGTTTCTCAGGCAATTCCGGTGTTTTCCGGTCGGCTGTCAATAAATAGTCTGCGACTTCCGTGAAGCTGAATGATTCTTCACCCCCGGCGGCAATATAATTGATGGTGTCTTTTTGCTGGGGCATTCTTTCGAGATCCGGAGAGGTCTGCCACTGACCGACACCCCAAAGGCCGGGACAGGACCTGCAGTAACCGGTGACAACTACGTTTTTGACATCCACATCACCAATATTTCTGATTTTACCCTTTGCGTCAATGGTAAACGTGTTTTCTGTATCCTGCCTCATATGAAACGTCTGCTCTGCAATCGATAGCTTGCCCTGTTTTTTTTCCTTTTCACAGGCAACCAAAAACAGACTCATAAACAGCAGACACAGGATGATCAATACAGGCGTTCGCTTACACTTCATAGGAATCTCCTTGATTTGTCGAAAAATGAATAAAATACCCGCCAGAGGGATGATTCATGCCCAACCAATTATAATTATGATAAAATCATCAAATACCGGATTGCTTCCGGTGTCAATAATATTTTACGTTTACAGCGAATTAACACGTTTTGAAGCACTGAAAAAGATTGATACTCCGCCCGCTGGTGTCGGCAAGGGGCTCTGAATCAGTATATGCTGTCACATCAATCCTTTTTTCCCTTGCGAAACGTTTATTCATAGTATAAATTATAGCCGATTCATACAACCTGAGTACAACTTCGACAGCTCCATAGGCATTTCGAAAGGGGGGACAATGAGAAAAATTGTCGCTGGCATTGCATTTCTAATGGTTTTTTTGATGATGGCTTCACCCGGATTCTGTGCAGCGAATATCGTACACAACGGGGGATTTGAAACGAAAAAAACAGACACGCTTCCGGATGGATGGGTGACCAAAGTATACCGGGGCACTTCCGCTGGATTTTCCTTTGATGACGTTGAAAAGCACGGCGGCAAATATTCATATATGGTCAAAATCAATCCTCCCGGTGGCAGCTTATTGCTTTATCCGGAGAAAAAAATGACCGATATCACCCCGGGGAAAAAATACCAGTTGAGCGTTTGGGTAAAAGCCAAAGCCATAGGATACAGCCCCAATTTTATCGCCCCGGCCATCAGACTCAACTATAAGCCCTCCCGGACTTCTCCGATGCCCACCATCGACCTGATGCTGGAAATGAAAGGCGAGGACGGATGGAAAAACCTGAAGCTGACAACGGTTGCTCCGCCGGATGCACAAGAAATTACTCTGGATTTACTGCTGACCAACGGGAACTTCTGGATTGATGACATAGAAATTACAGAAATCAATTAATTCCGCTCCGGCATCCGGCAATTCTCCGTATGCGGCCTTTGCCGAAGTTCAGCCAACAATTCATATCTTAACGCAGGAGCCTCTCTATGATAAGCTCCTGCGTTTCTTTTTTTACCCCCGCCTTTTTTGAAAGATAATCGGAGGCGGACCCGTAGACTTCCCGGATACGGCTTAAAACGGTCACAATTCCTTCACGGGGAGCCGTAAAATAGGGGACCAGGAGATCGGGATCAATGCCATAAGAGGCGATCAGCCGATAAATATCCGGCAGCATGTGGGCAATATACCCATTGGACAACTGATGATCGGATATCACCGTTTCTTCATCCACTCCCAGCATGAGCAGAATCAGGGCCGCGCAGGTTCCGGTCCTGTCCTTCCCCCCCGTGCAGTGAAAGAGTATCGCGTGATCATCTGAAACATCCGCGAGATAACGGATCACCTGTCCCCAGACGTTCCCATACTCTTCCAGATTCCGGATGTAACCGCTCTCCATAAAATGCGGGGTCATCCAGGCGACATCCCCTTTTTGCAACCGCTTCATGGCGACGGTAAAATCAATGGCTCCGTGCCTCACCGGGAGGTTGACGTATTCGATGGCGCCGCCTTCCGGCAAATAATCCGGGGATGCGCCGACTTCAGCCGGGGTCCGAAAATCGAAAATCCGGCGAAGCCCAATGCGACGCAGCGTCTCATGGTCCTTTAACGTCAGCCGGGCCAGGCCGTCCGACCGGAACACCCTGCCCCACTTCACCTGGCGGCCATCCGCTGTGTGGTATCCGCCGATGTCCCGAAAATTCACCGCGCCTTCCATTGAAACAAGCCGGTCGGCGGCCAGGGGTGGTGTGCCGCTTTTATCGGCGAACGCATCGTTTTTTTTCATATGGCCCACATATTGCGTTTAAAATTTGACAGTTGCATAAACATCACGATTTCGGTTTCAACACATACGAATGGGTATATTGTGCTTTGATATTCCCCTCTTTAAACGGCATAGACCGGGTGTCGCCCTTTAACCACACAGGAATGGCATCATCATAATGGGAGCTTACCGGATTGCCGGACTGACCACTGCTGTTGGTCAGGAACAGGGGTTCATCCAGGCCGAAATCCACAATCATCCTCATGGCCGGCACCAGCCATACGTTGAAATTTTCGCCTTTGAGGTTTCCGGCCACATTTAAGGTATTATAGCTGCCGCCGGCAGCATAGGGCCCCCGGTCCGTATATTTGCCCATCACCCTTACCCCGAATTGCTGCATGGCAGGCAGGAAATTCTTCATTTGTGTGGTCTGGGTTCGCCATTCATACGTCAACAGCCGTCCCCACTGCCACTGCTCACGATCACGCCCCAGATGCGCTTCAGCATAGGCAATGGCATCTGCCAGCGATTCCGCAATTATATCGGCCTTTGTTTCTTTTTCCGGCGTGTTGATATTATCCCAGAAAGGACTGTCCAGACGCCCGAGCAGATGGTCCTGGTCTGCGGAATACACCGCCTGAATCGCCATGATAAAGCTTTGCCAGGCCGGACTGCCCGGAGGGCCCAATTCATCTGAAAACACCTGATGAATAAACACATGCTGAAAAATTCCCATCACAGCCGCCCCTTTGGATTCCGGCAGCATATTGCCGTCAAAGGACTTCAGGATTTCCATGGCTTCATTGGCATTTTGAATTTTTTCCCCGTCTTTCCATGACTGGATCCGCTTCCGGACATCGGCTGAAAATGCCGGGGCAAACAAAACAGACTGAAATTTTTTCACCAGCAAATCCGTCCGGTCCCGGTGCATGTCAACGGATTCCTGCCAGGTGTGCCGATTGGTTTTTTCCAGCATCTCCCCAATGCGTTCGGATCTTTCCGGTGTACACCAGGAAGAGGAAAGGACCGGATCATGGTCCGGCGTGATGGTCCGGTTGTTGGCCGTATACAGATACCCATCCGGCGGGTCCTTGACATACGGATGATCATCCACTTCCGCATACCCCTTCCAGTCATATTCTCCAGTCCAGCCGGGAGACGGCAGATGGCCCCTTCCGGACTGGCGGACGGGATATCTTCCGCTGACCTGCCAGGCGATCTGGTCCGCGTTTCCATAAATAAAATTCAAGGACATGGACCGAACCTTGCGGATTGCATCCCGTGCGCTTTCCATATCCGTTGCCCGCATCAGTTCATACACGCCATTAAAGGACTGGCCGGGATGGGAAATCACAGACTGCACCGCAAGACCGTAAACGGACTCCACCTCAATGGCCGGCGGCTGCATAATGTTTTTCGGCGAATTTTTAATGGCAGGATTCAGAAGCGGTCCATGATTTGTGGAATCAATGGTCTGGATCAGATCACCCTTCCCTTTGATTTTAAACGTCTCCTGCCGTTCAACCACCGGCAGCCACTTCCCTTTATAGAAATAATGGGGCTTTCCGCTGATCTCTTTCAGCTGCTCGATAAATACGTCCTGATTGTCTCCCATGACCATGGTTTCGCCCCAGGCGATATGCCCGTTATACCCCGCCACAATGCCGGGAACTCCGGCAATGGCAACCCCCGCGGCATCCATATCCGGACACTTCAGGTGCATCAGCATCCACATGGATGGCTGCTCCAGCGGAAGATGCGTATCATTGGCAATAATGCTCGCCTGTTTCAGGGTATTTTGCGGAGCAATGCCCCAGTTATTCGATGCGGCCGTTCCCGGGGGCGCGATGACGTATTTGAGCTGCCGATGCACCTGGCTGATATTTTCAGCCGTCCGCATCATCCCCTTTAAATTAATTCCTTCAAGGGCTGCGGCTTTTTCAAACGGCAGCGTTTCATCCGGATACACCGGCATCAGCCAGGCGGCTTTGGACGCTCCTACAGCACCCGCCATATTTAAAAAAGCGATCTCTTCATGAAGATTAAAAGACAGCCCCAGGTTAAACACATGGGCAATGTACATGGAATTAACCGGTTCCCAGGGTTCCGGCGTGTATCCGGAAATTTTGAAATCCAGCGGCAGTTGGTCGCGGTGGGTGGTGATGTAGGCATTAATGCCATCGGAAAATGCGCTCAGTGCATCCCTGATTTCCGGGTTCATGCCGGTGAATTCAGCCCTTGCAGCTTCGGCCACCCCCATGGTGCGGACATAGACGTCCATATCCAGGGCGACTTTCCCCGCCATTTCAGACAAGCGGCCCTGCCCGAGCAGGGAAAAAGTCACCATTTGCGCCAGACGGTCGGAGGCCATGGCATAACCGGCCGCAAACACCAGATCATGAAGATTCTTCGCCTCAATTACCGGAATGCCCAGGTCATCCCGGCGGATGGTCACCGTGTCATGGATTCCCGCAAGCGATACCGAGCCCTCATCCGGATCAGCGGTTTTTCGTAAGGCCAGATCAAAAAGATTCCCGCATCCGGAAAGAATCAGACTTAAAAAAATCAGGCAGCACTGGTGAAGCATCCACTGATAACGCATCCGATGATAAGCACTCATGGCCGGACTCCTGCAAATTTTGTTGTATGGGAAATGTCTCATCATTTACATAAAATCCACCTGATGAACGGACTCTTTTTTGAAAATAACGGCTTTTACCCTCTCCCGCAGACGGTCACCGGTCACCGGCGACACTTGCGACACCGGCCGACCGGTTGCATCCGTCTCATATTTCCAATGCCGCACAAACCCCGGAACAAGCGCATAGGCGCATCCGCCGGTCCCGCAGCAGGTGGTGTCGAATATGGCCGCGCCGATCAGATACAACAGTGTTTCACCGTCAAACGGCAGGCAAACTTCCTTGAGCAGAACATAACTGCCGCCGATGGCGGTCACCCGCTCGTTTAGTTGGGGATGTGAAAACTCCAGGAGACTGGTATGCATCTGCTTTCGCTTTTTTATTGAATGAATTGCCGCCGGATTTCTTCCACGCGCTTCCGGTTGGCCCCCAGGTCTGAATACCCGACCCGTGACGCAGAACGGACATGAATAACCGGTTCTTTTTCATCCAGATAAAATTCCACATCATCCACAAACCGGAAGATCAGGGAAGTGAATTCCGCATGGATATACGTTTCTTCCGATGTGACCACTTTTACCCGTTTTGTTGTATTCAGGATGGACAGGAGTTTTTGGCGCGCATCTGCTTTGGAGCCCTCATAACGCAGTGGTTCAACATAATGAGCGGAATCTGTCTCAAATGATGACACACAATTGGGCGAGTCCGGGCACGGCAGGAGGCGGTTGTTTTGCATCCCGACTTTTGAACTGCTGCAGGCGCTGACGAGCAGCAGCAATCCGGCCATTACAGAAAAAACTGTTCCATAAGCGATTGTCTTCATTAATTTTGTTCCTTTTCAAGGAGGATTTCAGGGACAAACAAATGATAGTGGATTATGCCTTGAAACTCTCACCATTTCATGACAAACTGCAAGAAAAAAAACAACCTGCCATCCACGTGGATTTACCCAGTTGCCATAATGACAAATAAACTCCGGGAAATTATCATTCCAAAAGAAGAAGCCGTATTCTGGCTGGACAAGGCCGGGTTCTGGTGCAATGAAGGCGGAAAATTCCGCAACAAAAAAATCATCGATTATTTCCACGCCGCCATCTCAAAAGACGACAAAGGATATTTTGTCTCTCAGGTCAGAGATGACTTGCTGGAAAAGGTCTATTTTTGCTATGAAGACACGGCGCTGTTTGTTTTTGATATTCTGCCGGATGAAAACATTTCTCTGGTCCTGAACACCGGAAAACAGTTTCCGTTAGATCCAAACAGCCTCTATACCAAAGAGGACAATCTCTATGTCCTTGAAAATAATGAGCCCATTAAATTTTCCGAACGGGCGATGCTAAAGCTGTCGTCCTTTATTATAGAGAAGGATGGATTGTTGTTTCTTGAGTACAACGACAAAATGTTCACAATTCCAGAAAAAAGGGAGACAAAATGAAGAATCAAGATCTTGAAGTGCGCGTCATGAATTATTTTGCAGAAAATGCCAATCTTCAAAAATACTGGAACATCGCCAAAGACTGCGCCAAGGAGATCTGCAACCTGCGGTTTAACAATATCATCTCCGGCGAATTCGAAATGCCCACCCATGTGGATATGAAAAATAAGGCCGCAGAACGGATTCCTTATGAATTTGACGCATCCGATTTCATGCAGAACGGACCTATTGACTTTTCCGAGCTGGATGAGAGCCGGGTCACCGAAGCCATTCAGAAAATTGAATCCCTCTATCAAAAGTTCCATGATGCCCAGGCCATGGCGGTTGCCAAAGCCGCTATCAATCTGGTCGAAAAACTGGCTACAAACGTGAAAAATGAAATCGACCAGGTTAAAAATAAATATTTATCGTAAGGGATTGACCAGCAGCGGAAGGCCCACTGCGCCGATATCGGCAATAAAATGACAGATTATGGCCGGCAGGATGCTCCTGTTTGTCCGGGTGATCCATCCAAGAACCAGACCGTAAAAAGCAGCATACCCAAAAAATGCCGGCCCGCCGATAAACAGGTGGGGAAAGCCGTAAATCACTGCCTGAACCAGGTTGGACCATTTCATTGATCCGATCAGACGAAAAAGGAGCTGAAACAGAACCAGCCGGAAGAGCAGTTCTTCGGTCACGGCATTCAGCAGGCCAAGCGCCATGGCCGGAAAGACAAAACCCATCCCCTTTAACGCGAAACTGCACGACAGGTAGAGATAGAGGCTATACCCTGCACTGACAGCAAGCCCTGCCAGAAAGGATGGGGAAAACCGGCCCCGCCGGAAGTGATTCCAAACCGGCCGGGTCGTGTCGCTGATCCAGAAAATCGAGCCCAGCGAAAAAACAGTCAACGGCAGGTAAACGGGAATCCTCCCCCAGGTTCCGGCAACTGTGTCCGCACCGTGAAACGGCCAGGGAATCAGTTTCCTGTTAAGCAGAAAGGCTGCGGCTCCGGCAACCAGCACCAGACTCAGCAGAAAACCCGCCAGCCGGACAACAGCCGGATGCAGAGACCTATTCATTGATTCGGTTTTTCGGGCATGCCGGTGACAGAAAATCAGGGCCTGCATCACCAGTCCTGTGAGCATAAAAACCATCATACCCCACTGGGCCAGAGTCATGCCAAAGCCCACCACCTGCTCCGGGCGGATGGTTTCAAGCAGCATGCGGATAGCGCCGTACCCCACCAAATACAAGGCAGTCACCCTGCCGCCCTGCCCCTCCAATTGCCGTGTCACGTAGATTCGCCGGTAATGGAATCGTAAAAAAAAGAACAAAAATAAATTCAGCAGCACTTCATACAGGGGAACCGGATTATGGAATGAGAATTCCCTTCCAATGCAGGTCAATGTGACAAAATTTCCCCAGCAGCAACCCACCAGAAAGCACCCGGTCCTGCCAACGGCATGGCCCAGCGGAAGATAAAGAAACACCGTATCCGCCACATGCGAAAGGTTCAGCCGGAAGACCGCCGCCATGACGAGAAGAAATGCAAGGGGCAGAATCAGGGAAGCATGAAACGTCTGGTGGGGACCGGAAAAGAATTGCTCTGAAAAAAAAACGAAACTCCACTGTTCCGGCGGGAAATAGAACATGTTGGCGGCCTGGGAACCGATCACGCCCAGGGGAAACGCCATGACGCCGGACAGAACAACAAAGGCCCGGAGCCGGTTTGGATCAACCCCGGTCCGGGCCATTTGTTTGTAAAAAAGAACCGCTGCCACCGTCATTCCCGCCAGAATCAGCCCGAAATAAATCCCGTTCAGTAAGATTCCGAGCGCCGGGAATTTGATCCATGGCGAGAGCAGCGGATACAGCATGAATCCGTCAGTTTACAGTAAACACTCTGGATACGCCTTCATACGCCGTAATGGCGCCGGTCCATCCGGACTTCCAGTTGCCGAAATGCCGGATCCGGTATTGTCCGGGCGGGGTGTTTGCCGGAATGGTCCAGGAAATTGTGACCTTGGAATTGGCGATGCCGCTTCGTTCCCATTGATAAACCGTTTCAGGGTCCCAGTCCCTTGCCACCGCGGTATATCCGGTGACCCTGTTTTCACAAACCGTCACAGTGTCGCACCCGACTTTCTCATTGCGGCAGACTTCAACCGTATTGACTTTTTCCACGGTTAAAAACGTGCCCTGTATCCGCAGATTGTTTCGGGGATGCGCGCCCCAGAATACCACGCGGACCGTCGCCCCCCGGTTGTAGGAAGCATTGGCGTTTGTCTCAACGCTTCCGAAATCCGTTCCCAGGGGTTTGTCGTCAAACACCACTCCGGGCACATTCAGAATTTGATTATTGCTGATATCTCTGGGGACGGGGCCGGCAGCCGATGCCCTGCCGGCAGCCATGTCCGATGCAATGCCCGCAAACCGCTGCTGATAGGCATTGAGGGAATAAGGCCCGAAATGGGTGGAAGCGCCTTCATAATGCTGCATTGCGTATTCTTCCCGGGTCGTTGTATATCCGGCATAGGCATTGGAAAGCCCCGCGATCACCACGTAATCCACTGCCCCTCCCAATGCGTTCAATACCGTTTCCTGAAGCCTGCGTCCGGCCATGGTGGTTATTTCCGTAGGCTGACCGATGATGGCCAGATTGCCGATTTTGAGGATCTGAACCGGCAGAACTTCCGGAGTCAGGGGAATACCCTGGGGCCGGATGCTTCCCATGGGCAGGATAATGGGCTTTTCCCCGTGGCAGGCCTGCTCTTCGGGCATGATAGTAAATTCCCAGGGAAACACGCTTCCCAGGATGGAAATATCATAGGGATAGGTGATGCCTTCCCCGATATCAATGCCTTTGCCGTCTTCGGTGCTTCCCGCCAGCATAGACACGCCGATGCCTGCCCCACAGGTGTGGCCGCTGCCTTCACCCTGAGGCATAAACGCGCTGTCGATGGATTCATTTGAAAAATCCACATACTGATGACGGAAATCCACCCCGCCGGACAACCTCGCGGATGCGGTGTTGAACAGTTCCATTGCCTTCATATACTGACGCTCGCCCAGAAGTTTCATATGAGCGGCGTCATCCACCCCATTGGGGTATCCCCAGAAAATATTGGGCGACACATCCCCCGCATTGCTCTCGGCAAAGGCGGCCACAAAAGTATTGGCAGCCATATAATTCGTTCCCATTGTTTTTTCAAACAGATAGGCGGCATACCCTTTATTGTCCCCGGTAATGAGCTTGTTGGTGTTGCCCATGCTGGTGGGATGAACGGCAAACCAGTTGAAGGCCCCGATTTCCTGACCGGTTGCGGTCACGAATTTCATCAGGGTCATGGTTTTGTCGGTATTGGACGTATATTGGCTGGTTTCGCTGGCCGGGTTATTGGTATAGGCGATGGGAGAACGGTTCCATCCGCAGTTGTTGAGTTCGCCGCTCTTGATCAGAATATTTCCAGGTGTGAGGTTCCCGTGGGCCCGCACAATGGATTGAAAAATGCCGTCCGCCACGCAGTTGAAATTGGTTTTATCATACCCCAGCATTGCCAGATCATACATGGCGTAATGGGAATAGGCGCCCGGCGCACTGTGCGTGTGGCTTGCGCTGACCAGCACATTTTTATCCGTATACAGACTGCCGAACCGTGCGGCCAAGAGTGCCGTCACCCGCTGCTTGACCCCCTGAGGAATGATCCCGGTGTCTGCAATCACCAGCGCTACCCGCCGGTTGCTTACCGGGTCCGCGACCACAAAAGCCCGCGCCCGAATCCGCATACTGATGCCCCGGGTTTTCTGGTCAGGCATGGAATAACCCATCATGCCCAGTTCCGCCGCAGGGCCGGTGATGTCATATATGCCGGTGCCGATTAGAAAATCAGCCGCTTCAGCCTCCATGGGATTACTGAAAAAAATGCCCCCGGCCAAAACGACCGCCAGAACGATCTGGAAACCCCTGGCAAGCCCTAAACCCATCTTTTTTTCGGACGTCATCATTGTACCCCTCCCCCTTCAAAGTTCTGAATCCGTCACCAAAAACTTTATGCCTGACATTGCGTTTTCACAAGTGAACCCTGTTCATGCGGTTGCGATAAAAAAATCGCACTCGTTTAGCGATTTTCCGATTACATATTTTGAGTGAGCGCTCACTCAAAACTGCCACAGCCCATTTTCCCTGTCAAGAAAAATATACGACTCACGCCATTCATTCAAAACCATCAGAAATACATAAATCTCATTGACAGCACCAGCCTTAAATGAGTAATCACTCACATAGAAAACAATAATTTTTTTTTAATCCTTTGACGAATGAATCAGATGAGTTGAATGTAAATGACGAGCTTTGAAGAAAACCCCACCACCTATTTTATAGAAAAGCATTACAAGGATGCGTTTGACCGCATTGGTAAAGACAAACAGCAGCGCATCCTGGACGCGGCGATTGCGGAATTCTCAACCAAAGGTTTCATCGCCGCCAACATCAACATCATCGCCAAAAATGCCGGCATCAGCATCGGATCCATGTATAATTATTTTGAATCCAAAGAGCGCCTGTTTCTGACCATTGTGGATCATGGCTACGCCGTGCTTGAAAAAGTGATCTCCAGCGTAGACCTCACCAAAGGCGATATTTTTGATAAACTGGAAATGATGCTGCATCTGGCCCAGGATTATTCCCGGCAGTTTCCCGAACTCAGTCAGATTTACCTGGACCTGACTTCCGGGGGTCTGGCGCATTTGTCGAAAACCGTCTCCCGGCAGATGGAAAGCATTACTGCGGATTTCTACCGGGCCATGATGGCTGAGGCCAAACAAGCAGGGATTATGGCCCCGGACCTGGATGAGCGAATCACCTCCTTCTGCCTAGACAACCTGCTGGTAATGCTTCAGTTTTCCGCCACATCGGAATATTATAAGGAGAGGCTGAAAATTTTTGCCGGAGACGATGCCCTGGACAATGATGATAAAATCATTCAGGGCATGATGCGGTTTATCCGCAGGGCCATGGCCCCACAACCTCCGGCATAATATTAAAATGAATGATAAAATCCATAATTTATCACAGGCGCTGAGTGGTTTTCAGACTGATGACGGCCGGCACGTAAAAAAAAACCGGCAACAGCCTCTGAAAGTGCTGCACCTGCTGTCCCAGCAGCCTGCCAAAACCGGCAGCGGGGTCTACCTTCTGGCCATGACGAATCTGGCAGGCAAGGCAGGGTATCAGCAGCGGGTCGTGATCGGCCTTCCCGGCGACAGTCCTCTGCCGGAGGTACAGCCTCTTGAAAAAAACAGTCTGTTTGCCGTGCGTTTCGACCAACCGCCGGTTCCTTTTTGCATTCCCGGCATGAGTGATATCATGCCCTACCCCTCCACCCGTTTTTCCACATTCACGGACACCATGCGGGAAGGCTATTTTCAGGCGTTTTGGGAGGCGCTGAACGCTGCCGCGGATGGCTTTGAGCCGGACATCATTCACTCTCATCACCTGTGGCTGCTGACGGCCCTTGCCAGAATCCGGTTTCCGGACACACCTATCTGCGTGTCCAGCCACGGCACTGAGCTGCGGCAACTGAAAAACGCGCCGCAGCTTGCCCCGTTTGTGCTGCCGGGATGCCGGGCCGTTGACCGGGTGTTCGCCCTTCACGAGGAGAACAAACAGCAGATAATGGCCGCCTATGGGATCCCGGAAAGCCGGATTCAAGTAACGGGGGCCGGGTTTCGTTCCGACCTGTTCCGGCCTGCCGACGCCTGCATTCCCGCCGCCGAAAAAGACACGCTGACGATTGTCTATGCAGGAAAAATTTCCGCACCCAAAGGAGTTCCATGGCTTATCGAGGCCATGCGGCGGATACAGGCACCTGAAGGGAAAACCGTCCGGTTGCTGCTTGCCGGCGCTGCCGGTGAGGGCAGCGGAGAAGAAATCGGACGCCAGGCGGCGGATCTCGAAAATGTGATGTTTCTCGGCGCCCTGAGCCAGGAAGAATTATCCAAAATTCTGGGCGAGGCCGATGTCTTCGTGCTGCCCTCGTTTTTCGAAGGATTGCCCCTGGTGCTGGTGGAATCCCTGGCATGCGAATGCCGGGTAGTGACCACTGATCTGCCGGGGCTGGACACATGGATGCCAGAAGACCTGTGTGCTGAACGTTTAGTTGAAAAAGTGCCGCTTCCCCGCCTTATGGGGCCTGACACACCGGTCCCTGAAGACCTGCCCGGTTTTGTGGATAATCTGGCAAATGCCCTCACCCGGCAACTCGAAGCCGCCGCGACGTGCCGGGGAGAGACCGGGATCTCCTGCCGGGTGGCGGGGTTTTCCTGGGAAGGGGTGTTTGAAAGGATTCAGGCGGCGTATCTTGAACTGGCAGGACTTTCAAAAACCGTTAATGGATAAACGATTACAGCTGGTTACGTTCGGAAAAACAACTCTGTAACTTTTATAGGAGGCCTTAAATGACACTGAACCATCCGGAATTGACACAAAAAGCACTTGAAATTCTGAGAAATCCAGCGACCTTCGAGTGGCACCTGATCCCGCTGCTGGCCTGTGTGGTTTACATCTATTTTAATGAGATTTCAAAAAAAAACTGGCGGGGAATCGCTGCGGGTTTGTCCCTGTATATGGTTCACTGGCTTTATGAAATCGGGAACGCCCTGATCCAGCATTTTTCCGGCCACGCGCTCTGGACCGTACCCTCAGGAACAAGCTATCTGCTGCTGGTCGGCGTGGGCGCGGAACTGTCCCTGATGTTTTCCGTGGCAGGTCTCATTTTCAGTAAAATTCTGCCCGAAGACCCGAAGCTTAAAATCATGGGCGTCAACAACCGGATCCTGTTCGCCTTGGGCAATGCGGCATTTTTCTCTGTTTTTGAAATCTTTCTGGCCACCACGCCTGCATTTCACTGGGTGTACCCATGGTGGGGTTCTTTTCCGGTGTTCGCCACGGTCTATATTCCTTTTTTTCTGGCCGCCAATTTTGCCTATGACTGGCAGCCGAAGGTCCAAATCCGCTGGATTGGCGGCCTGTTTGCCATAAACGCCTTCATGCTCATCGTCTTCGCCGGAACCTTAAGCTGGATCTGACAACCCGTGAACCACCAGAAAAACGACGTCTATCTCTGCCAGGTCAGTGAAACCGTTTCCTGCGGGGCCTGCTGCGGGCTGTATAACGTGCCGGATGCTTCTTTTGAGGGACTTTTCCGGATGCTCCGGCGTCGAAGTATGGTGTTTTCGACCCTGCCCCGGACCATGGACGCCATTCTGGATTTCGGCCGGGAGGAAACGGCAAACCTTGGGGAACCGCCCATGCCGGAATTTCATCACTGCCCGTATATCGGACTTATCGGGGAGGGATTGACACGTGTCGGGTGCCTGCTGCACCCCCAGGCTCCGGAAAATGCAGGAGTGGACTACCGGGGTCTCAGCCATTATGGATCCATGACCTGCGGTATGTATTTCTGCCCCAGCCATCGGAATCTGCCGGAGAATTTTAAAAAAATTATCCGCAACCTGGCCGATGACTGGTATGCATATGGCCTGCTGATTTCCGAACCGATTCTGCTTAAAGCCATTTATGGAGAAATTATAAAACGCGCTGCGGTGACAGACATAAACCCGGAACGGGCCGGCATGCCTGGAAACCGCTCTGTCTGGGCTGAGCTGTTCACACTGAAAACCAAATGGCCCTTCCGGGCAGAAAGCAGGCCTTTGGCCGGTTATTTTTTCAATGATCCGCTCTATCCAAAGCCTGCCGTCAATTATGATAAAACAGATGGGACCGTGTCGAAGTTCGACAGCATTTTTCGCGAACTCCATTCACAGTTTAATTCATCTGCCGATCTCGCGACCGCAGAAGAATATCTCGGCCGCCTGCTTGACGACTTTTCCGCAACAATTGCCTGATCCCAATGGCAACTATTGCCTCACATAAACAGTCTTTTTTACCCGACACTCCCTGAAAATTTAACCGCTTTCCCCATTCTTTGTTTTGACTTTCCACGAATTTAACTGTAAAAAAACGATTTCTAATATTTTTTGAATCAATTCAAAACATACGTCTATTAAAAAATCGGGAGCCGACGCCGGAACCCCTTTTCCACCGGCAATTGCCGGATGAGAATCCAAAAGAAGAGGAGAAAAGAGAAACATGACGACATCCCAGGACTTATTGAAAAAACTGGAACAAAAAAGCCAGGAAGCGCTTCAGGGCGGCGGCGCGGACCGGATTCAAAAACAGCATGAATCCGGAAAGTTAAGCGCCCGCGAACGCATCGCCAAGCTGATGGACCCGGGCACCTTTGTGGAACTTGACCGCTTTAAAGCCCACCGATGCACGGATTTCGGCATGGCGGACCAGAAAATCCTCGGCGACAGTGTGGTGACGGGATACGGCCTGGTGAACGGACGGCAGACTTTTGTTTTTTCTCAGGATTTCACCGTTTTTGGCGGCTCTCTATCGCTTGCCCATGCTGAAAAAATCTGCAAAGTCATGGAAATGGCCCAGCGAATGGGCGCGCCTCTGGTGGGACTGTGCGATTCGGGCGGCGCCCGGATTCAGGAAGGGGTCATGAGTCTTGCCGGATACGCAGACATCTTTCTTAGAAACGTCATGGCATCCGGCGTAATTCCCCAGATTACGGCCATTATGGGGCCCTGCGCGGGCGGATCCGTGTATTCCCCGGCATTGACCGACTGGATTTTCATGGTGGAGCAAACCAGCTCAATGTTCATCACCGGCCCGGAGGTCATTAAAGCAGTGACCCGTGAAGTGGTGACCAAGGAAGACCTGGGCGGCGCCATGGCCCATAATGAAATCAGCGGCGTGGCCCACTTCGCTTCTCCGGATGATGCGGCCTGTATCTTAAAAATCCGCGAACTGATGAGTTTCCTTCCTCAAAACAACATGGAAGATGCGCCGCGAACCCCCTGCACCGATGATCCCGGCCGCCGTGATCTGAAACTCCGGGACGTGGTTCCGGCAGATCCCAACAAACCCTATGATATAAGGGACATCATCCGCTCCAACGTGGATGACGGATATTTCTTTGAAGCCCATGAGCATTTCGCCAAAAATATTGTCGTGGGATTTGCCCGGTTCGACGGCGCTTCGGTGGGCATTATCGCCAACCAGCCAAGCGTTATGGCCGGATGCCTGGACGCCAATGCCTCCATGAAAGGCGCGCGCTTTGTGCGGTTCTGCGACGCATTCAACATCCCCCTCGTCATTTATGAAGATGTTCCCGGCTTCCTGCCCGGCATCAATCAGGAGCACGGCGGCATCATCAAGCACGGCGCGAAACTCATCTATGCATTCTGCGAGGCCACAGTGCCGCGCCTCACCCTCATCACCCGAAAAGCCTACGGCGGCGCTTACTGCGTCATGAGTTCCAAGCACATTCGCGGTGATATCAACATCGCCTACCCCACGGCTGAAATCGCGGTCATGGGCGCGGACGGGGCCGTCAATATCATTTTCCGCAAAGAAATCAAATCCGCAACCGACGCCGCAGCAGAAAAACAGCGCCTGGTGGATGACTACCGGGACAAATTCGCCAATCCTTATAAAGCAGCGGAATTCGGCTACATTGACGACGTGATCGATCCGGCGGACACCCGGCCCCAGATTATTCAGGCCTTAAAAATGCTCAAGACCAAGCGGGATACCAATCCGCCAAAAAAACACGGAAATATTCCGCTTTAAATTAGGAGATTTTAGCTTATGTCTTTCGAACATGTACTGGAACTGATTAAAAACATCCTGATTACGCAGACAGGGATTCCCAACCTGACCGGCGGCCAGGGCTTAATGCTGTGCATCGGGCTGTTATTCCTTTATCTGGCCATTGCCAAAGAATTTGAGCCACTCCTGCTGCTGCCCATCGGATTCGGGATTTTTATCGTTAATTTCCCTCTGGCCCCGCTGATGGGATATACCGAGCATGGCAACCCGGAACTGATCCGGGCATTTTACAAATACGGCGTTGAATGGGAAATCATCCCCTGTGTGATTTTTCTGGGGCTCGGGGCCATGACGGATTTCGGACCGCTCATCGCCAACCCGAAAGTTTTGATTATCGGGGCAGGTGCCCAACTGGGCGTATTTATCACCTATGTTGGAACCCTTTTCTTCGGGTTCACCTTAAAAGAAGCGGCATCCGTGGGAATTATCGGCGGCGCGGACGGCCCCACCACCATTTACCTCACCGCCAAGCTGGCCCCCCATCTGCTGGGAGCAAACGCCCTGGCCGCCTACTCCTACATGGCCATGGTGCCCCTGATTCAGCCCCCCATCATGCGGTGGATGACCACACATAAACAAAGACGCATCCGTATGAGACAGCTGCGGGAAGTGTCCGCCAGGGAGAAACTGCTGTTCCCGCTGGTCGCCTGTTTTCTCATTATCCTTCTGATCCCTGCGGTGGCTCCGCTGATGGGCATGTTCATGTTCGGCAACCTGATGCGGGAAAGCTTTGTCGTCAAACGGTTGACGGACACGGCCCAAAACGCGCTGATGAATATCGTCACCATCTTTCTGGGGCTATCCGTGGGCGCGACCATGCAGGCGGAAACCTTCCTGCACTGGAAGCCGCTGCTGATTTTCGCGTTCGGACTCGGGGATTTTGTTATCTGCACATTCGGGGGGATCCTCACGGTTCACATCATGAATTTGTTTTTAAAAGAAAAGATGAACCCGCTGATCGGATCAGCCGGGGTTTCTGCGGTGCCGATGTGCGCACGGGTTTCCCATTCCGAAGGGCTTAAAGCTGATCCGGACAACTGGCTGCTCATGCATGCGATGGGGCCCAATCTGGCCGGCGTAATCGGTTCCGCAGCCGCAGCCGGCATGTTTATCGCCATGTTTCAATAGGAGGGCGAAATGAATAATAAATTATCACTGTTTTTTATCAAAAAATGCCTGACCGTCGCCTTACTCTTTCTTTTTCTGACGCCGGCCGTATCCATGGCCTATATGGAAGAAGATATTGAAAAACCAAAGCCCGAATTTACCGTGGAAGACGGAATCACCACCGCGAAACTCATCCCCAGAGCCAAAAGCACCAGCGTCACGCTCGCATTTGAAGTGACCGGCGGCGGCACTCTGGCCGCAGTGAATGCGTTTGATATCAACAAGGCCATGAGTCCCCAAATCAACAACAAGGATTTCCGTTCCGACCTCTTCCTCCTTGAAATCGGCGGAGTGGCCCCAGGGGGGGAAGCGACCCTGACGATTACCTCGGCGTTTTTCACTTCCTCCACCTATTTCTGGATTTTCAACGAACAACTGCCGACACCCTGGATGGATTCACAGGCGGAAAACATCCCTTTGGGAGATAAAGTTCAGCAATTTGTGGTCCGGATAAAAGACGGCGGGCAGTTTGATTCGGACGGGGCGGCAAACGGCCGGATAACGCTCATCGGCGGTCCTATGGACTCGTTCTGGGGATATGTGCTGGGCACCCTGTTTATCCGGTTCTTCGGAGTCTTTATTGTTCTATCCGTGCTGATGGCGGGCATGATGCTTTCCGGAGCGATATTCCAGAGGATAGAACGAAAACCTAAAGAAATCCAGCCTGTCATTCCTCCTGTGAATACACCTGCCCAGGCTGCGGCCCCCACCTTGCCAGCTTCACCCGCATCGGATGAAATACCGCCTGAAATGGCGGCGGCCATCGGCATGGCCCTGTCCATGCACCTGTCTCCGCGTCAGATGGCAGCCTCTGCCCGGGACATGAAGACGGAAACGGAACCAGTTCCGCCTGTCTCTTTATGGGCGGTTGACGGACGGCGGCAACTCATGACGGACAGGAGCATGGTGTTTAACCGGATCAAGGGATAACGCAAGTGCCAAGTGCCTGAAATTTGCAAATGCCTAAATTACCTAAAATTATGGAGACACATGACCCATGAAATATAATATTTCGATTAAAGAACAGACCTTTGAGATTGAAGTGGGCGAAATCAGCCAGGGGATGGCGCGGGTAAACGTGAACGGCACGGACTATGATGTCCGTGTTGAAACTTATCCGGATGCGGAGGCCGCCCCCGCCGGAACGATAGCGCCGAAACCGGCAGCCCCGAAGCGAACGCCTGCAGCAATGCCCCCGCCTGCCGTGGCAATCACCCCAATATCGGCTGTGGAACCCGTTTCCGGTGGAAATATCGTCGCAGCGCCCATGCCCGGCCTGATTCTGGATGTGAAAGTAAAAATTGGCGATCTGGTAACCGCCGGCCAGACAGTGCTCATTATGGAAGCCATGAAAATGGAAAACAGAATCACCGTCAAGATTTCCGGCACCGTTAAGGAAATCCATGTGCAAAAAGGTTCGGAAGTGATGTCCGGAGCACCCCTTATTGTCATTTCATAATGCAGTTCAAATCGAAACGCGATGTTGCCCGACAGATGTCTGAAGCAATGACTTTAACCGGACCTTTTATCCTTGAACGGCAGGGATGCCCTTTGGCTTACTGGCGGGCGGGTCCGGAAGATGCCCCTGCAGTGGTATTCTGCCATGGCGCCCGAATGGATCACCGGATATTTGACGACCAACTGGCCTGTTTGGTTCCTGGGTATCAGGTGTTACTGATCGACCTGCGTGGGCATGGTCAATCACGCCCCATGGGCGAGGCCTTTTCCATTGATGTGGCGGCAGAAGATGTGATGGCCCTGATGGATCGGTGCCTGATGGGAAAAGCCGTTCTTTTGGGGCATTCCATGGGCGGATTGATCGTTCAGACCATTGCAAAACATCATCCCGAACGCGTGCGAGGTTTGGTGCTTATAGGCACCACCCGCCTCACAGCCAAACTTCCGCCATTTTCCGGAATCCTTCAAAAAGCATTTAATAAGATAGTAGACATTTCTCCTGATTCGTGGACGAAATGGCTCTTAGGGCGAGGAGCCGGTACTCAGGAGCGCACCAAACGCACCGCTGCCAGGGCTTCTCAAATGATTCCAAAGGAAGATTTTCAAATCATCTGGGCAGGCATTTTACAGGGCCTGCGCCCTGAACCTGCCTATCAATTACCCGTTCCCGTCCTGCTGGTTCAATCGGATAAAGACTGGGTTGGATTGGGCCTGCTTCGGTTCCTTTCCCATGGGTGGGCCAAACACGAAGCCCAATGCCATTATGTAATTATTCCTAATGCACGGCACAATATGATGCAAGACTCACCGGAGGTGTTTAACCGGCATTTGCTCAAATTTTTGAATGCTCTTTCTGCCCCGGATTGATCTGTAATCATTTTTTATATATAAAATACAAATATTTAAACTAAAAAACAATTAAATTTTAATTTCCCACCAGACTGCATACCAGTCCCACTCCCCTTTCAAGGGAAATCCGGCTCATATTCAGGACCAGATGGTAATGAATCGGATCGTTATAATCCTCCCTGCCGAATTTCCGGTACAGATTGGCACGCTTTTTTTCGGCGCTCGCGACAATGGATTTTGCTCTGGATTCAGTCAGTTTATAATGCTTCTGCATGAATTTCACGCGGTCTTCAAAGTTCGCCACCAGAAGAACATGAAAAGCGCCTTCATGATTTTCTAAAATATACTGTCCGCCGCGTCCAATCAGGACAACATCCCCTTCCGACGCCAGTTTCGCCATGACTTCATAAAGGGCTTGCACATAGACGTCCTCGTCCAGGTAGCCTTTCCCTTCGCCCGTCAGCCGGTCCATGTAATCCCTGGAAAGAAGGCTGGAGATCATCCTGGAAATCGCCCCTCCGGCATCCTTTTCCATCGAAATCACCGTATCCCTGGTAACTTTGGTATGCTGCGCAATTTCCTGAATGATCTGATCGTCTAAAAATTGGTAGTTCATTTTTTGAGCGACCATATTTCCCAGAGTTCTTCCACCGGCGCCGAATTGTCTAGAGATGGTAATCACTGCCATTGTTCAGCTCCTTTCAGTTAAATTGAAGTTCGACGATTTCGGTCTTTTTGGGCCTCTTTTGTTAAAAAGCGTTATTATTAAGATGGGTTGATTCCAGGCTGAGAAAATACGGAAAAAAGACCTTCATTTAAATTTGACAAAATAATACCAAACTTCACAGATCGCTTCAATGGGAATAACACAAGGAACAATATTAATTTGATTTTTTTTGCGTAAATAGCATTCTTATTGACCGAATTAAGTAATTGAAATCAAATAAAACAGCTGTTAAAAATGGATCGATTGATCCGACAACCAACAAGGCTTATCATTATTTTCAATATTCTGGTCATCTGATGATTGACAGGGTAAATCACTCGCTGGAGGAAACGTGTTCGGTACCGTTCTAATTTCAGTCTGCACATTGATGCATATCTATGTTTTCTGGCGAGCCGCCTCGGTGCCTTTTATAAACCAGCACGTATCCCGAAAAATATTCATCGGGGCAGGCTTAATCCTGTGGGCCGTTTTTTTATTTGGCCGCGTCATCGGGCACAGCAGAACGGGGGCTATGGCCGGGACCCTTGAATTTCTCGGAATGAACTGGATGGCCGTTCTGTTCCTGATGTTTATTCCTCTCTTATTTATCGATATCGTCACTTTCTTCGGCTTTCTCATGCCCCGCATATCACCCTCGCTAAGAGGATGGGCTTTATTGGCCGGGATGGCGTTTTCGTTAATCGCTCTCTTCCAGGGCTTGCGGCCGCCGGTGGTGGAAAATTATGAAGTGAGCCTTCCCGGCCTTCCCGACGCTCTGGACGGAACCGTGCTCGTCGCGGTATCCGATATGCATCTTGGTTCACAGCTCGGCGAGCGCTGGCTGACAGCACGGATCGCTCAGATAAAAACCCAGCAACCGGACCTTGTGGTGTTGCTCGGTGACATATTCGAAGGACATGGTCCTCCTGAAGAACAACTGATTGACACATTTAAACGCCTCTCCGCGCCCCTCGGGGTCTGGGCTGTCCCCGGAAATCACGAATTTCACGGGGACGGTAAAATGGACTTGTTTGCAAAGGCAAACTTTAGGCTGCTGATCAACAGATGGGCTGAAGTGACGCCCGGCCTGGTTCTGGCAGGCGTGGAGGATCTCACCATGAGACGCCGAAACGGCAAAGGCGGCGATCCGGTCTCGCAAACACTCACAGGTCGCCCCCCCGGAGCGACCGTCTTCCTCTCACATACGCCGTGGGAAGCTGAAAAGGCAGCCAAATCCGGTGTCGGGCTGATGCTCTCCGGCCACACTCACGGGGGGCAGATATGGCCCTTCGGCTATCTGGCCCGAAGCCGGTATCCCTTGTTTGATGGGCTTTACACGGTGGATGGCATGACGGTTATTGTATGCAGAGGCACGGGCACCTGGGGTCCGCGCATGAGACTCTGGCGTCCCGGCGAAATCCTCCGGGTGACTCTGCGGGTAAAAAGAGAAAAAACGACCGGGTAAGAGCCCTTTGGGGAAACTCCATCTGATTGTCCGTTCATCAATCCGGATGCGGCATTATGATCACCTTATCCATCAAATCAAGTTAAAACATAGCATTATTGGAGAATTCCTTACGTTTTTATGTTTTGTGCTTTCTTTTTTTGTTCAGAAATATTAAAAAAATGGTCCCTTGGCTGTCCCGTAAAAAAAACCAATTTTGGCGGCAAAGAATAAAAGTTAAAATTGCTGCGAGACATTCCGGGAAATAATCCTTATTTTTGGAAATGTAAGAACCGAGGAAGGCGGCGCAAAGAAAAATTCGGTTTTTTCAGGATACCGTCATTTTTAAAGTAAGATAAAATATTGGGGGAGATATGGGGATCAAAACTCAGGAAACATTTAATTTTTATTCACATCTCGCCGGAGTTCTGCTGTCTGTCGCCGGTATGATTTTTCTTTTCCGGGTGGCCAGCGAATCGGTCCCGGCGATTATTACCGCTTTAATTTATGGTCTTTCCATTATTTTTCTGTTTTCGGCGAGTTCTCTTTACCACGCCTTTAAAAAAGAAGAAAACGAGGTTTCGTTCTGGCGGCGAATGGACCGCCTAGCCATCTTTTTCATGATCGCCGGGACGTATACGCCGGTGTGTTATTTCTGCCTGGACGGGACCTGGCGCTGGGCAATGATCAGCTTACAGTGGGGCCTTGTGGGCTTTGGCGTTCTTTCCCAGCTCTTTTTCCCCAAAGCCCCCCGAAGTCTTTACGCCATCATTTATTTAATCATGGGCTGGCTGGCGATTTTTCCCATGGGTCAGATTTTGTCCAATATGTCTTCGCCGCAAAAAATTCTGCTGTTCACCGGTGGCATCGCGTTCACGGCAGGGGGATTGATCTACGCCATCAAACGGCCCCGGTTGCTGCCGGGTATTTTCAGTTTTCACGAACTCTTCCATATTTTTGTGCTTATGGGCGGCGTTCTTCATTACGCAATGATTTACAGGGTTTATCTTGAAGCGTACATATGATTGGGCCCGGTTATGATCGAGTCCGGGCCTTCACCTGCCTGCAGAAAACTTCTGGATCAGGAACTGACTCTTTTTCAGGAAGAATACCAAAAGCACTATCTCCCCGGAGAGACCAAAGGGCCGGAAATCGGGGCGCCCTACCTTCTTCATCATCCCGAATCGCATAACGCTGTGCTTCTCATTCACGGATTCATGGCCGCGCCTTATGAAGTGAGAGACTGGGCGGAGGATCTTTTTTCCAGTGGCCACACGGTTTACGCTCCCAGGCTAGCAGGTCACGGAACTTCAGCTGAGGATCTTGCCCATCGGGATTACGGAGACTGGATTGATTCGGTGGAAAGGGGGTATGAAATTTTAGCCTCTTGTTCCGAACAGGTCATTGTGGCCGGTTTTTCGACCGGGGCAGGACTTGCCCTGCACCAGGCCATCCGTCACCCGGAAAGATACCGGGCCGTGATATCCGTCAGTGCGCCCATGAGATTCAAAGGCCTGTCATCAACCCTTTCTGAGACAGTGGAGCGTTGGAACCAGGCCACGAAAATTTTAAAGCTGGATTCGCTCCAAAAACCCTTTGCCCGGAACCATCCGGATAACCCGGAGATCAACTATCACCGCTGCCCCATCCATGGATTCAACCAGGTGAAGGCCTTGATGCGAGCTGTGGGCCAGGGCCTTCCCGGCCTTGCCGTTCCCGCCCTCGTTATTCAGGGCAACCGGGATCCTAAAGTCAGTCCAAAAGCCGGAAGAATGATATTTGACCGGATCGGCAGCCGGGGAAAAAAGTATGCGGAGATTGATTACCATCAGCACGGCATTGTCCGGGGCAGAGTAGGCACGTCTGTTTTTTCGGCGGTGAATGATTTTTTGTCCGGTTTTTTGAACACCAGTTGGTCTCAAGGCTGAGCTTCTATATTTATAGAAAAAACGGCGTTGTATAAAAAGAATTAGACAATCAACCCGTGAACTTCTTTTCCCATCCAGAAAAATCTATGCGGGTTTTCGTGCCGTTACAATGCTGTCCATCTTCATCCCCTGCTGAATCTGGCGGATATCGGTAAACCCTGCGGCTTCCAGGTCTGCTTTGACCTCCCGGAAGGTATATGTGTCGCCGCCTTCAGTGGCCACCAGCATATTTAAGGCAAAAATGGCTCCTGCCGGCGGCCGTGTTCGGCTTTCATCCATGATATGGTCCCTGATCATCAGTGTCCCGCCGGGCAGTATCGCCCGGTGGATCTTCCGGTAAAGGTCCCGATTCTGCTCAGGGCTGTTCTGATGAATAATAGCTGAAAGTAGCGCCAGATCGCACCCTTTGGGCAATTCATCAACGTAAAAATCACCGCTGACCAGTTCCACCCGATCAAGAATCCCGGCTTCGGCCAGAGGCGCTTCCGTCATAGGGGTCACCTGCTTCAGATCAAAAATAACGCCTCTCATGTTCGGATTTTTTTCTAAAAAAGCAATGGTATACGTACCGGATGCGCCGCCGATATCCAATAATTTCCGGTATGAGGACAAATCAAGTGCTCCTGCGATTTCCTTAGAAAGCCTCCGGCCCACCACATTCATTGCCCCGATAAAGGCATTCAGGGCTTTCTTCTCTTTTTGGGAAGGGGGAACCCTTGCGGAATTCTTACCCTGCGCCACGGTATCAGTCAGATGACTCCATGTATCCCATAATTCATTCATGTGGAGCACCATGGGCAGGGATGACTCGGGGTGATCCGATGAAAGGAACATGCCTTCCGGCGTCAGGAGATATCTGCCTTTTTCTTTGGTGAGAAGTCCATAAACGATCATCGCATCCAGCAGGCGGGTGACGGCCCGGGTATCCAACCGGTTCTTTTGGGCAATCATCTCAGCTCTGTCAACGCCCCGGTGAATCTGGGTAAAAAGATCCAGTTCCGCCCCGGTTAAGATAATGCGGCTTTGCATAAAATTACGGACTTTCTCTAAAAGAATCATCGGATGTTCCATTTTCTTCCTCCATAAGTTATAGCCATTCAAATTTACAAAAAAACCGGAACGCGACGCTGCAATCTGCTTACATTTGGAATAATCTATCAGTATACAAACCGAGCCTCAACGTAAAATAGTATTCTTGCAAGCAGCAAGTGTTGCTGTTGACGATAATTGTTGATGCATGTATTGTGAATTCATCCAAATATAAAGAGGATCTGTCATCCGCATTATTTGCTTAAGTGGAGTATAATTATACAAATTAAAATGGTTATATGAAATGTTGTTGTTAAAAAAAAAACTTCATAGCTCAATATACCGTCTTTTCCTGCCGCTCCTGCTGATGGTTTTCCTGGCCGGACCGGTTCAGGGAGAACAGGAATCGTCCGCTCCGGTTGAAGATGACCCTAAGGAAGCCCAGCCATCTGAAAATAAAACAAGAGACTGGCTGGACCGGCTGTCCGACCCATCAGAATGGGAAATATGGCACAGAGACGCGTCCAAGGGCGTTATGGAGGCCGGGGAACGGATTGACCATTTCTTCGGGGATGAACGGCTGGATGAAGAAAACCGGAAAACCCGCCTGAGGCTCGGATTAGGGCCGCGCTGGCATGAGCATGATGGCGCGTCACTGCTGACGGACATCAAACTCAGGCTCGTCCTGCCCCAACTGAAAAACCGTTTTCAGCTGGTCGTTGATGATTCCTTTGAATCGGATGAACCCGGCACCACCGCCGCTTATTCAGATGCGGTGAAAGATTCGGAACCCGACACCTCGCTTCGCTACATTATCAAAGAGACTGAACGCCGGCGGCTCAGCGCAGACGCAGGCGTCCGTTTCAGCAGTCCCTCCCAGTTGTTCGGCCGGTTGCGCGGCCGGATCATTGTTCCCTACCCGGTCTGGGAGATGCGGCTTACCAATACCGCCGCCTGGTTTACAGACGATGGCTTTGTATATACTCCGGAAATACGCTTTACCCGGCCGGTCTGGGATGATTGGCTGTTCCGCTCCTCCAGCCGAGTGACCTGGGAAGAAAACGAAAACGGCGTTAAACCCGCCCAGATGTTCAGTCTGTATAGGGCACTCAGTTCCCGCCGGGGCTACCGCATTTCGCTTGGCGCCTACTGGCCCGAGACACCCCACGCGCATGAGGCGGTATACTCCTCTGAATTCTCGTACCGGCAACTCATCCACAGCCGCTGGCTCTTCGTCGAAGTCACGCCGGGCATGGAATTCCCCCAAATAAGGCACTATGACTTCACCCCCTATATTGAAGTGAAATTCGAAGTTGTCTTTGGGGACGAGGAATAAATCCCCTGCCCCGAATCCGGAACAAGAAGCCCGCAATGAGCGCAAAGAGACCGGTCAGCAAACAGCCGGCAAGCCGGACGCCGTGATGTGTTTTTATAATGACGAGGTGAGGAATGGCCATAAACCAAAAACAAATACTTATAAATTTTCTTTTTCTGGTTATCCTTGGGGCGACGCTGGTTTTTTTCCAGTCATTTCTCCTGTGCGCCCAATCCATCCCCCCCGGTCAGGTAAAAATTACCACGCCTGCATATTCCCCGTCCCTGTCTTTCAAACCGCAAATGGGCATCTATGCCTACTCGGTTTCATGGAACGGCATTCCGGCAGCCAGCGCGGAGCTGGAAGTGACGCGAAATGGCGACAATTATGAACTCAAAGCCCGGGCCCGAACCGCAAAAGCCATCGATATCATTTACAAACTCAGATACCATTCCGAAACCGTCATTTCCGCCAAAACCCTGAAACCCAAACACTCGGTTTCCGTTACCAAAGCAAACTCCAGGGAAAAAAGAACCGAACTGGATTTTTTGCCAAACGGTGAAATTCATTCGATACAGAAAGACAAAAAAGGCGGCCAGGAAACCCTTCAGTTTGATCCGGACAATCTCACGCTTGACCCATATTCCGCAGGTTTTCTGGCGCTCAGCCAGGACTGGAAGGCCGGAGACAAACGTCAGTTTGATACGTTCAACGGAAAACATCGCTATCTCATCGAATTGACGGCTCTGGAGGAAACGGAAATCGAGGTCAACGGCAAGATCCGGAAGGCGGTTGTCATCCGCCCGACGGTGAAAAAACTCACCACTACAGATCCGGACCCCAAAAAACTGCGGGAGGCGCGGATATACATTTCCACCGATGACTCCCGGGAAATATTAAAAATATCCAGCGATGTATTCATCGGCAGTGTGAACACGGACCTGGAATCATTCACACCGGCTGGTGCCCCCGGAGCAAAGCCGGCCATGAATCTCGATTAAGACGGTCCCGTCACGGCCATATCAACTTACTGCGCCATCAACACAATCCCCGCAGCACCGGCGAACATCAGCACCGCTCCCAGCAATCGTATCCGGAAATTGGGCTCATGAAACACCATTCCGCCAAAAATTACTCCCAGAACAATACTGAGCCGTTTGATCGAAATCATGTAGGCGGCCTTGGTCAGGGAAATCCCGAATCCGTGGAACAGAATATGGGAAAAAAACAACCCTCCGGCGACCATCCCTTTTGCCGGATGCCGCGCAAATATTGCCAACCGGATCTTTCGGAAAATCAAAAAACATATGATAATCAATATGTTTAAAACGAAAAAAAACGACATCTGAAAAAACATCACGGATGAATGAAGTATCGCGAGTTTCCCGAGCACCGAGGTAAAACCGTAAATAAGCGCCACAATCAGCATCATCCATGACCCGGTCTCCCGGAATACCGCCCGAAACGGACCCCAGAACGACCGGCGGGCAGGATCGATATTCAGCACATAACTGCCGACGCACACGGCGGCGATTCCCGCAAGCCCCCAACCATCCGGAATTTCATCCAAAAACAGCCATCCGGTGCCGACGATAAACACCGGTGAAAACGCTAAGTAAGGCACGGTCAGGGACAGGGGCGATATCCGGATGGCCTTCATGTACATAAAAAGCGGAATGGCGTTTAAGGGAAGGCAAACAGCGAAGGTGATGTAAAAAGTCTTATCCAGCAGAGGGATATCCACAAACAAAAGGCTGACGGCGAACAGGGGGAGACTGTAGACCAGGGGATAAGCGGTCATTTCCCAAGGGCTTAAATGGGAAAACCATTTTTTCATCCATGCATCATGGGTGGCGACCGAAAGCGCGGTCAGAAAAGCGAATGTGAACCAGGTCATGGCAAAAAATCAGTTAAAAGCGGATAGGCTGAAGCTGAAAAACAACCCGGCAGTGAGCCCCTTGACATTTGCCCTCCAATCATCATATTAATGGCCAAAAAGATAATCATACAAGGAGACGGTTCCATGCCCATTTATGAGTTTAAATGCGCGGATTGCGGCGCAAAAAAAGAAATCCTGTTTCGAAACACCGATGAAAAAGTCGACATGGCTTGCGATGCCTGCGGGTCTGAGAACCTGCAAAGAATGCTGAGCACATCAAACTTCTGCGTACCCGGCGGTTCCGGGGCGTCCTCCGGAAAACCCCAGGCAACCTGCAAAAGCCATTCCTGCTCTGGCGGCACGTGTTCTACCTATGACCTACCCGGACCGACACGATAAGACAAGAAACCTCTGCCCTTAAATGGCTGTCTTTTTTTATAAAGACAGCCAATGCCGGTTAACTTTTGATTCATTGTATGGTTTTTCCAGGAATTATCAAGCGTCCAGCCCATCAATACACAGAAAAAATCCATGAAAATCCTCCTGATCTCCGCCAACACGGAAACCATCAACATGCCGGTCCTGCCTCTGGGACTGGCGTTTGTGAATGCATCCTTACAAAATAACGGGTTTGAGACCCGAATGCTGAACCTGCTGGGAGAAGCGGACGCCAGGGCGACGATTGAAACTGTTATTCAGGATTTTCAACCCGACGCCATCGGTATATCGGTTCGCAATATCGACACTCAGGATATCAAAAATCCGGGATTCATGCTGGATCCGGTCAAAACCCTGATTGCATGGTGCCGGGAGTTTTCCAAAAGCCCGATCATATTAGGGGGCGCGGGATACAGCATCTACCCCCAGGCGGTCCTTGATTATACACAGGCTGACATGGGCATCAAAGGCGAAGGGGAAATCGCATTCCCCGAACTGCTTCGCCAACTTCGGATGGGGATGAATCCGGCAGACTTTGCCCGTTTGAAGGTCCCCGGCCTGTATCTGCCAGGAATCGGAAAGGCCGAAAACCGCCAGTGTATCCGAAAGACCTCGGATATTACATTCCCGGTTCCCGGCGTTCACTTCACTGTGCCGGATACAATCAATAAAGATGACCTGTGGGTGCCGTTTCAGACCCGCCGGGGATGTCCCATGGACTGCTCCTATTGCTCCACCGGCACGATTGAGGGCCGGCTGATCCGGAAACTGCCGATTGAAAAAGCCATGGCCTCGCTTGTTGCCGGAGCAGAAGCCGGGTTTACGCAATTTTTCTTTGTGGACAATACATTTAACCTGCCGCCTGCCTATGCGATGGCGTTGTGCGACCGGATCATTGCAGCACAGCTCGACATCGGGTGGCGATGCATTCTGTATCCGTCAAAAATCAGCCGGGAACTGGTTGCAAAAATGGCGCGGGCCGGATGCCGGGAAGTATCTCTTGGATTTGAAAGCGGGTCGGATACCCTGCTGCGGCATTTTAACAAACGGTTCACCACGGCGGACGTGCGGAAAACATCGGGATTGCTCGCCGAATACGGCATCCGGCAACTGGGATTTTTAATGCTGGGCGGGCCGGGTGAGACAAAAGAAACCGTTCTGGAAAGCCTGACGTTTGCCGATTCCCTGGATCTTGACGCCTTAAAAATTACCATTGGCATCCGGATTTACCCGGACACCCGGGTGGCGGAAATCGCCAGACAGGAAGGCATGATTGATTCTTGCGACACACTGCTGACACCTGCTTTTTACATCAGAAAAGAACTGCAAGACTGGCTGATGCAGATCATTCCGGCCTGGATTAAGGACAGGCCCGGCTGGTTTTTTTAGCCGATGTCTGAGAGTTCACGTGCAATCTGCTTGAACGTTTCCTCTTCCTCAACAAAAGCATCCACCACATCCGGATCAAAATGCCGGCCTTTTCCTTCAAGAATCGTTAACCTGGCACTTTCATGGGAATACGCCGGCTTGTAAACCCGCTTACTGATCAGGGCATCATACACATCCGCCAAAGCCATCAAGCGACCGGGTAAGGGAATGGCCTCCCCTTTCAACCCATAGGGATAACCGCTGCCATCCCATTTTTCATGGTGGGATATAATCACTTCATAGGCATATTTAAAATAAGGGATTTCAATCTTGCCGCCCACCAGTTCCCTTGATTTCTGTATGGTCTGCCCACCGATGAGTGTATGGGTCTTCATCACTTCGAATTCATCAGCAGTCAAGCTCCCGGCTTTATTTAAAATACTATCAGGGATACCCACTTTGCCGATATCATGCAGAGGAGAGGATTTATAAAGCAACTCAATGACTGGTCCATTAAGGACTTTTCTATATTTTGCCAGACGCCTCATCCGCCGCGCCAGGGCCTGGACATAACGCTGGGTTCTCAAAATGTGATGACCGGTTTCCGTGTCCCTGGCCTCCACAAGGGAGCTCATGCTTAGTATGGCCACATCCTGCGACATGATCAATTCCAGACTGCGTTGCCGGACCTTGCGTTCTTCAAACCTGTATTTCACGGTATTTAATACCGCAAAATTAATCAGCAACGTAAACATCGGCAAAATGGGCGACAAGAAAATCCCCTGGGTCAGGAACATCCAATAGAAAATTGTTCCTGTTGCCAATCCTGCGATAATCGTAGAAAAAAGGCACCAGAGCGCCCCACCGGTTGCCAGGGCCGCTGAGGAAAAAAGACCTGCCCCCGCCATCAGTATCAATTCAGCGCCCGGCGCCCATGTGGGCCTTCGGATAAAATCACCCGTAAGAATATTGTCTAAGATGCTGGCATGGACCTCGACGCCGTGAATCATGGTGTCCAATGGGGATAAATGCCGGTCCCCCATGCCTGAGGCAGTGACGCCAATAATAGCCACTTTTCCGCTCATCGCGCCCGCAGGAGTTCGTCCCGACAGAATGTCTCCGGCAGACATATAAGAGAATTTTTCGGTCTTGTCCCTATAGCGAACCAGAAAAAAACCGCTGCAATCCAGCGGGATTCGTTTATCCTTCCATTCAACATAAAGACCGTCCTCGCCGGTTTCTATCCGCACCTGATCATTTCCCTGCGCTTTGATGAGGCTTGCCAGAGAAAGGGAAGGATAAATCCTGTCATGGTACCTTGTTAAAAGAGGAACCCGACGGAGAACACCGTCGCTGTCTGTCAATGCATTGACAAATCCGGATGCGCCTGCTGCGTTCATTAAAAGCGGCAAACTGTGCACTACGCTATCAGCAACCACTAACCGGCATTTCCGGATTTTATGGATTTGTTCTCGGATAGTGTATTTCAGCGGATGAAGAATTTCATCGTTCGTGGAAATTTTTTTGTCGAATTTAAATTGATACCCAAGAACGCTGGGCGTGGCCTGCAGTGCATCGGCAAAAACCTGGTCATTCTCAAAATGCTGTTTAGCCGTCTGCGTATCGGAAAAAGAAATACCCCACTCACGACTGATTTCACCGCATACAACTGACAGGGAAGTACGGTCGGGTTCAGGGAACATCATATCCAGGGCGATACCGTCGGCTCCGGATGCTCCGATTTTATTAACCAGACGCGCCAGCAGATACCTGGGCCATGGCCATTGACCGTATTCTGAAAGGCTCTGATCATCAATTCCCACAAGAACAGGTATCTGGCTGGGGGGCGGGGCCGGGAGAGCCCGCATCATGATGTCATATGACTTGTTATTGGCGTATTGAACAAATGATGGAGGGAATATGGCGAAAAAAGATAGAATAATGGTAACCAGACACCCATAAAGAAAGAGCCTGATATTATCGGCACCGAATCGCAAATTACGGTTTCTTAAACCCAAGGGGAGCAATCCATCTGTATTTAATGCATTTTTCCTTCTTTTAACGGACAATGACTTCCACACGCCGGTTGCGCGGTTCCGCAACCCCATCGGCTGTAAAGATTACAGGGTTGCCTTCACCATGGGAGGTGGTGGTGATATATTTTTTATCAATGCCTGCCTTGACAATCAATCCCTCAATATACCTGGCTCTTTTCAATGAAAGCTCAAGATTATACCCATCCTTGCCCGCTCTGTCGGAATGTCCGTTGATGCTGATATCAAATGATGCGCGTTGCCGGATGGAATCGATAATTTTAGGAATAAGGATTTCAGACTCCGGAAGGAGTGCCGTGCTGTCGATTTTAAATTGAAGAACAAATTTTTCCGGTACAGGCGGCTCGATGTCTAACGCTTTTCCAAATATGTCCCGGATGTCTTGTTCATTAAATGAGGTTGCCGGAGACGGAGCGTCTTTCTCGTTTTTCACAATAACCCCCTGTCCGGATTCTGCAATAATCTGCTCGCCACCCTGGGTCTGAACCGCTACCGTTCCGACATGACCTTCCGGATCCGGAACCAGCACGACGGTGGTGCGGTGGGGGCAGCACCCGGTCAGAAGCCCTGCGAGACATAAAAATATAAAAGATTTCCGGATCATCCTCTCGCTCCTTATGACTGGCTTGATTATTCGTTGACCTCAATGAGAATTTTGGTTCCCCGGATTCCGATCATGCTGGAAGGGGTCTCCAGTCGAATGGCTTCCGGCGACAATCTCCCAATGGCCCCTGAAATGTAAACAAACGTCCCTTTAAGCATTTTCATCAGAACAGAAAATTGCTCAGTTTTAGGCTCAAACACGTATTCAGCAATATTTAGCGTACTCTCAGGCCCCAGGGATATAATGGTGTCATCTCGAAAAACAATGCCCACAGATCCTGTTTTTGAGGTTTGCGCGATATCTCCCTTAAATACAGGCATGCCAATTGCTGCCGGAAGCATCTGATCTTTGCGCACAACAACGACTTCCCCATCCAGGGTTTTGATGCTCCCCACCGGCGCTTCTTCTGCGAGAACCAGAACAGGAAGCAACAAAAAGACAATCAACATGCAAAAACATGGCTTCATCACCATTGAAGACTCCTTTGGCAAGGTGTTCATCAAAATTGACGATTCTAAAGGAAAGCCGCATCTGCAAGGGACCCCATCGCTGATGATCCATACAATATGCTGAACTATGGGTTATATTTTTAAAAAACAGGAGGTTGAGATCACATCAGGCGCGTGATCATTTGAAAGATAACGATTTGATTTTTATATAAACAATGAACTAAAAGCCGGGGGATGTCAAATCCAATCTGAAGACATGCCAATCCAATCAATCTCAAACGGCTGTCCACTTACCGGGGTATCATCCATTTCTGGCAAGGGCCAATGCACCCGGATGACCGGATTGCGTTTAAGGTTGATCAGCTTAAAGGCTTATAAGGGGTGTGGAGCGGCTGAACAAGAAAAGAACGATCTTGTGCGTAAAAGGGGGGCGGCGAATGGTTCCAAAAAAGTCCCGCCAGATGCATCGAAAAAAACATACTATGGTGGGCACATCGGTCATCAAAGTTTTCATAGACCGCCGGAAGAATTGAATCCCCCTCGCACCGGTGGAGACGCGGAACAAGGGGGATTCTGTCATAAAACGCCCTATTCCGTCAAATCAAGGGCGATAAAAGGTTCCTTAATGTTATCCACCGGTGCAGCCTTAACTGCCGCTGATGTCATGCCGTAGAAATAATCATCAATAAACACTCCCCGGAACCAGGCCGGATAATAGTAAGTGGTGTCCAATTCATCATAAGTGTAGAGGTTCATCCGGCCAAGCTTCTGGAAATCAAAATCATCCGTCAGACGGTAAACCACCATCCCGTTAAACGTGTTTTCCCATAAATCCCCATTTTCTGAAGGTGTTGTTTGATATTCATTAACCGGCAGGGCAAGCAGGTTCTGCTCGGGCCAGAATGCAATCGCCTTGTGATTGTACATAGCTTCTGAATAAGTGCCGCTGTCCCCGATTTTTTCGGTGTGGAGGAGTTGGGGGTCGGAAAAATCAGAGATATCATAAATAGACAGCTGCAATCCGCCGTTCTTGACGATATCGCCCTCGACGATGGTGTCCTGACCGACAGAAAGCAGGTAATTCTCGTTCAAGGGATGGAGGTAGGTGGAATACCCAGGAACCTTCAATTCCCCCGCAACCGCCGGATTCGCGGGATCGGACAGATCTAAAGTAAACAGCGGGTCCACCTGGACAAAGGTCACCAGAAACCCGCGCTCACCGGCGAACCGGGCGGAATAAAGGCGCTCGCCGGGGGCCAGGTCGCGGATGCTGCCGATGACATTAAGCGCTTCGCCGTTATTTTCCAGACAGAAGACATGATTTCTGGAAGTCCCTTCCCAGGTGTTGCCCGTGGTGGTCGCAATCCGAAGCACGCCATCATATTCGCCCAAAGAAAACTGATTTAAAATTTCACCATCCACCCGCCCTTCTGCCGCAAAGGTGACCTTATCCCCAAGGTCAAACTTGTAAATCTGGGTTTCAAAAGTCGGGTTGGTCCACACGGGCGCAAATCCGATGCCCGCATCCGCCGGTTTTTCAACATCCTCATAATTATAAATGGTGGAAACCAGATACAGTGATCGGGTCGAGGCATAAACATTGTGCGCATCGGCGATAAACCCCATGCTGGTGAAATCTGCGGCAGGGTTTTCCATGTCGATGGTGATGATGGAAATCATGGTGCCGCCATTGGAGTCATCGGGCCGTATAAAATTTTTCGTCGACACCGCCCGGCCTTTTTCAATCACTTCTCCGCCCGCATCACAGACTGTATAGGACGGGACAAAATCATCCAGGGTCAGGGACGCAAGGGTTTTATTATTGGCTTCGGTCACGGCTTCCTTGCCGACTTCCGAACCATCATACCAGATTTCGAGCGGCGGCAGGTTAGACATATACTGAGCCACCACATGAAGGTTGCCGCCGGTAATCCGGGCAGTGACCAGATAGCCATCCACCTGAATGTCTTTGATGATTTCAGGATTCGTCGGATTGGCTACATCCACAATCAGCATCCCGGTTTTTTCCTGATAAGGAATCCAGTAGGGCATGCCCACACTTATCTTTTCATCCGCTCTGTAAAGAATGGGGCCGTCATTTCCGTTGGATGGCCGGTAAAGAATCACCAGTTTGCCGTCATAGAGAAAAATGGAATCAATCCAGCCGGAGGTTTTCACATGGCCCACCACACTCATGGATTCCGCAGGTCTTGCGGCAACGATTCGCACCTCACGGTCGTTTGCCACATAAAGATAATCACCGTCTGTTTTCATCACATCGGATTCATCCACGCCCGCTTCCTGGATGTTGGTCCCGGAAAAGCCCTTGTCCTCACCTGAGGAAGGTGTTGCCGCATCGGTTTCCATCATATAATAACGGACAGGAAAAGGAGTTGCGCTGGAGGCATACTGGTCTTTAAGATAGGACGTCAGCATTTCATCGGATTTAAACCCGGACACAGTGTCGGTTTTTTTACTGCTCCCGCCCTCATTACATCCGGCAAGGGCCAACGCGACGGCCAGAAACACGGCAATAAAAAGTGGACAAAACGATTTGATCGAACAGGTTTTCATGGTGGTTCTCCTTTGGCTTTGGTTGGACTGTCAAAAAATAAAAGGCCTGGCTGCAACTCACGAAAAAAAACTAAATCGACTTTTGAAGATGCGCTGATCCTATCAAAACGGCTTTCCACAAAACAAGATTTTTGTGTATGTTTTTATTTAAAAACGTATTCATAAGAATACGTTTTTAAATAAATTTTTGATAATTTTATATTTAAAATTAAATAATTATATAAATAATTTTCGATATATTAAACAATGCTTATCTAAATATTTATTTTGCATTATTT
>QZKW01000045.1 GCA_003599885.1 Desulfobacteraceae bacterium | reverse complement strand
GGCTATGCCGCCAAAAAAAATGGAGCGGGAAACGAGATTCGAACTCGCGACTTCGACCTTGGCAAGGTCGCACTCTACCACTGAGTTATTCCCGCTCAAGTGCTTTTAGAAAGTGTAAGTTAAAGGTCGCGGCCTTTTTTGTCAACAAAAAAAATATCTTTTTTTAAGCCGGGATAAAATTTTCAGGACGGACTGCCTTCAATAAAATAGCATCTTCAGGACACGTAACCTGACAAAGACCGCATCCCATGCATTTATCCGCGATAACGCGCATTTTTACGGCATCTGATTCGCGGTCCCGGACCGGTTCAATGGCGTGAAAAAAGCATCGGGTCAGACAGGTTTCACAGCCGCTGCACAGGGTTTGATCAATCAACGCGGCGTATCTGCTGGGATCCAGTATTTTCAGGCCGTCTGAAATCACCAGAGGCAGCGCCTGACAACAGCAACTGCAGCAGTTACAAATAAAATGACCGGCGTGGGCCTTGTTCATGGTCACATGCACCAGGCCTTTTTCTTCGCTTACCGCAAGGATATTCAAAGCTTCTTCTTTTGTGACCGCCCTGCCCGTTCCGCGGTCGATAGTGTATTTGGCCGCATTGCCGACCTGAAGACAAACCTCCAGAGGCATATCGCATTTATGGGCGATTACCCGGCAGGTGCATTTTGTGACCGCAATGGTGTCGGCGGTCTCGATAATCCGGTTGGCGCTGTCGATATCGAGAATCTGCTGCCCGCCCGCATCAATGGATTGTTCAACGGGTATGACCCGGGTAAAGGGCTTTGGAAAAAATTGTTCAGCCAGACGTGCGAAATCCGGCCATTCTTCTTCCATGAATCTCTGCCAAAGGTCAAAATACGCCCTTGGAGCTTCCGGCCATAGAATCGTGGCGTCATGAAACTGGATCATGTCCCGGCACATTTTATATCCCACATGGCCGCCTTTGAAGGATTTAAAGGCCAGTCCTTTGGAATAGAGCGCTTGGCAGGCTTTTTCCACCTCAACCACCGGCCATCCGATTTTCGCCGCCAGTTCATCCGGCGTTCCGGGCATGGCCATCAGGAGTGCGGCTTCGGATTCGTCCGAAATCATGCGAAACAGCTCCGGGATAATCTTAGACCCGGTGAGCATGATTTTATCCGTCATCAGTTGGTAGATATCTTTTCCCATGCCTGATCTCCCTTAAAAAAATTTCATGTAATTGATCTATTCTAATCCTAATTTAAAATTCCAGCCCGTTCAATATGCCAGCAGGTTTCGAAACCGGACAAAATAATCCACCCCCGACCACACAGTGACCGCGAGCGCAAGCCACAACAGCGCAAAACCCACTGAATGAAAATCAATTCCAAAATACGGATAATGAAGTAAAAGCGGAATAATGGCGGCGATTTGACAGCCGGTTTTCCATTTTCCGAGATTCGATGCTGACACATCTTCGCCTTTTTCACTGATAATATTCCGCAAACCGGTTACAGCCAGTTCCCGCCCGATAATCACGCACACGACCCATGCCGGTACGCGGCCGTGATTGATCATCATAATAAAAGCGGAAGACACCAGAAGTTTGTCCGCCAGCGGATCCAGAATTTTGCCCAAATTGGACACCAGGCTGAAACGTCTGGCCAGATACCCGTCAAAATAATCCGTTATGGCTGCCACACCAAAAACAATTGCAGCAAAAAAACCGCACCACCTGGATGGCGACACCATCAGCGCAATCAACAGCGGCACGGCAGCAATCCGGAAGATGGTCAGACTGTTGGGATGACCAATAGTTTGGATCATTTTTCGTTTGAATTCCATGGACACAGCTCACTTATTTTTGTGATTTTTCCCAGTCCGCCATAAACGCCTTGATGCCTTTGTCCGTCATCGGATGGGCCGCCAGTTTGGCCAGCACATCAAACGGAATGGTGGCGATATCCGCGCCCATTAGGGCGGAATCCAGAACATGCAGCGGATTTCTGACACTGGCCACAATCACTTCTGTTTCATAATCGTAATTGTCGAAAATCGTGACGATCTGGTCGACCAGAACAAGTCCGTCCTGAGACAAATCATCCAGACGGCCGACAAACGGGCTCACATAGGTGGCGCCGGCTTTGGCGGCCATCAGGGCCTGAAGGGGCGAAAAAACAAGAGTGACATTGGTTTTAATGCCTTCGTCAGTCAGGGTCCGAACTGCCTTGAGGCCGTCAATGGTCATGGGAATCTTGACCACGATATTCCTGTGTATTTTAGCCAGGTCTCTGGCTTCGGTCACCATTCCAGCCTCATCAAGGCTGATCACTTCAGCGCTGATGGGGCCATCCACGATTTGACAAATATCCGTGATAATTTCTTTAAAATCCCTGCCTTCTCTGGCAATCAACGTCGGATTTGTGGTTACGCCATCGACCATTCCCATGCTGCTTGCTTCTTTAATCTCTTGAATATTTGCCGTATCAATAAAAAACTTCATGAGCCGAATCTCCTAAAACTGTTAAATGATCAAACCGTTTGTTCCATTGGTATACACTGCTGACCGTCTGCTTCCAACGCTGCAAGTAATTGACAGGCCGTTTTTTTCAATATCGGATGCATCAGTTCCGGCGCAAGCTCGCAAATCGGGCGCAGGACAAACTCCCGTTGGTGAAGGCGGGGGTGGGGGACAATGAGCATCGCTGTGTCAAGGACAATATCATTATAAAAAATAATATCAAAATCAAGGGTTCGCGGCCCAAACCGAATCCCGCTGTCCACCCGGCCGGATCGCTGTTCAAGGGTTTTGAGCACCGTCAGTAGAGCCAGCGGATCCAGTGACGTTCGGATGCACACCGCTGCATTGATAAACCAGGGCTGATCCGAGTATTCCAAGGGTTCTGTCTGATAGAATTGTGATATGGACTCAATATGGATGCCATCCGTTTGTCCCAAAGCAGCCAGGCCGTTTCGGCAGTTCTTCAGTTTATCGCCCATATTGGAACCGGTGGACAGGTAAGCGATATTTATATAATCTGCGGATGATTGTTTCTTCATAAACAAAATATAGTCTTGAGTGAATTCCCCTTATCAGGGATGAATCGCCACGGTTTTCGATCTATCGCCCTCAATGCCGTCATTTGAATAACAGGAGACCTGATAAAAATATCGAAACGTTTCCTTCACCGTCTCGGTATAAGAAGCGCCTCCGTCGCTGGTTGTTTTTTCAATGGCCAGCTCAGCAGCCAATTCAAACCGGCGCGGGCAATCTTCACAAACCGGCTCAGCGCGGCTCTCTTCAGACCGGTACACTCGGAAACCGGCCACTCTGTCGCCATCTTCGGATTTCCATTCAGGTACAGACCAGGTCAGTTTCAGATTATTGCCTTCAACATGTGCCTGCAGGTCGGAAACAACCGGCGGTGGAAGGGTTGCAACAGGCGTAGGCAATGCCTTTCTACCGCAGGAAAAAGTGATAAACATACATGCAAGCGCCATGACACACAAAACAGAGCGCCTGATATAGGCATATCTGCATGGTTTGCCTGAAACATGACCCATAAAAATAACCATAAAGAATCTGTTCAGCCCTTAAAAGGTATTGATAGACCTGTTTTCATCCGCCACCCGCTGTTCAGCCCGGCCAACAGCTGCACGGACATTAACGGTGGCGGTACCCCCAAAAGATTGCCGTCTGTCGATCATTTGCCGGGTAGTCAAGGCCGGGAAAATATCCTCATTGATCAGGTCGGAAAACGACCGCAGCTCCTCTATCGTCATTTCATGCAGTTCTTTGTGATGTGACAGACCATAGCTGACGGCACGCCCCACGCATCCGTGGGCTTCCCGAAACGTCATGCCCCGGCACACCAGATAATCCGCCATGTCCGTGGCGTTGATATAGCCGGTTAACAGCGCATCGGCCATCTGGTCGCCGTTGATCTTTATCTTTGGAAGCATGCGCGTGTAAATATCAACACACGCGATCAAGGTATCCACCGCATCAAATAACGGCGCCTTGTCTTCCTGCATATCCCGGTTATAGGCCAGGGGAAGTGATTTCATCAAGGTCAGAAGTGATATCAGACTTCCGAATACCCGGCCGGTTTTTCCCCGCACCAGTTCCGGGACATCCGGATTCTTTTTCTGGGGCATAATGCTGCTGCCCGTGGAAAACCCGTCCGACAGCTCAATAAATTTAAATTCCGAAGACGACCACAATACCAACTCTTCCGAAAACCGGCTGAAATGCACCATGCAAATGCTGGCGTCCGCGAGAAATTCCAGGATGAAATCCCGGTCCGATACCGCGTCCATGCTGTTTTCAGAAATTTCAGGAAAATCAAGAAGCTGGGCCGTATAGGCCCTGTCAATGGGATAGGTGGTTCCGGCCAGGGCTGCCGCCCCAAGAGGCATAACGTTAATCCGCTTCAGCCCGTCCTCGAACCGCCGGGTGTCCCGGGTAAACATCTCGTAATAGGCCATAAGGTGGTGGGAAAACAAAACCGGCTGGGCCCGCTGTAAATGGGTATAACCGGGCATCGTCACATCCACATACTGATGCGCCATACCCACAAGGGTTTTGCGCAAATTCACCAGCCCCTGAATTATTTTCCGGCTGGCGTCCCTTAAATACAGACGCACATCCAGCGCCACCTGATCGTTTCGGCTTCTGCCAGTGTGGAGTTTACGCGAAACACCACCCACATGCGCCGCCAGACGGTCTTCGATATGCATGTGGATATCTTCAAGACGGTCGGAAAACGTGAAAGCGCCTGTTGCGATCTCGGCCCTGATTTTTTCAAGCCCGTCAATCAACGCCAAAGACTCAGCTTCGGTGATAATGGAAGATTTGGCCAGCATCCGGCAATGGGCGATGCTGCCGTCAATATCATAGGTGTAGAGACGCCGGTCAATATCAATGGAAGAAGTAAACGCTTCCACTGCCGCATCTGTTTTTTCCTCAAACCGCCCGTCCCAGGGTTTTTCAGCCATGTTGATGTCTCCCTTAACTGCTCTTCATCAGTTTCCGGATGCGCAGCCGCAAAGCATTGAGCCGGATAAACCCTTCCGCGTCGAACTGTTTGTATACCGAATCATCTTCAAATGTCGCAAAATCGACATTATACAGGGATTCTTCAGATTTCCGGCCCATGATCCGGCAATTGCCCTTGTAGAGTTCCAGCCGCACCACACCGGAAACCGTCGTCTGGGTGTCATCAATCATTTTTTGCAGCAGTTCTCTTTCCGGCGCAAACCAGAACCCGTAATAGATCATTTCCGAATATCTGGGAATCAGGGAATCGCGTAAATGCATGACTTCCCGATCCAGGGTCAATGACTCAAGAGCCATATGTGCGGCGCGCAAAATCGTTCCGCCGGGGGTTTCATAAACGCCCCGGGATTTCATGCCCACAAAACGGTTTTCCACAATATCATCCCTTCCGATGCCGTTCCGTCCGCCGATTTTATTCAGTTCAGCCAGCAGAAGGGCCGGAGACAGGTACTGATCATTAATTGCCACCGGGTCACCCTGCTTAAATGTAATTTCGATTATTTCAGGGGTATCCGGCGCCTTTTTAGGCGACGTGGTCAGGGTATACATTTCATCCGGCGGATCAGACCAGGGGTCTTCCAGAATGCCGCCTTCGTAACTGATATGCAGCAAATTCCGGTCGGTGCTGTAGGGCTTGGATTTCGTGGCGGTCACCGGGATGCCGTGTTTATGAGCGAAATCCATGAGCGCGGACCGTGAATTCAGATCCCACTCCCGCCAGGGTGCAATAATTTTAATATACGGGTCAATGGCAAAATAGGACAATTCAAAACGCACCTGGTCATTCCCCTTGCCTGTCGCTCCGTGGCTGACCGCATCGGCCTTCTCTATTTTTGCAATTTCCATCTGGCGTTTGGCAATCAGGGGTCTTGCCAGAGAGGTTCCCAGCAGGTATTTGCCCTCATAAATGGCGTTGGCCCGAAAAGCCGGAAATACGTACTCTTTTACAAATTCTTCACGCAAATCATCCACATACACGTTCACGGCTCCTGTATTTCTCGCCTTTGCGTCAATATGATCCAGCTCTTCCTCCTGGCCGATATCTGCCGCAAACGCCACCACTTCACAACCATAGGTCTCGATCAACCATTTTAATATCACTGAGGTGTCCAGGCCGCCGGAATAGGCAAGGACTACCTTATTTACCTGTTTTTGCATGGGAACACTCCTTATAAATAACTGATTAACTTGTCAATAATACATCCAGAATCGCTTTATGCATATGCAGTTTGTTTTCCGCCTGGTCCCACACCACGGACTGGGGACCGTCAAGCACATCAGCGGTGATTTCCTCACCCCGATGGGCAGGCAGACAATGCATGACGATCGCATCTCTGGCGGCCACGTCGAGCAGCAAAGAATTGACCTGATAGGGCGCAAAAACGGCTTGGCGCTCTTTCTGTTCATGTTCCTGCCCCATGCTGGCCCAGACGTCGGTATTGATAACATCCGCGCCTTGTGCGGCGTCCATCGGACTGGTTGTCAAAAAAATCCGTTTATTTTTTTTCCGGGCCCGGGTCATGATGTCTTTATCCGGATAATACGCTTTGGGGCAGGCCAGATTCAGCGAAAAACCCAATATCGCCGCTGCATTGATCCATGAATGGGCCATGTTGTTGCCGTCTCCGATCCAGGCGACAGTCAGCCCTTCAATGCTTCCTTTATGTTCAATGACCGTCAGCAGATCACTTAAGACCTGACAGGGATGAAATTTATCCGTCAACGCGTTGATAACCGGGATATCGGAAACTGATGCAAATTTTTCGATCAATTCCTGGGAATATGTCCGGTACGCCACTCCGTCCAAGTACCGGGACAAGACACGGGCCGTATCTTCGATGGGCTCATTCCGGGCCATTTGGGTATCGCCGGAATGAATGAAGATTGGCGTCGCGCCCAGTTGAATGGCCGCCGACTCAAAAGAAATCCGTGTGCGGGTGGATGGTTTATCAAAAATCAGGCCAATGGATTTTCCGGTTAAGGTCCGGTCCGGGATTCCTCTTTTATGCCGCGCTTTAAGTTCCGCAGCCCTGTCGAACAACATCGTAAAGTCGGACAGTTCAAAATCCGCTAATGAAAGAATGTCTTTTTTCAATATGCTTTCTCCCCTCTAAAAATATCGTCCAAACAGGCGACCAACGCATCAATCTCCTGATTTGTGATGATCAGCGGCGGAATAAAACGCAAGATGCTTTCCTGAGTGCAATTGATCAAAAAACCCCGCTTCATGCATTCCGCCACAATGGGCGCACCGGGTGTCTTGAGTTTAAGCCCCACCAGGAGCCCCACTCCCCGGATGTCCTCAATGAGTTCATGGCGCTCTTTTAGTTCCTGCAACCGGCCTTTAAAGTATTCGCCTGCAATCCGGCATCGTTCCGGAATATGCTCCCGTTCCATGATGCGCGCGACTTCAAGAGCTGCGGCCGTAATGACCGGTGTGCCGCCGAATGTGGAAGCGTGTGCGCCTGGCTGAAACGCCGTTGCGACGTTTTCTCTGGCGAGCATAGCGCCGATGGGCAACCCATTTCCCAAGGCCTTGGCAAGAGTCATGATATCCGGTGAAACGCCAAAATGTTCATAGGCAAATAACCGCCCGGTTCTGCCCATGCCGGTCTGCACTTCATCAAAAATCAACAACGCGCCAGCATCGTCGCACAGCTTGCGAACAGCAGCAATATACGCTTGATCTGGGCAGATGACCCCGCCCTCCCCCTGAACCGGTTCGAGCATCACCGCGCAAATATCATCGCTCATGCGGCGCTTCAGCGCGTCGATGTCATTGAACGGCACAAATTCAAATCCGCTGAGGACCGGCGCATATCCTTCCCGGATTTTATCCTGTCCGGTGGCGGAAAGTGTAGCAAACGTCCGGCCATGAAATGATTTTTCCATGGTAATAATTTTATAGCGATCCGTCTGCCCTTTATCATAAAAACTCTTTCGGGCCAGCTTGATGGCCGCTTCATTGGCTTCAGCCCCGCTGTTGCAAAAAAACACCCGGTCCGCAAAACTTCTGTCCACTAGCCAGGCGGCAAGTTCCACCTGGGGAAGAGTATAATAGAGATTGGATACATGAAACAGCTTCTCTGCCTGCCGGCAAAGGGCCTGGGCCACTTCAGGACACGCGTGGCCGAGATTGCAAACCGCAATGCCGGCCACAAAATCCGTATAAGACCGCCCGTCCGTGTCCCACAAGGTACACCCCTGCCCCCGTTCAATCACCAGGGGAAACCGTTTGTATGTGGCGGCCATTACGGTGTCCGCCCGCTGAATCAAATCTTCTTTCATACGGTGACTTCCGTTCCGATTCCTTTGTCTGTAAAAAGCTCCAACAACAGGGAATGACGTTTGGTGCCATTGATGATCTGTACTTTCTTTACATTATTGTGCAGGGCATCAAGGGCGTATTCAATTTTTGGAATCATGCCGCCTGAAATAATCCTGTCTTCCATCATTTTCTCTATGGTTTCCGCGTCGATGGAAGAGATGAGCTTACCGGCCCCATCCATCACCCCATCCACATCCGTCAAGAAAATCAAACGTCCCGCCTCAAGCGCGCCGGCTATTTTGGACGCCACGAGATCTGCGTTGATGTTGAATGTCTCGCCGCCTGCACCCGCACCCACCGGCGCAATGACAGGGATAAACCCCTGATCGCTCAATGTCCGGATAATCGAGGGATTGATCCGGCTCACCTTCCCAACGAGACCGGTGTCGATAATCTCCGGGGGCTTGGTATCATCCGGCTGATGCATCATATTCAGCTTTTCAGCCATAATCAATTCACCATCCTTGCCGCTGAGTCCCACGGATTTCCCACCCTGACGGTTGATCTGGGTTACGATGCTCTTGTTGATTTTGCCGCCCAGCACCATTTCCACCACATCCATTGTCTGTTCGTCGGTCACCCGCATGCCGTTGATGAACCGGGAGACAATGCCCATCTGGTCGAGCACCCGGTTGATCTGGGGCCCACCCCCGTGAACCACCACCGGATTCATGCCGATAAATTTCATCAAGGTGATATCTCGGGCGAAATCCGTCTTTAACTGTTCATCCACCATGGCGTGACCGCCGTATTTCACCACAATGGTCATGCCGGAAAAGCGCCGGATGTAGGGCAATGCTTCGATTAATATATCCGCAACGTTTGGTGTCATATTGAAATCCTTATAAAATATACCGGCTCAAATCCTCGTCTTCCTTGATGTCCCTGAACTTGGCATCCACATATGCCTGATCTATGGTCATATTCTTTTCCGCCATATCCGGTGCATCAAACAAAATATCTTCGAGCAGATGCTCCATCAGGGTATGGAGCCTTCGCGCCCCGATATTTTCCGTATGATTGTTCACTTCCTCCGCCACCTGGGCGATGGTCTCAATCGCCGCGTCATCAAAAGCCACATGAACGCCTTCAGTTCGGAGCAGCGCGATATATTGCAGCAGGAGGGCATTCCGGGGTTCGGTCAATATCCGCACAAATTCTTGTTTTCCGAGCGAATGCAAAGCAACACGTATGGGGAACCGGCCCTGGAGTTCGGGAATCAGGTCGGATGGTTTACTGACATGAAAGGCGCCGGATGCAATAAACAGGATATGGTCGGTTTTCACAGGGCCGTATTTGGTCGTCACGGTGCTGCCTTCAACAATCGGCAGCAGATCCCGCTGAACACCTTCCCTGGAAATATCCGGGCCACTGCCCCCTTCTTTTCCGGTAATTTTATCAATTTCATCTAAAAAAATGATTCCGGACTGCTCGGTTTTTTCAATGGCCTCAACGATCACCCGGTCCATATCCACAAGGCGCTGCGCTTCCTCCTGGGCAAGAATTTCTAGGGCTTCGGACACTTTCACTTTCCGTTTTTTCCCAGCGCCTTTGGGGATCATGTTGCCGAGGATATCTTTAAAATTAATTCCCATTTCCTCCATACCGGCGCTTGAAAAAATTTCCACCATGGGCATGGATTTTTCCGGGACATCCAGATCCACATACCGGTTATCCAGCTTTCCATTCCGCAGCATGTTGCGGAGCTTTTCCCGGGTGTTCGGGGGGACTGACGCATCAGGGTTTTCATCCGGATCCATGTCAGACCGGTCTTTGGGTTCGGGGAGCAGGATATCCAGGATCTGCTCTTCAGCAATCGAACGGGCTTTATTCTTGACGCTTTCCTGTTCACGGGCTTTGATCATATTAATGCTCAACGCCAGAAGATCTCGAACCATGGATTCCACGTCCCGGCCGACATATCCGACTTCCGTGAACTTTGAAGCCTCCACCTTGATAAATGGAGAATCCGTCAAACGGGCGAGCCGTCGGGCGATCTCCGTCTTGCCGACACCGGTGGGGCCGATTAAAATAATATTTTTCGGCGAGATCTCTTCCCGAAGTTCCGCATCCACATTCCGCCGCCGCCAGCGATTGCGCAACGCAATCGCCACCGACCGTTTGGCCTTGTCCTGGCCGATAATATATTTATCCAGTTCTTTGACAATTTGCGCTGGTGTTAAATCACTCATTCAATGTTCATCCTTCTACGCTCCAGATTCCATCCATTTAACCGAACTCTTCAACAGTAATCACATCGTTGGTATAAATACAAACAGTTGCCGCTATTTTCATGGCCTGTTCCACAATTTCCCGTGCGTTCAGGGAAATGGTATCCGCATACCGGAGCAATGCTGTAGCAGCCGCATGGGCGGCAATTCCTCCGGAACCGATGGCGATAACCCCTTCATCCGGTTCAATCACATCTCCATTTCCTGAAATCAGCAGCATCTGGGTTGCATCCACGGCAATCATCATGGCCTCGAGCCGGCGCAGATATTTATCGGTGCGCCAGTCCCGGGCCAGCTCCACTGCTGCTCTTGTCAAACTGCCATTGAATCGCTCCAGCTTGGCTTCAAGTTTTTCAGACAATGTAAAAGCGTCGGCGGTAGCGCCGGCAAACCCGACCACAATATTATCTTTGTAAATACGCCGGACTTTTCGGGCGTGGTGCTTCACCACAGACTGGTTTAACGTGACCTGCCCGTCACCGGCCACCGCCACTTTTCCGTTATGCCGGACCGCCAGGATGGTGGTTCCATGAAATGTCATAATATCTCACTTTCTCGGATGCGCCGAATCATAAGCCGCCATCAGCCTGTCGATGCTGACATGGGTATATTTCTGGGTGGTGGAAAGCTGTTTATGCCCAAGCATTTCCTGAACCACCCGCAGATCAAGGCCTGCGTCCAGCATATGCGTGGCAAAGGAATGCCTCAGGTCATGGGGCGCCACCGGCACGGCCAAGCCGGCTTCAACAGCGTATTTTTCAAGCAACCGGGCAACCGATCGCGCCGTAATCCGGCCATTGCTTTTATTCAAAAACAGCGGCCCCACGGAATTAAAGGCAATCCCTTTTAATGCGTGAAGGCTGTCACGATACTCTTTTAATATCCCCAAAGCCTTTTGCCCGATGGGAACAATCCGTTCAACATTTCCTTTTCCGGTCACACGGAGGACTTTACCTGAAAAGTCGACATCCGACACATTGAGCCCCACCAGTTCGGAGACCCGAATGCCGGATGAGTACATGGCTTCCAGCAGGGCCCTGTCCCTTTTTCCTGCCAGATCATCCGTCTTGATGGAATCGAGGAGCCGGAACATATCATCCACCGTGAGATAGTTGGGTATGGGCTTTTCCTGCTTGGGCGTTAGAACGGAATTTGCCGGATTATCTGTAATCACACCGTGTTTTAAAAGAAATTTCATAAATGAACGGATGGATGACAATTTTCGGGCCACCGAAGATTTTTTAATTTTCTGTTTATGTAAAAACCCCAGATAGCTTCGGATCATCAAACCGCTGATGGCAGTGGCATCCTGCGCATCGATATCCTCCCCGCCCTCTTCATCCGAATACGTCAGGGCCAGCGCCCGATTAGCGAAAAAAAAGGCTATAAAATCCTCAAGATCATGCTGATAGGCCCGGCAGGTATTGTCGGAATATCCCTTTTCGGTGGAGAGAAAATCCACAAATGTGTCCAGTAATTCTTGTAATGACGTATAGTTCATTAAAACACAATCAATCAAAGGAAATAAGGGATTCCAGTTCCTGCCAGTTCGCGACTTCGCAAAACGGATGCGGTTTGCGATTCCACGGCTGCTTGAATACAATGGGCTGAATCCCCGCATCGCTTAATGTAAAGCAGGTTTCCAGCCGGTCTTCAACAAAATACTTGATCCCGTTTTTAAGCAACGCCTGTTGTTTGTCCTCAAAAGACCCGGTGGCAACGATGTCAATTTTTTCCGGCTCAAGACATAAGGTATCCAGTATCCAGCCATAGACCTGATCCGCGTTCGGGCGGGCAGTCACAAACAGCGTGGGACAATGACGCTGGTTCACCCGCTTCAACACATCCGAAGCGCCTTCTATCTCTTTTAAGGTACCGGAATGCCGGCCCTCAAGAATACACATGATAATATCAATATAAATACCCGCATCAATGCCCGCCAAGGTGCAGAGGTCATATTCGGTGATATCTTCATATTTTAAACCCGTAATACCAAAATCAGAACGTGCGATATCAATAAACAACGACATGGTATCAGCAAAAACGCCATCAATATCAAACGCCAGTTCCGACGGTGGGATCATCATCCGGAATACCTCGGTTTAGGATTCAGATAAAATCGCTTTCCCAAAATACAAAACGGAGACCAGCGGCCTCCGCCATATAATATAACTCATTGAATTATATTTTTTTAAACCAATATTTTATAATATTGTCAATCAATTTTTCAGTCTTTTCATCACCTGCTTGATATCTTCCCATGCTTCTCGCTTGGCGTCCGGATTTTCCACCAGATATTCCGGCGCATGGGTGGGCATCAATGGAATGCCTTTATAATCATGAAATCGGCCGCGGAGGCGCGTCAGAGGAGCAGAAGTCTCCAGCAGTGACATGGCGGCGATGCCGCCAAAGGCAAAAATGATATCCGGACGAACCCGAATCAGTTCCTTCCTGAGATAGGCCTTGCAGCAGTTCATCACAGGGATGCTCGGTTTTGTGTCATCCGGCAGACAACATTTTACTGCAAAAGTAACATAAATTTCACTCCTGGTCAGGGCCATCGCAGACAGCATTTTATCAAGCAACCCCCCTGCCTTGCCGGAATACGGTTTTCCCGTTTGCGCATCATCCGCCTCCGGAACGCCCCCGATAATCATCAGCCGGGCATTCGGATTTCCCATGCCGCTGATCACATGCTGACGTTGAGCGGCCAGCGCACATTGCCGGCATTTGATAAAATTATTAAATATATCAGGCGATGCGGTATTTTTGGATTTAACGTTGCTCCAGGAAGCAATGGTTTCAAGGCTCTGCTCTGAAAGATCAAAACCTGCGTTCCCGAGTTCCGTCAGAAATCGCAGGTAAGCGGTTGCCCCTTCCAGAATCTCCGAAGCCGCACGGGAAGGTGATGGTTTTTCATGCAACCCTTCGGCCATCTGTTTACACCTCCCCCTTGGGATGGGTGTTGGAATGGATGATACGATCACGGATTCTGTCAAATATAAGGTGGGCTGCTGTATCCTTGTCCATCACCGGCAGGTCTTCAATGCTGCCATCCCGGTAAAACAATTTGATTTTATTATTATCCGAATTAAAACCCGAAGACGCATCCCCCACCAGATTCCCTGCGATCATATCCAGATTTTTCTGCTTTAGTTTTGCGGTCGCATAGGTTTCCAGCTCGCGGGTTTCTGCGGCAAAACCAACGAGGACCTGACGGGTTTTGCGACGGCCCAGCTCTGCAAGGATATCAACCGTTTTTTCCATTGGCACATTGATCATATCCTGTCCTTTTTTTATTTTATGAGCAAATTTTTCAGACGGGGTATAATCAGACACCGCAGCTACTTTAATGATGATATCCGCGTTTTCTGCATGTTCGAATACCACATCCGCCATCTCACCTGCTGTCGTGACATCAATCCGGGAGACGCCAAACGGGCAATTCAAGGCAGTGGGGCCGGAAATCAACAGAACTTTCGCGCCCCTTGCGGCTGCGGCTCTTGCAATCGCATATCCCATTTTTCCAGAGGAAGGATTGCTGACAAATCGAACCGGATCAATGGGTTCCCGGGTGGGACCCGCTGTCACCATCACCTTTTTCCCCTTCAGATCTTTGGGATAAAAACAGTCCGCCACCCGATTTAGGATAAAGGCAGGCTCCGGCAACCGTCCAGCGCCCACGGCGCCGCAGGCGAGTTCACCTTGGCCAGGCTCCACAAGAATAAACCCATCGCCTTCCAGGGTATCAATATTCCGCTGCACAGCCCGGTTCTCATACATATGGGTATTCATGGACGGACACAAAATTTTTGGGGCCGTGACCGCCAGCATGAAAGTGGTCAATGCGTCATCGGCAATGCCGCAAGCAAGTTTACCGATGATATTGGCAGTGGCCGGAGCGATGACCACCGCGTCCGCTGATTCGGCCCATGCGATATGGCGCATTTCACCATCCGCATGACTGCCATACATGCCTAAAAATACCGGGTGCCCGGAAATTGCTTCAAAAGTCATGGGCCCGACAAAATTTTCCGCATTTGCGGTCATGATCACTTTGACATCTGCGCCTGCTTTTTGAAACAACCTCAGCAGCTCAATACTTTTATAAGCCGCTATCCCGCCACAGACTCCCAGCACGATATGTTTGCCCGCAAGTACGCTTTTCATTTCCGGATCATCTCCATGTTAATTGCTATAGACGCGACTATTTTCAATCGTCGTTCTTGTCCTTATCCAGTTCCATCCGCCTTACCCGCAAAAGAGTTTCTTCGATCAGTTTGCGGTTATGCGATATCAAATCTCCCAAAAGGCCTAGAACAAGCACCTGAAACCCGACAATAAACAAAACAGCCGCCATGATCAGGGATTGAATGTGCCCGTCACCCTTGCCAGCCAGATAATAAAACAGGAACCGGGCAGAAGGAATCAGGCCGAACAGGATACACAGCCCGCCCACAATAAAGAACGCCTTCAGAGGTTTAAACATGGCATACATGCGCACCATGGTATTGATCTGATTAAAAATAAAATTCGGGATGCTTTTGATCAGCCGGGAATCCCGGGTTTTGGGATTGGTTCGCACCGGAATACTGGCAATCGAAAGTTTCTTATTCCCTGCCTGGATGACGGTCTCGATGGTATAGGAATACCGGGATACGATATTAATCTGCATGGCGGCATCTCTGGAAAACGCCCTGAAGCCGCTAACGGCGTCCGGAACTTTGGTTTGGGACAACCACCTGACCAGCATGCTTCCGGTCTTCTGAAGCTTTTTTTTAACCGGTCCGAAATGATCGATGGTATCTGTCTGCCGGTCTCCAATCACAATATCAAATTTTTTATCCAGAATCGGCTGAACCAGCGCGGGAATATCTGCCCCGCAGTACTGATTATCCCCATCGGTGTTGACGATGATGTCGGCACCCAACCGCAGGCAGGCTTCTATCCCGGTCATAAACGTCAAAGCCAGTCCCCTGTTTCTCGAGTGGCTGACAATATGGTCTACCCCAAGTTCACGGGCTACTGCCACCGTCCGGTCCGTACTGCCATCATCGATGATCAGAATTTCCACGGTCTCGACCCCCTTAATCTGCCGGGGAATGTCAGCCAGCGTTTGCGGCAGTGTATGTTCTTCATTGAAACAAGGGATTTGAACAATTAATTTCATATGTCAGCAACGGCCTTTCGCTGGAAACAGTAGAAGCGCCCATTCATTATATGATCCAAACCTCAGCAATTCACGCCCATCACTGCGGAAATCATACAGATTTAAATAAAAAAATCCTAATTCTGCGGCATCAGCGGATTACAATTTTCGATAACGACCCTGCCCTGCAGCACATTTCCTCTGGAATATTCACTGAAAATGCACCTATTGGTTTTGGGGTCATAATTTTCAATCCACATGTTATCATCTTTCCACGTTATTCCGATATGCCGCTGACCATCGGGGACTTGAATGGTCATCACGCCCCCATAGCGCTTTACAAAAATCTGCTGGAAATGGAATGCATAAATCCCCCATCCGCCAGCCAGAAAAATCAAAGAAATTAGAATGCCGGTCTTCCAGAGCTTTGCCTTAACACCCAGCCCATACAACACGGCTGCGATCAGGGCAACCAGCGCAATAAAATACAAATACGTTATCATTAATTTTTCCTTTTAATTGTTTCCGGTCTTGTCAGTGTTCATCTTCAGCTGATACCGTTTGACCGTTTTCCGCCTTGTGATCAGGCCTGATCCGGACTCTTCAAACACGCTTTTAGATACCCGGCCGTCAGAGCACCTACGATGGCCAGGGACTCCATATCCAGAAAAGTTTCCGCACGGCGTTCAAACAAAATACGGCATTCTGCGGGGAACTCAGCATCCGCATCATTAAACAGCAACAACACGGGAACCCTGGGCAAGGGAACTATCCTCATTTTAAGGTCATAAGACAAATCATCCGTCACATGACGCCCGCCCAGTCTCAAGACGGCAGATTCAAGATCCACTATCCGGCCGGAAAAGCATGCGCCTATTGGCTGTTCCGCATTATGCCGGAAATAATCCAACAGCGGGGCTGCATCCCTAAAATCCTTGTAAGATGCCCACTCGCTGTCATCGGAGATGTCATTGCCGGAAGTCCCCAGCAGAAGATATTTGCAAATAACCACACTTGCCGCAAACCCGGGAGTCGGCCCCGCCCCATCCCCCGACAGAAGAAAGACGCCGGCAGATGACACGGCATACTCTTTACCGAAAAACGGGATTACCATCTGATTACCATTGACTCGCATACCAAGGCGCGATTGATGGGGGCTGAAATCATATTGCCCCACATCATTCAGATAATTGCGGTAAGTTTTTTCAAAAATTGGTGATACTTCCGCCAAGGGCCCTGCTACTCCCATCCGCCGATCAGGTGAAGGTGAAGGTGAAACACTTCCTGCCCTCCCCCATTTTCCACGTTGAAAAACAGGCGATATCCGGATTGATTGACGCTTATTTCCTCAGCCATATGTTTGGCTGTCATGATCATATGGCTGATAACCGTTCCGTCATCTTGAGCCAGGTCATTGATGCTGCGAATGTGTTTTCTGGGAACAATCAGCAAATGTACCGGCGCGATGGGATTGATATCCTTAAACACGACCAGTACATCGTCCTGAAATAAAAATTCAGAAGGAATGTCACCGCTAATGATCTTACAAAAAAGACAGTTATTTTTATCCATAAACACCTTCTCTATAAAGCGTTTTCAAAAGATTCTCGCCAACTGCCCCGATGAGTCGGCTTTTTTAATGAAACATGCAGTTCCCGCAAAAACCGCGCACGGGATATTTTGACAGCCCCCATGCGCATCAAATGTCCTGTGGGCACCTGACAATCAAGCATATCAAAGGAATTTTCCTGTAAATACCGGCACAATGCAACCAGCCCGGCTTTAGAGGCATTGGCCATCCGGGAAAACATGGATTCTCCAAAAAATCCGCCGCCCAGAGAAAGGCCGTAAAGCCCCCCGGCCAGTCGCCCCTGATGCCAGGCCTCAATGGAATGGGCGTATCCGGACACGAACAGATGGCAGTACGCGTCGATCATTTCCCTGTGAATCCATGTCGGCTTATTTTGTTCAAGCCGGTCCCCGGCGCATGCGGAGATCACCTCTTCAAATGCCGTATCGCAGGTAATATGAAATTTTTTTTGCCGGATGGTTCGCTGCAGGCGCCGTGAAACCCGAATATCGGATGGGTAAAGCACCAGACGGGGATCCGGGGACCACCATAGAATGGGATCATCATCCGAAAACCAGGGAAAAACACCCACTTGGTAAGCCAGCAAAATACGCGATTCGCTCAAATCCCCGCCAACAGCCAGCAATCCCTCGGGTTCCGCAAAATGGGGCGGCGGAAAAGAAACTCGTTCAGACAGGCGGAATACCGGCATCAGAGATTCAGGAATAAGAAAATGTCAGGCGATTTTCTTTTATTTTGACATGAACGGCCCCCCCGCTGGTCAGGCTCCCAAAAAGGATCTGCGTGGTGAGGGCATCCTTGATTTCCTTCTGGATCAGCCGGTCTAAAGGACGGGCGCCGAAGTGCGGATCAAAGCCATTTTTGGCCAGCCACCGCCGGGCGTCCGGGGAAAGCCGCAGTTTAACGTTTCGGGCCATGAGCTGAGGTTTCATCTCAAGGATCAGTTTATCCACCACCTGTTCCATTATCTTCAGGTCTAACGACCGGAAGGTGATAATGTCATCCAGGCGATTCCTGAATTCCGGGCTAAAAAACTGATCAATGGCCTTTTTGCTTTTGGCGCCCGGATCGCCGGATTTGTCGCCGCCGAATCCGATGCTGGCGCTGATCATCTCACGGGCCCCGGCATTGGAGGTCATGATTAAAATAATGTTCCTGAAATCTGCTTTTATCCCGTTATTGTCGGTCAAGGCTGCGTGATCCATGACTTGCAGCAGAATGCTGTACATGTCCATGTGGGCTTTTTCGATTTCATCCAGCAAGAGCACACTGTATGGATGTTTCCGGATCTGGTCTGTGAGGAGCCCCCCCTGATCAAAACCGATATACCCCGGCGGCGCTCCGATGAGTCGCGATACCGCATGCTTCTCCATATATTCGCTCATGTCAAACCGCAAAAACTCGACTCCAAGAAGAATGGCCAGTTGCTTGGCGACTTCGGTCTTCCCAACCCCTGTGGGGCCGGTGAACAAAAAAGATCCGATGGGCCGGTGGGGCGTTGAAAGCCCTGCACGGGACCGCTGAATAGCAGCCACCAAAGATTCAATGGCGTCATCCTGGCCGAAAATTTTCTGTTTCAGCCGTTCGCTCAAGTGTTCCAGGTTGGAACGATCGGTTGCCGATACGCTACGGGTGGGAATTTTGGCGATTTTGGAAACCACTTTTTCAATATCTGAGGGTTGTACGGTCTTTCGATTTTTCACACGGGCAAATTTCAACAGCACACCGGCCTCATCCATCACATCAATGGCTTTGTCCGGCAAAAACCGTTCGTTGATGTATTTGGCCGAAAGTTCGGCAGCCGCAATCAGGGCCTTTTCCGAATATTTGATTTGATGATGATCCTCGTAACAGGATTTCAACCCTTTTAAGATTTCCACCGTGTCCGGAATAGATGGCTCGACAATTTCAATTTTTTCAAACCTTCGGGAAAACGCCCGGTCTTTGTCAAAAAAATTCTTATACTCCTGATAAGTGGTTGAACCAATGCAGCGCAACTCGCCGTTTAAAAGAGACGGTTTCAGGATATTGGACGCATCCATGGACCCGCTGCTGGTGGCTCCGGCCCCGATAATGGTATGAATTTCATCAATAAACAGAATTGCACGGTTCTTTTTCTGGAGAGCGGCGATCACAGCCTTCAGCCGCTGCTCGAAATCACCGCGGTACTTGGTTCCGGCCAGTAATGCCCCCAAATCGAGGGCATAAATTCGTGTATCTGCAATCAGGTCCGGCACGGCGTTTTCCGCAATCTTTTGGGCCAGTCCTTCAGCCATGGCGGTTTTTCCCACCCCCGCATCCCCAACGAACACCGGGTTATTTTTACGGCGGCGGCAAAGCACCTGAATGGTGCGCTCCATTTCCATTTCCCGCCCGATCAGCGGATCAAGCTTCCCCTGCAGGGCCCGTTCCACAAGATCCACGGTAAATGCTTCCAGAGGGTCCTGGCGGTCTTTTTTGGCTTTTTTATCCGCACCCACCCCGCAGTCCGGACATTCTTTGAAAATATTTTCCCGTGCGCCGTGAGAAATGACATTCAGCACATCCAGCCGGGTAATGCCTTCAGCAGCCATAAAATAGGCGGCATGGGATTTTTTTTCTTCCAGCATGGAGGCCAAAACATCGCCGATATAAACCGCGTCTTTTTCCGCAGAACGGGCATGATTGACGGCCCGCTGAATCACGCGCTGAAACCGCATGGTCTGCTGAAGGACATATTCCCTGTCATCAGGCACACGATCCAGCTTGTGGTTGAAAAATTTTTCCAGCTCATTTTGAATATTGCCCACATCACCGCCGCAGCTTTCAATCAGCTCAATACCGGCAGTGTCATTGACAATCGCATACAGGATATGTTCAATGCAAACATACTCATGTCGCCGTTTGCGGGCTTCTTTGACCGCATGGCTCAATATGGCGCTCAATCCCTTGCTGATCATAATTATTACGCCTTTTCTATTGAACTTTTCAGCGGAAATCCTCTATCCCTTGCCATTTCCTGAATAATTTCGGATTTTGTTTCCGCAATTTCATAGGTATATATACCGCAAACCCCCGTACCGGTCTTGTGAACACTCAGCATGATCATTGTGGCTTCTTCAAAGGATTTATGAAATACGCCCATCAACACTTCCACAACAAAATCCATGGTGGTGTAATCGTCATTATGCAGCAACACCTTATACATCGGTGGCTCTGTTATCTTATCCCGGGTCCTGGAAACAACCTCATCACGGGTTGCCGGGCTGAATCCGTTCATTACTTATCTCCAGATGGTAAACCTTCAAAAATCTGACACCACCAATAGAATTGAATGGGGGCAAAACACCATCCCCTTAAACAATAATCACCTGTTGACAGATTGCCATTTTTTATTTGATTTTACAAAAAAAATATTCGCGGCATTTAATGCCCGCAGCATTTTTTGTATTTTTTCCCGCTCCCGCAAGGACACGGATCATTTCGACCGACTTTGTCGGCTGCGCGCACAACCGGTTTCTTTTTGACACCCTCCGCCTTGTGGGAAAAATTCATTACCTGTTCTTTCGGAGGAGCTGCCAGTTCGCTAACTGCAGCGGGTTCGGCCAGTTGGATACGGAATAAAATGGAAAGCGTCTCTTCTCTGGCTCGCTGAATCATGTCCTGAAACATCTCAAACGCTTCTTTTTTATAAATCATCAACGGATTCTGCTGGGCGTAGCTCCTGAGCCCGATGCCTTCTTTTAAATGATCCATTGACAACAGATGATCTTTCCAGAGATTGTCCATGGTCTGCAACAACACATACCGTTCAATGTTGCGAAAATCCGTATGACCGATACCGGATTCTTTTTTATTATAAAGAGAGACCGCCGTTTCATGGATAAGGTGTTTCAGTTTTTCCTGGGTGATGCCCTGCAAATCTGCATCATTGATGGTGAAGCGAAAGTTAAACTGTTTATAGACGGAATCCGAAAGGCTCTTCAAGTCCCAATCAGCTGGTGATGTCTTTTCATCGGTGTTCGCCATGACCATGTCATCTGCAAATTCTTCCATCATATCATCAATGAGCGGGCGAAGCGTGTCTGAGGTGATAAACTGGTATCGCTGCTGGTAGATGACCTGCCGCTGCTGATTCATCACGTCATCATATTCCAGGAGCTGTTTACGGATATTGAAATTATGCCCTTCCACCTTGCTTTGGGCATTTTCAATGGCCCGGGAAATCATTTTATGCTCAATGGGCTCCCCTTCCTGCATGCCCAGGCGGCTCATAATGCCGGAGATGCGCTCGCCGCCAAAAATTCTCAGGAGGTCATCCTCCAGGGACAGGTAAAACCTTGAAGAACCGGGATCGCCCTGCCGTCCGGACCGGCCCCGAAGCTGATTATCGATACGCCGGCTTTCATGACGTTCGGTGCCAAGAATATGCAGCCCGCCCAGAGCCGTTACCCCTTCGCCAAGCACAATATCCGTTCCGCGTCCGGCCATATTCGTTGAAATCGTCACCGCGTTTTTTTGACCGGCATTGGCGATAATCTCCGCCTCCCCTTCATGGTTTTTGGCGTTTAGCACATTGTGCTTAACACCTCTTTTTTGTAATTTCTGGCTCACGGCTTCCGACACATCGATATTGACCGTCCCCACGAGCACCGGCTGGCCTTTTTTGTGCAGGGCGACGATCTCATCAAGTACAGCCTCAAATTTTTCTTTTTTGGTCCGGAAAATCACGTCCGGAAAATCCGTCCGGATCATGGGCTGATTGGTGGGGATGGCGACCACACTCAGACCATAAATTTTTTCAAATTCTGCGGCTTCCGTTTCAGCCGTGCCGGTCATACCGCTCAGTTTCTCATACATACGGAAAAAGTTCTGAAAGGTAATGGTGGCCAGAGTCTGATTTTCATTGGCGATTTTTACTTTTTCTTTTGCCTCCAGCGCCTGATGCAACCCTTCGCTGTATCGCCGGCCGGGCATCAGGCGTCCGGTAAACTCGTCGACAATGATGACCTCTCCGTCTTTTACTATATAATCCACATCCCTGGTAAACAGGGTGTGGGCTTTCAAAGCCTGATTGACATGATGAAGTATATCAATATTTTTAGTGTCATAGAGATTGTCGACGTGAAGCAGCTGCTCCACCCGGGTCACCCCTTCTTCGGTTAAAACAGCGGCTTTGGACTTTTCGTCCACAGTAAAATCCACTTCAGATTTTAACGAAGGAATAATATGGTTCACATCATAATAAAGACTTGTGGATTTCTCAGCAGGGCCTGAAATAATGAGCGGGGTCCGGGCTTCGTCAATCAGGATGCTGTCCACTTCATCGACAACAGCGAAATGCAAGGGCCGCTGCGCCAGGGACTCTTTGTTGAATTTCATGTTGTCCCGGAGATAATCGAATCCGAACTCATTGTTCGTCCCATAAGTGATGTCCGCATTGTAGGCAGCCTTGCGTTCACTATCTGTCAGTCCGTGAAGTATCACGCCCACGGACAATCCCAGAAAGCGGAACACTTTCCCCATCCATTCCGCATCACGTCTCGCCAGATAATCATTGACGGTAATGACATGAACGCCTTTGCCGGTCAGGGAATTGAGATACCCGGCAAGAGGAGCAACCAGGGTTTTTCCTTCACCGGTTTTCATTTCAGCGATATTGCCTTCATGAAGTACGATGCCGCCCATAAGCTGAACATCAAAGTGCCGCATTCCCAATGTCCGCCAGGTTGCTTCCCTGACGGTGGCAAACGCTTCGGGCAGGAGATCGTCCAATGTCGCACCTTTACTCAGGCGCTGTTTCAACTTTTCAGTTTGCGCAGCCAGCTCACCATCCGTCAGCGCCTTTATCTGGCCTTCCAGTTGATTAATAGCCGTTATCATCGGAGAAAATCGTTTGATGGTACGCTCGTTTTGACTGCCAAACACTCTCAGCAAAAATTGATTGATTGCTGCCAAACTCATTTAATTTTCCTTATCAAGAGATTAAAGTTCCACAGGTGAAGGACGGCTTAAAAAACCTTGGCGCGCCCGAATAATAAAAGGCGGGATTTTCAGATGGTTTCATACGAAATTTGAAAAAAAAGAAAAAACAGGCGAGGGATTCCTGCTATCCGGGTGTCATGAAGGTTCGTTTTTTGCCAGATATTCAGACAGGTACTTTTTTGCATTTACGGGTTTGTCATTTACCCGGACTTCGTAATGAAGATGGGGTCCAGTGCTGCGTCCGGTGCTGCCGACTTTGCCGACACGCTCTCCGCGTTGAATTTTCTGGCCTTTTTTAACATTGTAGCTGCTTAAATGAGCATAAAATGTGCTTATCCCATTTCCATGATCAACAACTACGGTTTTCCCAAGCCCCCCCTGATACCCGGTTGAGGAAATAATTCCATTTGCGCTCGCCTGTACGGGTGTTCCCCTATGAACGGCGAAATCGACACCGGAATGGAATTCACGCTTACCGGAAAACGGCGAGGATCGGAAACCGAATTCAGAAGAGATATATCCGCCTTCAACCGGACGGAGCGAAGGTGTCGACTGCTGAATGATTATCTGATCTCTCAGTGTTTCCCATAATGCCTGGAGATCCTGAGACTGGTCTTTGACATCACGATCAAGCTGCATCACCTCTTTGTCCAGACTGGTTAAAAACTTATTATAAAATTCCGAATTCCAGATAGTCTCTTCCATTCCAAGGGAAAAGGTACCACCGACACCGAGCTCTCCAGCGTCTTTTGACTTTCCCCCGATACCGGTGCAAGACCGGATCTGCTGTTCCAGTTCCTTTAATTTCAATAACTTGGTCTGAAGCGCATAAATTCTTGAATAAAAAGATTCAATCTGCGTATCCCGGTCTTTTAAATCCGCCTTTAAAGTATAATTTTCCGTTTTCAGATTATGGTATTTCAAACTCGAATATTTAAGGCCGACGTAATCAAATAGGATAAAACATAGCATCATTGCGAATCCAACACCGGCCGCCGCTGCGCACCTGACAACTCTTTTAGAAAAAACTTTTCTTTGCGTAAAAGATCCGGCTTCGTTGTATATTAATAATGTTATTTTTTCCCGCATACGTATACTTTTACCTTTATATCAAGGGGTTAAACGAACATTTATGAATAAATATTTGCTACCGTATCATTCAAGCATCTCCTCTGTCAAGGCACATTCACAACCGGGATTTCTCCCAGCCGGCCATAAGCATTGAACTATTTGAAATTTTATGGATAGATACAATCTATTGGAATTTCATACCAATAAAATCAAACCTTAAGGGATATATGCATTCCGCATAGTGAATAAACAAATAAGCCCTGCCTCACGGCATGGCTTATTTGTTTGTAAATACAGGAAATAATAATTTTCCTCATGGATCGATAAAAAAAAGCGTTACATGAGCCCCAATTTGAACTTAAGGGATTTCAAGGTGTTGAGCATCAGCATGGTGATGGTCATGGGGCCGACACCACCGGGCACCGGCGTGATATATCCGGCGATTTCCTTTGCGGCTTCAAAATCCACATCACCTTTGAGGACAGCTACTGTTTTACCGGTTTTTTCACTGACCTTTTCGCCCACCCGGTTAACGCCCACATCAATCACGCAGGCGCCGGGCTTAATCCATTCCGGTTTTACGAGATCGGGTACACCGGCAGCGACGATCAGAATGTCAGCTCGCTTACAATGGGAGGCCATATCTTTGGTGCGGGTATGGACGATGGTGACCGTTGAATTGGCGCCAGGGCCTTTCTGAAGCATCATGTTGGCGATGGGTTTACCGACGATATTGGACCGGCCCACCACAACAACTTCCGCGCCGCTGGTTTCAACCCCAGCGCGGACGATCATTTCCTGAATGCCAAAGGGTGTGCATGGCGGAAACTTGACCTCACTGCCTCCGATCATCAAACGTCCCACATTTACCGGATGGAACCCGTCCACATCCTTGTCCGGATCGATAGCGTTAAGCACTTTCTTTTCATCAATATGTTTGGGCAATGGCAATTGCACCAGAATACCGTTGATGGAATCGTCCTTGTTGTATTTCTCGATCAAAGCCAGCAGATCAGCCTCGGAAATATCCGGCGACTGGTTGTCCTGGACTTCATGAAAGCCCACCCGATGGGCGGTCTGGATTTTCAAAGTCACGTAGGAAACAGAAGCCGGACTTGAACCCACCAGAATGGTCACAAGACCCGGCACGACACCGTGTTTTGCCTTAATTTCAGCGACTTCTTTTGTGATTTCTTCCAGGATCTCTTCACGGATCTCAGTTCCTTTAATTAATTTTGCCGTCATGTCTTTTTCTCCTTTTAAATAATGTTTATTGGTTAAAACCTGTAAACCGTAACAAAGCCTATTGAAAGCGCCGGGTGTCCTGAACTTTTCGGGCAGGATCGAATGTTCCGGGTTCCACCAGCCGGACAACGACTTCCCAACCCACCAGTTCAGACAATTCCCGGTGCAGTTGTTCAACAAACTGACGCTGTTTTTTCATTTGATCAAAAAAATTAAGATTGGATATTTCCAGAAGGACGGTCAATTGATCCAGTCCGTCCTGGCGCTCTACTACGACCTGAAAAACCGGCTCACCCCCGCTGACCCTGGACAACACCTGGGCTATCTGCTGGGGCCTGATGCTCATCCCCCGGACAACCATCACATCATCACTTCGTTTGAAAATTCTCGAAATCCGGCAATGGGTGCGTCCGCACGCGCACGGCCCATAATCAATCTTACTGATATCGCCGGTTCGGAATCTGATCAAAGGAAAAGCTTCCTTGGAAATGGATGTCAAAACCAGCTCGCCCTCCTGTCCCGGCGGAAGGGATTCAAGAGTAACGGGATCAATAATTTCCGGAATAAAATGATCTTCTGCGATATGCAACCCGTTTTTTTCAGGACATTCCCAGGCCACGCCAGGGCCAAACAGCTCGGTCATGCCGTAAGTATCGGTTGCGATGATATGCATCCTGGATTCAATTTCCGTCCGCATCGTCTCGGACCAGGGTTCACATCCAAACACCCCGTATTTTAAAGACAGACTGCGGGGATCCAGATTCATCTCTTCCATTTGGCGCACCAGGCTGACGGCCAGCGTCGGTGTAGACACCAGTACAGTCGTTCGAAAATCCCGCATGATCTTTAACTGGGCCGGGAGTTTTCCGGAAGATATGGGAATAACGGATGCGCCGATTTTTTCGGCCCCCACCTGAACACCGAAAGGACCGGTGGTAATACCGAAATTCATGGCGATCTGGACCACGTCATCACTGCTCACGCCAATCCCTGTAAAATTGCGGGCCATCAGCTCAGCCCATTGGTCAAGATCATTTCGGGTGAAACCGATCACAATCGGGTCTTCAAAATGAATGGACGCTGTATGCAGACGAACCACTTCCCTTAAAGGGACAGCAAACATATCATAGGGATAATTTTCGCTGAGATCCTGACGATTGATCAACGGCAGACGCTTAAAATCAGAAAACGAACCCATGTCTTCGGGCATGAAATCCACTTCTCTGAAAATCTTGCGGTAATGCCGGACATTTTTATACACCCGGTGCAAGGTGGCCTGGAGTTTTTCAAACTGAAGCTGCCGGATGTTCTCCCGGGTCATGCATTCATTTTTTTTATCCCAGAATTCCATTCTTGTTTCCCCGTTATTCCAAAAATGAGCGGTTGTTCATGCAGGAAAAGACGGGGTCAGTTTCTATTCCCATATTTCCCGTTGTTCCCTGCCCAAATAAGCCCGTTTAATATCCTGGTTTGCCAGGAGCTTTTGCGCGTCCTCTTCAAGAACGATTTTTCCTGTTTCGATCACATACCCCCGATCCGCGATTTTCAGGGCCGCATTCGCGTTCTGTTCAATCAGGAGCACGGTGAGTTTGCGGTCTTTCTTTAAATTCCCGATCAATTGAAAAATTTCCCTGATAATCAGGGGCGCCAGGCCCATGGACGGTTCATCCAGAAGCAGCAGTCTCGGCCGAGACATCAGGGCCATGGCGATTGCCAGCATCTGCTGTTCTCCGCCGCTTAATGTGCCGGCATATTGCTTTCGGCGTTCCTTTAATATGGGAAACAACTCAAAAAGGCCTTCGATTTCTTTCTTGAGCTGTTTTTTCCCATACCGTTTATAAATAATATATCCCCCCAGTTCCAGATTCTCATAGACCGACATGGGCCGGAAAATCTGCCGTCCTTCAGGAACATGGGCAATACCTAAATTCACCAGCTTTTCAGGGTTCGCGCCGGTGATTTCCCGGGAGTCAAAAAAAATTTTGCCGCCTTTAACCGGCTGCAACCCGCTGATGGTTCGAAGCGTCGTGCTTTTTCCTGCTCCATTGGCGCCCAGCACGGTCACGATTTCACCTTCGGACACATGCATGGACACATTTTTTAAAATGTGTATCAGACCGTAATAACTGTTTACATTCACCAGACGAAGCATCGCACCAATTTCTAATTCGTATTTTCTAATTCGTAATTCAAATTTATCCGCCGAGATATGCCGAAATCACCTCGGGATTTCTCTGAATTTCAGCAGGCGTTCCCTGAGCGATCAACCCGCCAAAATTAATGACCGCCACATAATCGGAAATATCCATCACCAGATCCATGTCATGTTCCACCAGCCAGACGCTGACGTTCATTTCCTTGATTTTCCCGATAAGCTCACCCATCGCGATGGTTTCTCTGGCATTCAAGCCCGAAGCCGGCTCATCCAGAAGCAGGAGGCCGGGTTCAAGGGCAAGCGCTCTGGCGATCTCAAGCATCCGCTGGTTACCGAGCGGCAAACTGCCGGCCGGCGTATCAGCGTACTGTTCCAGCTCCAGAAAATGCAGCTGTTTTTCAGCGTCCTCGCGAATCCGTTTTTCCTCATTTCGCAAAATCGGTGGGAAAATGCAGGAGTATAACATTCCGGCCCGGGATCTTAAATACCGGCCCACCATAATATTTTCAAGAACAGACATGTTCGGAAAAATCTGAACATTCTGAAATGTGCGGCTGATGCCAATTCCGGCAATGGCATGGGGTTTCATCCCGTTAATCCGGCGGTCGGAAAAATTAATGTGACCGCCGGAGGGTTGGGCAAATCCCGTCACCAGGTTAAAAATCGTGGTTTTTCCCGCTCCATTGGGCCCGATCAACGAAGAGATTGCCCCTTTTGCGATATTCAGGGACAGATCTGAAACCGCGACCACTCCACCGAAATTCTTCCGTAAATGATCAAGCTCAAGGATATTATTTGTCATGACCTGAGAATCTCCGGCCTGCAATTGGGCCTGAATTTTGGCCGGACATCCGGGGAGTTTTTTTAAATAGTGCAATAATCCCGGCCACTGCGCCGCGCAGACTGGGAAAGATCCCTTCCGGCAAAAACAGCATGATAAACAACAGGATTAAACCATACACCAGGGTATCGTAATCCTGCTGGTATTCAATCCCGAAAAACCGCAGATAATCGGATACAAAGGACAAAAACTCCGGCAACAGCGAAAGAACAATCGCCCCGGTAAGCGCCCCCCAGATATTGTGCAGGCCGCCAACCGCCACCATTGTCACAAGCAAAACAGAATAGGATATATCAAACGGTCCGGGATCGATATAATTGACATAATAGGCGTACAGGCTGCCGCTGACCGAAGCATAGACCGCGCTCAGAATAAACACCTGAACTTTATACCATGTGACGGGAATACCCAGGGAAGCGGCCGCGTCCTCGCTGCCGTGGAGAGCCCGCAGGCCCCTTCCCACCCTTGAATCGATGAGATTAAACGCGCAATAAATCCCGATAATCACAACGGCCCAGACAAAATAAAAATACTGGGTATCTGTCTGCAACAGATATCCGAACAGCTTCGGCCGCGGAATGTTGACAATCCCAGATGGGCCGCCGGTCAGGTCCACGGCGGCCACAGACACCACATGAACGATGGAGGCAAACCCCAGCGTGGCCATGGCCAGATAATGCCCTTTTAACCGGAGTGCGGGGATGCCCAAAACGATGGCGACCACCACAGCCATAATCAGACTGCAAAACATGGCCAGCCAGGGAGACCAGGCAAAACTGGCAGTCAGAATACCCGACCCGTAAGCGCCAATGGCGACAAAAGCGCCGTGGCCGATGGAAATTTGACCGGCATACCCCATCAGCATGCACAGCCCGATACAGGCCAAGCTGTTCAGCCCTGCGAATATCAATGCCCCCAGATAGTAATCATTCGTGATGATATATGGTAACAATATCACCGCTAATATCAGAGCGATCAAGCCGGCGCTGTTTTTTCCTTTCATGTTAAAATTCTTTTAACCTCATGGCCTCGGAACTCCCAAAAATGCCGCTGGGGCGAATAAACAGAACAAACAAAAGAATCACCAGCGCAATGGCGTCCATATAATGGGAGGAGATATATCCTGCGCCAAGGGCTTCCAAAACTCCCAGCAGAACACCTGCGGCAACCGCCCCGGTGCTGTTTCCGAGCCCCCCCAGAACCGCGGCGCCAAATCCTTTTAAACCGAGCATTGCCCCCCGGGTGTAGTCCATCTGGATGACAGGCGTAATGATGATGCCCGCCACCGCGCCGATGCCGGCAGAAAGCGCAAAGGACAGCATGACCATTTTCCGGTCATCAATTCCGGCCAGCCGCGCTGCGTCCCGGTTAATGGAGCAGGCGCGCATGCATTTGCCGGTCATGGTAAAATTAAAAAAGAAAACATAGGCGGCCACCACCAAAAGGAGAATGCCCATGATCCATAGGGTCTGGGGCAATATGGTGGCGCCGTGAAAATCAAGGGGTTCGGCGCTTGAAAAATGGTTCATGTAATGAGATCCCTTGCCCCAAAACATCATTGCCGCGCCCTTTGTAATGATGGAAACCGCGATGGTGATGATAATAAGCCGCAGCACGGTTGGCTGTTTCACCGGATTGATGGTCAGTCTCTCCATCAGGACGCCTACAACCACGACAAAAAGAACCGTGAGGATAAAGGCAAGCACAATGGGCAGGTGCAATGCCATCGTCAGGGAAACCATCATCAGGCCGCCGAGAACCACAAATTCACCCTGGGCGAAATTGATAATCCCGGTGGCGTTGTAAATCATGTTAAACCCCATGGCGACCATGGCGTAAATACACCCCCGCTGGATTCCCATAAAAAAGAACTGAACTAAATCGACCAGATTTGCTTCCGCAGGGTTCATTCGCCTTATCATCCGTCACAAGATCAGAGGTTGAGTCACATTAAAAAAGCCTGTCCGCTGCCGCCGGGTTCAACGGCGACAGCGGACAAGCGGTTGTACGATTACGCAAAACGCATTATTCTTTTAAAACGACAAATTTTCCATCTTTGACCGTCATGATGGAAAAATCATCTTTGTCCAAGCCGCAATGATCGGTGGCCGAAAATTCAAACACACCACCGATGCCGACAAATTTTGTTTTTTCAAATTCATCACGGAGTTTAGCCGGGTCATCACCCACTTTTTTCAATGCATCCGCAGTAATCCAAAGCGCATCATAGGCATGGCCGCCAAAGGTGCTGACATGATCCTTAAAAGCAGACTCATAGGCTTTTTTATAAGCCTCCAGAACTTTCTTTTGGGGCTGGTCATCCGGAAGGGTGTCCACGGCCATGATCCTGCCAGCCGGGAAAATGCATCCTTCCGCCGCATCACCGGCAGCTTCAGCATACTTGATATTCGCAAAACCGTGGCTCTGATACAGGGGAATGGTCATTTTCAGATCTTTCATGTTTTTAGGCACAATGGACTGGGCCGGAACAATCGACCAGTTGATGATTGCCTGGGCGCCGGAATTCCGGATATTGATAAGCGGCGCGGTCATGTCCGTATCCGTGGGATTGTAGGTTTCATCGGCCACAATCTCAATTTTGTAATCAACGGCGATCGCTTTCAACTGTTCTCTTCCGGCTGCGCCGAACCCTGTGGAATCGGTCATGATCCCGACCTTATGAATGTTGTGGGTGTTCATGTGGGCAAAGATATTGCGGGCCGCATCACTGTCATTCGGCGCAGTTTTAAATATCCATTTCCGCTCCTCAGCGGGAGTGGTGATTTTTGCGGCAGACGCGCAGGAAATCATGGGGATCTGTTCCTGAGTGACGACCGGAACGCCGGCAAGCGATGTGCCGCTCAATGAGGGCCCGATAATGGCGCACACTTTGTCTTTTTTGATGAGCTTTTTAATCGCGTTTACCGCCCGGGTGTTGTCTCCCTGGTCGTCTTCAATATGAAGAACCAGTTGACGACCATTGATGCCGCCAGCGTCATTAATCTGCTTGACGATCATTTGAACCGTATTGCGCTCTGGTTCCCCAAGCCATGAAGCTTTTCCGGTGATGGAAAACACGCACCCCACATGATAAGCGTCCGTTTCCGCAAAAACTGCTGATGCGGAAAAGCTCATCATTACACACACACACATCGCCAGGATCATTCGTTTCACAGGCCCAACCTCCTTTGTTAATGATTAATTCATCCAATGCGCATCACAGCGTCATCAATGCGCCTTCATCAAGCACGGTAATGTCATTTTCAATAAGCATTTCAATGGCCTTGTCGGTGTCGTCAAACCTTAAAATAATCACCGCCTGGTCCTGATTTTTGGTCACAAACGCATACATATATTCCACATTGAGTCCGGCATGCTCCATGAGCGACAGAAGATTGCCCAAAGCACCGGGTGTGTCCGGCACCGCCACACCGACGACGGATGAAACCATGACGGTGAAGCCCTGGTCCTGTAATATTTTTAAGGCTTTTTCCGTTTGGTTGACAATCAGACGCAAAATACCGAAATCCGATGTATCCGCCAGGGACAGTGCCCGGATATTGATACCATTTGCCCCCAGCAGCGTGGTGATTTTCGCCAGGCGGCCCGATCTGTTTTCAATAAAAATGGAAATCTGAGACGTTTTCATCGTATTATCCAAAAATATAGCTATCCTTCTCACATAATTATAGCGTCATTAATAATGACGCGGTGGCTTCCATGTTTCCGAAAAACAGCAGAATGGTGGCCACGAATGGAATCCTGCCATATTTTAAGGGATTGGGTACGCGGATTGCTATAATTCAAACCAATCTTTCCAACATTAGTCACAAAACGTCTCTCCCAATTTTATCCATTTTTTGGTTTGCATAAGTTTGGCATAGTCGATCACCTGGACATAAATTTCTTTTCCACGAAAACCGTTTTCCTTGAGAACCATACAGACATATTGAGCATATCCGTCTCTTCTGCTTCCGTCGTCATAAACACCCACTTTAAATACATTATCCATTGTCCATATTGCATCTATAACCTTTGGTTCTTCATCACTTTTGAAATATTTCACCATCTCATTGCGTTTAGCGTCCAGTTCATCGGCCTGAGCCTGAGCCGTCAGAAAAATAAAAAAAATAAGGATCAAAAATAACGGTTTCCTTATTGATAATTGCATATTCAATAAATCCTTATCATGCATCCTTAAAAAATTTAGATGGGAAATGGGACGGCGTTCAATCCTGCAGATTCATCCAGACCCATCATCAAATTCATATTCTGAACCGCCTGACCGGACGCACCTTTTACCAGGTTATCAATAACCGACATCAGGATGATCCGGTTGTTCCGCGTATCCAGAACAAAACCGATATCACAGAAATTGGTCCCGCGCACATGGGCCGTGTCCGGCGGCCGGCCATTGTCCGTTATCCGGATAAAGGGGCAATCCGAATAAAAAGCCGCCAGGCAATCATGAACGTCCTGATGGCTGACATCCTTATTTAAATTTGCGTAAATCGTTGACTCCATCCCTCTGGACATGGGCAGGAGATGGGGAACAAACGTGATGTTCACCGGCATCTTGGCTGCAAGGCTTAAAATTTCGTTCATCTCCGGCTGGTGACGATGTCCGCCGACTTTATAGGCTTTAAAAGATTCCGAAACCTCGCAGTAAAGCGCCGTCAGAGACAAAGAACGCCCTGCCCCGCTGACACCGGATTTGCAGTCGGCAATAATGGAGGCTGGATCTATAAACCCGTTTTTGATTAATGGATACAGGGGTAAAATTACGCTGGTGGGATAACAGCCGGGATTACCGATCAGATCAGCCTGCTGAATCTTTTCCTTAAAAACCTCGCACAGCCCGTAGACAGAAGTCGCCAGCAGGTCTTTGGCAGTGTGGGGCTGGTAAACCGCTTCATAGGCGGCCGGATTGGAGAACCTGAAATCAGCAGACAGGTCCACGACTTTTTTTCCCTGTTTCAGCAGACCCGGTACAAAGGCCATGGGAAGCTTATGCGGAAGGGCCATAAAAACAACGTCCGTTCTTGCGCAGACACTTTCATTGTCGAAGGCTTCACAGGTGAGGTCCACCAGCCCCTTCATGGACGGGAAAACGCTGGTAAACGGTTTTCCGGAATACTGACGCGAAGTTACGACTGTCAGGTCCACACCTGAATGGCCCGCGAGTATGCGCACCAATTCAGCGCCAGCATATCCTGTCGCCCCCACAACACCTGCTCTGATCATCATTTCCCCTGATTGTAAATTATGTTAAATATCCTTTGCGAAATAACAGACGTTGGATGGATTTTCAAGCAGATTCATCGGTTTTTTCCCAGAGACACCTGCTTCAGGCAATGTCCAAGGACGTCTGCGTTGATAAAAAATCCCGAATCAGCCGGTTAACCTGTTCCGGCTTTTCAATGGGGGACAGATGACCGGTCTCTGCAATGCTGGTTAACTTGGCGTTTGGAATGTTATTTTGTAAAAACTGGCCATATTTCGGCGGCGTTATGGCATCTTCATCGCCGGTGACAACCAGCACTTCCGCCATGATCCGGCTCAGTTTTTCCATCACATCAAACTGGTCGCAAGCGGTAAAATCCTTTAACGCCACGTCCGGTGAAAGCACGGTTATCTCGTTCATTATGGTTTTAACCTGCGACCTGTCACTTTTCTTTGAAACAGAAAATTCAACCACCATATCCAGATACTTTGAATAGTCCGTTTGAATGGATTCAAAAATAAACGGAAAAACCTTCAACCGTGCGCCGGTATGCATCAGAATCGCCGACCGGAAAAGATCGGGGCGGGTTATCAGGAGTTCCAGCGTGACCGCGCCCCCCATACTCAACCCGCAAAGGATGGGCGTTGAGATCTGCATCCGCTCAACGAAAAGGCCTACAGCCAAGGCATAATCAGAAATCCGGTCACAGGCAGGCCCATTGGAGTCCTTATGTCCCGGCAGGTCAATAGCGAGGGTATCTGCGATATCGGAAAGGCTTTCCACCTGAGCGTCCCAGAGACCTTTGGAAAGGGCCGCGCCATGAATAAAAATAATCGTCGGCCTGCCGGCAGTAAGCGGCCAGTTCCCGGTTATAAAGCAGATATCTCCATCTTTTCGTGTTTCCATATCGCCCTCATCGTTATTTGGATTTTGCAGCAATTCCCGCGCTGCAACGAGTATATTGTTGGAATAAATTAAAGGCGTTATCATAATGGATGACTGAATAATCCATTTCCAGGGCCTTCATGGGGTCGATAAAAACCGACCGGTCCGCATGGTTCAGCATTTCCCAGGACAACTGGCTAACCTGCGGAAACATTTGCGGCTTTGCCAGCGACAGATGAAGATGCGGCGGCAAAAACATTGACCTGCCTCCAGGATCTGCGATGGAAGCGAACACCTCGCCCTGATGGATCCGGTCGCCGACGTTCAGGTGATCGTGGGGTTGGACATGACCGTATAAAGAAAGAAGCGGGCCATAAGAAGCAGCCCCCACATCATGCAGCGTGACAACTGTTTTCCCGAGAAAATCATCCATCAGATGCACAACCGTCCCGTCATAGATCATCGGGATTTGAACGGTTTCATCCAGCCGGAATTTTGCGTCTTCATCACCTGCAAAAAAACACAAATCCACGCCTTCATGCGAAACCGCCCGACAACCACCGCGGCCCCACCATTTTTCCTTTGAATTAAACAGCATACCCGGGAAAAAAATAAACCGGTCAAAACCAAGCGGTGTGAGGTGATTGATATCTGCCAGACGGGATATAAAATTGGATAGCGGTAGTTCTCCCATTGCCGGTTCTGTCTTCATACCAGTTATATGCATCAATGCATGCGGTCTGTTAGGATAAGGACTGATAACGCCGGGCTTCCTTCACATTGCCTAGCGCCTCATAAATCTCGCTGATTCGCTGATAACAGTCGTCCCTGCAGTCCGGATCCTCCTGGGCAACGGAAAGATACAATTCCAGAACCCGGGATGATCTTTCCCCGGAGGCAAAGCAGAGTTCGGCATACCTCCTCTTGATAAAGGGATCGGTTCTTGCGCCGCATTGTTTGCAACCGGCGAGAATCTGGCCATAAATAGTCTTTGCTTTGTCCGATTCCCCCATCATTTCGAAAATCTTTGCAAGGGCGCGCGAAACCAGCTCATTCTGGCCATAGCGGGTCTGGCAGGCCAGAAAGATGGTTTTGGCGTCCGCATATCTTTCCATCTGAAAATAGGTCTCACCCAAAAGCACCTGGAGCGGAAACGTTTCTTTTAACTGAACAGGACTCCCTTCAATCAGCCGGACTGCGCCATCAAAATTCCCCGTGGCCCAGTAAATATCGCACAACATCTGGTAGCCCCGCAATTCATTCGGATTGCTTTGGACGAATTGCGAAACCAACTCTGAAGCGCGGTCATAGTGACCAAGGTTCATGTGCGCAGTGGAAAGCTCGAGGGCGATCATGAGACCCCCCGAAGAATGTTCCTCCAAGGCATCTGATAATCTTTTTACCGCGGTTTTAAAATCTCCGTTGTTTAAAGCAATAAACCCCTGTTTGAAAGTCTGGCCATAGCCCTGATACATCTGCTTGACTTCCTCGGGCAAGGCATTACACAAAATAGCAAAATACTCATCTTCGCTGTCCAGAACATCGACTGCCGCCGGGACAGGGGATGGGACCAAAAGGGTTTCATCCGGCCTATCAGAGGGTATCAGGGCATTAAGCCGGGACAAGGCAGCTTTGATTTCTATTTTTAAATCAGGGTTTGAAGTCAATTCCAGGGCCAGCCGGAACAGGTCTTCGGCTTCATCAAAATTTTGTGATTCCATGAGCAGTTCACCATTCTGCTGATGGGCTTTTGCCAATTCATCCCTGGTTTTCCGGATTTTTTCCTGAAGCGATTGAAGATAATTCAGGTTATCGGGAGTTTTACGTTCCGCTTTGTTTAATGCTTTATCATATTCGATTTTTGCAGCGCCAAATTCGCTATCGTTAAAATATTTATCCCCGGCGCGTTCGATATCCTCCGCAGATTTGCCCGCTAAAAAACTCAACAACCCCATGTGAATTCTCCTGTTAATTTATTACCCACAATGCCATATTTTCCATTTTCTTTAATATCTTCCGGCTGTACCTGCCGGAAATGACTTCTTCGATAAACGGGACAATCGCTCGCCTGCCCACGACAATAGAGCCGAATTGATTGATGCGCAGCAATTCAAGCGTGGCAGCCACCGGATTATCATCTTTAACAACTATATCAGTAAGATGCTCCGAAAGGATACCCGCATCTTCAAAACATTTTCTCATGTTTTCGATGGATGGGCAGATACACTCCACATCCCGCAACGGGCACATGTGTTTTTCATCTGAGATCGAAGGCTCTGATGGCTGGTCCCCTTGCTGTGTACCGCACATGGCGACATGACTAATGGCGATTTTAAATTTCTGAATATCCAGCAAGGTCGCGATGCAGCTGATACTTTTGAAGGCTTCTTCCTGCCGGTCGATGCTTAACATCATCTTATCCGTCCGGGGATTTCCATCCACAATAATCAGAGGAAGCAAATTCATTTTCCCCACCAGTTTCGTGGCGACACTGCCAATCACCCGGTCCTTTAACCGGCTTTTTCCGGTTTTACCAACCACAACGGCATCATATCCTTCTCTGGATTCATTGATGATCTCATCCAACAGCCATTCATTCTTTTTTTTAATTTTTATTTGCACGGATGGCCTGTAAAATCCGGCCTTTTCCATGCTGTCTACCGCAAGCTCCATGAATTGCCGGATACCATGCTGCTGGTCTGCCACCCAAGTATCGATGGCCTTTATCTTTTCATGGTACAACGGATTATCCGGCAGACTCCTCCCAAGGTCCGTACTCTGGTTATCTACATGGAACAACACGATTTCAGTTCTTGTGGGAGCAAACATTCTGGCGGCATATACAGCCGCATGAAGCGCCTGAGTCGAACCATCAATGGGAACTAAAATCTTTAATTTTTGGCTGTTCATGGAATAATCCCTTAAATATCAAAATATACCGTCTTGTCTGCTGACTCCGGAAACTATCCCATCCTTTGGCGTTATAAACAAGAAGATTTGGAGGACTTTACCGCTCGTTTTGGTTCTCTTTCCATTTAAAGCCCGCAAAAAAACCGGGGGCAGCTGCACTGAAACCTCACGGTCTTTAACAGGTTCTTAAAAACTTGTGTCCGGCGGCATGATGGTATATAGAGATAGAATTAAGTTTCAAAATCTAATCCCGACGGCAACACCGGACAAAAAAATTGTTCAGTGGGACGCTGGCGATTGTTGGAATAAGTCGGACGAAATCTTATTCATTTATAAAACAAATACGGAGGAGCGGCATGTTTCAGTTTCTGCTTTTTACCGGAAGCATAATCGCATTTATTATCGGCGGCCTGATAGTCCTCATCGGCATTGGCGCAATTACTGGCTGTGCGGGCGGCCTTGTCATTATGACGGCAGGAACCATTGTCGCGTTACTGGGGATATGGTCAGCCATCACCTTCCTGATCCCGGCTCCGAATTTTAGCACTTCAACGCCCCGGATCATCGACCTGATCAATCATGACGGTCGATGGAGATAACAGCCCCGGATTTTTGAAAACCAATCATTTTTTCTTTTCAAGTTCCGCCACTTTTCGGGTCAGTTCATCGACCCGGTCCTTTAACTCATTGACCTGGGTCTTTGAAGAGAGGTTGATCCCGTTCAGGGCGTCGGATATCCGCTGATCGATATTATCGATGATCCATGACTTGAGATTGTTTGCAAAACCGACAATCTCCTGCTTTAAGTTTTTTCCCTCAGACTCGGATATTTCCTTTTCTTTGACCAGACTGTTCACCAGTTTTTCGATCTCGTCTTTGGACATGGTTAAGGCGCTTTGCCAGAGAGAAACATATTTCTTGCCATAGCCGAACAGTGTGCCCCTGCCCTTACGCAGCATCTGCATCAGCACTTGAGACGGCACGGCTTTGTCCGTATTCGTATCTTCACGGGCCAGCAATTGGGAAACAATGGCCGATGTCAGGTCATCCCCTGTTTCGTTATCAATAATAGAAACCTCCTCACCGGACTTGATCAGTTCGGACAGGTAGTCCATTGTTAAATAGCGTTTAACCGTTGTATCATAGAGTTTCCGATTGGCGTATTTCTTGATTATGTGCATGGCATTCCCCTTACCCAATTTTAAACCAGTGTTGCAAAAATCTAAAAAACTGATGATCAAACATTAATGAATATAGCATATTGCATTATGACTATGTGCGTTATAAGTGTCAAACTTTTTTAGCTTTTCAAGCAGTTTAAATGAATTTTCAGATTGCAATGGATGAGATCCTTTGATAGTCTTAAATATCATTTTGAAAAAAATTTCAAGGAGGCGTTAATGAAAAAACAAGTAGAGATCATGTCCAGCATCGATAATTTTTGGCTCCACATGGATAGCCCCACCAATTTAATGGTTATCACCGGCATGCTGGCATTTGATGAGCCACTGGATTACGCAAGGCTTCAGGAGACATTTAAAAACCGTCTCCTGTGTTACGACCGATTTAAAAAAAGAGTGGTTCATCCCATGAGCGGGGTGGGGAACTCCATCTGGGAACTGGATCCCACATTTGATTTGCGGTCTCATCTTCAACGCGTGGCCCTTCCCGCCCCCGGCGGCAAGGAACAGCTTCAAGAACTGATCAGCGACCTGACATCCACGCCGCTGGATCCGTCCAAACCCCTGTGGCAGGCGCACTATATTGAAAATTATAACAATGGCGGTTCTGTCCTTTTTGTGAGAATCCACCATTGCATAGGAGACGGCATCGCCCTGATACGGGTTCTACTTGCTATGGCGGACATCGAACCCAACGCGATCTGGACCTGCAACATGACAGAAATAAAAGGTAAGCATGAATCTGTCTATGATTTTTTCCCGCCCCTTGAAAGGGTGGTAAAACGCATCAACCGCGCCAAAAAACGCACCCAAAAAGTGGGCGGTTTTATTTCCAAGGAAATTGAATCCGTCATCTCGAACCCCGGCCATATCATCGACCGGGCCAAAATGGTGAGCAAACATGCGTTTGATGCTGCATCGGTGATCAGTAAAATCCTTCTGTTGCCGTCGGACAAAAAAACTGTTTTCAAAGGCAAACTCGGTGTCAGAAAAAGTGTGGCTTTCAGTGATGGGGTACCCGTCAGCGATATCAAACTGATCGGTAAATATTTTAACGCCACCATCAATGATATCCTTGTATCCATGGTAACCGGCGCCTTGCGGCGTTACTTGCAGCAACGCAACAACCTGGTCGGCGACCTGGACATACGGGTCGCCATGCCCATCAATATCCGCCCCCTGGATTCCGAAATCAAACTCGGTAACCAGTTCAGCCTGATTCTGGTATCCCTGCCGGTGCATATTGATGATCCGGTACTTCGCATTCGCGAAGTCCAGCGGCGGCTAAATGAACTTAAAGGCTCGCCGGACGCCGCCATAGCATATGTGCTCTTAAACGCACTGGGCGCGTCTTCGGCGAAACTGGCAAATACGGCTGCCGCCATGTTCGCCAACAAGACATCCGGCGTGATGAGCAATGTTCCGGGCCCGAAGGTCCCTCTGTATTTTGCCGGAACCAAAATAAGCGACGTCATGTTCTGGGTGCCGAGAATGGGGGATCTGGCACTCGGCATCAGCATTATCAGCTATGACGGCCGCGTCTCCTTAGGAATCGCCACAGACACCGGGCTGGTTAAAAACCCCAATAAGATCCTGGAAAATTTCGGCAATGAATACCGGATGCTGCTTGGCATGTACCGCGCCGGTCAAATTGAAAAAGACCCGCTGGTAATCAATGACCGGTTTCGGGACAAAGGGACTGCTGAAATCACCAAAGAAGAAACAAAAAACGGCATCATCCAGTCCATTCGCTGCAAAGCCATGACACGGGGGGGCAGCCAATGCCATAATCGCGCAGCCACGGATTCTCTATACTGCACGATTCACCAGAACAAATATGAAAGTTTTGCTGATTTAGAGATTGGCGCGAAAGAAGAAGACAAAGACCAGAAAGCCTCAGCCTGATTGAAAATCACTTAAAAAATTAAATTCCATAAAAAAGAGAATACGGAAAAGAGATCTTCCGCCTTCTCTTTTTTATTTAGAACCTGCTTGAAAAATATTGCGAAATCCGTTTTAAATCATCCACATTAGAGACTTCCCCATCAACCGACGGGATTTGCAGAATCTCAACCAGCCCCCCTGTTTTCTGAATCAATTCAGCGACGGACTCGGCATCTTTTTCTGCAAGTTTCTGCATCTGGCGATGCGCGGCGATTATTTTTTCCATTAATGGTTTATCAAACCTGGCTTTTTCACGGAAAAAATTTTCGTCAACACCCGATTTTTTTTCTGCACCATGTTTTTCCCCTTCCCTGTCAGGCAGTTGCACACGATTAATGATAAACCCGCCGAACGGGACCTTATTTTCCGACAGCCGGGTATAAAGATACAGGGCCTCTTTCATGGGCAACCGCTGAGGGGTCGAAACCGCCATAAAAAGGCTTTTTTCGCCGGCAAGCAATTTTTTCACTGCTGCCGCCCGATGACCAAAACCATCAAACAGCGCATCATCCCAAAGCTTCATAAATTCGGCGAAATCCTCTAACGCCTGCCGGCCAACAATCCTGCCGACCCCGCGAAGAATCGGGGACGCAAAGATATTTAACAACCGCACCCCCCATTTGCCGGCCTGGAAATACGGCTTGAACAATTTAATGAAAAACGGATGCCCGAGAAGATTCATCAGGCGCTGAGGAGATTCCAGAAAATCAAGTGCCCGACGGCTGGGAGGGGTATCCAGCACAATCAGATCGTACCGCCCTTCGTTGTAGATCTCATAAAGGTTCTCCATCGCCATGTATTCATGGGAACCGGCCATATTGTTTGAAAGATGCTGGTAGTATCTGTTGTTTAAAATATTTTTCCGGATTTCCGGGGGAGCGTAGCGAAAAATCAAACCGTCGAATGTCTTCTTGGCGTCCAGCATCATGGCGTAAAGTTCTGGTTCAGGAGGCTTGGACGAGCCAGAAATATTTTTAAGGTCCACCCGCTGGGCATCCGGATTAAATCCTTTCAGCCCAAGCGAGTCTGCAAGTCTTCTCGCCGGATCAATGGTTAAAACGATTGTTTTTTTCCCACACAGTGCCCCAACCAGTCCAATCGCCGCCGAAACAGTGGTTTTACCTACCCCGCCGCTGCCGCAGCAGACAATTATTTCAGGACCATCCGGATCACAAATAGCGGCAGATAGCATGGTTCAACCTCAAAATGAATTCATGGAAGGCGGAATCAGTTGACGCGACAGCGCGTCAATGTCTTTCAGGGTCAGATCATTAGTAAAATAAAAAGGGATTTCCTTCATCCGGCCCAGGGTTTTTGCCTGAATCTGGTCGATATATTTTTGCTGAATTCTGCGCCGTCGGATGAGCCGGAGAGCTGAGTCCAAAAAGGCTCTGCCGGAGCTGTCAGGATTTTCTTTAAAAAAATCTATCGTTTTCGATTCAGCTTCAGAAAAATCAGAAGGGTACACGCAGTTCATCAAGGTGACGGCAACCGGCATCTCAAGCTCATCATCAGCCACAGCATAAAATTCCATTGCTTCATTGACAGGGAGTTCTTCCGGAAGCGTGACCAGAACCAGACAGGTTTTTTGAGGGTTTTTGAGCAGGCGCTGAAGTTCGCGGATTTGATTTGCCACCGGCCCCACGCGGATCATTCGGATTAACTGATCCGGCAGACGCAAAAGACTCATGGCGTGGCCGGTACCTGGAGCGTCCACAATAATCAGGTCGAACCGGCTTTCAGACTGTTCATTTTTCTCCTGTTCCAGCCGCCAGATACAGCCCAGACTCATCACTTCTTTTAAACCCGGCGTGGCATCAATCAGGTAGGAAAACAGGCGGCTCCGGATAATTTTCCGGGCAATGAAACCGGAGCCTACATGGGCGCGGATATAGGCTTCCAACTCGGCTTTCGGATCAACACGCGCCCCCCAAAGGAAGGGGGAAATTTGTTGCGGAATTTCAGACAGAATCTGGTTCAGGCAAAGACTCCCCAAGGCGTCTGAATCGCCTGTTTCCACCATAAGCGCACGTTTGTTCATGCGCTGAGCCGCCATACCCAGAGCAATGGTGGCGGTTGTTTTGCCCGCACCGCCTTTTCCCAGAACAAACACCACCCGCCGGGAAAATAAAGATCGCAGCCAGTCAGTGTCCGGCTGCCATTCAACTCGAGCCTCCTCAATCAGGGATTCGGCATTTTCTAAGTCGCTATCGCCACTCATTGAGGCAACCACATGTGAATAAGGGAGCGTTTATTTTTTGGGTGTTTTTGGCGCAGCTGTCTTTGCCGGCGCTGCCTTGGGTGTTATTGTTTTGGCTGGTTGCGCCGCAGGTTTCGTTTTTTCCAGTTTAGCAATTTTAGTATTTAATGCGTTGATTTTGGTCGTGAGCGCAACCACCTGATCTCTGTTGGCGAGATTCATCTTATTCAGCACTTCATTAATCCGCTGATCGATATTTTTGGATATCCAGCTATGAACACTGTCACGGTATTTGATGATTTCGCTCTTTAATTTTTTTGCTTCGAATTCGGAAATCTTTTTGTCCTTGACCAGCAAATTAACGACTTTATCAATTTCTTCCTTGGACATGCTCAGGATATCCTGCCAGATGGATGCGTACTTTTTTCCGAAATCGGAAAGCGTGTCCCCGCCTTTTCGTAGAAGTTCTACGACAAAGTTGGCGGAATCCTGACCGGCTTTTCGGGCTTTTGCTTTAACTGCGGGTTTCTTCTTTGCGGGTTTCTGTTTTTTGGAAGAAATCTGTGAAAGGATTTCATCTGTAATATCCGCGTTGGTTTTGGTATCAACGATGTCGATTTTTTTCTTGGCCGCGACCAGATCAGCAATCTCGGACCGAGTGATGTAATTTTTAACAACTGTGTCGTAAAACCGGCCATTCGCATATTTCTTAATCGTATACATCCGTACCTCCTTTAAACTGCGTTCAATTTAAAATGGGTTGCAAATCAAAAAACCACAGCCCTCTGACAAGTAAACTCTTGACGGCAAAGCATAAGAGTCACATGACTTCGCAGCAAACTGAAAAAACGATTAATATTTAGGCTATTATGAAGCAGCGAAGAGTACAACGCAACAAAGAAGTTTAACTTTTATACTTTGACGTCAAAAAAATCGGAAAACTTTAGTTAAACGGGCGGCACATCCATAGGATGTGCCGCCGAACAACCACCACTCAACCACTTAAACCATTTTTGAAGTTTTCAGCGTTTCGATATTTTTGTTTAATGACTGCATCGCAATGGTCAGCTTTTCAATTTCACCCTTGCTCGGCATATTGATAAATCCGGGTAAAGAATTCAGCCCTTCGGTCACTTTCTTTTCGACGGTTTCAACCAGAGGCAGTTTGTACATGAATTTTTTGCCGTTCACGATCACGCCGTCGAGTTTTTTGAAGGCGTCTTTTTCAAGGTCGCGGCCTTTGGCAAGGACTTCGTCGACTTTAACTGTGAGTTTTTTATAAGGCTTTTCAATGTATTCTTTGCCTTTTTCGATATTTTTCACAACGTATTTTTCGTTGTATTCTTTCAGGGCTTCGCGGCCTTTCTCAATATTTTTGGCCACATATTTTTCATTGTAGGTTTTGATCTTTTCGGTTACGGCATCCGATGCTTTCTGAACTTTTTCCACGATTACGTTGCTTTTTTTTACTTCTTTCTTGGCCATGACTCTTTCCTCCTGAAAAAATTATTATTGATAGTTAATGTGAACCGAGTAATGAATTTTATTTGACTTTTCTTGCCTGCGCATACCTGCCCAAACTTAATCCTGAATATGACGCGTTGCGTTATGGGTTACTTATGACGCAATGCGTTATCCATGTCAAGCTTTTTTTCAACAAAAATTTATTTTTTTTATTATACAAAAAGAATATCGTCCACCAGACCACCACGGTTATCGTTTCTTTGGAAACCGCCGGTGGCCTGCCTTTGGCTCATTCCTCGGCTTCAAACGCGGTTCGCCGCCCCCGGGGGGCAGTATTTTCTTGTCCTCCGAAGCCACCCACACAAACCGGGATTCGGATTTGCTTCCCTTGTATGCCGGAACCCGGAAACGGGTGACATGAAAACGGCAGGTCATCAGAATTTGTTCGAAGTTCTTGTCCGGTTCAGCCGACCACACGGCCAGGCATCCGCGTTCACGCAATGCACGGCGGCAGGCCTGAATTCCTTCATGACTATATAAACGGCTGTTTCCTGAATCGGTCATCGCTCTGGGGCCATTGTCGATATCCAGCAAGATCGCATCAAAACAGGCTTTGGAACGCGAAATAAGCTCAACGACATCGCCTTCCCTGAGATCAACCCGCTCGTCCGCCAGCGGCTGGCCGTTGAGTTTTCCGAAAAATTCCCGATTCCACTCGACAATGGCATACACCAGTTCACCCACGACAACTCTGGCGTTCAGGCCCAATATATCCAGCGCCTGACGCAGGGTATACCCCATCCCAAGTCCACCGATCAATATATTAGGAGATTTGCGGCCAGAAAGATGCGCACACCCCAGTCGCGCCAGCTCAAGTTCCGATTCATGCTGTCGGCTGAGCATCAAATCCTGACCATTGACCTGGATCGTGAAATCGCCATCGTGCTGATAAAGTTCCATCACACCGCCGCCCGGCGCCCGGGCTGTTGCTAATTTTACTCTCGGGTTCATTGGGATATCCTTTTTGGGACAAGCTTCGGTCGGTTGAAATTCCGGAATCACGTTCCGGATCCATCAGCCATCGCCTGATAATTTAACTTCCAATCGCTGGATGAATTGCTCATAGAAACCTTGCCGGGTCAATGCTTTTGATTCCGCAAGACCGGTTTGGATGCGAATAGTATCCAAATTCAGACCGGTCTCGCCTTCCTCTTTGACTTTGGCATCCGTTTCATCTACTCTGTTTCAGTTTTAACAGGCCGGTCCCCATGAATTCATTCATTTTTAAAATTTTACTGGCAGAGTGCCCATGAGCGAAAAACATATCCAATACGATAATGAGCAGGATGAATTGTTCGAGGATGAATATTTTCAGGTTTACCACAGAAATAAACGCGGCAGCGGCTTTAATTATGTTATCGGTGATGTAGTAAAAGTTTACCCCAATGCCGTTCTGGTTGGCGCAATTGCAGCATCAAAATATATTCGCCCACCGATCAGGCCGAGGGTGACGTATGATGTGGATATTTTATTATCAGAAACTGATTTCGAGGAATTCCTTGCAGATGAGCTGCCCGAGGAGTCTTTGAGGAATCTTGAAAAATACTTCCTGGATTCAGACTCGGCCAACCACAGCCTGAAACATAAAAGTACGGGTATTTATGTTGATTTTTTATCCACAGAAAGCACACCGCTGAAACCGAGACTGATCCGGCATATCCTGGAAAACAGAAAACTGACAACCAATATATTAAGACTTAGGGATTCAAACATTGATATTGTTAAACCCGAATATTTAATTGCACTGAAACTGAACCGGTATTATAAAATGCCAAGGACGGAAAAGGGATTAAGCGACCGCCTGGATATAATCAAAATTTTAAAAACTTTAATTTCAAATTCCATACCGTTCGGCCTCGGTGGGGCCAGAGAATTCATGGGTAAGCAGGAGATCGGCAGTTTTAAAAAAATTTATGATGATGTTGAATTCGAAATAAGTGCGGAGACAAAGCTTCAAAAAGCGTTGTCTCGCCAACCCATATATATTATCGACTTTGAAGCATCCGGCCTCGGGAAAGAATCTTATCCGATTGAAGTGGCCTGGGGCGACGGCAGGCATCCCGTCACTTCATGTTTGCTCAATCCAGAAACCATGAATGGTTGGACAGACTGGGATTCCAGAAGCATGGAATTCCATGGCATACCCAGAGATAAACTGATCAGGGAAGGTGAGGATCCAAAGCGCGTTGCTGAAAGAATGGTAAAGGAACTGGCCGGGAAAACATTATATTCGGATGAACCGCGATATGATAACATGTGGAAAGACAGGCTTCTCAAAGATTCCGGTTATGATCCCGAATTAATCCGGATTAAAAACTTGAAATATTTTTTAGACAAACTGGTCAAAGCCACATCCCCGACAATGAAGTTCACGGATCTCCTTGAAGAATTTTCAGCAAAAACCGAAACCCCTCACAGGGCCGGGGCGGATGTCTCCTGGTTGTTTGAATTTGTGAATTTTGTGAGGAATACGGTTTTGGATTTCGGGGCTTAGATTAACCTTTTTTATCGAAGATCTATTTTTTGAACCAACATGTTATAAGTTCTTTAAATATATCAATAAAAAAATCGGCGTGTCAAAAATTGTTCCAAAGGGGTTCGAGTGTTTACACCGCCCTTCCCCATTTCATATCCACAGCCTTCATTGCGTCTGCGGCTGAACTCGTTATCCCGCCGGTATATCCCGAGCCTTCACCAATCGGATACAGGTTTTTAATATTGACGGATTCACAATTATGGTTCCGCTTGATTCGCACAGGTGAAGACGTTCTGGTTTCAGCGCCGAACAATATGGCCTGCCGGGAAACAAACAGGGGCTCTTGCTGTTTCCATTGATTAAGGGCAGCCAAAAGCAACTCATTGATAAATTTCGGGAAAATTGTTTTGAGGTTTGCAGCGACAGCCCCCATCCGGTATGAATTTTTATTCACACTGCCGGAAATTTTGCCGGCCATAAAATCTTCCAGGTTCTGGGCCGGGACAGCCCAGTTGCCGCCGCCGGCCTGAAAAGTCCGGCGCTCAATCTCTTTTTGAAATTCCATCCCGGCCAGGGGGCTGGTTGACCTGTAGTCATCCGTATGGCAGGAAACCACAATCGCGGCATTTGAAAAAGCGGAAGCCCTTCCCGAAAAGCTCATCCCGTTTAAAACCATCATGGCGTCTTCAGAGGACGCGTTGACGATCTCCCCGCCGGGACACATGCAGAAGGTATACACGCCCCGCTTCTTTATGCGGTCCGTGTAGTTGAAAGAATAGGCGGCCGCCCCGATACCGCGAAAATCCTTATATTTGTTGCCATACCGGATACGGTTGATCAGTTGGGCCGAATGCTCCATACGGACCCCGACAAAAATCGGCTTCTGCTCCACCGCAATCCCATTTTTATGAATCATCTCAAATGTATCGCGGGCCGAATGCCCCACAGCAAGATAAATATCGGAGGAACGATACTCCTGATCTCCGTTGATGATGACGCCGCAGGCCTTCTCCCCGGAAATCAGCAGATCGGTCATTTTAGCGCCGTAATGAATCTGACCGCCCTGCTCCAGTATATAATTCCGCATATTGGCAACGATCCGGCACAAGACATCGGTTCCCAAATGGGGCTTGCTGATGTATCCGATTTCTTCAGGCGCACCGAATTTAATGTAGGTATCCAGCACTCGGTTAACATACCCGGTATTCCGGTCTCTTCTGGAAAACAGCTTCCCGTCGGAAAACGACCCGGCCCCGCCTTCGCCGAACTGGATATTGGATTCGGGATCCAGCTTCCTGTTTAAAATAAACCGCTCAACATCCAGGGCGCGTTCTTCAATTCTTTTCCCTCTCTCAAAAATGACGGGTTTAATTCCATAAGCCAGAAGCGCAAGAGCGGCAAACATGCCGGCAGGGCCCAAACCGATGATGATCGGCCGTTCCTTCAGGGTGGCCGTCTTTCCGGCCGCCCCTGTTCTTTGAATATCTTCCGGCCTTTCAACATATTCCGGAAATTTTTCTAAATTGTCGAAGATGCCGGAAATTCGCACCACAATCGAAATTTTATAAAGGAGCCGCTCTCTGTTGCTGAGATCCAATTCTTTACTGAGGATTTTAATGATTTTTAAATCTTCACAGCAAACCCCCAGCTTTTGTGAGGCTGCATTAAGGTATTGGTCCTTGCCCGATTCACCCGGCCCGTCCAGTTCAACAGGAATCCTCAGGTTGATGATGATTAAATTCAAAAACAGCCTTTCTTTTGTTGTTAAACCCCGGACTGATGCACACTGCAATAGTCAGAGTCCGGGGCAGGTTTTCTCTTGCACGGACTGCCGCTTTTTGTCAGAGCCATGCATATCCTCGATATTCCAAAAGCCTCTTCCGTGGCGCCTGCTTCTTTCTTTTCAGGAGGCGTTTGCTTCTCTACCTGCTTGGCGGATTTTGACGTTACCTTTTTTTTATCGCCAAGAATCAGCGGCTGGATATCCACCTTGCCTGTTTTCGAAATTTCATACAAATAATCCACTTCATTTTCAAAGTATCTCAAAATCGTGTCCGGGTCCGGCACCAGTCCCTCATCGGTCACAAGCCCGATCCCGACCTTGCCGGCATAGCTGAAAATGCTGACCCCCATGCCGACCCGCCCTGTCCTGGGAACCCATCCGATAAAATTTTCAATCTTTTTTCCCGCAAAATAAAGGGGCTCTTTGGGGCCGGGAACATTGGTCAAAACCGTTGACGCCTTGTTAGCGAAAAAGTTGGAAGCCGTCGTGGCAATACTGGCGGAGGATAAACCCAACGCGCTTAAGACCATAAACGCGACATAGGCATCCGGCGACTCTTTGAGATGATCCATGCGTTTTTTAACTTCTCTTAAGCGTAAAATCGGGTCTTCGATATAAACCGGCAGGGCAAGGAAAACCAGGCTGAATTTATTCCCCAGCTCAAACGCGGTTCCGGGTTCGCGGATGTTGACAGGAATCGCGGCCCGAAGTTCGGTCTTATTCGTCCGGTCGCCTTTCATGATCAGATACCGCCGCAGCGCCCCGCTTAAAGAAGCAATCAGCACGTCATTAATCGTGGCATCAACTACCTTGCTGATTTTTTTAACCCGATCCAGCGACATCAGATTCGTCCAGGCAACACACTTTCTCACCCTGAGCGGCCCTCTCAGGGAAGTTTTGGGATCAGAAGGCATCATAGCAAGCTTCCCCAAAACCGTTGCGGTGTCTTTCGACAAATTGGCCGTGTTCTTTGCGAATTTCTTTACATAAGACCTGTTTGACAGCAACTTTGACCATTCCGCAATCAGCTTCTCACCAACGATCTGGGTTTTGTCGATCACTCCAGACACGCTCGTCAGCAACTGCCCTGCAGGGATGAATGACGGCGGTGACCATTTCTTCTTTTTCCTTCGGAATTTATCTCCGAACAGAGGTTTCCCCCCCGGCTCCGTATCCGCAGTGGAGAGCAGTACATAAACCAGGGAAATACCATCGGCAATGCAGTGATGAAGACGGAAAAACAGCGCGCATCCGCCTTTGTAGTTCTCAATCAGATGGCATGACCACAGGGGTTTCGTCCGGTCCATGGGAATAGTCATCAAATCGCTGCACATGCGTTGCAGCTCGGCTTTGCCGCCAGCTCCCGGAAGGGCCACCTGCTGAAAATGCGACCGGATGTCAAAATATGGATCAAACTCCCAACTGGCAACGCCCACACCCGACAGGGGGGCAACAACACGCTGCCGGAAACGGTCAAACGCACACAGCCGATCTTCCAGCGTCTTGCATGCCTGGTCATAATCGATTGTTTCCTTAAATTCCATAATGCCGGTGATAATCATGAGGTTGGTGGGATGATCCATCTGGAGCCAGAAATTGTCCGCATTGGTCATTGTCTCAGCCATAGGTCTCTCCTTTTAAAAAATTTAACGCTTAATGATTATGGTTCAGCTCAACCGGATCGCTTTTTCCGGGCAGAGCTCCTGGCAGCAGAAACAGATAATGCATGTGTCGTGATCGACTTCCGGAAATTCACCCGCCATGGTCAGGGCCGAAACCGGGCACTGGGCCACGCAGGTACCGCACGCGGTGCACAGATTTTGGTCCACCCGGGGCCGGAACTGATTTTTGCTGGCGAGCATTTCCTGAATCGCGATATTTCCCGTAATCGCTTCACCGCTCACCGGCGGCAGTTTAAAATCCGGAATCACATCCAGTTTTCCGATGATGTTGACGGTTTTCAAATCATAATCACCCAAACCGTCTTCCTTTGCCTTTTGCAGGAAGCGCAGACAGGCGGGATCACATCCCATCATGGCGGCAATCACCGCATCCATCGCCACACCATTGTCCGCAGCCAGTATCAGCCCGATTTCCCGCAAATCCGGAGACGCCGGGCCGTTGCCCTCCATACCGACCACCGCATCCAGAATAAACAGGTCCGGCACCCGGAGCTTGAATACCTCCACCACCACCTCATGAAACCGTTCCGGACTTCCGGCGATTTTATGGAGAATGGATTTCTGCGCGCCGGGCAAAATGCCGTAACTGTTTTTCAGAGCTCCGGAAATCACCGTCAGTCCGTGGGTTTTAAACCGCGGCAGGCTGATGATAATATCGGCTTCCATGACGATTCTTGATACACTCACCGATGGAATGAACGCGGGATTAAAATCGACCTTTACCGGATCATTGCCGATATTCCGGTAATGCCCTTTGGCGGCTGCCATGAGCCCGGTTTTTTCAAAACATTCTTCATTGGCGCCATAGCTGACCACCCCCGGATTGTCGCCAACGATAATAGCCGCCGGATTCAGCGTCTCCACTTTCTCCACCACCGCCCGGACAACGGACGGATGGGTGACGATGGCTTCATCCGCAGCGGATGTCCGCAGCGCATTGGGTTTGATCAGAACTGTTTTACCGGCGAAATCCATCGGGAATATCTCAAACGCCCGGTCAATGGCCGGGCGGAGAGAATCATGGGTTGCCGGGTGAATCATTACGGTTTTCATGGTCAGCTTCCCGGATGATAAGCAATATTGATGTAATTAAAAAGTTCGGCGGCAGTCGTAATTTTGGTCATATCAGAATCGATGGCGCTGTTTTTTCCCAGCACATGACCATGTCCCGCAATTTCAGGGGTCATCTGCACAGGGTTGTCATCAACACGAAATGCCGACCGCCATACAACCGACGGCTGACCGTTTACATCGCTGTATCCCGGACTGCTTTTCGCCTTTGAATAATAATCATTGTAATCAAAGGACACATTGGCCTCGATAAAGACCGTTAAATCCTTTCCCTCATATTTCTCCGGAATCTCCCATCGAATCGTATGGACTTCACCGGATGGGGTAGCCCCGGAAACCGCGTCAATCTCCAGACCCTTCTTTGTCGGCCGAATACCGGACCATACCGGCAGCGCGCCGGGGCGTTCATCAGCAAACATCCATTTGTCCCTGCCTGCTCCCTGGGTCACGAAAACGGTTTCATGGTCGCCGCTGCCGGTCGTCACCCAAACGGCTATCTGAGGGTATTTGGTTCCCATCAGCCAGGGATAATTTTCGGTATTAAAAGAAAGAGCGATTTCCAATGATTTCCGGTGCGCATCAATAATTTTTTGTTCCTTTAATCCGGTACACTGAACCAGAAGAATCAGAATCACCGGGGCCAGAAGTATCCGCTTTTTCATTTTTGTCTCCATTGATTTTTGAATAAAAATTGACTTATGGTCATGATGGTTTTAAAATATACCCAATCTTTTCCGGCAATGGCTCTTGTCCTCAATGGAGGATTCGCCATGAATAAAAACATGTTATACCAATTATCTACAGGTTTTCTGCAGCAGTCCGCCGCTACCTTTCTTTTCCCCCGGTTCCGCTCGTGTATTACTTTTCAATTGTATTGATAAAATTCATTCTGCAATTAAAACGCGCCTGCCGGATGCAACATCTACTTTATAATATAGATGAATTGATCACCAAGCGCCATTAGAATCATGAATCGGAAAAAACCGCCAGGGAACTTTTGTTTGCAATTCCCGCCCGGTGACCGGATCTGATATCCGTGCTGAATAAGTCCATCGACCGAAAAAAACAAAATGCAAATTTTTAAATGGAGGTGGAATTATGAAAAAAATTATTTATGTAATAGCCTGCATCCTTTGCGCCTCGCTTGCCCAGGCCCAGACCTATACGCCCGATGATATGCTGACGGTTCTGGGATTTACCGTCACAATTGACAGCGCAGGCACGGGTTCAGACCCGGACAGCGCCTGGGAAACGTGCTCAGGCGGCGCATTGAACATTGAGGTTGCCGACTCCTCTATGGGTTGCGTCAACGATCACACGACAACACCCGGCCACAAGTATATAGACACTTTCTCAAATTTGAGAATCAGTGGCAAATGCAACAACAGCATCAGCTCTATCGACAAATCCGAAATGAATATTCAGGTAACTGAAAATGGTTTTTATTCTTTACGATTTGAGGGATACGATGCTGCAGGGACTTCGCTTTTCAGGTTTATTTGCAAACAACTATATCTCAAAAATTTGCATAGAAACAATGCCAGCGGCATTGACGCGTCAAGGTTTAAGCTGACCATAACCTATAACTTAGATAGTTTTAGCGCGGAAATTTTGCTGCGCAACGAAGAATCCGCAACCCATCTCACGCTGTATGAATGTGAACCAATACTTCCCATGGCGTTCGGCGATCCGACCTATCCACTCCTCCAAAACCTGGCCAATGTTGAAGTAAAAATCGATAAGGCTGCGGAAACTGCACCGTGATCCAGTAAGAATGGTTCCTGATTGATTGGGGTGGGAAAAACCCGTAAGCGATAACCCGGTTTAGGTACGAAGCCTTGCTAGATGCAGAGCCATACAGATGCTTTTTAACGCGGCCCATTCCGGATAAATATTAATTTATTTTTCAGAATGTTACTGAGTCAGCACTTCTCAAGGAACATAAAAAACAGATTTAAAAAAAATTTTATTAACTGTGAACGGCGATATAGGCGGTCAGTTTCCGCATTTCATCTTTTTCCATGTTGTTAAAAAAGATAGAGACATGATGGCCATTCGCCGTTTTTTCATCTCTGACCACAATGCCTTCACATTCCACATATATTACATCATCCGGCGCTCCTTCATGCGGTAGCATCAAAACGATTTCAAGGCATGTCATCATCTCAATGGGCCGGTCGACCCGGCAGAGTACCCCGCTCATACTCAGATTAATTGTCTCCGCACTCACGTTGCGTTTATCTGCCACCAGATTCATCGGGATACGGGTTTCGATCCTTGGATGCCGGCGTCTTTCAGAAGGAAATTTTTCCGGTTGCTGCATGATGAATGCCTCCCTCACAGAATTGAATTAAAATGTGAAACGATTCAAACCGGCAAAACCAGATAACGCTGAAACGATTTAAAGAAGAGCTTAAACCTTTATGGGAATACCGTATATCCACCGAGAGACCGGCACCATAAATATAACGAACAGATTGAAAAGATAATTGAAATACCATTGGGTTGCTGACCGACAGTTTGCCTCAAACACCAGTTGAGATCAAGAACAAATACCCTGCCGGATACTTTTTATTTGACACCAATAAACAAAGTGGATATTTTGCGTAATTTAAAAGAGGCGTTCTGCGACCAACGCGGAATTTCACATGGCGAATCAATAATGCGCCTGATCATCTGGAGAGGTGGCCGAGCGGCTGAAGGCGCCGCTCTCGAAAAGCGGTATCCTGTAACCGGGATCGTGGGTTCAAATCCCACCCTCTCCGCCAAATTGAAAACATAGCAGCTGATTTTGAAGTTTACGGAGAGATGGCCGAGCGGCTGAAGGTGCACGCCTGGAAAGCGTGTGTGCTCGAAAGGGTACCGAGGGTTCGAATCCCTCTCTCTCCGCCAGACTAAACCGGCAAAAAACCCTTCCTTTTCCTTCTGTCTGTAAAATTTCGCCCGTGCTGTTTGCGCATCCGCTTAACGGTCACTTGGATGGGAACCATTGCCGGGATCCTGAAATATTTTTTTTGTAACTGTCACGCATGATCAATCTCAATCGGAAACACGTTCATGGCTTACCTGGTTCTTGCACGGAAATATCGTCCCCAGCGATTTGAGGATGTCGTCAAACAAGACCATATCACCAAAGCGCTGAGCAATGCACTCACCTCCGGACGGCTGGCCCACGCCATTCTTTTGTCCGGCCCCAGAGGCACCGGCAAGACCACCATCGCCCGGATTCTGGCCAAATGCGTCAATTGTGAATCCGGACCCACTGCAACCCCCTGCAATACATGCAGTTCATGCCTGGAAATCACGTCCGGGCATGCAGCTGATGTATTTGAAATCGACGGCGCATCCAATAATAAAGTCGACAATATTCGTGAAATCCGTGAAAATGCGCACTATATGCCGGCGCACAGTCCGTATAAAATATATATTATTGATGAAGTCCATATGCTCAGCGATTCGGCTTTTAATGCGCTTCTTAAAATTCTTGAAGAACCGCCCAGCCATGTCAAATTTTTCTTCGCCACCACGGAACCGAATAAAATCCCCATCACCATACTTTCAAGGTGCCAGCGGCATGACTGCCGCCGCGTGGATATCGACGCCATCATTGACCACATGGCGCACCTCTGCCAACAAGAGGCGATTGATATCAGCCGGGAAGCGCTAACCATCATCGGCCGGGAAGCCGATGGCAGCATCCGGGACGCCCTGAGCCTTCTGGATCTTGTTATTACGAGCGTTTCAGGCCCCATCGGCATGGAACAGATCATGGATGTTCTGGGCGGCCTGGATCGGCAGAGCCTGTTTGAGATGTCCCAGGCTGTATTTGACAGGGACGCCGGGAAAGTAATCGACATTATCGATCGCCTCTATGATCGCGGTCAGCATATGGTCAAACTGTTTTCAGAATTTATTGAACATTTCAGAAACCTTCTGGTGGTCAAACTGGGCGGAGGCCCCAGAATATTGACCAATGTCCCGGAATTTGAACAACAGGCCATGCACGAACAGATCCGGGAAATTCCGAAAATACGCATCAACCAGATCCTGGACCAGCTTTTTAAAGAGGAAACCAGCGTCCGGTTTTCCGCCCAGCCCCGACTGGCCATGGAAATGGCATTTTTCCGCATATTGCAGATGCCGCCGGCAGTATCCATCGACACCCTGATTGAAAAAATGGATGCGTTCCGGAAAGGATTTTCAGAGGCTTCAGCCCATGTGAATTCGCCTGGAACAGTTCAAAAGGAATACTCCGGAGAATCCGAACTCCAAAAATCAGCATTTAACTCCGCACCCGCGATCCCGGCCATTCCGACAAACATATCACCGGGCGCATCGCCTTCCAGCCAACCGGACATTCCCGTATCCAAAATTTCAGAAAAGGATCAGCCGGGGTATTCGACTCCGGGTTCAGAAAAAAAAACTTCTCCCGGTGAAGAAAAAGAGCCGGATGCGGTCAAAGAAAGTGGGCCTCAAAAACCGTTTTCATCCACGCCTGAAACAGATTCGGCAACCGCTGACCCTGATGAACCGGCGGCATTGTCCTGGAAAAACATCCTGGCGGTCATGGCCCTGGAACAGCCCTCATTAAAATCCTGTTTCTCGGAAAGCACCGCCAGAAAACCCGCCCCTGATGCGCTGGATATCGCGTTTACAGCGACTCAGTTCAATATTAACTTTGCGCAAAAACCAGGGAACCTTGACCTGCTGCAAAGCATTTGCAATCGTTATTTTGGAAAAGAGATAAAAATCTCGTTCTCACCCCGTTTGCTGGAAACCAATACCTCCCGGATGAAAAAAAAGGAAGCCCGGCTTTTGGAAACAGAAGCGCTCAGTCATCCGGTGGTTGAAGAAGCCATGAAATTATTCAACGGCAAAATCGTTGAAATTAAACTCTTACAGGAGGCTTAAAATGAACAATATGAAACAGTTGATGAAACAGGCGCAACAGATGCAAAATAAAATGGCCAGAATGCAGGAAGAAATGGCCTTAAAAACAATTGAAGCATCTTCCGGCGGCGGCATGGTCAAAGTGGTGGCAAACGGCAAACAGGAAATTGTTTCCATTTCCATTGAAAAAGAAGTGGTTGATCCTGAGGACGTTGAAATGCTTCAGGACTTGATCCTTGCTGCCGTCAATGAAGCCTTGGCGCAATCCCAGAAAATGGTGTCGAGCGAGATGAGCAAACTGACCGGGGGCCTGAATATTCCCGGATTAATGTAATCGCTGAATCAACGTCATCCATCCGACCGTCACGTTAAATTAAATTTAAATAAATTGTCATTACAGGGCCATGAACCATTATCCCGCTTCCATCAAAAAAGTTATTCACAGCCTGGGCCGCCTGCCCGGTATCGGCACCAAAACTGCGGAACGGCTGGCCATGCATTTACTGAATGCGCCAGAAGCTGACGTCCTGGAACTGGCCCGGAATATCGACGACCTGAAAAAAAACGTACGCCTTTGCGTCCGGTGCTTTGCATTAAGCGATGGGGATTTATGCCGCATTTGCAGTAATCCGGCAAGGGACACCGGCATGCTGTGCGTGGTGGAAAACCAGGCCGATATGGTCGCCATTGAAAAATCAGGCGCTTATACAGGGACTTACCACCTGCTGCAAGGACTGCTTTCTCCCATGGACAACATCGGGCCCGGCGACATCCGCATCAAAGAACTTTTGGAAAAAACGGCCAGCGGCACTGTCAAAGAAATCATCATCGCCACCAGCACCAGTGTGGAAGGCGAGGCGACCGCAAGCTATATTTCCGAGCGTCTTGCCCGCTATCCGGTGACGACTACCCGGATAGCATCCGGCGTTCCGGTGGGCGGCGAGTTAAAGTATGTGGATCAGGTGACCTTAAAAAAAGCCATGGAGGCGCGGCATGCCATTTAAATCCGTTCAGCCTGAAGATTTATTTGAATGCCAGAAATGCGGGGATTGCTGCAAAGGGTTTGGCGGGACCTATGTCACCCAGGCGGACATTGAAAACATCGCGCAATTTATCGGAACCCGGCCAGATACGTTTGTCAGGGATTTTTGCCAGTTGTCCGGAGGCCTGCCGGTGCTTGCCCAGAAAAAAGATCAGTTTTGCGTTTTCTGGGACGATGAGAAGCTCTGTACGATTCATCCGGTCAAACCCCGCATGTGCAAAGCCTGGCCATTTATCGAGAGCGTAATGATCGACCCTGCCAACTGGGAAATCATGTCCGGGGCCTGCCCCGGGATTCGAACAGATTATCCCCTGAAGGTTGTGCAGAAGTGCATCAAAAAAATATTGTCAGACAATCGCCAAGCCAAGGAATAACTATTTGTCATGATTGGTGTTTTTGATTCAGGCATTGGCGGGCTCACAGTTGTCCGCGCCATTATGGATACCCTTCCGGGATATGACATGATCTATTTCGGGGACACGGCCCGTACGCCTTACGGAAATAAAAGCAGTAAAACCGTCATTGAATATTCGCTCCAGAACACCGAGTTTCTCATCAAACAGGGAGCGAAAATGATCGTCATGGCTTGCAACACCGCCTCCAGCGTGGCGACCGAAGCATTAAAAGAGCGGTTTTCCCTGCCCATCTATGAAGTGATCACCCCTGCGGTGAACTATTCCCTCAAGATGACGAAAAAATCCATTATCGGGGTGATCGGCACCCGGGCCACCATCGCCAGCGGTATTTATGAAAAAAAAATCAAGGAAAGAAAGCCGGACGCCAAAGTGTATTCCGCAGCCTGTCCGCTTCTGGTGCCGCTGGTGGAAGAAGGCTGGCTGAAAAAACCGGAAACCCGGATGATTGTCAAAAAATATCTTCATCCGTTAAAAATGAAACAAATCGATACCCTGATTCTCGGCTGCACCCACTATCCTTTGCTGATTCCGATTATTGAACACAAAATCGGGAAACGGGTGCGGGTCATCAGCTCATCCACGGCAGTCGCCGAACAAATAAAAGCCTTTCTCGCCGCTTCACCGGAATCGGACCGGGAATTATCCAAAAACGGCCATACCGATTTTTTTGTTTCCGACATCACCTCGCAATTTGAAAAAACAGCCAAATCCGTCATTCGCCAGCATATTGACCTCAAGCATGTGAATCTTTGACATCAGATATGGGTTTGAACCATCAGTTCATACCGGTACTTATCCAGCAGCGTCGCCTTTGAAATCATTCCGACAAACCGGCCATTCTCAACCACCGGCATACTGAACAGCCGCCGGGAATCCATACTCGCAAGGATCTGCGCCACATCATCATTCAGCCCCACCGTCTCGACACGGCTGTCCATAATCTGCTCCAAAAAAACCGTATCGTACAGCATGGGTTCAAACAGATATTCCCGGATATCATCCAGACGGATCATCCCCAGAAATGCGCCGGTGGACGGATCTTCGACAGGAAAGAAATTGCGATGGGATTTTTGCATGATTTTGACAAAATCCCCCAGCGTCATTTCTTTTCTGACTTTCATGCAATCGGTTTCAACCAGTTCGGCCACCTGCAGGTCCGCAAGCACCCGGGCATCGGTTCGGGGCCTGAGAAAACGGCCTTTTTCCACCAGGTCCTTCAGATAATAGGATGCCGGTTCAAATGAATGGCATAAGGTGGTCGAGATGACGGAAATCAGAATCAGCGGTAAAATCACTTCATAGCCGCCGGTAATCTCGACAATGAGGAATATGCCGGTAAGCGGCGCCTGAAGAATCCCGCTGATCAGACCGGCCATTCCCAAAAGCGCAAAACAGCCTTCATCCGCCCAGGCCATACCCGGCCAGGCCATGGAGATGAAGCGGTGATACAGGAGGCCGCTGAAGCTGCCGATCACCAGAGAAGGCGCAAAAATCCCCCCGGCCCCCCCCGACCCCAGAGTGACCGCTGTCGCCATAATTTTTGCCAGGACGATCAGCCCGATAAACAAGAGTCCTTTCGGAAACGAACCCTCCACCACCGTCTGAATGGAATGATACCCCTGGCCAAGCACATCCGGCAAAAACCAGCCGATCCCGCCCACCAGACATCCCCCCAATGCCGCCCGGACCCAGACGGGCACAGGGACAGAAAGGGACAGGCGGTGCGACACCCGAAGCGCCCGCGTCAACAGAATGGAAGCGCCGGCGGTGACAACCGCAAGCCCTATACAGACCAGTGTATCTGACACATTCACCGTAAACGGCAAATTGGTAAAAGCAATCTGGTTACCCTGAAGCAGCCGGCAGATCTGGGCGCCGGACACCGAAGCCACGGCAATGGGAACGATGTTTAAGGCAGACCATTCACCGACAATGATTTCAATGGTAAAAACCAGTCCGGCTATGGGCGCGTTAAAAATAGCGGCGATAGCGCCGGCAGTGCCGCATCCCACAAGGGTTATCCGCTGGCGTTCATTTAATGAAAAAAGCTGGGCGATATTTGACCCGATGGCGGCGCCGCTCATCACCACCGGCGCTTCCGGCCCGGCAGAGCCGCCGCTGCCAATGGTCAGGCAACTGGAAATCAGAGGCGAAAAACTCGACCGGAACCGCATCATCCCGCCAAAACACGATACGCTTTGCACAACTTCCGGCACCCCATGCCCAGCCTCGCCTTCTCTGAAAACTTTATCAATAAATATCGCAGACAGCGCGGCCCCGATACCCGGCAGTACAAATGACCACCAGTAAGGCAGATAGCCATGAGTCAACTCGGCCATGGCGATGAGACCGTGATGCAGGGCCAGGGCAGCCAGCCCGCTGCATACACCCACCAAAGCGCCCATAATAATCAGCATCAGACGGTCATCAAACCGGGAAATAAACTTATACCAGGAATAAAATCGCAGCGTTGAACGGCGCTTTGTTTTCGTTTTCTTCACGAAGCGCTTCCCGCCCCGTCAAGCTGATGGTAAAATTCACGGATTCTCTCATAAAAAGCATCCGGACCCGGTCTTTGATTCAAAAATTGCACGAAGGTATCATCCCTCAGACAATAGGACAACCGGGCCAGCAATTGGAGATGGCTTTTGGCGGACGGGGACACCAGCACAAACAGGACAAACACCGGTTTCCGGTCCACGGCTTTGTAATCGATGGGTGTTTTCAAAAAACAAACGGCGATTTGAGGGGGAGCATCCCCATCCTCAAATGGTGTCCTGGGATGGGGAATCGCCACGCCCCTGCCAATGCCGGTGGACATTAATTGTTCCCTGTCAAGGAGGCTCTCTAAAAACAATTGGTTCTGGTCCCGGGATTGGGACCCGTTGATCCGGATGACAGCCGAGCGCAGGACCGCCTCGATGGAATCGCCTTCCATATCATAATAAATCCCTCCGCGCTCAATCGCTTTGTAAAGTATATCTTCCTGAATTTCCGTTTCTTCTGGACCGCCCGAACCCGGTAGGACAAACATCAGATGATTGGTATCCGCCCATTTTTTCAAGGACGAAAAACTGAAAAGACACCGGTTCCCTTTTTGCCGAACCGGCAGCCGGCCCTGACGTATCCACCGCTCCACTGTAGCGGGGGTCAGGCTCAAACTTGCAGCCAGTTCTTCCATCTCAAGTTGAATCATATGCTCTCTCTGTTATTACTCTTCGTATCCATCCATCCACCATGCGTCCCAGCGGGTGGACAGAATTTCCAGGGCCAGACGCTGGCCGATCTGTGTTTTCAATCGCTTATGGACTACCGGCAACCATTGATCCGGGCTGTTGTTGCCGATATCGGACACGGATTTCAAATCCAGCAAAAATGACAGCTGGTCCGCATCATGGGCAAGAAGGGATTCATATGTTTTTTGTTCGTTAAATTCCCTGATCAATCCGGCCAGCGAGTCGCCAAAGGGCAGATTCCTTGTGGCATCCGCCACCGCCCGCTCTTCATCAATGGTGACATATTTTTTCTGCACATAATTATGATCCCCGGTTCTGGCTTCCGGCAAATCATGGACCAGACACATGGAAATCAGCTTCAGGGCATCGGCTTCCGGGTCCATATTCGCCATGACATAGGCAATAAACGTGGCGCAAAAAGAATGTTCCGCCACCGATTCCCTGCCAACCCCCAGAAAATGGAATCCGGCCCTGGGGATATTTTTCAATATTTTTGCCTCAAACAACAGCGCTGCCACTTGCTTCATTATCGCCCCTTTTCCCTATCGGTATATCAAAATTCCAACGGATGGCTTCATAAATCAAACCTATTTATAAAATTCAATATATTATTTCTATTTTTCAGACTGTCGGCAGACCGGTTCCGGTTATCCGGCACTCCATGAAAAAAAAATAATCCCTGTCACCGCAAAGACAGCTATCCATTGAACGATCCGGCCCGGCAAACCTTTAAAAACCAGTGCATAACAAAGCCCAGCCGCCAGCCCGCACGAAAAGCCAAACAAATGCGCCATGATGTCCACGTGCTCACCTGTGGAACCCAGCATTCCCAGGAGCGCCAATCCGCAGGCCAATGGAATCCAGGCTGCGCCAAATTTTACGGATGTTCTGCTGTGAGACACAATCTGATAACCGGTCAATATCCCGATCGCCCCGAATACTGCCGTGGATGCGCCAATGGAAACATGAGCGGATTCATACATCAATGCGTTCACCAGATTGCCACACGCCCCGCACATCAATATCATCAGCCACCCGACCCCCCATCCGGTTACCGCACAGACGGCGGTTCCAAAAATAAACAGGCCGGCCATATTGCCGGCAAGATGCACATCATCCGAGTGAAGCATCAAGGCCGTCACCACGCGGTAATATTCCCCGTCAAGAATGTGGGATGCGGACGCGCCGAAGCGGTTGACAGTTTCCCTGACATCCCCTGACGCATTGACCCATAGTTGGCTGGCGAGGATAATGATGCAGGCTATCATTCCTGAAATAAGCATACCGGTTGTCACTACAGAGGTTTTTGACGTGCGAGGGGGAAACACCGGCCGGTTTTCGCTGAAATACCGGTTCATGACATCAAGGGCCTGATCATATTGGGATTCTTTCACCCATACCCCCCAACCGCTGGTTTTATCCCGCAGGACCTTATACGCCAAACCTGCTGAAGACAGAACCAGGGCGCAAGTGTCCGCCTGCTTTCGCGTCAGATTTTCAAAAAGAATATACATTGGATTACCGCTTCAGGGACTTGACAAATTCAATTCCGCACCCATTATAAAAAAAAATCTAATAGAATCCCATATATCACAAAGAATATCATAAAGGCATCGTTTTAATAGAAAATAAAGGAGCTGACATGGAACACAAGAAAGAAACCCACCAGTTTAAAACCGAAGTCAAACAATTCATGCATCTGATTATTAATTCCCTGTATTCCAACAAGGAAATTTTCCTGAGGGAGCTGATTTCCAATGCCTCGGACGCCATTGACCGGCTCAGTTTCAAGGCCCAGACCGACGCAAAGCTTCTGGAAGAAGGCGCGGAATTCAAAATCAAAATCACGCCGGACAAAACTGCCAAGACCCTGACTCTGTCCGACAACGGCATCGGCATGACCCATGATGAAGTGGTGGAAAATATCGGCACCATCGCCAAGAGCGGCACCGCAGCGTTCATGCAGGCCATGGAAAAATCCAAAAACCAGAACACTCTCGCGCCGGAACTCATTGGTCAGTTCGGCGTTGGATTTTACAGCGCGTTTATTGTCGCCGATAAAATCACCATCATTACCCGGCCCGCCGGAGAAGCAACCGCAACCAAGTGGGAATCCACCGGAGACGGTGAGTACACCATTGAGCCGGCGGAAAAAGCCTCGCGGGGAACCGACATCATTCTGACATTAAAACCGGTGGAAAAAGACGAACAGGATTTCACCGAAGAATGGACCCTCCGGCATGTGGTGAAAAAACATTCGGATTTTGTCAATTACCCCGTTGTCATGGATGTGGAACAGATTGACACCGAAACCGACGAGAACGGAAAACCGATCCTTGATAAAGACGGCAAACCCATCAAAAAAGCACCGGTGATCCGGGAAGAAACTTTAAATTCCATGAAGGCCATCTGGGCCAAAGACAAAAAAGACGTGACCGAAGAAGAATACAAGGACTTCTATTCCCATATCAGCCACGACTGGAATCCGCCGCTGACCCAGTTTCACTGGAAGCTTGAAGGCGTAACCGAATACAACGCCCTTTTGTATATTCCCTCCCAGGCGCCGTTCGATCTGTTTATGCCGGAACGTAAACACGGAGTTCAGTTGTACTGCCGCCGCGTATTTATCATGGATGACTGCAAGGAGCTGATGCCGGCTTACCTGAGATTTATCAAAGGTGTCGTGGATGCTCCGGATCTGAACCTCAACATCAGCCGGGAAATTCTTCAGCAGGATGCGCTGGTCAGGAACATCCACAAAAACCTGGTCAAAAAAATTCTGGACGCCCTGGAACATCTGCCCCTTGAAGACTATGAAAAATTTTACAATGAATTCGGCGCGGTGCTCAAAGAAGGCCTGCATTCGGACTGGGCCAACCGGGACAAACTCGCAAAACTGGCCCGGTTTAAAACCACCACATCAGAAGGCAAATGGACATCGCTCCAGGATTATGTCACCCGCATGAAGCCGGACCAGAATGAAATCTATTATATGACCGGCGACAGCCTTAACGCCATCATCAACAGCCCGCATCTGGAAACCCTCAAGGAAAAGGACTATGAAGTCCTTCTCATGACCGATCCCGTAGATGAATTTGTGATACAGGCCCTGCCGGAATTTGAAAAAAAGAAATTCAAAAGCGCGGAAAAAGGCGATCTGGACATTGACAAGGTGGATGAAACCAAAAAAGCGGCCTATTCCTCCTTGTTTGAAAAAATCAAATCCCTGCTGGAAGACCAGGTGAAAGAGGTGAAGCCGTCATCACACTTACGGGATTCGGTTTCCTGCCTGTCGGGAGACACCTATGATGTGAGCGCCTACATGGAAAAGCTGCTCAAGGCGTCCGGACAAAGCATGCCCGAGTCCAAACGGATACTGGAGCTCAATATCACCCATCCGGTTATGGAGAAGATTCAATCAATTTTTGAAAAAAATCAGGATGATGCCGCATTAAAGGATTACAGCCTCCTGCTCTATGATCTGGCCCTTGTGGGTGAAGGCGGAAAAATTGAAAACCCCGCCCGCTTCAGCCGCCTGATCGGCGAACTCATGGCCAAGGCCATGGGATAAGCGTTCCGCCATAACAATAAAAACGCCCGGGATGCTTTCAACCGATAGCACCCGGGCATTTTTTTCGTTCCAACCAACCGCCGGCGAACTTTTTATCCTCAAGGTGAACCAAAACCCATCTCTGACTGTAGTCGTTTTTTTCGCATCCATCCAAAGCCGACTATTCTTCCCCATTCCCATCCGCCGCCAGGCAAATAATATAGCGAGTTGTGTTGAAAATATTCAATTTAGTTGCAATTGACGTTCAGTTGATCTAAAATTAGTCAAATTCAATTTTAAATAAACAATTGTAATAAAAATTCCCCCTGAATCCAGAAACTGCGGAACACTTAATTTTCTTTGAGAGCGTAAGACCGTATGCCGCCGAAACGAAAAATACGGGTCATTGTCGTCGATGACGAAACGCATGTCAGGACCCTCATCAAATCCGTCATCAGCACCATGAACTGCGATATTGTGGGAGAAGCCGGCAATGGCAGAGATGCCGTCTCATTGTTTGATGAACTCAAACCCAATATGATGCTGTTAGACATCAACATGCCGTTGAAATCCGGGAAACAGGCCTTATCGGAAATCAAAAAAACACATCCCAACGCCTTTATCATCATGCTCACATCACTTACCGACAGGGAAACCATTGAAGACTGCATGGCGCTGGGTGCTTCCGGACTTATCCGGAAAGACCTGCCCCTTGATGACATGCGGGAGGTCATCAAACAAACCTGGAAGGCTTACCGCGAATCCCTTCAATAACGGTGACAGAGGCCATGATGCATAGAGAAAAATTCGATTTGGCAAAATTGCTGAAGGAGATAGACGCTGACGAGGAAGAGCAGACAAAAGACTTTTCTCAGGAAAAAAATATTCCTCAGGACACCATTACCGAACTGATGCTGGCTCATCTCAAAAAAAAGAAAAACAACATCACCTGAAACAACAGGATACCGCGCAAATCCGATGACTTCCCCTAAAATTGAAAATCCTCAGTTTTTTAAATTATTAGAAGAGAAACAGATCATTCCCGACGGATTTATCCAGGACCTGCTCGACGAACTGGAAGGCAATGCCCTGGATGTTCTTGCCACCCTGATCCAGAGCGGGGCCGGGACCAAAAGACAATTGTGCCAGCTCTGGTGCGATTCCATCGGCATCGCCCATGTGGACCTTGAAAAATCGTTGTTTCAATCCCATATTGTACGAAAACTGCCCGAGCGCTTCGCCAGAAAGCATTATGCCATCCCGATTTATCAAATGGGAAACACCGTCACCATCGCCACGCCGACCCCGGACAATGCAGCCCTTGCAAAAGAAATCGAAGGCTTGATCAATGCCCCCGTTAATCTGGTGTTTGCGCTTCCTGCTGATGTGGAATGGGCCATTGAAAATGAATACCAGACCAATACGGCATTATGTGAATTTTTCACCAAAATTGCAGCCAGTAAAGTTTTATCGGCAACCAGTCCCATCACCGAAAAAACGTTTGAACAGATCGCCGGGAAAGAAGCCATCCAGCAGTTTCATATATGCCTCATCCTGCTGGGCATCACTGAAAACGTCAGCGAAATCCAGATTGATCCTGAAAAGGATGTGGCAAAAATTCATTTTATCGTAAACAACACTTTCCAGGAACGGTTGCGAATTGACAAATTCGTCTATCACAGCCTCTTGACCCAGCTTAAGGCCATGGCCCGCATGTCCGGTGCTGCCTGCTTTGACCCTAAATACAGCCGGATTGTTTTTCCTGCCCCGGGCAAAAAATTTGATATCCAGTTTTTGAGCCTGCCCGGCGATTTTGGAGAAAAAATATTTCTAAAACTCATGGATCGTTCCACGCTTCAAAGAAACCCCCAATTATCAGCACTGTATATCTCCCAAAAACACACCCTGGCGCTGGCAGGTCCCATCAACACACGCAAAGGGGTGATGCTTGTTTCCGGCCCGGTCCCGGCGGACTTCACCGAATTATCTTACGCACTCATCAATGCGTTCCGGTCTTCGGGCGCCAACAAAATAATGACTGTGGAAGACGCCATCGGATGGCTTTTTAAAGATATTGAACAATATCAGGTCAATCCGAAAGCACGTTTTAACCGTACAGATGCGCTCAAAACCTGTCTGAGCCATCATCCCGACGTGATTTACATTCAAAATATCAATGATCCGGAAATATCCGGCGCCATCCATCAAGCCACCGAGTCCGGGCAATTTTTCCTTGCCGGCATCGAGGCGGCGGATGCTTTTGGAGCTCTGAATATCGTCAAACTCAGTATTGGCTCGATCATTTCCGTAATCATAAACCAGCAGTCGGTGAGACGATTATGCGACCACTGCAAGGAAAAATATCCATTGTCTTTAAAAGAAATGGATGAATTATTCATCTATCAGGGACACCCGGAAATATATGCCTGGCGTGAAACCGGCTGTCCTTATTGCAAACACACAGGATTTGCCGGCCATATCGGCATTTACGAAGTGCTGGTCATCCATCCCGAAATCCGGAATCTCATCACCGGCAATGCGTCCATCAAAGAGATTCAGTTAAAAAGCCTGCAATTTGGATTTAAAAACAAAACACACGATGGCATCAAAAAAGCGCTGAGAGGATTAACAACACTGGCGGAGCTTAAAACTCTTAACCATCTGATGATATAATGAATCCATGCCGACCCGTAAAGACAAATCCTCATGATTTTTTCCCGCAACCCTTTCGCAACTCCGGAGTGCAATACACCCCATGCATACATGTGACCCGATGATGAATATCCTGGTCGCGGATGATGACGCAACCACCCGGCATATGATAGCCAAATTTCTTACAAAAAAAGGATGCACCGTGTTTGAAGCGGCGGGCGGCATTGAAGCATTCACCACCATCCTCGACCAGCCGATCAATATCGCCGTCATCGACTGGATGATGCCGGGAATGAGCGGCATTGACGTGTGCCGGAAAATCCGGGAAAACCAGAAAGGCACCTATATTTTTATCATTATGCTGACCGCCAAGGAGGAAAAAAAAGACTTAATCGAAGGGTTTGAGGCCGGAGTGGATGAATACATCATGAAGCCGGTGAACCTTCAGGAACTTATGGCGCGAATCAACGTGGGGGAAAGGATCGTGGGATTGGAGCAAAAACTCCTGGAAAAACAGCGGGAATTGTCCGACAATAATCAGATGAAAAACAAATTTATCGGCATTGTCGCTCATGACCTTCGCAACCCATTGATTTCCATACGAGGATTCAGCGAACTGCTTCTCAAGGATTCCAAAAATTTTTCCGGGGAACAGAATGAGTTTTTAGATATTATCCATGCCACCAGCAGAAATATGCTGGCCATGATCAACGATCTTCTGGATATTTCCAGAATTGAAAGCGGCAACATGCACCTTGACCTGAAACCCGGGTCTCTGAAGCAGCTCATTATGGAAAAAATTCAGATCATCAGCCTGCAGGCAGCCAAAAAACATATCACCATCCATAAGGACCTCTCAGCCATTCCGGAAATTATTTTTGACGCTCACCGGCTGGGACAGGCAGTGGACAACCTGATCACCAACGCCATCAAATTTTCACCCGGCGGCTCCAACGTGTATTTACGCCTGGAGCAGGAAAATGAACAGGTCTCATTCAGTGTGACGGATGAAGGACCGGGCATTCCGCAGGAAGAACAGCATCTTCTGTTTAGCGAGTTCCACCGGTTAAGCGTTCGCCCGACCGGAGGAGAAACCAGCACCGGACTGGGACTGACCATTGCCAAAAAAATCATCGAGGCCCACAACGGAAGAATCGATTTCAAATCCAGAGACGGCATGGGCTCCACCTTCCGCCTGATCCTGCCAATCGCTCCCGGCTTGCCTCCAAATCAATGTTCGAATTTCTGACTGGCCCTTCACTTCAAACGAATATAATTAATGCCTTATCGTGACAGCGAGATACAACCATCCGGCGGACCAAGCTCCGCCTTTCCGCCAGAATATCCGGTTGATTGCCCGTCTGATTGCCCGTCTGATTGTCCGGGATGCGCCCATAAAAATCTGCCTCCAGACCAGCGCATGAGGAAAAAGGAAGCATGGCTGGCAGCCCGGCTGGATTTTTGGAAACCCCTGATTGACCCCATCCAGGCCGTGCCCGAAAACCTGCGCTGGCATTACCGGGGAAAAGTGTGCCTGTCCACCCAGTGGGACAGAAACGGCTGGCGGTTTGGTCTCATCAAGCGGGAAACAGTTATTCCCATTCACGGCTGTCCCATCCATACACAGCAGGTTCGGCTGGCGGTCGCTCTATTCTCTTCGGCCCTGCCTCCATCTTCCCTTTTCCCTCTGGTATATTACGCCCATTCCGGCAGTCAGGTTACACTGGTGGTGAAATCCGCCCAAATGCCTGAAATGACATGGCTGGATGAGGCACTGAAAAACCGGCTCAAAACGATAGGGGTTGACGGATTATGGCTGCACCTGCATCCGGCTGCCGGGAAAAAGGTGTTTGTCAAAAATACCTGGCGTCTTTTATATGGTACGCCGCAATCAACGGACGGCAACGGATTTATTTACGGTCCCAGATCCTTTCAGCAGCTCATCCCGGCGCTTTATGAACGGGCGATGTCAAATGCGGAAACGTTTCTCGCCCTTGGGCCTGACAATTGCATGGTGGACCTGTATTGCGGCAGCGGAATCGGGCTGACCCGGTGGGGACGGCACTGTGATCATGTCATGGGCGTGGAACTGGACGGCGAGGCGGTATCCAACGCCCGGACCAATGCGCCGGGAGCGGTGGTGCTGAGAGGCGCTTGCAGGGACCGCATCCCCCAGCTAAATGAATGGGCCGCCGCGCAGCAGCCTGACGGGAGACGCCTGCTCTATGTCAATCCCCCCAGGACCGGCCTGGAACCCGACATTATCCGCTGGATTACCAATGATTTTAAGCCCCTGCGCATGGCCTATCTGTCATGCAGCGCCGGAACCCTTTGCCGGGATTTGTGTTTTCTTGAAAATGCCGGATACCAGATTATCCGGATCTCGCCCTTTGATTTTTTTCCAAATACCCTTCATGTGGAAACCCTGGTGCTGATCCGGTCGCCCGAAGACAAACCCTGAAACCCTTTCCGGCAAGGCAATCGCGATAGTTATCGGCTGCATAAAAATCAAAATTCAGTGTGGCCGCTATAATGGGACAGCCGCATATATAAACCACGAAGAACACGAAGGTCACGAAGGTGTGGGTTTTGGGGTGATACTGATGATTTCTTCGCGCGCTTCGTGTGCTTCGTGGTATTTTTTTCATGAGGCATAAATTGCACCGGATTCCACATGCGATTGCCCTGCCCTTTCCGGCTCCCCGGTCAGCAGATTGTTCCCGTGGCCCCATACATCGAGAGCACAAGCCATGTTTTGACATCAACCTTGATGCATTCATCCCGGCACAGGGCCGCCGCCTCTTCCTGCGTGACCAAGAGAGTTTCGATATCCTCTGACGCCGTATTGCCACGACTTGAAGGCTCACCGGCGCATTCCACATAGACCAGGGCAATGGATTCATCCGTCATGCCGGAAGACGAATAAATCAGGGGGCTGGTCTTGATCCACCGGGTGACCGTTAGACCGGTTTCCTCAAAGAGTTCTCTTGAAGCGGAATCCGCCACGGTCTCTCCTTTGTCCACCAGACCGGCGGGAAGCCCATACTGGTAATCCCCAAGGGGCACCCGGAATTCCCGAATGATGACCAGCCGGTTTTTGCCCGCGTGAAACGCCACAATCACCACCGCATCCGGAATATCCCAAACACCGGATACACACCGGGGAGGATTTTTGCGCGATACAAACCGCCAGACCCGGTCCCGGCCTTCCGCATCCTCATAGCGGGTTTCAAACATATTCAGGTAAGGATAGTCGGTTAATTTATTAACAGATTGTATTTTCAATCAATATTTCTCCATTTCGATACATTCGGGCTGATGGGCATCAACCGCTTAAGGGAACACCGAAAAATTAATATACCTGAATAGCGGCCAAAAAATTATTCGCGCAGAGACGCAAAGGCGCAGAGGATAATGGCCACAAAGGATACTCCCCTCTGCGTCCCAGCGCCTCTGCGGGAGAAATAGAAAAAAAGAATGCTCCCCTGGTAAACAGGTATCTTTGTTCTTCGGAAATCCCTAAAATGTCTGGCCATTCCACCCGAACATCTTGCCGTCGATAGCCGCAAAATCGATATACGTCCGTTCCGGCGGCACCTGGAGCGCCGACTGGATAAATTCGCAGACCGCCTTTGCATACCCATCACATTTGTCTGCGGTCAGACCGATGCTCTTGACTTCCACATAGGCCGCAGGCCGCGTATCGCCGCTGAACATCATGGGCGTGTTCCCTGTTACCGACACCATAAACACCTTTTCCGGCTTGCCCAAAAGCCCGCTCATAAACGCGGATGTTTCTTTTAAAATGGTTGCGGTTTTGGCTTCATCCATGACCTGGCTGGTTTCAATACGGATATACGGCATAGGTCCTCCTGATGGGTATTTGATTATGATGGCTGTGACGGGGTCAGGCCGTTGAAAATTTCAATGCTTTTTTTCATCGCCGCCTCCACCACGCGCTCAACGGAGTCCGGGTCATGATGGATGGCGTGCAGCAGGTTTTCATAATATGAGAATGAGGCCTCTCTGGCGATTTCAAGGGTGAAATAAAGAGAGGCCAGCGTATTGAATATGGATGCAAAATCGTTGAGCATCATCGGGAAAATGGGGTTGCCGGAATGGGCGGCCATTGTTTCCTGGAGTCCCCAGTCGTAAGCGGCGAATGCCTCCGCCTGGGGATCAAGATTTCTGAAGGTGGATAAAAAACTGGTGATGGCCATGGGCTTGCGTTCAACGGCAAGTTTTGCAATGGGCACGATCAGGGCGACCCTGAATTCCATCAGAGAAAGGATAAAGTCTTCCGGAAGATACCCGCCGTATTTGACCATTGTGCCGAGCAGGCGCATCCCCCCTTTTTCCCGGAAATTATTGACCTCCGTGGACTTCCCGTGCCGGATGGTCACCCAGCCTTCAGAGGAGAGCCGTTGGAGTGTTTCCCGGATGGTGGGCCGCGTGACATTTAAAATTTCCGCAAGCTTTCGTTCAGGGGGGAGGACCGAACCCGGCGGATAGGTGCCGTTTAAAATCGACTCAATAATGATCTTTTCCGAATGCCGGGAAGGCCGCAGGGGCAGGTCTAAATTCATTAAAACCCTCTTGTTTGTCTTGTCTTTTGCGCTTGAAATGGTGCCTGTTTATCAAAAAAATCAGGGAAAATAAATCAAAAAATCAGGGTTTCCCCGATTGACTCATTGATGGTTTTCTGGGAAAAAGAACATAAATCATAATTTCATTTTCTTTTTCTTCCGTTGAACGGTGTTTAAAAAACGAATTTATGGTTATTTTTTTAAAGCTGTCAACTGGTATGACCTCTTACCACAAATTATAATGCGCTCCTGAAAAGCGGTCAAACATTAAAAAACAACATCACCAACCTTTACAAGGAGACCACCTGAATGAAACGGTTATTAACGCTCACCATCATGTTGCTTTTTTGCCTGTCAACGCCTGTCGCTGCTCTGGCTCAAAAGCCGGTTCAGAAGCTCAAAGGCGCTGTCAGGGATTTTTCAGACTACAACGCGATTTTTGAAGAAATCATTGATCAGGGCAAAACGGCCACACCGGACCTGATCGCCCTGCTGAAGGAAGCGCCCCCGGCAAATGCAGACGACGCCAATCAGCACTGGAACGCCAAAGTGACCGCCATGAACATCTTAAGCGAAATAAACGCCCAGGAGGCTTTAGACATTTTAAAAGACATGCTGGAAAACTCCGGCAGTTTGAGCGCCATCAACAATGCGGCCCGGACCATCGGCCGGATCGGCGGGAACAAGGCATACAAGATTCTTGAAGATGTTTTCGTAAACGCTCAAAATTTACGCTACGACATGAGCAATGAACGGATGCGCGCCGTGATCGCCGGGATGGGGTTGTGCGGCAACAAAAAAGCCGGCCGCTTTCTCTCCGAAGCCATGAACAATTCCAGCAATGACGAGATGATCCGGATTTATGCGGCCGGTTCTCTGGGGCTTTTGGGATCAAAGGCCGGTCTCGGCGTCGCCACCGCAGGCCTGGATTCAGATGACGAATATGTCCGCCTGGCCGCCACACGCGCGCTCGGACTCATCGCATCTTCTTCGGCTGTTCCGGCATTACGCAAATTAGACAAGCCCGATGTGGATTATGTATACCGCAAAGCCGCAAAACTGTCCATCGCCCAGATTGAAACCGAACAATTGTCCGACGACAATAAAATCGTCTATATCCAGCATCAGCTTGTCAACCATGCGCAGATCACGGATTTTGTCCAGTGGGGAACGATGAGGCTTAAAAAAATGAAGACGCCCAAGGCCAAAAAAGCGCTCCAGGATCTGACCACCGATGATTCTCCGGATTTTAAAGTTTTGAAACATGCGGCAAAAATGCGCGCAAAAACCATGGATTAATGCCTGAAACCCCAAAAAATTTTCTGACTGATGAATATATAATAAGGAGAAAAAACCGATGAAAACCCAAAACCTCCTCGCAGCCATACTGACGGTGATCCTGATCTCTGCACCGGCCTTTGCCTGGGACAACAGCGTCACCCATCCGAACCTGACCAACCGGGCCGTTGACTATCTGATCAGCACCAATTCGTCATTTGCGTATCTCAGTAATTATTCCCATTTCAACATCAATACCAAACCCCAGCTTTCCTGTATGGATGAAGGCGCGGTAAAGGAAGACTATGCGGTCAGCGCGGACTGGAATACGGCCGTCTGGGGCAGCCAGCAGGATTCCAGCGTACCTGCCCTGTCCTGGAAAAGCCACGGATACAATCCGAGAACCGGGGAGACCTGGTACGGGATCCCGGATTTCGCCAATGCCTATCTCTATGGATCCTCCGATGTCTGGAGCGCGGTGACAACCAGGAGCAACCGGTATTTTCAGATGGGACGACTCTGTCATCTGATCGAGGACATGGCTGCCCCGGCTCACGCAAACGGGGATATGCACACCGACGGCGATGACCTGGAAGAATATTCCAAATACCATTACAGCAAAACCGCCTTTACCCCGGCAAAAGTCCGCAAACCGTCCACAGACGGACTGGTGGCTACCACCGGCCTGCCGCATCCCACGATGACGGCCAATAACGCCGGGAATTTCATCCGGAACGTCGCCTGGAAAACCTATTACATGGCCAGCTATTATGGCGCCGCTCTGGTCAAAAAAGAAGGCAATTACCAGCCGGATTCCGAGCTCAAACGCATGTTTCCCTATAATGAAGGCGGCCTGCGGTATGATGACGGCGGCTGGTTCGGCAACGATTCCTATGTCATTAATAAAGTCGGCAACAACTGGATCGGCTGGGGCATCGGCATCAATCCGGACTGGTGGGAATGCCCGAGCGACGCCAAATATTTCTATCTGGAAAACATTGACGGCGACACCGATACATCCAACCCCAGCATTGCCGGAAACGGCGTGGTTCCGAAAGTATTTAAAAAGGATAAATTCCGAAGGGTCCGGTCAACAGACAGTTTGAGCACCGTGTTGGCATCCAACACCAAAATCCTTGCAAAACTCTATTGCGAAAGCATGTATCCCCTGTCAGTGGAATGGGCGGCCGGGTTTATCAGATATGCTGAAACGGGAAATTAATCCGGGATCAGGCATCTGAAGCTATGGGCAAGGGTGAAGCGGTTTAATTTGAAACGTTTTCACCCTTGCCTGTCTGCCGCACAAATTCAATAAATCCTTTCCATCGCCTCCATCGCCGGGGCTGAAAAAGCCTTTCCGAAAGCAAACGTTAAAAAAATCCACCCGCACCATTCCATTTCATCTGCCTGAAAAGCCGCCGCTAATCTAAGCTGGATTTATCCAGCCGTTTCGTGTATTTAGTGTTCTTATCAAAACAGCATATAACGTTGAACGCGAAGGAACAACAATGCCGACCATTTTAACAGCAGGGCCGTATCGGTTTTTCTTCTATTCGAGTGATCGGGATGAACCGGTTCATGTTCATATTGAGCGTGAGGATAACATCGCAAAAATCTGGCTCGATCCGATACGGCTTCAAAACAGCGGGGGGTTCAGCAGATCAGAGATTAACCAAATCTTATCGATTATAGGCAAACACCAAATCGAATTAATGGAGGCCTGGAATGACTACTTTGGCGGTTAAAATAGAGATACCGAATGCATATAATGTCAATGTGACGGACGACACACTGACTGTTGAACTGGATGATGGCCGCAGCGTGTCCGTCCCGCTTGCCTGGTATCCGAGATTGCTAAACGCCACTCAGGAAGAGAAAGCTGACTGGCGATTAATCGGAAATGGCCGGGGAATACATTGGGAATCCATAGATGAGGATATCAGTGTTGAGGGAATATTATTCGGCAGGCCTTCCGGAGAGAGCCTCTCTTCTTTTAAAAAATGGTTTGAATCGAGAAAAAAAGCATAATCGGATTATCCGTTGGCAGGTTAGGAAGCCTGCCCCACACATATGAGAGATGAGAATGAAACGAAACCGGGAATTTAAATGACCTCTGAAGAACTGAAGAAACTGGAAGCGACCCTCTGGCAGACCGCCGACACCTTGCGCGCCAACTCCGACCTGAAATCAACGGAATATTCCACCCCCGTTCTGGGCCTGATCTTTTTGAAATTCGCGGACAACAAATACAGTCTGCACGAAGCAGAAATCAATTCAGAGTTTAAAAAACTGAAAACCACCCGCCGGGAGCGGCCCATTCACGAAATCGCCATTGAAAAATGCGGGTTTTACCTGCCCCCGGAAGCCCGGTACGACTATCTCCTGAACCTGCCGGAAAAAGAAGACATTGCCAAAGCCCTGAAAACCGCCATGCAATTGATCGAGGAATACAAGCCGGAGCTCAAAGACACCCTGCCCCAGGACGAATATTTCCGTCTGGTCCGGAAACCCGAATACCGGGGGATTCCCAAGCAGCTTCTCAAAAACTTCGCCGATATTCCCAAAACCGCCTCGGGCGATATGTTCGGGCAGATTTACGAGTATTTCCTGGGCAAATTCGCCATGGCCGAAGGCCAGGGCGGCGGCGAATTTTTCACCCCCCGCTCGGTGGTCCGCTTGATGGTGGAAATCATTGAGCCCCACAACGGCACCGTGTTTGACCCGGCCTGCGGTTCCGGCGGCATGTTTGTGCAGTCCCTCCAGTTCATCGAAGCCCGGAAAGCGCCGGGCGAGGATGCCGGTCTGTTCGTGTATGGCGCTGAAAAGACTCTGGAAACCGTCAAGCTTGCCAAGATGAACATCGCCGTCAACGGACTCCGGGGCGATATCCGGCAGGCCAACACCTATTATGAGGATGTTCACGGCAGTTTCGGCAAATTCGATTATGTGCTCACCAATCCGCCGTTTAATGTGGATGACGTGAACCTGTCCAGGGTGGAAGGCGACCGCCGCTTCAACACCTACGGCATCCCCCGCAACAAGGGCAAGGCCAGGGACAAGGGCGCGGTCACGGTGCCCAACGCCAATTACCTTTGGATCAATCTGTTTGCCACGTCCCTCAAACCCAACGGCCGGGCCGCCCTGGTGATGGCCAATTCCGCGTCCGACGCCCGGCACTCTGAGGCGGACATCCGCAAGAACCTGATCGAAAACAACCTGATTTACGGCATGCTCACCCTGCCGTCCAATATGTTCTATACGGTGACGCTCCCGGCCACCCTCTGGTTTTTTGACAAAGACAAGAAAGACGACCGCATCCTGTTTATCGATGCCCGCAATATTTTCACCCAGATTGACCGGGCCCACCGGGAGTTTTCCAAAGAACAGATTTTAAACATTGCGGTCATCAGCCGCCTTCACCGGGGCAACCGCCGGGCGTTTGTCGATCTGGTTGATGGCTATTTTGCGGATGGATTCACCCGGCTGATGGAACACCGGCCGCAACTGGCGACCGTGGCTGAAAGGGTTGTGGCGTTTCTGAAAGCGCACAACGGCAAAAACATGCCCGATTTTGGGCCGGTGCTGAAGGATGCCGACAACTTACTGAAAGCGTTTGCCGATTACCGGAAATCGGCCGATGTGGCTGCCCCCGGCATTAATATTGATATCGCCAATACCGCCCAGCGCAAGCTGGCCGAAACCATTGCGCCTTTTTTTGCCTTGCTCCATGAACTCTTAAAAGAAGTGGACCGGAAAGTCCGGCATATTGAAAAGGAACAGAGCAAAAACAAAGACTTGAAAACCCTCAAGACGGAACTGGAAGCCCTGCACCGGGAGGCCAAGGCCGCCGAATATTTTTTCACCCATATCAGTTGGCTCCAGGAACGGTTTCCGGAAGCAACATATGAGGATGCCACCGGCCTGTGCAAGCTGGCAAGCATGGATGAGGTGCGGGAGCAGGAATATTCCCTGAATCCCGGCCGCTACGTGGGCGTGGTGATTGAAGAAGACGGCAAAACCGAGGAGGAATTTTTTGAGGAGATGCTGGCCTTGAACGCCGAACTGGAAACGCTCAACGCCGAAGCACGGGATTTGGAAGCGGTGATCGGGAAGAATATCCGGTTGATTGCGGGGGAAGAATGAAGGGGTGGCATTCAATCAACGTCAAAGATTTATGTAATATTGACAACACGTTTGTGCAAACTGGTCCATTCGGGTCTCAATTGCATGAATCCGATTATTCAGAAAACGGCATTCCAGTAATAATGCCTAAAAATATTGTGAATGGGAAAATTTCAGAAAATAATATAGCACGGGTATCTGATAATCATGCGAACAGACTCAAACGACACAAGGTCATACCTGGCGATATTATTTATGGAAGAAGAGGCGATATCGGTCGCCATGCATTAATAGGCCACCAAGAAAAAGGATGGCTCTGCGGAACAGGATGCTTATTACTCCGACTCAATCAAAAAAAGATATTCCCCCCATATAGCCATTATTATTTATCACAACAATCAATTATTGATTATGTGTCAAATCAAGCAGTTGGCGCTACGATGCCGAACCTCAATACCTCTATACTTAAAAAACTGCCTGTATTGCTTCCCCCCCTTCCCATCCAGCGCAAAATCGCCGCCATCCTTTCCGCCTATGACGACCTGATCGAAAACAACAACCGCCGCATCAGCATTCTGGAAAAAATGGCCGAGGAACTTTACCGCGAGTGGTTCGTGCGCCTCCGCTTTCCCGGCCATGAAAATGTGAAGATCGTCAAAGGCGTACCGGAAGGCTGGGCGATGAAATCTGTTGAAGATGCTTTTAAATATTTGGGAGGTGGCACCCCATCAACATCAGTCAACAGTTATTGGCAAGATGGTCATATAAACTGGTATTCGCCAACAGATTTAACTGCTTCAAATTCGCTCTTTTCGTTCAGGTCAAAACAACAAATTACGGAACAGGGGTTGAAAGAAAGCTCGGCTCGTTTATTTCCGGCATATTCCATAATGATGACCAGCAGAGCAACAATCGGGCAAATCAGCATAAACACAACACCGGCCTGCACCAATCAAGGCTTTATTACCTGTATCCCGAACGATGAAGTCCCATTACATTTTCTTTATTATTGGCTCAAACTCAATAAGAGTTACTTTATCCAGATATCAAGCGGAGCCACTTTTCTGGAACTGACTAAAGGTAAATTTAAAAATATCAGCATGTTGGTTCCAGATCCCCAAATTGTGGGAAATTATGTAAAAATACAAAAGACACATTTTGAAAGCATTGAGGTGCTTCTAAAACAAAACGAACTTCTCAGCGTCTCCCGCGACCGCCTCCTCACCCGCCTGATGTCCGGCAAGATCGATGTGGCGGAGTTGGATATCCAGTTTCCCCCGAGCATGAAAGACGCGGAGGGGGTGGCCGATGCCTGAAATTTTTTCTTTTTCCGGGATAATTGTCCCAAAGGGAATGTCCAATCGTCGGGACCGGGGTTTTCTTCAAGAACCATTTGTTCATTTTCTTTGTTCGCCCAAAGAAAACGAACCAAAAGAAAGGGCGCCCGTGTCCCTTGGCCTCCTTCGTCGGCTTCCCTGCGCGCCTCGAACCTGCCGGAATTTTAGAATG
>QZKW01000077.1 GCA_003599885.1 Desulfobacteraceae bacterium | reverse complement strand
CAGGGTAGCGGCTTCGCCGCAACCCTGGGCTGAACGGCGCAGCCCCTTTGGGGCAAATAAAAGTATTTCAATGGGATTCCGAGGGATAAGCCGTTTGGGACTATTGTCTTTATCTTCCCTGTCCAAGGGATAGCCCGTTTGGGGCAAATAAAAGTATGCCAACGGAATTCCGAAGAATGGCCCGTTTGGGACGATTATTACGCCTCATCCTCCAGTGTATTTAAAGTCTCGATGTCCCGGTCATCCCGGTGTTCATTGGATAAAATCGAGCATTCAGTTTCAATCGTCTTTTTCATGGCATACCGACCCTCCTTAAACGGCTGCCATGACCAAAAAAACGATTGTCTTTATACCCGCCGGGCCTCTTGTTTTCTCCGAACCTCGTCCACCAGATCCACCGATGCCTGCCAAGCCTTTTGGCAGAAATCTGTGAAACCTTCCAGACTGCCTGCATCCGGCAACAGCATGTCGCCCGCCCGGATCTGGCCCACAGCATGATGATATGCCGACAATGCGTCGATATAGGCTTTGCGTTCCTCCCTGGGGATGATGATGGGCGGCAGGCCCGCCTTGAGAACCGGGACATTGGCCACAAGCCTTGCCAGTCTGCCGTTACCGTCAAAAAAAGGATGAATGCGCACAAACGTGATATGAAGATAAATGTAGGCTGAAAGCGCCTTTTGACGGTCTCCGGGCGCAATGCCCCGGCAAAGTTCATGAAACAATCTGAACCAGTCCGCCATCAGGAGCGGCACATCGGCGGGCGGCGCATAGTCGAAAATCGCCTGTCTGCCGTCGACGACGCCCACCGTGGAGTTGGGTTCCTTTTTCCATCCCCCGGCCGGTTTGTAAACATCGACGATGACCTCCGTTTGCACGGCCTTGTGCAGGGCGAACAGATCTGTCTCTCCAAACTGCCGATCCTGTTCCAGGCAGGCGTAGACAAGATCAATGGCCCTGGCATGGCCCACCACTTCCTGATGGTCCTTGAGCGGCTTGCCGGAAACGGTCAGCCCTTCTTCAAGAACAAACGCGGTCTCCCCCAGCGTAAGGGTATTGCCTTCGATGGCCGTTGACGTATGCGTCCACAGGTTGCGCAACTGGACCAGCAGGGCTTTTTTAAGGTCGCTGTCCAGATCTTTCAGAAAGTCGAGCATGAATCATCCTTATTTATTTCATGCAATTGATAATCGATTGTATTTAAAATCGAAGGGTTTCACGCAGCCACAATACTCGAAATGCTGAAATAAATCCAGAAAAGAATGCCGGATACGGGAAACGAATCAGAACGAAACAGCAAGAGATATAAAAGGGTTTCGACTTTTTCGCCCCTATTTTATCACTGGTTTAAATTCCCGTATTTTTTTAATAAAATCTGCCAGCGCGGTTTTGGAAGGGTGTCCCTGATACCGAAGCCCGATATAGAGATCTGTAATTTCCATGATCCGGCGGGTCAGGTCCGGCCGGTTTTTGGACGCATAGGCCGCATAGTCCAGGGGCCCCATGCCGGGTTTGCGGGTCAGACCGGCACGGTCCAGTTTTTCACTAAACAGCGTGTAGTGTTTCCGGATGGCGTCCGGTTTGCGGGAATTTGGCTTAAGCACAATAAAAGCAATGGCTCCGGCGGTGGCCACAACCAGGATGAGAAGAAGTATCGCCAAAGCTTTTAGGGATGACGTCCAATTGTCGGCGGTAATGCCGATTTTTTCCAGCAAGGCCCGCTGCTGTTCGTAGGAATAGCCCTGGAACCAGGCGCTGAATCCGGCGCTGATAGCCTCCCATCCGAAACGGATCTGGTCCATTAGATTCGATATGCCCCCGAAATATTTCCGCATCAAACCGGTCTGCCCCAGGGCCTCTTCCATGCCGCCGGTAATCCGCTCCGGCGCAACGACTGCGGTGGGGTCCACCCTGAGCCAGCCCCTGTCCGGATGCCAGACTTCCACCCAGACATGGGCGTCGTTTTGCCGGACCACCAGAAAATTCCCATAGGGGTTGCGCTCACCCCCCAGGTACCCGCCCACAATCCGGGCCGGGATGCCAACGGCGCGCATCATCACCGCAAACGCCGACGCATAATGCTCGCAATACCCTTTTTTGGACTTAAACAGAAAATCATCCACCGGATGACGGCCCAGGCGCGGCGGCTGCAATGTATAGACGAACCCGCCCGCTTCAAAAAATTGTAATATCCGATCGATTTTTTCATCCACCCCCCCGGCAGTTTGCGTTATCTCCTTTGCCAGTTCAATGGCTTGGGGATTGAGGGCTTCCGGCAGACGGGTCAGGCGGAGAAGATGGTCCGGGTCTTCGGTCCCGGCGTCATACCGGGTATTGGACGACAATGAATACCGCAGGGTCTTAAAAACCGGCCTACGGGAGCGAAGCGTGTTGTCCGTGAACAGTATCGCGGACCGGGGAATTTGCGACGGCATTTCCAGGGCGAACAGCCACCGGCCCTGATGGGGTTCCAGATTGATGGTATAGGCGGCGGCCTGACTGCCGGACAGCAGCCCGGTGGTTTCCGGAGTTTGCCTTTCCATGCTCCACTTCCGGCCGTCAAAATTCTCAAACACAATGCCGCGCCAGTACCGCAGCTCCGGCGGCGGTATCCACCCGTCAAATTCCGCCCGAAACGCCACAGCATCATTTTCCACAAGCATGGACACGCTGCCCGGACTCATCGAATCCGAAAATCCGCTTTTTGCGCCGCCCATCAGGGACAATCCGAACAAACTGCCCTGAATCCGGGGAAACAGCAAAAACAGGACCGCCATCAAGGGCATTGCCTGGGCCATGATGACACCCGACAGTTTGAGATTGTTGCTGAACCGCCCTTCCGGATCATTGATGCGGACCAGCACAGCCGTGGTGATGCCAACGGAAACGAACATGTAAAGGGTGATGGCCAGGGTTTCAGACTGGAAAAGGCTGGTGATCACAATAAAATAAGCCAGAAAAACCGTGATCATCCGGTCGCGGTGAGAAAGCATTTCAAACGGCTTTAATGCCGCCATGATCGCCAGCAGGCCAAGATACGCATCCGGTCCCAGACGGGTGGTGTAAGTCAGCAGGAGCCCGGCAATCCCGATGCCTGTGAGAATTCGCCGGAGAACAATCCCCGGCCCCGGCCAGCCGGATTTCAGCGTCCCCACCTGATATCCCCACATGCCGGCGCACCAGAAAATAATCCAGAGCGGCAGCCGGACGATATGCGGCAGGATGGCCACCACAAGGGCGAACAGAATGGGAAGGAGGGTTTTATGGGGGGGCGGCATTTTCATCATTTATCACTTATCATTCATCATTTTCATCATGCTTCCCATACATCGCCAGCGCCTTTAAGCAGCGGTGCCTGTGCCGTTCACCCCTCTCCGGCGGGATGGCCTGGTCCGGAAGCCGCAGGCCGTATTCCGCGTTCATGGCATGGGCCTTGAGCACCATGTCGCACATCCGGGACAGCTTCCATTCCATGTCCTGGCCGGGAATTTTTCCATGGTCGATCATGACCGTCGTGCCGCCGGTGCCGGTAAATTCCCGGACAAACATGCCGTGCCCCCTGGAAAGGCTTTTCCAGGAAATCCGGTTAATGGGGTCGCCGGGCTGATAGGGTTTGAGGCCAGCAAAGTCATCCACTCCCCGCCGGTTGAGATTTTCGCTTACCCCGTCATCTTTACGCCCGCTGCTATATGCCAGTGGGCCGGACACGGGTTTGGGATAGACCAGACACGACACATCCGGCTTAAGGACCGCCCATGTCCGGAAAATACCCAGCGGATAACGGCTCCAGATAACGATTCGGCCGGGCCTGAAAATACCCCGTTCCTGTGCCTTTGCGCTGACCCCGACGATTTGTTCCCCGCCCGCCGCGATATCGGCGACGGAAACGTCATCTTCTTCTATCCTGAAACCAATGGCCGTGCGATGGGTATGCCCGGCGCCCGCCATCAGTTCGATGCGGACCATTGCACCGGCGAACACCGGGGGTGCGGAAATGGAAAGAATGGTGAGATTCAGCAGGTTGCGGTAGGTGTGGATCATGGACACCAGGGCGATGCTGCCCAGAAGAAACACCAGCAAAAACCCCAGGTTATTGTTGTAATTGATGGAACCGAGCAGCATGGCGAAAAGAATGCCGAGGAAAAGCAGGCCGTGGCTTGTGGGCAGAATATAGACCCGGCGGCGGTGGCAGGTCACGGGCAGGACATCCCGTTTCTGCCCGAACCAGAGAATTTGGCCGAAAGGCCGTTTGAACAGGGGTTTCAAAGGGGCACCGGCACCTGCGCGAACAATTCCATCAGCTTGTTGCGCGGGATTTCCATTCCTTCGGCCCGGGACCGGAGCCGGTGACCGGTTACCCAGGGCAGCACCACCTGAAGGTCTTCCGGAACCATGTAATCCCTGCCGTGCAGATGGGCCCAGGACCGGGCCGCCTGTTGCAGGGCAAGACCGGCCCGGGGCGAGAGGCCGACGTAAAAATGGGGCGACGTCCGGGTAAAGGCGATGATATCCTGAAGATAATCAATAAATGTATCCGAGGCATGCACCTGACTGATTTTGGCCTGAATATTAAGAACCGAGTCGTGCATTTGGCAGGTATTCATGTCCTCCAGAATCGACTGGGCGCCGACGCCTTGTAAAATCTTTTTTTCCGCCGCCCGGTCCGGATAACCGAGTTGAATGCGCATCAGAAACCGGTCCAGCTGGGACTCGGGCAGGGGAAACGTGCCGGAATGCTCCAGGGGGTTCTGGGTGGCCACCACAAAAAAGGGTTTTGCCAGGGCACGGGTTTCCCCTTCAATGGTTACCTGCTGTTCTTCCATGGCCTCTAACAGGGCGCTCTGGGTCTTGGGCGTGGCCCGGTTGATTTCATCGGCCAGCAGCACCTGGGTGAAAACCGGGCCGGGATGGAAATGGAAGGCGGCGGCGTTCTGATCAAAAATCGAGACGCCCAGAATATCGCCGGGCAGCATGTCGCTGGTAAACTGGATACGCTGAAACTCCATGCCCAGACATTTGGCAAGAACCTTTGCCAGGGTGGTTTTCCCGATGCCGGGCAAGTCTTCGATGAGGAGATGTCCTCTGGCGAACAGGCAGGTCAGGGCCAGCCTCACCTGAACTTCTTTTCCAAGAAGCACACTGCTGATCTGCCGGACAATGGATTCAAAATCGTCATTCATGACAGTCTCTTTATTTTTGATGTCAAAGTCATTTTAAACTTCTCTTTTTCTCAGCGCCTCTGCGCGAGCATTTTTTTGATCCCGCTGGGACGCTGGGACGCAGAGAGAATTTTTTTATAAGTTATCTCTGCGGTCTTGATAGCCTCTGTGGTGAAATCGTTTTTAACCGCATGCTTTCAACTTGCACGGCAACGGTTTGTCTTATATAGTCAGCTGTGCAAACAGAATGAGTATAAATCAATACGAGAAAAAAATCCGGATTTTTTTCTGCCGGATTTTTTATAAAGGAACTGCCCATGCCGCCACCCACCCGATATTACGGCATTATTCCGGCCCGGTACGCATCTTCCCGCTTTCCGGGCAAACCCCTTGCTGAAATTCACGGCATGCCCATGTTCTGGCACGTGTATCAGCGGGCCAGCCAATGCCCTGAAATGGAAGCGGTGGCCCTGGCCACCGATGACAGCCGGATTGAAGCCGCCGCCAGAAACTTAGGCGTGCCGGTGATCATGACCCGTGACGACCATCCCAGCGGCACGGACCGTGTGCTGGAAGCCGCTCTTCAGATGCATATTCCGGATAACGCGGTGGTGGTGAACATTCAGGGGGACGAACCGGCCATGCAGCCACGAATGATTTCCGAACTGATTGCGCCGTTTGCAGATCCTTCCGCCTGTGTTTCCACCCTCGCCCGTGTCATTGACCGCCGGACAGCCGACAATCCGGACCAGGTGAAAGTGGTTCTGGACGCCGCCAATCGCGCCATTTATTTTTCACGGTCCCTTGTCCCCTACCCCAGAGAGGCCGAAACCATTGAATTTCTGGGACACATCGGCCTTTACGCCTTCCGGATGAACGCCTTAAAACAATTCGTTTCCCTGCCGCCGGGACGCCTGGAGGCCATTGAAAAACTCGAACAGCTCCGTCTGCTGGAAAACGGAATTCCCATCCATGTGGTCATCACCAAGCTTCAAAGTGTTGGCGTTGACCGGCCGGAAGACATTGACCGCGTCAGCCGCCTCATTGATAAATCTTCAATAATTAAAACCGGTTGACATTATATTCAAATCATACCATAAGAAGGCCTGAAATTTTGCCGCAAGCGAAATAAACCCCATACCTGAAAATATAAGGAAAGCGCCATGCCGGATAATTTTTTAGACAGAATCAACACCTTGTTCAATGACCCCAAAATCCGAAAAGTCCTTGTGAACCTTCGCCTGCCCCTTGGCATCGTGCTCTTTCTTCTCATGCTCACCCTTCTCAAACCTGTCTGGTTTTTCCCCGGCCTGCTGGTTTCCATCCTCGGGGAAGCGCTCCAGATCTGGTGCATGTCCACCATCAAAACCAAAAAAACGCTCACGGTCACCGGGCCGTATATGTTTGTGCGCAACCCCATGTATATCGGACGGTATTTTCTGATTCTGGGCATCCTGATGATGACCGGCAATCTCTGGCTGATGCTGCTTGCCACAATTATTTATTATTTTTACATGGTCAACCGGGTCAACCGGGAGGAAAAAATTCTGCTGGATCTTTTTGGCGAGGATTATGAACAGTTCCGGCGGGATATTCCTCCGTATCTGCCGACCTTCAAGCGGTTTGATAAAAACAAGCTCCGGTCCTTTAATGCGGAAAGCATTAAACAAAACAATGTCATGACGAACATGATCGCAACCGGTGTTTGCTATATCGTGCTGTTTTTATTTACGTTCGTATGGTGATGAAGGGGCTTTGTTTTTTTTAACATGTTTGATAAGGGTGGCCGTCAACGCGTCTTTTTTTATCGGCTTGGTCAGATAATCATCCATTCCGGCCCTGATGCATTCTTCCCGGTGTTCTTTTGAAGCATGGGCCGTCAGGGCAATGACGGGGATTTTAAATCCTTTTTTCCGGATGGCGTTTAATGCGCCAAAACCATCCATTTCCGGCATCTGGATATCCATTAACACCAGATCAAAATAATGGGGCGTGTCCAGAAAGGCATCCACTGCCTTACGGCCGTTTTCGGCCAGAGTGACTTCGCACCCCGCATTTTCCAGCATTATTCTAATTAATTTCCGGTTGTCCGGGTTGTCTTCCGCCACCAGTATCCGGGTTTGATCAATGCCACCGGCATCTGCGGCAGGAATGGAAGCGGCTTTCTCCATCATCTGCTTTGATCCTGTTGTTTTATTCCCTTTCAGGACCTCATCTAAAACTTGAAAAAGTTTTTCACGGCGGACCGGCTTGATAATGGATTGATCATATCCGGCCTTGGCGAAAAGCAGGGGTTCGTGCTCAAGGGAAGACGAAGCGGCGATCAAAGGAAGCCTGGCGATGACAGGTTTTTTTGAAGCCCTGATATTACGGGCGATTTCATAGCCGTCCATTCCAGGCATCCGGGTGTCGATAATACAGCAGTCAAAGGGGTTGCCGGCGATAATGGCCCGTTCAAGCGTCGGCAGCACTTCCACTCCGTTTCTGAGGTCCGCGACCCGGATACCCGAAGATTCCAGAGCGCTCCTCAAAATGTCCAGATTGCTTTGACTGTCATCAACAATGAGCACCTGCTTTCCCGCAAAACCGGCGGTGGCCATTTTCCAGGAATCTGCCTTATCCGATTTCTCAAACCAGGCGGTAAAATGGAATACGGAACCGACCGTGATATCACTTTCAACGGATATATTTCCGCCCATGGCGATGGCAAGCTTCCTGGAAATGGGCAGCCCAAGGCCTGTGCCGCCATATTTGCGGGTGGTGGAGCCGTCGGCCTGCTGAAAAGGGTCAAAAATCAGGTCGAGTTTTTTCCGGGGGATTCCGATGCCGCTGTCTTTAATTTTAAAATGGATCTGTTGCCGCCCCCCGGACTCCCCATCCCTATGGATCGAAAGCAGGATTTCACCTTTTTCGGTGAATTTTGTGGCATTGCCGACCAGATTAAGCAGAATCTGCCGGACCCGGGTGGCGTCGCCTTTAACATAAGACGGCACCCCGTCATCAATCCGGCAGACAAGTTCAATGGGTTTGTTTCCAATGGCCGGCCGGATCATTTCAAACACATCATATGCCAGCAGTTCCAGAGAAAAATCAATGGACTCCAGGACCAGTTCATCCGCCTCGATCTTGGAAAGGTCGAGGATATCATTGATTAAATTCAGTAATGCGTCACTGCTTTTGGTGACCGTCTTCATGAAATCCCGCTGATAGGGTTTTAAATCCGAATCAGCCAACAGGTCGGTGAAGCCGATGATGGAATTCAGGGGTGTCCGGATCTCATGGCTGACATTGGCCAGAAACTGACTTTTGGCGAGATTTGCTTTTTTCGCGATTTCCTCCTGGATATGGGCTTCCTTAATGGCGGCTTCCAACTGTTTATTGGTTTTATATAAATCCGCCGCCCGTTCTTTTACCAGATCGTCCAGATGGTCCCGGTGACGCTTCAGTTCCCTGTTTGATTTCTGGTTGAGCGCGATTTCTTTTTCCAGTTCAACATTTTTTGCCGTCAGTTCCCGTGTGAGAATCTCATTGCGCTCAAACGCCCAGGAAAACCGCCGCAAAAGATTGGTCCCGATCTGCTGGTCAAGCTTTTCAGAATCAAGGCGGTTTTCGAGATTTTCCATCCGCTCAAAAAGCCAGGTGATGATGTTAAACCAGGGTTTCCAGTCCTGGGGAATCTTTTTAATTTTCTGCGGCTCAACCGGCTCTTTCCGCTGTCTGAGAAGAATGTACCCGGTCAGCTTTTTGGCCGGACCGATAAACCGGCTGTATAGCAGGATAAAGATGGAGATGGAGAGGGCCGCCATTATGCCGCACAGAATGAAGGGGATTCGGTCCCCGGAAAGCCATCCTGATTGAGGCGGATTTGCCAGGATCAGGACAATACCTAAGAAAACAATGCACAGAAGCATCACCTGCAGCCAGAGCAGGAATTCATAACGCTTCAGAAACGAAGGGGATTCGTTGCGTTTTTCCGGCCGGGAGCCGGGAGTTTTTTTTATGTTCATGGCAGGTCAGCAGATGGTCATTTAATGGTCATTCGCCATATATTCCGCATGGCGGGAAACAGATCCCATCATGGCATACTGAGATAGAACTGCATTTTGGCCGCTCCCACCTCAATCACATCAAAATCCTTTAAAATGGTTTCTTCTTTGACGGTTTTATAGTTTACCTTTAGTCTGCTTTTTTCAATGGAAGGCCTGATATAAAAATTTTCTTTGCTCTGACGGATCTCGGCCGCCGCTTTGCCGATGAACAGGCCTTTGACGACGATATCACAGCCGGGCTCCTTGCCGATTTTAACCAGGGGTTTATCAATCGCAAAGGGTTCACGGCTCCCATCCAGAAAGGTGATCATTCCCCGGGATTTGACAGTTTCTTTTTCTTCGCCGATTTCCGACAGGCTTTTTGCCAGTTTCGACCGGTGGATCGATGTATCCAGCATCATGGTCGCCTGGCTGATGGAATCGGCTTCCTCGCGGAAATTTTCACTGACATCATATTTGAACAAAAGCGAGTAAGTGCCGATGGTAATCACATTACCGTTTTTCAATTTTCTGGAAATGATCAGTTCTCCGTCGATAAACGTTCCGTTTTTGCTTTGAATGTCGGTCAGATAAAATCCATCATGATCAAATTCGACTTCTGCATGCACACTTGAAACAGCGGCTTCATCAATAATAATATCATTTTGATCGCTGCGCCCGATTTTAAGGAGCCGTTCCGCAGACACCGGATAGGTGTGCAGTTCCTGATCGTTATAGGACAATGTTAATGTGGGCATGATGATTCAGCCCTTTCATTGGGTTGAATTGTTTGATAGAGTGTAAGGGCTCAGGGAGCCGGAATACAGGAGTCAGGAGTCAGAAGACAGAAGACAGAATAAATGTAAAATACCTGAGCCGATACGACAAAATAAAAGCATCCCGTGTACACATCAACAATATAACGCGTTTGACCATAATGGATCAAGGATATTCAGTAGTCAGGAGCCAGTAGCCAGAATTCAGGAGTCAGAATAAAAATGATTCATGCCTTTTTATTCTGTCTTCTTCCTACTGTCTCCTGTCTCCTGTCTCCTGATTTAACCCAAACATGACCTTCTTGCCATGACCCCATTCGACCCGATTATACAATTTTTTCTGGATATCTTCTTTCTCCAATCCGCTGTCCCGGATTCCGGAAACTGGCGGAAGGAATATCAACCCGTCTCTTCCGGTCCGGCCCGTGACCAGATTTATGAACTTCGCATCAGGAGCGGACCGGAAATCAAATCCAGGCGAATGAGCGCCCGGCAGATCGGCCAATCGGTTGAAAGCAAAAGCGCCTGTTACATGATCACTTATGACGATTTTCTGGTGATCAAAATTCCGCCGGTTCCGCTTGCGGATTTTAAAACATATCTTAAAAGTATAGACCTTGAGCAATCCATTTCAAGGCATTTATCTCCGGCTGTTGCATCCCTGGCCCCCAGTTTGTCCGCCATTCTTGGAAAAATTCCTGAAATTTCAAAGAAAATCAATCCGGCCCCCGATGCCGGAGAAGCAGATTACATCCGGTTGCTGGAAAAAGAGCCCCGGTTTCAGCGGTATCTCAAAATCAATGGTCAATTTGTTTTTTTTATGGAATTGTCTCAGCATGCTTTTTTTGATCAGGTCATTGAAAAAATTCACAATGAAAAAGACCGGATGAACGATGAAATCATCAGAACCAGTCATATCCTTGACGATCCTGTTGCGTTTGAAAGCCTTTACGGGAGCGGGAACGAAACCCTTTTTTCCAGGATCAATGACCTGAATAAACAGTTGAATGTAAAGCTTGACGCGCTTTTTCAGCAGACTCCCGGACCTGGGGTTGTGCCGGATTACGAAAAACAGGAATGGCTGTTTGCTTCGCTGGCGGACCAGCCTCCTCACTTTGGCAAGGATTTAACAGCGACGGATTTTCCAGATAAAATCCATCAACTGCTTTCTCAGGTGATCAGTGAAAACCGGAAAACCGTTGAAGACTATTACCGTTGCGTCCGGGCCTGTGTGCAGAAAAAGATTTTTGACAATCATGGGGCCAATATTGAAATGCTGATCATCAAAACCCTGACGCTTCTGAACCACTTAAAAAATCTGGGAATCAGCATCAGGGATTTAAAGCCCGATAATATGCTTGTGGCAAGGAAAAAAGACAGCCATCATTGGCATCTCTCAGATCCGGATGCATATGATTTAGGCCTCATTGATCTTGAAACCGCGGTCAGGTTCCGCATCAATGACAATGAGGAGATCCAGCAACCAATGCTGGCAGGCACCCCGTCCTACATGACCCCATCGCACCTTTTCAGCAACCATGCGTTACAGGATGTTTTCGGGATGCAAATGCCCGGCATTTTCCATCTTCAGGACTGGTATGCCGTGACGGGAATCATTTTTTACATTGCCACCGGCCGGCGCCTGTTTGAGAAAACGGCAAAGCTGATTCCTGAAATCATTCGGGTTAAAACACGGGGAATCCAGCGAAATTCCACTGAAATGGAACTGTTCAAAAATTCCAGCCGGATTTTCTGGAAAGCCGCGGAAGAGGAATTCAAAGAAAAGCTTCGCGATCACCGGCAGCGACTGGAAGACATTCATTTATCCCTGCCGGGGGACTTGGTTGATTCGTTCCGGCCGGAGGTTGAAAATACAAAAGCCCGGCTTATCGATGCCATAAAAAAATATGCCCATTCCCAGAAACTGTTTCCCCGTCAGGCGCAACAGTTAACCGATGCTTCTGTAAAAATCATCCGGAATCAGCGGATCAAATGGGAAAAAATTGATCCGGAACAAAATGTGCCGCCGGATACCCGGGACCAAATCCTTGCTCTTTTGATGGATCTTGAAACCATGAAATCGAAGATAGAACGTCTTGATGAGAACAGCGGCTTGATTAAGCCGTCCTTGTCCTGTGAGGGATTACTGACGTTCATGTTTTATCAGGCGGCGTTAGCCATGGATTGTGAATAAACCATGCTCTGTTGCAGAGCCATCACTGATCATCTCTCCGGCGCTCCCCCTTGATCAGCTTGGGGTAGCCTTTAAACATCCACAGGGACCGTTTATTATTAATCGTCTCCAGCCGGGCCTTTCTTTCAGGGTCAAGGGTTTCCGGCTGGATATTGTTCCAGCACTTGTAGACCCCTGAAAAATCAATGTCCATCAATAAATTCCGAAGGGATTTGGGCATGTGTTCCAGATGAAGGCTGGTCTGAAAATCCAGAAGGGCAGGTTCTCCGGCGTCTGTCACCAGGATATTTCGCCGGTTGCGAATATCCAGATGCACCAGATTCCGGGCATGCATCCGGATCACCAGGGCTTCCAGTTTCAGGAAAAACTCAGGACCGACGGCTTCGGGCGGCGTGTCTTTTAATGTTTTTCCGGCAATGAACCGGTAACAGACCGCGTAATCATCCATCAGAAAGGAGGCTTCGGGCATTCCGGGAATCCCCCTTAACTTGATGAACGCCTGATATTCCCTCCGGGCAATAAAACGGCCCCATGTTTTCCGGATCAATGGCGGGCAGGGGAAAAAATCCTTGATCACCCAGCGGGACCGTCCCTGTTGAAACAGATAGAGATCCGCATTCGCCCATCTTCCTTTACACAGGATGTCGAACCTGCCCGATGCGAGTTGTTTTCGCGTAAACGGTTTCTTCATTCCTTACTTGTCTCTTTCATCAATTCATTCATGGGGTTTACCGGCGATCATGTTTTGAATGCATTGTGCAAACGCTGTTTCCTGTCCTTGAAACGACATGTCGATACCGATGACCACCAAGCCTATCGAACCGATTCGTTTGCCGTTGAGTTTAACATAATCTTTTTCCGTGGTCACCAGAAAGTCTGCGGATCTTTTTTCCGCCTGGCCCACAATGGCATTCATATCCGCATCCGTGTAATGATGATGGTCGGGAAACGCCATTTCTCCCACCACAGCCCTGGCCATTCCGGCCACCATGTCCTGAAACGCCTGGTTGTTCGCAATGCCTGAAAACACAAAAACGTTCGCTTTTTTTAACAATTCAAAACTCCGGGACATTCCTGAAGGATCATCCGCCTGGTCCGCCCCGGCCGCAAAGGCCCCATCCTTGAACACCCCGCATACATAAGGCGCATGGGAGGAGCGGAACACCGGTTTCCCCGGCGCAAGACCGGCCAGGATTTCTATAGCTGGAGTGGACGGGCCTGAAGACCGGGTCAAAACAATCAGATCCGCCCGCCCAAGAGCGGAAACCGGCTCCCGCAAGGGGCCTCTTGGCAACAATCGCATATCCGCCCTGAATGAAGTTTCGTCAATGAGGACGATATCCATATCACGAAAAAGCCGGCGGTGCTGAAAGCCGTCGTCCAGAACAATCACATCCGGGCTGAACCGTTTCATCGCCAGTCTCCCCATCGCCAACCGGTCTTTTCCCACCAGCACCGGAACACCCGGCAGTCTTGCCGCCATCATAAAGGGTTCGTCTCCGCTGTCTTCCGGCCCCATGAGAACCGTGTCCGTATCACTGACAATCCCGCCGCAATTTTCGGCCCGGCCTTTATACCCTCTGCTGATCACGACCGTCGAATATCCGGCGTCTCTGAGTAGCTGCGCGACATGCATGGTGACAGGGGTCTTGCCGGTTCCGCCGGCGGTTATATTTCCGACGGAAACCACCCGGCAGGAAAGCCGGCCGGATTTCAGGATGTTTTTATTGTATAAAACCGCCCGCATCTTCACGGCAAAACCGTAAACCATGGAAAGGCCGTCCAGAAAACGGACGAAGAAACCGTTTGATTCTGATCGGCCGGAAATGACCCTCTCGACTTTTGCCCCAATGCCCACTTGAACAAAACCCCTTTAGCCTGAATTCTGACCCCTGTTTTTATTCCAGATTGTATACCGCCAGCCCTGAAGCGCATAAAAAAATCAGATTGGCGGTCCAGGCGGCAATCAACGGGGGAAGCATGCTTCCATATCCCAGAGACAAACAAAAACTATAAAACAGCCAGTAAACCAGGACAGCCAATATGCCATAGGCATATCCGGTAGTGATGCCGTCCCGCGATGTTCCCCGCAAGGCCAGACCTGAAGCGAACAGGGTCATAATCAAACAAATACAGGGGAAAGCGGTTTTGGCGTAAAAATCCACACGGTATTTGGTGGCGTCATACCCCTGGCTTTCCACTTTCCGGATATAGCGATAGAGTTGAAAAAACGGCAATTCCTCGGATTCTATGGCCACGCGCAGCAAATCCTTGGGCAGCAGATCCAGCTGTCCCATTTTGCCGTCATAGACGTCCTCATGGCGATTTTCCGGCGAAATATCAAGCCGCTCCTGAATGAGACAATCATAAAACACCCAGCGCCCATCCAGGTACTCACCTTTCCGGGCATTGATTCTGCCGGTCAGCACAAAGTCCTGATTAAACCAGGCCACGCTGATCCCTGATATGGTTTTATCGGAAGGATTATAATAAGTGATATGGCTGATGGTCCGGTCCCCGCGAATCCATATGTTTTTCCCCCGGGATGTCATGAGGTTTTTTTTCGATGTTTTTTCCTCTATCCGGTTTGACTTGATGACGGTCATCGGCACCACCGCTTCGGAAAAAACAAACAGCAAAATGCTTAAAACCATGCCGATGGCCACCATGGGCTGCAACAGGTAATAGGCGCTGATCCCGCCGCTCTTGAGCGCCAGGATCTCATTGTTTTTAGACATCAGCCCGAATACGGTCAACACCCCCAAAAGAACCGCAATGGGTGTAATCTGAGAGACAATAAGCGGAATTTTATACAGAAAAAAGGCAAGGGTCAGTGATGAGGGAATCCCGGCTTCCAGAAATTTATCGATTCGTGAGAAAAAATCAATGGACAGATAAACGGCAATCACCAGCCCCATCACCATGCCAAAGTATTTAAAAAAAAGACGGGTGATATATTTATGGATGACGGACATCTACCCTAAACTCCTCAGCCTCAATAGCTTGCGGGCCAGGCGATTGAGCTGGCTGAACATTTCCAGAGGCCGGTCGCTGGCCGTTCTCACCATCAGATAAATCCCCAGCGCACCCATGATCACATTCGGCATCCACATGCCAAAAACCGGGGGAAGGCTCCCGGATTCACCAAACACCAGCCCGGCGGACAAAAGCAGATAATACAATAAAAAAGCGATTAAACCGATGCCCATCCCTGCTGTTTTCCGGGTGGCGGACGACCCGATACCCAGAGGGACCGCCAGGACGCCCAAAGCAATGCAGGCGAACGGGATGGAAAATCTTTTATGAAGCTCCATCTTCACGGCAAGATATTTTTTCCCTTGCGAATCGCCTGTTTTTAAATAAGCGATCAATTCTTCCAAACTCATATCCTTTTCTTTTTTCGCACGCTGGCTGATATTCTTCATGCTTCCTTTTAAATCCAGCCGGAAATCATAGGTGTCAAATTTTGTGGCATAGACCGCGCGGCCATCCACATCCACCTGATTGATCGTTCCTTTATAAAGACTTAATATAAAAGAATACTTATCCTCTCCTGCGAATATTCTGCCTTCCGGAGCGACAATGGTGCTGGACAGCTTTTCATTGCGCTGGTCTTCAATATAAATATCGTGAAGCGAATTATTTTTTAAATCGATTTTATTGACATAAAACGTCACGCCGTCAAAGCTGTCAATGAATTGCCGTTCTTTTAATCCCACGTTAAAATTCGACTGAACCACTTCCAGGGCCAGTTTTTTATAAGCCTGCTGCCCCCACGGGATACCGTATATTGACATACCGGCGCCCAGCAAAGCGCTCAGGACGCTGAAAACGATCACCGGCGGGAGCAAATAATACAGACTGATGCCGCCGGCTTTAAGGGCCACGATTTCATTGTCGTTGCTAAGCCGGAGAAACGTCAGCAGCACGCTCATCATCACCGACATGGGAATAATATAGGCAAGAAAATACGGCATGGAAAAGGCCAGCATGAGAAAAAAAGTCAGGATACTGACCTGGTAATTAACGATCACATGGGTGATTTCAAGAATCTGGCGCATCAGAAAAACAAACATGAAAAACACCAGATTCATGACGAAGGGTGGAATCAGTTCCTTCAGGATGTAACGATGAACGACTGAATTTAATTTCATCAGGATTCGCACAACGCAGAAGCGGGGTTTTCCGCCAAAGCTTCGCCGGTATTGTCCGCAAACTGCATTTGATGCAGGGTATAATACTCGCCCTTTTTTTCGAGCAATTCCTCATGCCCGCCCTCTTCCACAATCCGGCCCCCGACAATCACCACAATCTTGCTGGCATAGGAGATGGTGGAGAGCCTGTGGGCGATCACAAAGGAGGTCCGCCCTTTCATCAGGTTTTCAAGGGCCTTTTGGACCAGACGCTCGGATTCGGTATCCAGAGATGCCGTGGCCTCATCCAGGATCAGAATCGGGGCGTCCTTTAAGAGCGCACGGGCAATGCACATGCGCTGTTTTTCACCGCCGGACAGCCGGCTGCCCAACTCGCCGATGATTGTGTCAAATCCTTTGGGCAGGGTTTGCACAAAATCAAAAATATAGGCTGCTTTTGCCGCGTTAAAAACATCCTGTTCTGATGCATCCGGCTTGCCGTAGGCGATATTATTCCGAATGGTGTCGTTAAACAGAATCGGTTCCTGGGTGACAATGGCCACTTCCCTGCGGAGGTCCCTGATGGCGATCTCCCGGATATCCATCCCATCCAGACGGACTGCGCCAGCGGTCACATCATAAAATCGCGGGATCAAGTTCACCAGGGAAGTCTTTCCACCGCCGCTCATTCCCACCAGGGCAATGATTTCACCCGGCATCACATCCAGATTGATATCTTTCAAAACAGTATCGGTTTCGCCATCCCCGCCCCCATAGGAAAAGGACACATGATCAAATGTCACCCGGTGGGAGCCATGTTTTACCGGTTGCGGAGATTCCGGGTCCAGTATATCGGACCGGGCTTCCAGAATATCAAACACCCGGTCGGAAGCAGCCAACCCCTGCTGAATCGTATTGTTGAGTTTTGAAAGCTTCTTCACCGGCGTATAGAGCAACATGACGGCTGTCATAAAGGAGAAAAAAGTGCCGGGAGTGGAAGCCCCGCTGACAACGTTATGACCGCCATACCAGATCACCAGTCCGACGCCGATGCCTCCGATCGCCTCCATCACCGGGGAAGTCAGGGCTTTGGCCCGGAAGGATTTGACCTCAAACCGGAACACCTGTTGGCTTTTTTCAAAAAAAGACTGTTTTTCCGTCTCTTCCATGCCAAAGGCTTTAACAATTTTATTGCCGGTAAAGGTTTCATGAAGAAAGGCATTGAGTTCGGCCATACTTATCTGGCTGCTGGTGGAAAACCGCCGGACCCTGCGGCCAAATTCCAGTATGGGATAAAAGGCCAGGGGTAGTACGAAAATGGCGATCAGGGCCAGTTTCCAGTCCCGGTAAATAATAACCCCCGCCAATCCGAGAATGGTGAACACATCTCTCAGCGATCCGGTCACTGCGGTGGACACCATATTTTTAATCACGTTGACATCATTGGTAATCCGTGACATCAGCACCCCGGTGCGCTCCTTGTGAAAAAAAGCAAGCGGCAAATCGATAATCCGGTCAAAAAGGGCGTCTCGCAGCCGTCTGATAATATGCTCACCCACATAATTCATCAGATATTCCTCGCCGTACATGGCCGCGCCGCGCAAAATAAAGATGACGACCACCATAATCGGCATGAGCTTGAGCATGGCGACGTTCTGCTTTAAAAAAATATCATCCAGCACCGGCTTGACGATAAACGCGGTTATGGAACTCGTACCCGCCACTGCCAGCATGCAGACCATGGAAAAAAACAATTTGACCCAGCTACCTTTGATGTATTCCAGCAACTGCTTGTGGCGCTCTTTAATTTTCAATGTATTTTCACCATTTGTTTACTGAATTAACTGTTTTTTATAGAAAACAATCCCAACGCGCTGAATGTGCTTTAGAAGATCGGGATTGCTGATCTGCTGATAAATAGAAATATCAAAGCTATACGGCAGCAGCAGATCATCAAGTTCAAGGCTTAATTGAGTTATAACATCCAGATTTAAGCCGATTCCAGAGAGTGTCAAGTCAATATCCGAACCATTTCTATAGTTGCCTTTTGCCCGTGATCCGTAAATGATCGCTTCTTCTATTTGCGGATGTCTGGAAAAAACACCATTGATCTGTTCGATGGTTTCATCTGTCAGACCGAATTTCATAGCCTGATTTTTTCTTTCTTTTTCAGATCGTTAAATTTATCCATCAACCGGATAAATTCCGGATAATACATATCAAACACAGCTTTTGAAATTTCAGCGGCGATATCTTCATTATATGTATGGGAAGTGAGTGTTCGGCTTTTTATCATTTTCATCCACGTCTCGCCGTTTTCAATGAGCCCCCTTTTAAATGCCAGCCGGATCGCATCGCGGCTTCCCTGTATTTCCGTCTCACCCTGACTTTCATAAAAATCTTTCATTGTATTCCATGCCAGCTCAAAGGTATATTCAAAGCACTGAATAAGTCCTTGCTCTTCAAGTTCGTTCAAAGGCGAATTTTCAATAAATCTGGAAAGCTGAGATACGGCTTTCCTGAAATTGGCAAAACGCTGGATCCACCGGATATCCTGATTTTCCATCATTACCATTAATTATCCTTTCATATACCGGCTGATAATATATTATTCAAGAACGGATATTTGCGGACCTACTGGCGACTGATGCCGGTAATTATGCGATGAGCTGATTTACGAAAGGCATAAAAGGAAGCTTACTAAGCCTGGGGGAATGATAGGCCCTTATATAAAAGGGACAATCCGATATCCGCAGTCCGTTCTGCCGCCCCCGGTTCCCCCAGCAGGGCCCTGACGGATGCCAGTTTCTCCCGGATACGCGCCAGCTGGTTCGGGTCATCCAGCAAATCCCCGGCTGTTCTTGCGATATTTCCGGGGGTTACGGCCTTTTGAATCAGTTCCGGGACAATGCCTTCACCGGCAATGATATTGACAATACCAATATGATCCACTTTTATCAAGGCTTGGCCCACCGAATAACTGATGGGAGAAACCTTGTATACGATCACCATGGGAACGCAGTGAATGGCTGTTTCCAACGTGACCGTGCCGGAAACCGCAATCACGAGCGCGCTGTTTTGAAAAATATCCACCACATTATTTTCCACCAGTGTGATATGGCAGTTATTTTTGTATGGACCAACATAGGTTTCCAGCAAGTCACGACTGATGGTAGGCGCCACAGACAGAAGAAACCGTATACCCGGGAACCGGTCCTGCAATTGACGCGCCGCCGCCAGCATTGCCGGGAGATTTTTTTCAATTTCACCATGCCGGGAACCAGGCAGCAGGCCAACCGTCAGCGAATGGTCTGCTAAACGATCAATCAACGATTCACCCACTGACGCATAATAATCCAAGATGGGATGGCCGACAAAAGTGGCCGGGATATTGTGCCGGGTGTAATATTCCCCCTCAAAAGGCAGGATAAAGGCCATATGATCCACGTTTTTCTTGATCTTATGAATCCGGCCGGCGCGCCACGCCCATACGGTGGGGCTTATGTAATACAACACGGGCACACCGAATTTTCTGGCAATGCTGGCAATGTGCAGATTAAAATCCGGAAAATCCACCAGAATCAGCAAATCCGGACGTAAATTCTTCAACGCCGCTTTGATCAAGGAAATGCTTTTAAGCACCTGGGGCATTTTGACCAGCGCTTCCGTGATACCCACCACGGACAGTTCATTGGCGTCGATCAGGATTTCAACGCCTGCGGATTTTAAGGCCGGGCCGCCGATACCACAGAAAAGAATCGCGCTGTCTTTTCGTTTCATGGCGGAAACCACATGCGCACCGTGAGCATCTCCGGAAGCCTCTCCGGCAATAATCATCACGCGTTTCTGGCCTGAAGACTTCGGAATTGACGGCATCTTGCTGATTCCCTTATTGTTTAATGCGAAGATGGGATTCCCGGATCTGCCGGCCGATGTTCAGGGCGATTTTTAGCGCATCCCTTCCCATGGGTCCGGACACTTCCGGTTGCTCCCGGTGAATCACGGCCCGGACAAACGACTTGATTTCTTCTTCCAGCGCATCCCCTTCCGTAAAGCACTGCTCTTCCATGTGCATTCCCGGAATGAGACAATTGTTTTTGCCCCCATTAGGCCGGACATGAACAATGGACCGGTTGGCAAAATCCAGTGAAATGTATCCGTCTTTCTGAAACAGGCGGATTTTCCGCTCATTTTTATTCGCGATCCGGCTGGCGGTTACCTTGGCGACGGTTCCATTGTCAAACTCGATGTGGGCATTGGCAATATCCACTGTATCCGACACCACCGACGCGCCCATGGCATGACAGTATTTAATGCCGGACTGTACAAAATTTAATATAATATCAATATCGTGGATCATGAGATCCAGCACCACGCTCACATCCGTGCCTCGCTCATTATAGACACTCATCCGGCTGGATTCAATGAACACAGGATGGTTTACCAACTCTTTGACGGCCTTAACTGCGGGATTAAACCGTTCCAGATGCCCGATCTGCAGGACCAGCCCCTTCTTTTCCGCAAGGTCAATCAAAACGTCCGCCTGTTCGATGGTTTCGGTGATGGGCTTTTCCATCAGCACATCAATGCCCTGCTCTAAAAACCCTTTGCCGATTTCAAAATGAAGAGGCGTGGGAGCGGCGATGCTGACAGCGTCCACCCGGCCGAACAAGTCCCGGTAATCATAAAAAGCCTTCACACCGACATGAGATGCGATTTCTTCCGCCCGGGCCGCCTTCGTGTCCACCACGCCAGCCAGTTCGACGGCTTCCATTCCAGCATACTTTTCCGCATGAAACTTCCCTAGATATCCCACACCGATGACTGCCGCCCGAATTTTTTTCAATTGCTGTTCCCTTGTGCATCATTGGCCTGAGCCATTGCCACAATGGCAATTCCCCACTGGTCAGCCAATCGGATCATTTCCTCTCTGTCAAACACAAGAGAACGGCTGGCTTCAATCACCAGAACCGTCGCTCCGGATTCATGCATGGTCTGAATGGTCTGAGCACCCACTGCCGGAACATCAAAACGAAAATCCTGCATCGGCTTGCATACTTTGGCGACCACCGCATGGCCCCTGCTCAGTTCACCACCGCGACGGATGGTGCTGTCCGTGCCGTCAATGGCTTCCACCGCTATCACCGTCCCGTTTGAGACCACCACGCACTGGCCGATATCCAGGCGTCCGATTTCTTTCGCCATATGCCAGCCTAACGTCATATCCGCCTGCTCGGCCCGGTTAGGCTTACGCCGCGTCCAGCAACCGGATTCAGCCAGAAGCTCCGGAAGCAGAAACGTGGAAGAACGGATTTGGATACCCTCATTTTCAAGGACGTTTGCGAATGCCCTTAAAACCCGGTCATCATGGGTGTCATGCCGCATATTGGCAATCATGGCAATGGCTTTCATATCCGGCCGGATATCGCGGAGCGCGCCCGGTTTTTTGATGGCCCCGATCATCACCGCTTCCGTGATGCGATGATTTTTAAAAAAACTGATGAGCCGCTTGATCTGGCCGATATGGATAACCTCAAAAGATTCCACATAATCGGATAAATCCGGGGATGTGTTGCCATGAAACCCGACAGCACAAACGGCAAATCCCCTGGAAGCCGCTTTTCGGGAAAAAATGACCGGAAATGAGCCGCTGCCGGCGATCAGGCCAATGCGTTTATTCATAGTTGCCATCTGCCATCGTCTTCAGACTTACCGCGTGATCCCTCGCTGGGTTGTCTTGATAAAATTCACGAGATTTAACACTTCGGGGATATTTTCCACTTCCGCCAGCACCCGTTCTACCGCCTCATTGACGGTGAGACCGATGCGAAAAATGATGCGGTAGGATTTTTTGAGCTGGGCGATGGCGTTCTCGGAAAACCCATGCCGGCCAAGTCCGACTTTATTCAATCCATGAAGGGTCGCCCGGTCTCCCGCGGCGATGACATAGGGCGGGATATCCTTGGTGATGGCCGATTTTCCGCCGATATAGGCATGGTCGCCGATCCGGACAAACTGGTGAATGGCCACCAGGCCGCCGACAATGGCATGGTTCCCGATGACAATATGCCCGGCCAGCGTCGCGTTATTGGCCAGGATCACGCCTTTGCCGGTGATGCAATCATGGGCCACATGGGTATAGGCCATTAAAAAATTGCCCTCACCCACTTCCGTCACGCCGCCGCCGAACTCCGTGCCCCGGTTTAAGGTTGCAAATTCCCTGATGATCGTACCCTTCCCGATCTTGAGCCAGGTGACCTCTCCCTTGAATTTGATTGCCTGGGGAACCGCCCCGATGGAGGCATACTGATAGATCTGGCAATCAGGGCCGATTTTCACATACGGGTCAATGGTCACATGGGGTCCGATAAACGTGCCGGGACCGATGGACACATTTGCATTGACAATGGAATACGGGCCGATTTCCACGCTGGAATCGACCTCCGCTCTGGGGTCTACGATTGCTGTTGGATGAATCATAATTCTCCTCCGGTCAAAACCATTATTTTCGCTTCCGCCACACGCAGATTGTCCACAAACGCCGTTGCGTTCATTTTTACAACCCTGGACCGCTGTTTAACAATCCCCACTTCAAATATGAGCTGATCCCCCGGAACGACCGGTTTTCTAAAACGTGCGCCATCAATTCCGGTAAAACGAAGCCGCCTGCGGGCGTCCATGGATAATTCCTGGGCCATTAACAGCCCGGCAGTCTGGACCATTCCTTCAAGGATTAAAACGCCCGGCATAATCGGCCGGTCCGGAAAGTGTCCCTGAAAAAAAGGTTCATTAATGGTTACGTTTTTTAGGGCGCGAATCGTTACACCCGGTTCCACGGACAGGACCCGGTCCACCAGGACAAACGGGTAGCGATGGGGCAATAGATCCAAAATTTCTTTAATATCAAAAACCTGCTTCATGCCATCTCCCAAAGGTTCAGCAAATGAGTGGAACAGTTCCATCCGGCTGGCCTATGTCTTCAGCAATGCATCCAGCCGTTTTTCCAGATCTGCGATTCTCTTTTTGAGTTCCGGCAGTTTTGGAATTATCTGGCTGATCCGCAGCCACAAGCGATGGGGCATTTCAGGGGTTCCGGACACCACTGAGCCACTTGCCACCGACCGGGTGACCCCTGCCTGAGGGCCGACCGTCACCCCGTCACCAATGGTAATATGCCCGGCAACGCCCGCCTGTCCTGCCAGAATAACATTTTTTCCAATCGTTGCGCTGCCCGCGATGCCGACCTGGCCGACAATCAGCGTGTTTTCGCCCACCACCACATTGTGGGCGATATGCACATGACTATCTGTTTTCACCCCCTGTTTGATCCAGGTTTTTCCGAATGTGGCCCGGTCAATGGTGCAACATGCACCTATTTCCACATCATCATCAATCTGAACAATGCCTGTCTGGGGAATTTTATAATGTTTTTCCCCGTCATGGACAAACCCGAACCCGTCGCTCCCGATCACCGTTCCGGGCTGAATGATCACCCGGCTGCCGATCTCACAGCGCTCCAGGATCGTCACATGGGGGAAAATTTCCACATCATCCCCGATGCGCACCCCGTCGCCGATAACCACATGGGGATGGATGGTCACCCGGCTGCCGATGGTCACATTATTTTGAAGAACAGCGGCCGGCCCCACCGCGACATCCGCTCCCAAAGACACGTTCCGGCCAATCATTGCATGAAGGCTGATGCCGTGAAAAGAACGGGCGGGCGGAAAACATAGACGCATAATCCTGGCGAATGCCAGGCGGGGATTTGCTGATTTGATGAGATGGGTAGAAACGCCCTGGTTAAAATGAAGGGGGACAATTACGGCGCCGGCACGGGTGTCGCTGAAGCGATTCAGCATCTTCGGAGAGTCGGCAAAGGTGATTTCATGGGGGGTGGCTGCGTCAAACGGGGCGATCCCATGAATCATCTTTTCCGGATCGCCGATGATTTCACCCTTCACCAGTTGGTTCAAGCCAGCTAAAGAAATTTCCATGCCCCTCTCCTCTGCCAGAGTTCTTTATTTGATTGAAAATCTTTTTAAAGGCGAGTTGCTTTCTTAGTTTCCGGAATCGTATTCTTTAATCAATTCGCCGGTAATATCTACGGATTTCGGAGAATAAATAACAGCGCTTTTTTCAATAATCAGCATATATCCGTCTTTTTCACCAATTTTGGCAGCCATGTCAAAAATCTCTTTTTTGATTTTTTCGATCTGTTTACCTTCCTCTTCTCTGAATTCCATCTGAAATTTTTTCTGCAGAGATTGAAAATCATATTTTTTGATTTCCAGTTCCCGCTGTTTTTCTTCACGCTTTTCCTTGCTCATCACCATGGCTTCACGGCTCATCTGTTCCGCAAGAGTTTCAATCTCCTTGCCGGCAGCGATGAGCTTGGCTTCCATTCCTTTTCCCTTTTCCTGCATCTGTGCCTGGATTTTTTTGCCGGTTTCAGAGTCCGTCAGAACTTTCTGAAAATCCACAATGCCGATCTTAGCCCCATCCGCAGCACCGGCCGATACTGCAATCAGCATCATCACGGCAACCGCTCCGAACATCCCCCCCCACCTTCCGATTCTCATTCAAAACCTCCTATGTCTTCAATCAATATAAACGCCCTTTTTCACGCGGCTTAAAAAGACCCGCCCATGGAAAACTCCCAGCGGCCGGAACCCTCGCCCGGCTGGCTATCAATGATATATCCCTTCTCCAGACGCAGAGGGCCCATCGGGGAAAACCAGCGGATGCCAAACCCTGCGCTTTTACGCAGACCGTCGTAAGAATCTCCCTCATCCGCCCATGCGTTTCCAGCGTCAAAAAACACCAGGCCCACCAGGCCGCTGTCCTTAATAATGGGAACCTGGTATTCCGCATTAAACTGGACAAATTCCGTACCCCCGATTTTAATGCCATCTGAATTGATCGGGCTGATATCCTGATAGTCATACCCCCTCACGGAGTTGATGCCGCCCAGATAATACCGGTCATAGTCGGGAAGATATTTTGAATTTTCAATAATATAACCACCTTTTGAATGCAGAAATCCTACTGTGCTCCAAAACAGCGGGAAATACCAGCCTGTCCCAGCCGTCAGTTCAGTATATCCGATGTCCCCGCCAATCCCCGCATATTTAGCGGCGACCGTATGAGTAGAGCCTTCGGAAGCATTAAACCTCCGGTTTCTGGAGTCATAGACCATGCTGACGGTGATGCTGCTTTCCACACTGGTTCCGGGCAAAATATAAGGAGACGCGGACACTGAAATATTGTCAATGGTGCTTGAATCATATCCATACCGGACATACCCTCGGGTAAAATCAAACAGCGGATATCCCAGCCGGAGGCCGCCGCCGGTGCTGTCCCGGTCATAGTCATCATAATCCCGCTCCATTTTATAGAGATCCACTCCGGCGGACAAGGGGATATCAAACAGCCACGGTTCGGTGAAGCCTAAATTATATTGCCGTGAGGTGCCGCCGGCCTGAACAGAGAATTCGAGAATCTGCCCCCGTCCCAGAAAATTCCGCTCTGATACGGAAGCCATGGCGTAGAGTTTATCGATCCCGCTGTATCCCCCCCCCACGGTAAAAGTTCCTGTGGCTTTTTCCACCACTTCAATGTCCATCACCATCTGGTCTTTGGCGGTGCCTGGCTGGGGATTCACCTTAATGTCTTCAAAATAGTCCAGCCGGTGCAAATCGGCGATGCTTCGCTTTAACTTGCTGCTGCTGTAGAGTTCCTGCTCAGCGACCTTAAACTCCCGGCGAATGACTTTATCCCTGGTTTTGGTATTGCCGTGAATATTGATTTTTTCAAAATACACGGGCTCATTCTTCTTCAGATGAAAGGTGAGATCAACCATCAATGTTTCATGATCCGTGTTGATTTGGGGAACAACTTCCGCATGGGCAAATCCCTGGTCCGCATACATATCGGTCAGGGTCAGCATATCCTGCCGAATGGCTTCCCGGTTGAAATATTCCTGACCGCTTGAAGTGACTTTGGCCAGCATCTCTTGCTTTTGTAAAATAAATTCCCCGGTCAGATCCACCTTCCCCATTTTAAAACGAGGGCCTTCATTAATCTTAATTAACACATATATCCATTCATCCTTGTATTCAAGCTCCGGATCACCGACCCTGGCCTCTGCATACCCGTTATTCTGATATAAATCGGTGATAATGTATAAATCCTGCTGGAGCTTTTCCTTGTCGTAGTCACCGGAGGACGTAAGCCATGAAAAAAAGCCCTTTTCCGATGTTTCCATCTTTTTCAGCAGTTCTTCTTTGGTATAGGCGGTGTTGCCGTCAAAAGAGATGGTCTTAATACGGACTTTTTCCCCTTCATCGATGACAAACTCCAGATTGGCCAGATTTTCATCGATGGGCTCAATCTTATATGTCACCTTGACGTTATGATAATTATCCGCTTTGTATAAGGACTCAATGGCCAGAATATTCCGGCGGATTTTAAATATATTCAGGATGGAGCCGCTGCTGATATCTATATTTTCCGTAATTTTTTCATCATCGAATTCATCGTTGCCGGAAAACGTTATTTCCCGAATGGTGGCTTTTTCCTTAACAACAAAAAACACCGTATTGCCAATCGCCTCTTTTTCAACTTCCACCCGGATGTCATCAAACCACCCCATGGCATAGATGGACTGGAGATCGTCCGAGAGCAGAGCCGCATTGTATGGGTCGCCGGCTTTTGTTTTAACCACCCGCAAAATGGCATCCGATTCAATGCGATGATTGCCCTGGACCACCAGTTTCTTTATGACAACAGTTTCTTCGGCATCGGTGAAACCAGCGGCAAAGAGGACGCAACAAAAGACCGCCACACTGATCACCTTATTGGCATACTTATTAATTTTCATGCAATTTCAACCAATTTCCCTTCAACGAGCGTCATCTGCCTTTTCATATATCCAGCCAGTTTCATATTATGCGTCACGGTAATAATGGTCATATGATGCTCGTTATTCAACTCAAACAGGAGTTCATGAACCTGATGACTGTTTTTCTGATCCAGGTTCCCGGTGGGTTCGTCAGCCAGCAGCAGCTTCGGTTTCATGACAAGAGCCCTCGCAAGAGCCACCCGCTGCTGTTCCCCTCCGGAAAGTTCCCGGACCCGGTGACGCATCCTGTTTTTGAGCCCCACCCGGACGAGAAGGGATTCCGCAGGTTCCCGCATATCCGCCTTACTCAAGCCCTGTATCAGTCCCGGCATCACCACATTTTCAAAAGCGGTAAATTCCGGGAGCAAGTAATGGAACTGGAACACAAAGCCCAGAGTAGCGTTCCGGAAATTCGCCAGTTTTTTTTTATCAAACCGGAAAACGTCCTTCTGGTTGTATAAAAAAATACCCGCATCCGGCTGATCCAGGGTTCCCAGAACATGAAGAAATGTGGATTTTCCGATCCCGGATTCCCCGACAATCGCGATGGTGTCTCCGGAGAAAATATCCACGGACAAATGATCCAGCACGTTGATTTGGGTTCCGTTATTGCGGTAACTCTTTTGAATGTCCCGTAAAGAGATCAACGGATCGGAAAGATTCACTGGATTTGCCGATATCTCTGCCGCTTTTGGGGAAAGTCCATCTCGTGCGTTAGCCATACCTAAGCGCCTCAACCGGATTCAGCTTTGACGCTTTATACGCCGGATACAGTGTTGATAAAAAACAGATTCCCATGGCGGCGATAATAATCACGAACACATCCAGGAACTCCAGTTGAACCGGAAGGCTGGTGAAATAATAGACATCTCCCGGAAGCTCTATAAATTTATAATGCTTTAACACAAAACAAACCAGGATGCCCAGAATAACGCCCATGCCGGTTCCGATCAGACCGATGATGGTTCCGTTAAACACAAAAATTTTCCAGATGCTCCGGTCCGTGGCGCCCATGGCTTTTAATATAGCGATATCCTGAGTCTTTCCCATCACCATCATAATGAGGGTGCTTGCGATATTAAACGCCGCCACCATAATGATCAGGGTCAGAATAATAAACATGGCTTTTTTTTCGAGTTTCAGCGCTGAAAAAAAATTCCGGTTCATTTCCATCCAATCGGTGGTCCAGAATGGAAAACCAAGTTCGTTGGTTATTTTTTCAGATACTTGCCTGGCCTGGTAGATATCATCAATCCGGACGCCGACGCCGGAAATCGAATCCCCGATCTTGATGAGCTGCTGAGCGGTTTTTAAATGGATAAACACGAGGGATGCGTCATATTCATAAAATCCGGATTCAAAAATCCCGGTCACCTCGAACCGTTTCATGGTCGGCATATGGCCAATCGGCGACATCATGCCTTTGGGGGATATCAGGTAAAGGGTTTCACCTTCCGAAACGCCTAAAGACACAGCCAGTTCTTTGCCCAGAACAATTCCCGGCGACCGTGTGTTATCACCCGTTATAGACTGGGGCCTGATTTTTTCCATCAAAGACGACTTGCTGAAGCCTTTGATCGGCTCATCGCCCGCTTCCGGATCAATTCCCCGCAATACGGCCCCTGAAATCCCGGACGCGGACCGCAGCATGACCTGAGTGTACACGAAGGGGGCGGCAGACACCACCCGTTCCTGCGATTTCACTTTCTTTATCACATCCTGATAATTCGAAATGGTGCTGCCGTGGCGCCGCACTATCACATGGGATTCAACCCCTAAAATCTGGGTGGTGAAATAAGACTCCGCTCCCGACATCACCGCAATCACAATAATCAGGGCCATCACACCGACAGTGACGCCGGCCATGGACAGAAATGTAATAAAAGAGATGAAAGCCTGCTTGTGTTTGGACCTGAGATAACGGCCACCGATAAAATATTCAAAAGACATGGGCCAGTCCGTATCTGGATTATGATTTTTCAGTAGGTTTCATATGCGGGAATAAAATCACATCACGAATGGATGGTGAATCCGTCAGCAGCATGGCAAGCCGGTCAATGCCGATGCCTTCACCGGCTGTGGGCGGCATACCGTATTCCAATGCCGTGATATAATCTTCATCAATCATGTGAGGCGTTTCGTCTCCAGGTTCCTTGTGGTTTAATTGCTCCACAAATCTGTTTTTCTGGTCTTCCGGATCATTCAGTTCGGAAAACCCGTTGGCAATCTCCCGGCCGGCGATAAACAGTTCGAAACGGTCGGCAAACTCGGGCTGCCGGCTGTTCCGGCGGGAAAGGGGGGACACCTCAATGGGATACGTTGTGATAAATGTCGGCTGAATCAAATTAGGCTCCACCAACACGTCAAAAAGCTTGGTCATGATCTTCCCGATTCCAATTTCGCCACTCTGACTGCCGAAGGAGACGCCTTTGGTTTCGGCAAAATTCAAGAGCTTTTCCCGGCTGTCAAACAGGGCGGGATCAACGCCTGCAATTTTTTCCAGCGACTCCAGCATGGGCATACGCCGCCATGTCTCGCCGAAATCAATGGTTTCCCCCTGATACACAATCTGCGCGGACCCGGTGACCTGAAACGCCACCGCCCGAAACATCTCTTCCGTCATCATCATGAGATCTTCATAGGTGGCATATGCCTGATAAAACTCCAGCATGGTGAATTCCGGGTTATGCCGTGTGGAAATGCCTTCATTCCTGAAATTCCGGTTGATTTCAAACACGCGTTCAAACCCGCCGGTGATCAGCCGCTTTAAATACAGCTCCGGTGCAATGCGTAAAAAAAGATCCATATTCAGGGAATTATGATAGGTTTTAAAGGGTCTGGCGTCCGCCCCGCCCGGAAGCGGCTGCATCATCGGGGTTTCCACTTCAAGAAAGTCGCGATTGAGAAGAAACGTCCGGATCGCCTGGATCATTTTAGACCGGTTGACAAACAGTTCACGGACATCCCCATTCATGATCAAATCCAGATAGCGCTGCCGGTATCTTTTTTCCGGATCTTTCAGGCCGTGGAACTTTTCCGGCAGGGGTCTCATGGACTTGGAGAGCAACTGGATGGAATCAGCCAGGAGGGTCCATTCCCCGGTTTTTGTCTGAAACAAACCGCCGGTCATGCCGACAAAATCACCGATATCCAGTTTTTTAAACACCGCATACGCTGACGCCCCCACTTTATCGGCACGGATATAGGCCTGAAGCTGGCCGGTTCGGTCTTTAAAACGGATGAATGCTGATTTTCCGAACAGATTGACAGCCATCATACGGCCAGCCACGGAAACTGAAAAATCCTGGGAAATGTCGCCGGTTTTTCCTTCAACGAGCGGCTGAATATCCTGCACTGTATGGGAAGCCCGATAATCATTGGGGAACAGTTCGACACCGGATTCCTGCAACGCTAAAATTTTCTCTTTTCGCTTTTCAATCACATCTTTGGGCACGTCTTTGGTCTGGATCATGCTGGTGTTTATCCATTTTCAATATGAAAAATCATGTGCCAAAACAGGCACATGATTCATTCCGGTTAATGTTGATTCATTGGGGGTTGCTACCCCATTTGGCCTTGGGTGTCAAGACTAACTTATGCCCTCTCTATCGAAGAAAGGCACATCCCAGGCTGCAACCCGAGCGGTGGTTACGGGTATTTTTTAATTCAATTGACCGCCTACACCGATGATTTGGGAATCCGCCGCAATTTAACAGTAAAGGTGGTTCCTTTGCCTAATTCGCTGCGTACATCAATCAGGCCGTTATAGGAAGTGATAATACGCTGTACAATGGATAACCCCAGACCGGTTCCCTTGGCCTTGACCGTAAAAAACGGATCAAAAATGAGCGACAGCGTCTCTTCCGTCATACCACACCCATCGTCTGCAATGGAGATGCACACATAATCTTTATCCAAAGGATACATTTTTATGTCAATGCCGCCCTCACCCTCAATCGCCTCATCCGCATTAAGCAGCAAATTCCACAATACCTGGCGCAAATGTTCCGGATCGATTTCAATAAACACGCCTTCATCCAAATGCCTGGATACCGCGATGCGACGGTTTCGACGGTTGTCAGCGGTAAACACTTTGATGACTTCATCAATGGCAACATCCAGCTCAACCAGCTTGATTTGACCGGGCTGGGGTTTGGCGAACATTAAAAAATCATTCACCAGTGCGCTGAGACGGTCCGCCTCCCTTAAAATAATATCCATCAGCCGGTCCCGGTCCGGATCATAGGGGATTTCCTCCCTTAAAAACTGAATAGAGCCGGATAAGGACGCCAGGGGATTTTTAATTTCATGGGCCAATCCGGAGGCCATTTCACCGATTGCCGCCAGCTTTTCCACCCGTTTGACCTGGGCTTCCATGGCCCACAGATCCTGTTTCGCCCGCCGTTCCTGCTCCGCAAGAAGCCCGCTGAGAAATGCGACGCAAAAACAGGCGGCAATGGTCATCAACAGTTTATACGGCACATATTCCCAGTTATTGTTTTTCAGCACAAAATCAGACGCAAGCCCGATGGGATAAATCACCCCCTGGTATTCAAGGGAAACCAGAACGCCGTATTGAATACTGCAGAAAAAAGCAATAAACATGCCGCCTTTTCTGAACAGCACCATGCTGGCATAAATAATGACGACCAGATATAAAAAAGAAAAAATGCTTGAAAAGCCGCCGGTCACAAAAACAATACCCGTGACAAGAAGACTATCAATGCTGATTTGGAGATACCCGAGAATGGACAGGTGCGACGTCCGGGCAAGAATAACACTGTATAAAACGGAAAGGCACACTAACAGCAACGCAATCCCGTTCACAGCGACCAGGGGCTGATCGGCAAAGGTAAGGTGTTCATGAATACCGACAAAGACACCGGACCCCAGTAATACCGCAGCAAACAGGGCCCGAAAAAATATCAGCCATTGAAGCTTGCGGAACAGGGCTTTTTCGGGCTTATTCCTGCTTTCAACCTTCAACTTAAGATTATCCTCACCCGGATAAACCGGAAACGTTATTCAGCGGCTATAGATTTCCTGCCATCTGGAAAATGGGGAGATACATAGCAATAACCAGGCCGCCGATGGTAATCCCCATAAATACGAGCATAAACGGTTCGATCATGGCAGTCATGTTTTCCACTGCCTGGTCCACTTCTTCATCATAAAAATCAGCAATTTTCTCCATCATGGCATCAATGGCGCCAGTGGATTCCCCTACCGCAATCATCGAACAGACCATGGGCGGGAAAACACCGGTTTCAGAAAGCGGTTCCGCAATGGTCTGGCCTTCGGCGATGGCCGACCGCACCTTATACAAGGCTTTTTCTATGGTTTTATTGCCGGCGGTCTTTGCGACAATGTCGAGGGCTTCCAGAATCGCCACACCAGAGGAAAGCATGGTTCCCATGGTTCGGGTAAACTTGGCCACCGCCACTTTACGTATCATAATGCCAACCACCGGCAATTTCAACATGAGCGCGTCAAATCCTTCCCGGCCTTTTTCCGTTTTCAGAAGACGGCTGAATGCCATTTTAAAGATCACGATAAAACCGATAATATAAAGTATCCGGGTCTGCACAAACCGGCTAGCTGCCACCACGACCTGAGTTGGCACTGGCAAAGCCCCCCCCATGGTGGCAAACATTTCCTCAAACACCGGAATAACGAAAACCAGAATCACGGCAATAACCCCGACAGCAATGACTAAAGTGACGATGGGATAGGTCATGGCGCCCTTGACCTGGGCCTTTAATTTGGCCGCCTTTTCCATGTAAGCGGAAAGTCTCCGCAAAATCACATCCAGGATACCGCCGGCTTCACCAGCCGCCACCATATTCACAAACAGGTTGTCAAACTGATCCGGATATTTTTTCAGGGCTTCCGCAAGGGTTTGCCCGCTTTCCACAGAGTCCTTGATGCCTTTAAGCATCTTTTTAAACGTGACATTGTCCTGCTGGGCATGAAGAATATCCAGGCACTGAATAATGGGCAGACCGGCATCAATCATGGTGGAAAACTGCCGGCAGAAAATAATGACGTCATGCATCACTACCTTGGGCTGCATGAAGGCGACATTCGCAAAAACATCCTGGGGTTTTTTCTTTATTTTATCCGGCGTGATGCCCTGCCTGGAAAGACTATTGCGAACATCCTGGTCATTTGCCGCCTCAATTTCCCCTTTCCGGACCTGACCGCCTCTACCCTTGCCTTCCCACACATAAACCGGCATACTTCCTCCTTATAATTACAATTTCTGCATGATCAGCATAAAATCCAAGATGATTGATGGTTAGTCGTAAAGGCCGAATAGAAGTATTATCGGACACCAAAACAACATCGTTTCACTCATCCAGTTAGCTCTTACCATATCATATGGTATAAAACAAATTTTTTTAGACATTTGTCAAATTTATCGGGACGGGTTCTATTCAATTTTCAGATGATCCGAAACAGGACAGATTTAACTGATTGTTTGAAAAACAACCGGAACTTGTTTGCGCTATTTCCTTTTTTTTGCTACCAACTGTAAAACATTACAAAATAGACACCAACACCCTATCGGCATCAAAAAATTGACAAGAGCTTCTTTTTTCAGGATCGCACCGTGAATCAGCCAGAATCATCGACCTCCGGACTGCTTACAGTCATCACCACACATGCGAATGCTGATTTCGACGCCATCGGTTCCATGCTGGCTGCCCATAAATTATATCCCGGTTCCCTTGTTGTGTCCCCGGCCTTCAATGAAAAAAATTCCAAAAATTTCTTTGTCAGTTCCATGGCCTACCTCTTTGACATGATCGATATTAAAGAGATCGACCTGTCACAGGTGAATAAACTGGTGATTGTGGATACCCGGCAGGCCGGCCGGATCGGGACGCTTGCTGGCATCCTCCACCGATCCGACCTTGAAATCCATATCTTCGACCATCACCCGCCGACAAAAAATGATATTCAGGCGCATTATGAAATTAACAGCCCGACCGGCGCCAACGTCACTCTTCTGGTGGAACTTATTCAGGAAAAAAAGATTTCTATTTCCCCGGAAGAGGCGACGATTATGTGTCTGGGAATATATGAGGACACGGGATCATTTACATTTTCTTCCACCACGGCCAGAGATTTTATGGCAGCGGCATTTCTGGTCTCTAAAGGCGCAGACCTGACCACCATTGCCAGTTTGATCGCTAAAGAAATGGATACCCGCCAGATCAGCCTGTTAAACGATATGATCAATTCCGCCGAACACCATAAAATTAACGGCGTTGACGTGACAATTACCACGGTATCCTGCAATGAGTATATCCATGACCTGGCGTTTCTGGTCCAGAAAATGATGAAAATTGAATCCCTGAGTACACTTTTCGGCATCGCCCTGATGAAAAACAAAATCTATGTTTCTGCCCGGAGCCGGGTTTCTGAGGTGGATGTGGGGGAGGTTCTGGCCGATATGGGGGGCGGGGGTCATAAATTCGCCGCAGCCGCCACCATCAAAGAAAAAACCCTGGCTCAGACGGAAACGGATCTGCTTGGCATCCTTCACCAGCATATTATCAATAAAAACAGGGCGATCGATATCATGTCATCTCCGGCGATTTTCGCCGATGAAAACACTACCTGCCAGCAGGCCCGGCAAATGCTGACCCGTTACAATATCAACGCCCTCCTGGTAGTTATACGTACCGGCAATAAAGACCGGCTGGTGGGGTTTATTTCCCGGCAGGTCATCGAAAAAGCCCTGTATCATTCCCTCGACGATGTTCCCATCAAGGAATACATGACCTCTGAATTCGCTATTGTCGGGCCGGACGCGGATATAAGCGAAATTCAGGAAAAAATTATTAAAAATAAGCAACGCGTCCTTCCGGTTATGGAAGATGAAAGAATCATCGGAGCCATTACCCGCACCGATCTCCTTAATTTGCTCGTCCAGGAATCACAGGATCAAAAAACCCGCTCGACACAGGAGAAACAAGGGCCTTCGCATCCGCGCACCAAGAATATCGTGTCTTACATGAAAGAGCGATTGCCAAAACGCATTCTTAAACTTCTGACCCACATCGGGACAGTTGCCGACGAATTCGGATATCCGGCCTATGTGGTGGGCGGATTTGTCCGGGACATGTTTTTATTCCGTCATAATGAAGATGTCGATATTGTGGTGGAGGGCAACGGCATCGCATTCGCCAAACAATTTGCAAAATTGTACGGTGCGCGCGTAAACGCCTATGACAAATTCGGCACGGCCATCATTATTTTTCCGGACGGATTTAAAATCGACGTGGCTTCCGCGCGCATGGAATATTACAACTCGCCGGCGGCCCTGCCTACCGTTGAGATGAGTTCCATCAAACTCGACCTTTACCGCCGCGATTTTACGGTCAACACCCTGGCCGTATCCCTGAACCCTGAGGCTTTCGGGCGATTGATCGATTTCTTCGGAGCCCAGCGCGACATCAAGGAAAAAACCATCCGCATTCTCCATAACTTAAGCTTTGTCGAGGATCCCACCCGGGCGTTTCGCGCCATCCGTTTTGAGCAGCGCTTCGGCTTCAAGATCGGGAAACTCACCTCCGGACTGATCGGAAACGCCGTTAAAATGGATTTCTTCAAACAATTGTCCGGTCGGCGCGTGTTCTCCGAGTTCTCCCATATCCTGAAAGAAGACAACCCCATTCCTGCAATCGTTCGTCTCAACGAATACCATCTGCTCAAGGTAGTGGATCCATCGATGGTTATAGACCAGAAATTAATGGAATATTTAAATGCCGCCAAAAAGGTGATTGACTGGTTTGATCTGCTGTTTACGGAAGAAAATTACGAAAAATGGACGGTCTATTTTCTGATCATGCTCCACCATGCGGACAAAGCCCGGTCCGAAAGCATCTGTAAGCGGTTTGAAATCCCCCCGAAGCTGCAAAAACGCTTCGTCAAAGAACGCCTGTCCGCCGAAGAATGCCTGAACCGCCTCCACCGCAACCCGGCGCTCTCCAACAGCGAACTTTACCAGGAGCTCAAAGAGCTGCGAATCGAACTTATTCTTTATATCATGGCTATAACTACCAGCCGCAAACTGATCAAAGCCATGTCCTTTTTTGTGACCGACCTTCGAACGATCCGGCTGATAGTCAGCGGCAAAGACCTTCAGGCCATGGGCATGACCCCGTCGACTCTGTTCGGAAAAATACTGTCAGCCGTTCTGGACGCGAAACTAAACGGGCACATTCAAACTCCCGAGCAGGAAATGGAATTTTTAAAAGATTATGTCAATGGACTTTAATTTTATAAATTTTTTTCTTATTATCCTCCCGCTGATGGTGGCGGTTATCGCCCATGAGGTGGCCCACGGGTATGCGGCGCTCCGGCTGGGAGACCCAACGGCTTTAAGGGCGGGACGACTCAGCCTGAACCCCATCCGGCATCTGGATGTTTTTGGGTCATTTCTGCTGCCGCTGGGTTTACAATTATCCGGAGCCCCCATATTGTTCGGATATGCCAAACCCGTACCGGTCAATTTCGCCAACCTGCGGCCCTTTAAAGCCGGCACCCTCATCGTGGCTTCTGCCGGAGTCATCGTCAATTTCGGTCTGGCGCTTATTTCAGCCGTTCTTTTCCGAGCGCTCATTTATTTCATGCCTGCCTTACAAACAGCACTTTCAGAGACCGCGATGATGCTCGTTCTCAAACTCCTGGTTTACAGCGTCACGATCAATATTGTGCTGGCCGTGTTCAATCTGATCCCCATCCTGCCCCTTGACGGCGGACGGATTGTCACCGCCCTGCTGCCGGTTCGCCTCCAGATCAAACTGATCCCCCTGGAACGGTTCGGTTTTGTGATATTAATTCTCCTGCTTTTAACAAATTCGCTTGATTTTTTGATGACATTTTTTATAACCCCCCTTACCAACTGGCTTCTTCTTGCATATAACCAGCCTTATTAAGCTGGATGAACTCAAATTACATTAAACGGAATACACGAATGACTGAAAAAAAACGAATTGTCAGCGGCATGCGGCCCACCGGCCCCCTTCATTTGGGCAACTATCACGGCGCTCTGGAAAACTGGATATCCATGCAGAATGATTACGACTGTTTCTTCTTTATAGCGGACTGGCATGCCCTTACCAGCGACTATGAGGATACGGGCCGGACCAGGGAATTCACCCGGCAGATGATGGTGGACTGGCTCTCCGCCGGACTGTCTCCGGAACAAAGCACCTTGTTTGTGCAATCTCACATTAAGGAACATGCGGAACTGTTCCTCCTGCTGTCCATGATCACACCGACCCCCTGGCTGGAACGCAACCCCACCTATAAAGACCAGATCGATCAGCTGAACAACAAAGATCTGTCCACGTTCGGGTTTTTAGGCTATCCCGTACTCCAGGCGGCGGACATCATTATTTATAAAGCCGAAGGCGTACCGGTGGGCATTGATCAGGTGCCGCATATCGAACTGACCCGTGAAATTGTCCGGCGCTTCAACTACCTTTACGGCCCGGTATTCCCGGAACCCCAGACGATTTTAACCAAAATGGCCAAAATTCTCGGCACGGACCGCCGTAAAATGAGCAAAAGTTATCATAACGCCATCTATCTGTCGGATACGCCGGACGCCATTATGAAGACGGTGTCGCAAATGATCACCGACCCCCAACGGGCCCGGAAATCCGATCCCGGCAATCCAGATGTGTGCAATGTGTTTGAATTTCATCGTATTTATTCAGATTCGTCTCTGGTCGCCGCCATCAATGATGATTGCCGGTCCGCAAAAATCGGGTGTGTTGAATGTAAAAAAATGATGGCGAAAAACCTCTCCGATGCACTCGCACCCATCCGGGAAAAAAACGCCTATTACACCGCCCGTCCCGATCTCGTTGACGACATGCTCGCATCCGGCGAAAAAAAAGCCGCACAGGTGGCCGGAGCCACGCTTGCGGAAGTCCGGGCAGCCATTAAAATCTAAAGAGCCGATCTCAAGCTCCGATGCCCAGCCAGACCTATGAAATAAAACTCGACAATGTGTTTGAAGGGCCAATGGACCTGCTGGTTCATTTGATCAAAAAGCACGAGGTGGATATTTATGATATCCCCATTGCCCTGATCACGGACCAGTTTCTGGCCTATCTGGAGTGGATGAAATCCCTCAACGTGGAAGTGGCCAGTGATTTTCTGGTCATGGCCGCCACCCTGGCCCACATCAAATCCAGAATGCTGCTGCCCCGCCTGAAGGAAGATTCGCTGGAAGAGGACGAAGAAGACCTTCGCCTGGAAATCGCCGGTCAGCTGATGGAATATCTTCAGATGAAAACAGCTGCCGGGGAACTGTCCGACCGCCCTCTTCTCGAAGACGACGTATTTACGCGTCGACCGGACAAAAGTGCTTTTCTGATCGATCCCGGCGCAGAAGTGGTGAAGACCGACCTGTTTGAACTGATCACCGCTTACCACCAGTTATTCAACCGGGCCTCCGGTGCTGAAGGACTGCGGATTATCGCCGAGGTGATCTCCGTCAAGGACCGGATGACAGAAGTTATCACCATTCTGGAAACCAAAGGCACCGTTACTCTGCTGGAACTGGTTCCCCGGTGGCCTCAACGTTTAGACGTCGTGGTGACGTTTCTGGCCATCCTTGAACTCGTTAAACTGGGCCTGGCCCGACTGGCGCAGAACGGGCAGAATGCGAGTTTACGGCTTTATTACTCCTGAATAAGGGCATTTCCGGACCATGGAAAACCTCAAAAGCATTGTGGAAAGTCTGTTGTTCGTCGCGGAAAATCCTTTGTCCATCGACCAGTTGCAGGCGACCGTTCCCGAAGTATCGACAGACGAGATCCGGCAAGCGCTTCAGGACTTAAAAGATTCATATACGGCCCGAAATGGAGGATTTTTGATCCACGAGGTGGCGGGCGGATACCAGTTCAGAACCCGACCGGAGTTCAAAGAATGGATTCGACGGCTGCTTCAGCCCAAACCTCCGAAACTGAGCAAACCGGCCATGGAAACCCTGGCCATTATCGCCTACCGCCAGCCGATTCTGCGCAGTGAGATCGAACACGTCCGGGGGGTTGACTCTGCCAATTCCCTGCGCATGTTGCTTGAGCGCAAACTGATTCGGGTGCTTGGCCGCCGCGAAATACCGGGACGTCCGCTGGTATACGCCACTACTACAAAATTTTTAGAAACATTTGACTTGCGGGATCTGAAGGATCTGCCGACCCTTAAAGAAATCGCGGACCTGGAAAATGCTACCGGCCGGCCCCGGCAGCAGGAACTTGTTTTTGGTGATGATGCGGATAGTGAGGATGAAAACAACAGATAAAATGCTTGACATACGGGCCATAAAAAATAAATATTGCCAAATCAACGGGCGGTTAACTCAGCGGGAGAGTGCTACCTTCACACGGTAGAAGTCGTTGGTTCAAATCCAATACCGCCTACCAGAAATGACAGGGGCTTGCAGTGAATCAAACTTGCAAGCCCTTTTTTTATGGTATTTTATCTGCATATGCCGATCTGATATCTTTATTTTAAAGACTTAACATCGATATAGAAATTCATTTTTTTGTCACCTGCTACCATTTTGCTACCAACCCTTAGAAAATGATTTTTTCAAAGCGTTCCGCAGCTTCAGAATTGACCGGTTTCATAAGGTGTGAGTAAACATTTAAGGTTACGGTAGGGGATGAATGCCCCATCTGTGATTGGATATATTTGATATTTTCCCCCTGATCCAGCATCAGACTTACTTTTGTGTGTCGGAGGTCATGAAACCGGATTCTTTTCACCCCGGCCCGTTTCAGCGCCGGGAAAAAGTGTCTTGCCGTCATGTTGCTGTGGTTCATTGGCTGCCCGGCGGCATTCGGAAAAATCAAATTCAGAGTATTCGGAGGGCAGGCTATTTTCCATCGCTTCAAGTCCGCCATCATGGACGGACCAAAATCAATCCGCCTGTTTGAACTCCTGGTTTTTACATCGTACATTGTTTGATTGTTGAATGTCCGCTGAATATGAATCTGATTGTTTTGCCAGTCCACGTCTGACCATTTCAACCCTATCAGCTCCCCTTCCCTTGCCCCGCTCATGATTGCCAGCTTAAAAAACGTCCGGTATTTCTGGCCCTTGACGGCATCCAGGAAAGCCTTGATTTCATCCGGGGAGAGAATATTGATAATCTCTTTTTTCTCATCGCCCTGGTTTCTTGGCCGTTCCGCATCTCTTAACGGATTATGATCAATGTACCGGTGCCGGACGGCATAAGCCATGATCTGCCCCAGAGAAACCAAAATCTTTCTCAATGTCAGAAGATGGACTCCCCCGCCTTGCTTACCCCGAATATATTTTTCAATCATCGCCGTATCAATCCGATTGATTTTTAAATCCAAAAATTCATCAAAATGATTGCGGGTATGCCCTTCATAAACTGACCACGTTGACGCCCGTAAATTCGTTTTTTTGTGTTCAAGCCATTCCGTGGCCACTTCTTTAAACGTTGGCATCTTCTTTGATGGGATATAATTACCCCGTGAAAGCTGGTCTTCGATTTCTCGCAGCCGGTCCTTTGCCTTTTTTAAGGTGGTTCCCGCCGGTAGGGTTTCCCATTTACGCTTATTCTGATGGTCATAATAATCCAGAACATACCGGCCCCGTCGTTTTGCTACCTTCGCCATGACATACCCCTCAATTTTATTCTTTCCAGGGCTCTTGATCCCATAAGAACCGCCACTTCGTTATAATTTGAGGCATGGTTTTGCATTGCCCTTATTGAAATCTCTTGATTCTGGGCCTCTCATGAAGCCATTATTTGATCATAGAAGGGTGCTTTTTATGATTTTGCCGCAAAGATGATACAAAATATATGGAGGCGGAAAAACGGCTGTCCAGGCGGGCGGATTTGTCCATTTTTCGCCTTTATGCTGTGGTGTCCGGTCGGGTTATGTCCGGTTCTATATGGATTTCATTTTTTTCCATCCAATTGTAGAAATTCGGAAGAGTGGTTCCATACCGTTTGGCAATAAACGTTTTTGATGATCCGCTTTTTAAAAGTGCCTCAATTTCCAGCCTGAATTTGTCAAGTTTTGATCGGCCCGCCCCTTTTGGGCGTCCAAGCTTCACGCCGGCGGCTTTCCGGGCCGTCAATGCTTCCTTTGTCCTGGATGAAATTAAATCCCGCTCAATTTCCGCTGCAATGGAAAAGGCCATTGCCATTACTTTTGATTGGATTGATCCGTTAAGCTCCCAGTTTCCTTTAACTGCATAAACTGAAATTTCTTTTTCTTTGGCTACGGCAAGGATTTCCATAATTTCAAGCATGGAGCGGCCCAGCCGGGACATTTCCGGAATTATCAAACGGTCCCCGGTGGAAAGGTCATCAATGATCGATTTTATCTTCCGTTCCTTCCATGATTTGGATCCGGATATTTTTTCTTCAACAAATTCAACTTTTCCAAAATCTTTTTCATTTGCAAGTGAAAGGATTTCAGCCTTATTTTTTTCCGTATTCTGATCAATGGTGGATACTCGAAGATAGGCAACTGTTTTAGGCTGTGTTCTGGTGTCAATTTTTTTCATCTTTCCCCCTTTTTTTAAGATCATAAAATGAATAGGTCAAATTATGGCCTATAATTTATGAAAATATAAAAAGAAAGTCAACCGTATTCATTTTATATTATCATTTTGTTTTAATGATCGTTTTAATTTTATAAATTAATGGGGTTATTCCGCCGGCACCAACTTGACGTTGGGTTTTGTTTCTTTCTTCTGGATATAAGCGCTTATCAGTGTTTTGATCGGTTCAGGATCATTCAGGCCATGGGCATGTTCACCTTCCAGAAATATTTTTAAATCTTTTGTGGTTTTGAAACTGATTTTTTTCTGAAAAAACCGCTCAAAGAGGGAGCCCAAGTCTTGCCGGATTTCTTCAACGTTTTGTGAGGCTTCGTAGGTTTCCCTGAATGTCACCACAAACGCACCGGAAACAGCCTTTAAATTAACAGTTGTGCTGCCATCTCTCCGGCTTTTTGCAATCGTTATGACCTGATCATTGATTTTTTCCAATTGTTTGTTGAGCTGCCTGATTTTGGCATCCAGGATAATGCCTTTCTGGATAAGCTTTTCAAGTTCTACGTCTTCGCCTGGTAGGTCGTATTTTTTCCCCTGAATCTGGGTCCGTTTCAATGTTGTGGTTCGTGCCATTTTTGCCTCCTGTTTGTTTTAAACCCGCTTTGAATCATTCTTTAACCGGATACGGGTATGTTGAAATTCCCTCTACAATTTTGAGGCTGTCAAGATTGTTTTGACAAGCAATTGTAAGGCATTGTTAATCTTACGTTTTATAATTTCAGCATGTTAATTGTTTCACCCCCCTATGAAATAATCATGATCTGCAAGCCGATTTTTAAGCCGCATGTATGAAAAAAACATGTCCGGCCCTGCATGAGAAAATATTGCATGTAAAAACTTTGGGATGTTTTTACTTCTTATTTTACCGATTGCCATTATAAGTATCTGTAAATATTATATTTTTATCTTAAAATGAAGCGGCTTTGAGCGCGGTTTTTTACTTGAAAACTCAAATTCGTTTTTACGGCAAATTTGACAATATATATTATAAATTCAATATGTTATATCAATTTTTCATCTGTCTGTGTTCGGATAATTCTATATTTTGCAAAGTCCGGGGCGTAAGTCATCGTGAACTCGCGCCGGTAAAGGGTTTAAGGAAAAGGTAAAAACTTATTAGCCGCTTTTTAAAACTTTTAAGATTTTATTGATTAAAATCAAATATTTATTGGACTGTGGAGCCCTACGTGATCATTATAACTCTGAACGCTGTGCAAATAAATCATGGTGGTGCTGACATCCTGGTGCCCGGCAATAAACTTCAGGTCAATGAGTTCTATCCCTTCTTTTGCCAACAGGGTAAGTGCCGTGTGTCTCAGGGCATGGGGGCTGATAACCCGGTCCCCGTTATCAATCCCGGCGGCGGCGACATACTTGCCAACCATGTTTTCTATGGTTTTCACGGTCAACGGTTTTTTATCCCTTAACCGGCTGTAATTGATTTCCAGGCCGCCGGCGGAAACATCCCAGATAAACCCCACAAATAATGGTGTGTCCGGTTCAAACCGTATGCCGCAGGCATTCACCCAGCCATCGAACGCCTCAAGGGCTTTCCCGCTTAAGATGATATCCGTATCAGCCCGCCGCCCGATATGGCCCTTTCTGTCACGCACCCATAGCTTTTGTTGCCCTTTCACCCGTTCTCGCTCAAGATCCTGAAAGCGAAGCTTGCAAACTTCGTTTACCCTCAGTCCATAAGTAAGCATCATACGAAGAACGGCATGATCCCGTTTTCCGATCAGGGTCCGCTGATCCGGCTGCCGTAATAATTTTTGGGCCTCTTTCAATGTCATGACCGTGTAATATCCCTTATCCTTTTTCGGGGGGACCAAAGACATGGCGCGGAATACCATGGGGTTTTTAAATTTTCGGCTTTTTCCTGCCAGGTACTTAAGGAAACCGTTGACCGCAACGAACTTGTTCCAAACGGTGGAAGGCTTCCGCCTGTTTTCAATCAACAGGTGATCCCGATACCGGACGAAATCATCATGGGCCAAGTCTTTGGGCTCTTTCCCGGCCCATTTAAAAAAAAGCCGGACGTGGCCGGCGTATGTCTTTTTTGTTGAATCGCATACAAGCGTATCGATCCACCCGCCCATTTGCCGCCGGAATGCGTCTGAATCCAAATAATCCGCCGCCTGGAATGTCTTCATATCCCCGTACGTCTGCCCTATCGGAGACCTGAAACCCTTGATTCCTGTCTCCAAGAATTTGAAAAACTGGTTCAGGATGGAAAATTTCCGCTTCATCGTGGCGGCTTTCACGTTCTGCCCCAGGTGGTTTCGATATTGGATGAATGCTTTGTCATGAATGCCGGCCAGGTCTCCCCGGTAAAAATCAAAGAATTGCGTGATTTCCGAACGGTAAACTTTTTGACTGGATTTGCCCTTGAATTTTTTCAGGTAAAGTTCAAAAAGCTTTCGGCCCTGATCGGTTTCGAGAAATGACATGACTTATTCCTTAATCTTTAATTTCGCTGTTTCAATAACTCTATCGCCAGATAGCAAAGCTTTTTCGCATCGGCCCGGTTTATGTCGCAAATGGACGGCTGGCCGGTGTGATCAAACAACCACGTTTTGAAGCGTTCAACGCTCCATCCAAGGTCTTTGACGGTATTACGGATAAGATAGATTTGCCCGGAAGTCGGAAGTGTCGACGCCTCATCATTCATTTGATTGCTTGTTTTTGGTAGATAGGGCCTGTCGCTTGTTGCCGTGCCTTGAATTCGGTCAATGATGAATGATGCTTCCTGCTTGCTTAATGCCGTTATGTCCGGAATCCCGATTAACCCGGAAACCATTTCCATTTTCTTTTCATCCGTCATGTTTTGAGACCGTGCAGCCTCTCGAATTTTCCATATTTGGTTTCCCGTTATCGGCTCAAATATCAGAATCGGTTTTTTCATAATGCTTCCCTCTTGGGTTTATGAATTGTTCGATCAATCATCAAAGGTTTTCATAAACACGTGTTTGGGCTCTCCCCGCACGGTTTTTATTCTGGGCTGGAATCGCCATCTTGCGGCCTCCAATACCTTCATGCTGTCGTTTAACCGTGCCCCAAGCTGCCGGACGTTCCTATATGGGCATTGCCCGCCCCGGTTCTTGGCAAGAATTTCAAAAGCCGAATAAAGCTCGCTGGTGGATAAGATGAACCTGACTTCAATGATTTCATCCACCCCGCCCAAGTTATGCGTGCATTCAAACAGGTAGGTTTGGCGGAATGCTTCAGGGTTTCTGATATATTCCCTCAAAAGAAGTTCCAGCCGGTACAATATCGGGTTTGTCTCGCCGGCCGTGGCCCGGTCTATCCGATCCTGTTGTTCTATCCAGTCATTCAGGACAAGATGGGGGGCTGTTAAGTCAGGTAATCTGCCGGCGGAATGTTCAGGATGGGGGACATATTTCAATAGCTCGCCGCATAGAATAAACAGGCATGAATACAGTTCGTTAAGTCTGGATTTGGAATGGCCCGCGTATTTATCCTTGAGCAGATTTAAAGCGGATTTTCGTTTTTCGGCAAACCCAGGCAACACGTCATAGGCGATAAGCTTGAAAATTGCGGACCATATCCGGTCCCTTGCCGAAACGAGTTTCGATTCTATTTCCGTGGCCTCCACAAAATCCGAATCAAAATATTTTTCGCCAAAAAAGATATCATTGGTCCTGGAAATCAGTTCACCTTCTGAAAAAGGCTCTATGGCTGTGACAATGACCTGTGTTTGAACTCGTTCATAAACGTTTTCGCTGTCGGTGCCGGATTTCCGTTTCTGCTTTGTGATTCCGGTTGCCGCCACAAGCAAAAAATCACGCTGCGTCTTGCTCATGGTATCGGATTCAAGGTTATCCTGGATCGTTATAGGGCTCCGGGTTGCTTCGGAAAAATCCGCCGCCGGGCTGCCGATGGTCACATAATCCTGACCATATACCAATGTAGTGATAAGCGCCGCCCCGCCGGTTTTGCCGCTGGCATGCGTTCCCGAAAATTTGGTGATCCCGCGTGCCTTGGTGTATTGAATAAGAATGGTATTCATCACCACGACGGCGATAAAAAACTTGTCGGAAGCATTGCAGGCCAGATTTTTCATAAAAAGCCGGTTAAATTCGTTCATGGCCTCCTGAATATCCACGTCCTGAAGATATTGCAGGGGCCGCATTTTGGGGGAGCTGTTCAGCAAGATTTTTTCGGTGTTAGTGCCGTTCAGAATGATCTCGATATTCCCCGGGGAAATCCTTAATATCTCGTTTTTATCGTTGTTCAGGTTGAAATATATGGTCTTGTTTTCCAGGTCCGTATGGATCCAGCCGGGCACCTGTGTATGACGCCCATATTCATACGCTTTGGCCTGCAAAACCTCAAAAATCTGCCTGGTTGACGAATTGGCGTAATTAATCCCGGCAAGCTCATAAAGCATTGATTTAAAAGGCATGTTATTGCCGATTTCATAGATTTTGCTTCTGAAAAACAGGAAGCTTTTATCCCCATCAACAAAATACTGGCCTTTGGTCTGGAAATAATCGAAGATGATTTCCCCGATTTCATTCGATCCGGCCTTTATATCCAGCATGTGACACCAGCCCCGATACATCGAAAGCAGGCGCTTAAGGGGGGCCAGAAAAACATCGGCGTTTTCCATCAAAGACCGCATGGCTTCCGCCGGTTTGTCCGTCTGCTTTAGGAATTCATCAATATCTTTATATTTTTCATCAAACCGAATCGCTTTCAATCTTACGGTTTTAGCCAGTGGTATGGATACCGACGGTTCCGATTCTTCTTCCCGCTGATCGGCCTCGATAGTGTCCCGCTCCTGGTTTGCAAATTTCCGGTTAATGGAAATGATTTTATCGGAAAGGCATTGCTCGGAAAGCTCATTCTCGATTTTTTCCCGGTAACCGTTCCCTTGCTTGTCATTGTCAAAACACAAAAAAATTGTTTTGCCCGGGCGTCTGGAAGCCCACTGTTTGATGAAATCGATCTGGCCCTTTGAAAGCTGCCCGCAGCATGCCGCCACATTCTGGCATTCCCCACGGCCAAAAACGGAAAGAAGGTCGTTTTGCCCTTCCACAAGAATGACCGTATCCGAATTGAAGGCGGGCATATTAAAAAAAAGGCAATCCGGGTCTTTGTATTCACTGCGAAGTCTGGGATTGTTTTTGCTATTCGGTTCTTTTGTGGTGAAATCTCCGATCTTGCCGGATTTTCCGACATGCGGGTAAATGTATTGCCCAGGCCAAAAAACGTCTTTAACCGCGGCTGCATAACTCTTGACAAGCCCGGATGCAATAATCTGATCCTCAGTGAAACCCTGTTTGATTAAATGGCCGTGAAGGTTGCCGTCCGCGTAGCCAACATGGAATTTTGCCAGGGTCAGGCTATCATGTTGCCGGGCCTTGTTTTGATATGAAAGCGCCGTTCTGGTAGCCATTAAAACCCGGTGGTAATATTCCGCCGCTGTCTCGAATATCGCATCTCTCCCATGGTCCCGCCGGGCATCGCCGCCGCCCGGGCCCCCGGCGTTAATTTCAATCCCATGGACTCCGGCCAAGTCCAAAATGGCCTCCCGCTCTGAACATGGCGCAAATTTCATAACAAAATCGATGACGCTTCCCCCCGCGGAACACTGGAAACAGTTAAACAAATGCTCTGTGGGGCTGATCTTGAAACAATTGTGGCCGCCGCAAAACGGGCATTCGGGCAGGGCATGACCCTTGCCGTCTGGTTTGGTTGTCTGGCCGGTTCTTCGTTCGATTTCCTGTTTTATATCGATGTTTTCTTTGATCCGTTGAAAATCATCCGCACGTTGCATTACTCACTCCGTTTCAGGCTCATTCAGCGCCAAGCCCCGCTGTTTCATGACAATCTCATTTCCGGATTATGCCTTGCCGTTCCTGATCATCCATTCATCCGCCTGCCGGGGAATGATTCTGATGTACTTCCCGGCTTTTATATGCGGAATTCGTTCCTTGCCTTGTAACCGGGTCCGGCTGTATCCCCAGGACTTGGGCACCCCCCAGCGGTCGCAAAATTCCCCCAAAGATTCGGTCTGGATTTTCTGATATTCGGTGTTTTCCGCTATGTCCGTCATTTCTCTTTTCCTTTCATCCATGTTTGGGCCAGAAATAAAACAGCCGGATAACAGGACATAAATCTATCCTGTTTTTCCGGCTGGCTGGCTTTAAGCGCGCTGGCTTATGGCTGGCTGGCTGTTATTATGCTTTAATTGAGAATGAATCCGCCATTACGTGTTTTTCGGAGTATTCGTTTTTTCTTAACCGTAACCGCTCCGTTTTCATCCTTTCCGCAAAAAACAAGTTCTTTTGGGAAGTTACCGTTTTCATCAACAATGATTTTATCGCCTTCGATCCTTTCGATTATCTTATCCATTTTCCGCTCTCCTTTTGTGGTTGCCCTATTGACAGCCATGGATTCTTTATGTACAAAAAAAAAGACTCCACTGCCGCCTGCCTGGTCTCGGGGTTCTTTTTTTCTGGCCGATCATGCCCGCCCGCATGATCGGCTTTATTTTTGGTTCTTTGTTGGTTTGGATAGCCTCAATTCTCTTGAATAACTGAACATTTTTTTGCATATCTTATAAGCCTCCGGTTTCATTGCCATCACCATATCTAAACCTTTTTCAGGTTCATATTGCTGTTGTTTCACGCCATCGATAAAAGACAGTATTCCTTTGACAAACTGAATCCTTGACCATTCTATAGGGTCAGTTGGGCAACCTTCTTCGCTCTTTCCGATTAACTCAATCGTAATATGAAAAAGCTCATCCCCTGTTTTATTCAAATAGCTATAATAAGTGGCCTCGCTGATTTTTTTGTAAAGATCCGCCAGGTCTTTTAAAAACGATTTGTATTCTTCTTTTCCTGCATAGTTCGGTAAGTGTTGCTTTATGATTTTTCGGGCCAGGGAAATTTTATTAGGCTGGTTGCCGGATAATAGGTCTTCAAATTCTTTCCGCGTTAAGGAGCTATCTGATTTTTTTATATTTTCAACAGCCTCATAGTAACTTACCGTAAACCCTTCAAATAATTCTTTGATTTGATTAATAGACAACCCATAAGTGACTTGAAAAATGCGTATCACCAAAATATCCAATTCGGTGGATTTTGGATACAAAGCACGGTTGAATTTTCCTCTGTAGGGTGGAGAGAAAAGACCTTTTGCCGCCCAAAAACGAAAAGCTCTCTCACTCACTTTTGCTTCATCCGGATATCCGAATTCCTTTCTGAATTCTTCATATGATTCAATGAGTTCACCAACAGTTAACAAATCCTCCCGCTCTGATATCTTCTTAATTGTTTTTTTATCGGCCATTGGTTTAAAATTAACTAAAAATTAAGTTTTAATTGGTGTCAAACATGTGTCAAACTTTTTTTTATATAAGAGGTCTTCTATCCACAAGTCAACAAAAAATCTGGAATATCATTATTTTTTAACAGCCGTTTCCGTAATCCGTTCTAATTTCTCAAGCAGTTCCGGGGCTTTCGGAAAACAATCTTTCCCAAATACCTTTATGACATCTTTGAGATTTTCGATTATTTCATTAAAGTCACCTATATTCCGCCTTCCGCCGGGGGGAATGGAAAGAATTTCTTCGGCCCGGGCAATGATATATTTGGGGTTTTTCTTCACTTCTTCCTCTCCTTTTTTAAATATTTGCTCCTGACCTTCAGTGATATAATCCATGAGAAACGACAACCCCAGAAGATCATCATCGGTAAAGCCTAAATTCGGTGGAAAGTTTCTGATCAGCATGGAAAGGGTTGTCATCATGTGTTTGTAGTGGTCAAATTCCTCTTGAATGCTGACGATAATATCAAAATTCAACTTCTCCTGATTCATCATGGTAGGTCCGCTCCTTTTTCGCTGTTGATTCCATTGTCAATGGAACATGTGTTTGAAAATCCTGTGATAAAAACTACTCCGTTAATTCCCGTGAAACGCCTTGAGATATCCGTTTTGCAAACCGATGCAGGCCGATTCCCCGGATATGCTTCAGGTTTCGTTTGAATCCCCACCCGGCGGCCTGGAACACATCAACCGGGTAATTTTGTTTCGCCCCCAGGTGCCGCACACTTTTAAAGGGGAAATCGATTTCAGAATTCCGGGATAGCCTGATCAGCGCCGCGTAAAGTTCCCGTGTGGAGGCCAAAAACGTAATGGCTTCCAGTTCCCCGGATCCATTCAGGGACGGTTCAAACCTGAGCCCGTATCCCCGGTTAAAGGTCGCAGTATCCGAAAGGCATTCCGTCACCAGCAGGTCAAGCCAGTTGATCAGGGCCTTTGCATTGCCGCCGGCCTCCGGACCGTCAAACCGGGGTTTGGGATCGTTTTCCAGCATATCCCGAACCGCCGCCTGAATCATCGGCATGCCGGCCAGGGATTCAATACTGCCCCGGCCCTTTCTGATCCGATCGGCTTCAATCCTGACAGCCTTTATGAATTTTCGCTGTTCTTCCATGGAAAGCCGCAATTCCCGATTCCATGCCCGGCCCACCGCCCGCCCGTCAAGCCCAGCGCCCCCGGCCATGAAATATGAATTAGTAAGTGCTCTCTGAACTTTCCAGGCCAAGTCATCAGTTAAGGTTTTGACCAGGAGAAGGTAGCCAAATTGGGTAAGAAAGATCATAGGAGCGTGATTTTTTGAGATCGACGAAATTTGCCGGGGCAAAACTTTGCACCATTCATCAAATGGAGCATTAAAAAAGTCTTCACCCTCTATAAGTCTGTCTTTGTTGTACCTGAACGCCCTTCCGGCAGTGCCTTCCGGCCTTTCGTGGAGTTCATCCACCATCCGGAACGTGACAACCGGCTGCCCCCGGTAGTCAATGCGTTCAATGCTGTGGCCTTCGATTTCAATAGGGTTTGTTTGTTCCATATGCCCACCCTTTTTTTAAAAAAAATATGTAAATTATAGCTTACTCAATTAAATTAAAATTTAACTTGTGAATTTTTACTTGTCAAGACATTATTAAACTAAAATTTACATTTGACCACTTAAATATAACGTGTTAATGAGTGCTGTAATCAATACAAGAAAGGAAGGTTTATGATTAAATATAATTTCAAATCATTGCTTGCAGATAAAGAATTCAGGGAAGACCGGAAAATAAAATATGAAGAAATTTCGGAAGCAACTGGAATTTCAAGACAAACGCTTTCAAAGATTGCGGGTGTCAGAGGATATAAGACAAACACTGAAAACATCGAAAAACTATGCGTTTTTTTTAACTGTACCCCTGATCAGCTCATGACCATTCTTCCGGACCCCGCCGAGAAATAGCCCCCAGACCAAAAGTGGCGGCTTCCATAATTTCTTGCCAAAAAATTTCATTCTGAATATATTCCTTACCGGGCGGAATGGTTCGGCCAGGACCGCTAAACCATTTCGTTCAGCCCTGTCTATCCTGGTAGGCGGGGTCGCCTTTATTCCATCCTGAATCTTTCCAAACCAAAGCCGCTTAAACCCCGCTCCGGTTCAAAAACGTGTTATTCCGCTCCATGTATGCCGCCAGTTCGGAAAACGACACCCGCCTTTCATTGTTCCTGATAACGCTTTCAAGCCCTTGGCCTCCGGTCCCGGCCCGTTCCGCTTTGACTCGCAAATAGTGAAATGTTCGCCGGCTGATCCCCAGAATAAAACAGACATCAAGGATACTGTAGCTTTTCCGGATCGGCTGGCCGATGCTTTTTAACAGGTTATGAAGCTGATTATCCGCGTTGTTCATGTTTTCAACAGGCATAAAATTCCGATTAAATTAGGAATAAAGGGTTTCATAGGTGTTATTTCGGGCCAGATAGGACGCCAGCTCATTGAAACGCACCCGCTTTTGCCCCAGGGTCCGGAAGCTGTCCAGAGTTCCGGGATTCACCGGCCCGCCTGTTTCCGGGTCCGGTTCATAGCTGTTTGTCATTTTGGAAAAGGTCCGCTCACTGATCCCAAGTATTTTGCAGACTTCGCCGGGCCTGTAGCTCCCCTGGACCGGAAACCCCGCCGCCTGGATCGTTTCTTTTGTAAGTTCAATGCTTTTCTTGTCAGCCTCTCCGTGATTCCTTTCAGTCATGCCATGCTTCCCCCGTAAAATGACAGGTTAATTTTTTTCATCTTTGGGAAATATAACAGCCTAAAAATCATCATAAAAGTAGCTTTTGCACACTTTCCCGCATGAGCCCAGGGGGTGTATCGGCTGCCCCTCCCCTTCTGATTCAATCCGTTTACCCCGGATACCATCCGGCGGGCTTTGTGGATCATGCATGATCATCAAAAAATGTTGCGGCTCAAAAATCGCCGAAAATGATCCTCAAACAGGGATTTTTTTAAAAAAAATATGGGGGGCAATATGTTGGAGGCTATCACCCTATCTTGATAACTCATTGATTATGGCCGGAAAAGAGGGTGATAGCCCCCTTTTTTCAATCACCCAGGCTGTCACCCTGTTGTTTTTTTTACAATTAAAATCAAATGGTTATTATGCCATCCGCCCAGGGTGATTTGTTCCGGGAATCGCCGGAGGCTATCACCCCAGGGTGATTCCCAAAATAGGCTATCACCCACCTATCACCCACAAGTCACCCTAGGCTATCACCCTCTTTTTTCGCAATTTTCAGATAGTTAATATAGAAAGGGTGACAGGGTCCGGAAATATATCAAAGCAAATATTTTTTTGGGGTCATATAGAAACCAAAAATCAAAGAAAATTGACGAAAATCGAAGCATTTTAAAGGCTATTTTTTTAGGAAGCAAATTCCGTTAAATCGCCTCAAATCGCCAAAAATCGGAAAATTCAAGGAAATGATTTTTTTAACCGTAAAATGTTTTTGAAAAGGAGTGGCCTGGAAAAATTAAAATGGCCTTGTAGCGATAAAAACAAGATTGACACTCCGTCGCTTATAGGCTACATTGAAACATCATGGAAACAGCGCCCAGAATCATACAGGAATATGTTGGCGGGGATGGGAAAAATCATTTCAGTGAATGGTTTGACGGCCTGAAAGATATCAAAGCCCAGGTGAAAGTTGATATCCGGATCAGCCGGCTTCGTCTTGGCAATTTTGGCGATACAAAAGGCGTTGGCCAGGGCGTATATGAGTTGAGAATTCATTTTGGGCCGGGATACCGGGTGTATTACGGCCTGGAAGGAAATACCGTCATTCTTTTGCTGTGCGGCGGCGACAAAGGGAGCCAGAAAAAGGACATCAAAAAAGCCGTGGCCCTGTGGAATGAATATCAAGAGGGGGTGTAAAATGGCTATCGTGAATTACGAAAAAGGACTGTTGAAACGGTTGCAGAACCCTGAATATGCCTCTGAATATCTGAACGAGGCATTAAGGGAAGGATCTCAGGAAATGTTCATGTTGGCGCTTAGGGACGTGGCGAAAGCCAAAGGCATGACACGGGCTGCCCGGGAATCGAATCTTAACCGGGAAACCATGTACCGGATGCTTTCTGAAAATGGAAATCCGAATCTTTCAAGCTTGAATAAATTACTGGATACTCTAGGGCTGTCCTTAAATATCGGCATCAAAGAAAAGGCGGCATGACCGGGAGTTTGGCGGGCGCGTGACAAGGCGTTTCATTGTGATACGTTTTTTAAGCGGGTTGTGGCCGGACCCTGCCGGGGGATAGGAGGCGGCCCGCTGGCCCAGTTGCCGGCACGGCTGGGCCATTTTGGGGGGAAGTTGGTTTTTGTCTGATTGACAGGGAAAATAGGTCGGAAAGTGGGGTCTCACTCCCCCGGATGGAGCGGACAGACAATGAAAGCTATGGGCTCCGGGGCCAACTTTCATCACCTGGAAAGACCTTACCATGCTTGAAAAGAAAATCAAAATAATTTTGACGGAAAAAAACTGCTACCAAATTGCTACCATCACATTAAAAAAATGCAGAAAATTCCAAAAAACAAGAAACAATATGATCAATAATAGTGTTTGATTTTATTGCATCTTGTTTATTTTTTATAGATATTGATAATAAATTCAATCAGATTCACACGGTAGAAGTCGATGGTTCAAATCCATTACCGCCTACCATAAAATTCAAGGGTTTATAAGAACGAATTCTTATAAACCCTTTTTTATTTGTAAAGCAGAAGAACGATATTGCTTGAACTGTTTATTGACAGGGATTTAAAGAAACCGGGAGTTTCATTATTTACACTCTTGTGACCACTTTGTGACCAGTGTAAATTTTGCCCCCTTGTCGAGATTATGCGGATAAGCAGAAAAAGTAATTAATGTTTAGAGGCTCGGATTATCATATTCTTTATTTCGGTTGTTGTATTAGCGGGCGTTAAATGAACATTAGGATGTTCATTTTGAAATACTCTGAAAACCTCGTCAGCAAATGCCTGACCAATAATATTGACCCCCTCAAAATCCAAAACCACCTCCAAAAATTTATCAAATCTTTGTATCAGTCTTTTCGCCTGAGATCTTGATAATAAAGCTTCCCCTTCATATTGCATCAATTTTACGGGAACAATTGTTTTGTGAAACCCAGGTTCCTTGTCTGGATTTGTATATTCATTAAAAACATCAGCGATTGCTATATTGGACTGTTTCTGTATCATCATCATGACGGTCGTCCCTTCTATTTCCTCACCCACATCTTGAAATAAAACCTCAAGGTTTGGATTGCCAATAAATGAAAGATTATACGATATAATTATAAACTCATTGAAGATTTTTGATGTAAAAAAAACTCCTTCCCCTGTGTGGTTATTGGGATCAGAAGTAAACTTTCCTTTTGCAAGTTCCAATATGGAGTGTTTTGGGTCATCAAGTTCCAAAACTTTTTGTATCTTTTTAAAAATACCGATACCGGAATCCGAAATTATAAAAGTAATGGTTAAGCAATCTTGTTTTATTTCAATATAAAAATTTTTGGCTTCAGAATGATCAATTACATTGTTCACCATTTCCGTTAGGCCATAATTGCACGCAAGTAGCACATTTTGCGATAATGGATCTAATATCGGGTATATATCCTCTCGCCAAATCACATCTTCAGCTATTTTCTCATTAATGGTATATTGAAATTTATTAACTTTTACTTTTAACGCATATTTGGGGGACCTACCTTGCCCTTTTTTAACAAGTACCCCTTCTTCAATAAGCTCATTAATATATTTGAGTACTGTTGGCTTTGTAATTTCAAAATATTCAACGACATTATTTGTTAAGGTGTTTGGAAATGACCTAACGTTGTCAATTATATAGCTTTTGATAGCCGCTACGACTTCTTTCGTTAACTTCATTGCAAAATTCCTTTTTTAAAGTTAATATAAATATATTTTTCGTAAAAGTAAATTCATTTTTTTTAATTTTAAGTAAACTATTATGAATTTATCAAAAATTGAACGGCGCAACCGTTCTGCTGATTCCATACAAGGGTTTTCCAAGCTTCTCTTCCGGAACTTTACTTTACAAACCCACCGTTGCGTGATATTTTTATGTCTTTAAATAAGAAACCATCGCTTTTTTTATCCACCAGATTAATTAATAAGCAGGAGCCACACATGGAGTTTATCAAAATTCGCTTTGCCAATGATTTTGATGGGGTGGGGTCCAAATTTGAAAAGACCATCGCAGAAATGTTCCAGACCATGAACCCCATGTTTTCATTTGCAAAAAATTCCTGGAAGCCCCAACTCGATATCTATGAAATGTCCGAGGAAATCCTTATCACCGCTGAAATCCCCGGCGTTGACAAGGAGCATCTGGAGCTGGAGATCAACAGCCGGGCTATCCGCATCGCCGGCATACGGGAAGCCGCGCCAGTAACCGAGAATGGCAGGTACCGGCTGGCTGAGATTCAATATGGGTCATTTGAAAGAATTCTGAGGCTGAACGTGCCCATTGACACGGAAAATGTTACAGCCAGCTATAAAAAAGGGATGCTGCATATTCACCTGAAAAAATTATCTTCACTTGAAACCACCTACCGGGTCCGGATTACCGATGAATAGAGCAAGGTTCTCTGCCGGCATCGAAAGTCACGCAGAATGACGACCTTTCTGCCCGCCGGAGATCGGCCTGTTGAAAAGCTGTCAATCATAAGTATATTTATCGGCAACCGTCATCATCTCTTTAATTATAACATTACTGCAGCAATGCAGTTTTTTATGCCCTGATCCGGAGGTTCTCCATGAGCAAAAAAAAACCGTCTGAATCTGACGCCAGTGAAAAAGCAAATGAAAAAAAAATACCGGACAATCTGCCGATTCTTCCATTGGTCGATGTGGTGATGTTCCCGAAAATGGTTCTGCCGCTGATTGTTCTGCAAAAAGAATCCATTCAGCTGATCGATGAAGCCATGTCAAAAAACCGGCTTATCGGCACCGTGACTTCAAAAAGCAATGACCCCAAGAACCAGTATTCACCCGACGATCTTTATACAATGGGGTCGAGTGCGGTTATCCTGAAAATGGCTAAGGTGGATGAAGATAAAGCCCAGCTTCTCCTTCAGGGAATAGGGCGCTTTAAAATTGCCGAATATACAGCCGACAATCCGTATTTGCGGGCCCGAATAGAGAATCTGGAGCTCCCATGGAAAAAAGACAAGGAAATCGAAGCGCTGATGGCAAACCTGATCAATCAGTATCAGCGCGTCGTGGAACTGTCCACAGGCCTGCCGCCGGAAATTGCGGCAATGGCCAAAACCCTGGATGAACCCGATACCCTGGCAGACCTGATCACGTCCACGATCAATACCACCACCCAGGAAAAGCAGGAAATACTGGAAACACTCGATATTCGTGAACGCCTGAACAAAGTCACCCGCATGGTCAACTACCAGCTCGAAATCCTGGAAATGGGTCATAAAATCCAGAACCAGGTCAAGGGCGACATGGACAAACAGCAGCGCGATTATTATCTGCGTCAGCAGCTCAAGGCAATCCGGGAAGAACTGGGGGATACGGACGAAAGCCGGGTGGAAGTGGATGAATACCGGACCAAAATAGCGGAAAAAAACCTGCCGGAAGTCGCAGCAAAAGAAGCGGAACGCGAACTGAACCGATTGTCCCGCATGCATCCATCATCCGCCGAATACTCGGTGGCGCTCACTTATCTGGATTGGATCACCCAGCTTCCCTGGAATGAAGCGTCAACGGACAACCTGGATCTGAATAAGGCGCAGAAAATGTTAGACGCCGACCATTTTGGTCTGGAAAAAGCAAAAAAAAGGATTCTCGAATACCTGGCCGTCAGAAAACTGAACCCGAATATCAAGGGCCCCATCCTGTGCCTGGTCGGCCCGCCCGGAGTCGGAAAAACATCACTGGGCCACTCCATTGCAAACGCACTGGGGAGAAACTTTATTCGGGTCGCCCTGGGCGGCATCCGGGATGAGGCGGAAATCCGGGGGCATCGGCGAACTTATGTGGGGGCCCTGCCCGGCCGCATCATTCAGAGTATCCGCCGGGCCGGGACCAATAACCCGGTATTTATGCTGGATGAAATCGACAAGGTGGGCAGCGATTTTCGCGGAGACCCCTCTTCCGCACTATTGGAAGTGCTGGACCCGGAACAGAATTTTTCCTTTGAAGACCATTACCTGGATGTGCCGTTTGATCTTTCCAAAGTTCTCTTTATCACAACCGCCAACGTTCTGGATACCATTCCGCCCCCCCTCCGGGACCGGATGGAAGTTCTGCGCCTGGCCGGCTACACCCTGGATGAAAAATTAAAAATCGCCTCGCGGTATCTGATACCCAGGCAGCGGGAGGCCAATGGCCTGAAGAAAGACCAGATTTCCTTTACCAAAGGCGCGACCAGACAAATCATCACCGGGTATACCCTGGAGGCGGGCCTGAGAAATTTGGAGCGGGAAATCGGCAATACCTGCCGGGGGGTTGCCGCCAGTATCGCCAAAGAAGAAAAAGAATCCGTGGAGATTACCACCAAAAACCTGACCAAATACCTCGGGCCGGTGCGCATCACCAATGATATGAAAAGACGGGTGGCCACACCCGGTGTGGTTATGGGGCTTGCATGGACGGAAGCCGGCGGAGATATCCTGTTTATTGAGGCCACGGCCATGCAGGGAAACGGGAAATTAACATTAACCGGCCAGCTGGGTGATGTGATGAAGGAGTCGGCGACAGCAGCCTTGAGTTATCTGCGTTCCAACGCCAAATCCATCGGTGTAGCGGAAGATTTTTTCCAAAAGCATGATATCCACATTCATGTGCCGGCGGGCGCCACTCCCAAGGATGGCCCGTCTGCGGGCGTGACCATGCTGACCGCCATCGCCTCCGTATTGACCGGCACCACCACGCATAAGGATCTTGCCATGACCGGGGAAATCACCCTGCGGGGCCAGGTTCTGCCGGTGGGCGGGATCAAGGAAAAAGTGCTGGCCGCTCACCGGTCCGGCATTAAAACCATTATCATGCCGAAATTATGCGAAAAAGACTTGCTGGATGTTCCTAAAAATGTCAAAACCGCCATTAAATTTCATTTTGTGGACAACATGAAAGACGTCTTAAAAATCGCGCTGAATAAATAAATGCGGAATCCGGAATTCAGGAGTCAGCATCCAGAATTAAAAAAGGATAAATATCATTTCTATTCTGACTTCTGACTCCTGTCTCCTGAATACTGGCTTTACCAAAAAGGAAACGGTCTTCGCCATGATGAAATCCATAGTTTTAATCATTTTGACCGCAACACTGATTTCCGGCTGTGGAGCGAAAAAACCATTGCCGCCCCCCACACCCGTGACGGACAAAACCGCCTATGAAATTGATGGGCAGGTCTACCACCCCATAGACAGCGCCGATGGATTCCGGGAGCAGGGCGTGGCCTCCTGGTATGGAGATCCGTTTCACGGCGAAAAAACCGCCAATTGTGAAGTATACAGCATGTATGCCATGACTGCGGCTCACAAAACATTGCCGTTTGGCACGATGCTGTCCGTAACCAATAGGGAAAACAACAAAACCACCATTGTCCGTGTCAATGACCGGGGCCCGTATTGCCGTGACCGGATTATCGATTTGTCTTACAGTGCCGCCCAGGAGATCGATATGGTTCCGAAGGGAACCGCGCCGGTGGAAATCATCGCCCTTGGAAAAGATGAAGACGTGATTGATAAATTAGAAGGGAAAGCCAGGGGGAGTGTATATTTTACCGGCGACTTCACCGTACAGGCAGGCTCTTTTGGCGATAAGGGCAATGCCGAGCGCGTTAAGGCTTCCCTTGAATCCGTTGTGAAAGACGTCCAGATCGCTCCCCTTACAAAAGACGGCCAGACCCTCTACAGAGTCCGGGTGGGACGGTTCACCTCCCTCCAGCAGGCCCAGCGCGTGGAGCAGCAACTGATAGACAGTGGTTTTAAAAATGTTTACACTGTGGCATGGGATTTATAAGATAAGGCGATGATGAAACCTGCGCCGGTTTTTTCCGGAATCCGGAATAACAACAAAAGCGACAACCGGCCATGATTTCACTCCAGGGCATTTTATCGCATATCACCTTTCATAACCCCCAAAACCACTTTACCATTGCCCGTCTGAAAACCGATTCCCCCAAAACGACCGTCACTATCACCGGCTGTCTTCCGGAAGCCGGCGTGGGTGAAAGCATCAAAATCACCGGCGACTGGACAACTCACCCCCGATATGGCCAGCAATTCAAATTTGAAACCGCAGAGATCCTTCTGCCGTCCACCCTTTCCGGCATCCGGGCCTATCTGACTTCCGGCATTTTAAAGGGCATCGGCCCATCAACAGCCGCTCGAATCATTGATGCCTTCGGCGAAGACACTTTTTCCGTCATCGCCGAAGGCCCGGACCGGCTGGCCCTGGTGAGCGGCATCGGCGCCAAAAAAGCAGCTGCCATTCATGCCCAGTGGCAAACCCATCACGCCATGACATCCCTCATGAAATTTCTTCAGGAAAACAAGGTCAACACTTCATTCGCGGGCAAGATATTCAAAGCATACGGCAGCGAGGCGGTTGATATCATCCGACAATCCCCTTACTGCCTGGCAAACGACATTCCGGGTATCGGGTTTGTCATCGCAGACCGGATTGCCGTCAATTCCGGCATTGAAATGAATCTTGGGGAGAGAACCCAGGCCTGCATCATCAATCTCCTGAGGGAGGCCTTGAACGATGGCCACACATTTTTGCCGGAAACCGATCTGCTGGAGAAGGTCAACCGCATATTCGATATCGACGCTGAAACCACCCGGCAGGCCATCGAATTTTTAGGTCAGACCGGGGAAATTGTTGCATCTTCCCGGCGTAATGAACCGGATTCGGTCGCCATTTATCTGAAAACCATGTATCAGGCGGAAAATTCCATTGCCGTCCGCCTGCGTACCATGCTTTCCATCCCGGCGGACCCGGTCACCCTGCCCATCGAGGAACTGCTGTCTGAAGTGGAATCCAGACTGATTCTCTGTCTTTCCGAAGAGCAGCGCAGCGTCCTTGAAACAAGTATAACGTGCCGGATCAGCGTCATTACCGGGGGACCGGGAACCGGGAAAACCACGCTCATCAAGTCCATCACCCGGATGAACCGCATCCTTGGCAGACAGGTCTGTCTGGCGGCTCCCACCGGCAGGGCTGCCCGAAGACTGGCAGAAGTCACCGGGCACAAAGCCCACACCATCCACAAGCTGCTCGAATACAATTTTGAAGAACAGAGCTTTGGAAAAGATCAGGATGACCCCATTGACGCAGACGTTGTCATTGTTGATGAAGTATCGATGGTGGATACGCTCCTGATGCACCATCTGCTTTGCGCGATTCCGCTGAGAGCGACGATCATCATGGTTGGTGACGCGCACCAGCTGCCTCCCGTGGGACCGGGAACCCTGCTGGAGGATATGATCAATTCCGGCAACATCCCTGTTTTCTATTTAAATACCATTTTCAGACAGGCCCAGAGCAGCCCCATCATTGTGAACGCGCATCGGGTGCGGCAGGGAGAACTCCCTCAATTAAACGGCATGAACGACGCCTTTGACGCCACCGCGGAATTTTATTTTATTGAAGAGCTCACACCGGAAACCGTAGTCAATACGATTGTCGATCTCTGCGCCCGCAAGCTTCCGGATGTCTTCGGCCTGCACCCCATTGAAGACATCCAGGTATTGACGCCCATGCACAAGGGGTTGGCGGGCACCATCAACCTGAACCGGCTGATTCAATCCGAGTTGAACGCCGAAACAGGCAGCCTGTCCCACAATGACAACCGGTTTAAAATCGGTGATAAGGTCATGCACCTCAAAAACAATTATCAAAAAGAAGTATTCAACGGCGATATCGGCATCATTTCTTCCATTGATAAAGCCGGCGAGGTGCTGAACGTGAATTATTACGGCAGAAACGTCGAATACACGATGGATGAGACCGATGAGCTGGCGCTGGGGTATGCCATATCCGTGCATAAATCCCAGGGTTCGGAATACCCGGCAGTCATCCTGCCGCTCATTACCCAGCATTACATCATGCTCCAGCGGAATCTGCTGTATACCGCCATTACCCGGGCGCAGAGGCATGTGGTAATCGTCGGGTCTAAAAAAGCGCTGTCCATTGCCCTAAAAAACAACACCCCTCAAATGCGGTGTTCCGGGCTGGCCGACCGGCTCAAATCTTTGTCCCGGTAGCTTTTCCCAGTAACCCTGGGCTGAATTCCAAAATCCCCGCAGGATACATATATGGAGTGCTGCGGCTTGCCGCCGCCTGTTGCGAGGACATGCCCTCGCACTCCAAAAAAAATTACATACTTCATTATTATGTCAGAATTGGAATTGCGGCGTTTCATTTTTGACAGCAGGCCGGGATTTTTTCCCGGCAACCGGTCTGCAAGCAACCCATCCGGCCGGGGTTGGGGAGCCCATTGCGATGCGGCCCTGCCCCTTCCGGTTTCCGTGGATCACGGGGGCAAACTGTTTGAGCGGACCTTTGGACAATACACCAGCGGCTGGAATAAACCATATAGGGACAACGCACCCAGGCGAACCTCTGCATCCAGCGAGTTTTTGCCCACGCCACGGAAACCGGAAGGGGCAGGGAGTTTTCCGCATCGCCGGGCTGGGTTCTTTTGTTACTTTTCTTGCCCATCAAGAAAAGTAAAAGGGAAAAGTCGAGTAATAAAGTGAGGTGTTTCCGGAATTCCAGAAAGGTGAATTCCGGTATATCGTTGCCGGACGAATAAGAACCTTTCGGCCACTCAGAGCCGCGACTGTCAGGGAGCGGTTCCGGTCGCTTACGCTTACGGCTCGGATTGGAATTTTGGTCGAAACGATGATCAAGCCCCTTTTTATAAAAATCAGAATGGTAAAATGAAACGCTTGTTAATCATAAATATATTGTGTAAACAGATGGATATAAATTTTGAAATGTTTGTTGTTGGTTGTAACGCATTCGGACGACCGCTTTAAGTGAAATGCGTCTTTCCGGCTATCGGAGATATCCAGGAACTTTTGAATAACTTGTTAGCTTTTCGATTGAGGACACAAATGCAAAAGGATTTCCTTCATGATAGTTTCAAAAACTCGAAATACGGTGAGGGTGAAAGTTACCACTATGTTGTTTTAACTTTTGATTTATCGAATGCTGCCTCATCAGTGTATAAAGAAATAGATGATTACCTAATTAAATCAAAATTTAAAAAGCATATTCAGGCAAAGATTAGTGGCAGCGGCGAAGAATATTCTTATGAACACATAGAAACTCCCAAGAACACTTATATTGCGATTGCCAGTCAAGAAAATTTTAAAAATTTGAACAAGCTTAGAGATACGGTTGAAAAAGCTTTACGGGATATTCTTGATCAGAATTTTAGATGGGGCAAAATCGATGCGTATAACTATTTGGTTGTTATTGCTAAAGAGTGGTCGTGGGCGGCGGGTCAAGTTAAAAGATAAGCATTATAAATAAAACCGAAGCTAACAGAAAACTGCACAGGACACCAAAAAGCAGGAGCCTATGCGTTTTAGCATTCGCTTAATTTGAAGATTGGAGGATAATATATATGCTTAAAATTGTCAAAATAGCGCTTTACGCATTCATTGTCATCTTTCTTTTAACGACGTTACTTGCCCTGATTGGGCTTGGATATCTTTGGTTTAGTCCAGAAGCGAATACGCGTTCTGACTTGCCATATCTCGGAAGCCTTGTCACTGCTGCAATTCTTGAAGTCATTACTGTGGTAATTATGTTGGCAAAAAAAGGATTCAGGTATCTCCCCCACGTTGAAAATCACAAAACGGAAGCCATTACCCTCTCGTTTATGAAAGATTTCGTAACAAGTGGCAGTACCGTTCAGATTGTCACTAGTCGCTTATCCTGGATTCGAAACTCTCAAGAACTTATGGATGCGGTAAAGAAAAAGGCAAGCGAAGGTGCTTTTGTTGAAGTGATCACTCCCAAACCTGTGGAAGATGATATTCGAAATGATTTAGAACAGGCGGGGATTCGCTTCTTCGTCACTAATGAAGGTACTGCCCCTGAGGCTCGATTCACATTAGTTAATGGGAATCGAAGCGGTGCAGAGCGCCTTGCCATAGCTCGGGGGTCACATCCTGAACATGAGGTAACGATATTCGACAATCACTCTGGCCCACAGATTATTGGAATGGCGAAAGACATTATTCGCAAATCAAAGGAACAGGCTAATGCCGAACAGATGGGATGACTTCGCATCCATTCGACGGGTTCAGATTGAATCAGGAAATGACCTAACCTTCTCCAAGGTTTTCCTTCCTTATTATGTGGATTTGGTTAAAGAGCTTCGCCCAGAATCATTAATAGAAGTAGGATGTGGGACGGGGCATCTTTCAACAAATCTAAGCAATCATGTGAATACATCTGTCGCAATCGAGCCTTCAGAAGGCATGTATTCCGTAGCAGAGCAGGTAATTGAAGGAAGTTGTGTTCAATTATTTCGTTTGAGAGCCGAAGACTATCGAAGTGAGCGCACTTTTGATTTGATTATTTCCCATATGGTCTTACAGCTTGTTGATAATTTAGAGTTGTTTATTGCAAGTGTGGCCCAGTTTATGGGGAATCAATCTCACTTTGTGTTCGCTATCCCTCATCCTTGTTTTTACAATGAATATAAGAAATTCTTTGCTCCATCTGAGTATCATTATATGAAAGAGCTTACAAAGTCCGTCTCTTTTGCTGTGACAAAGGATCCGAATACAAAAATTTCTGGTGTCCCATACAGCCACCGGCCACTTTCTCGATACTTTTTCGTACTCAAAAAGTACGGCTTCCATATTGTTGACTTTGAAGAAACGTTTCCGAAACCAGAGATACAATCACTTTATGGTACGGATTGGACATTCCCCCGCTACTGTGTATTCCATGCTCGGATAGATAAAGACAGTGAGAAACTCAAAAAAGCGAACTGATCGTTTCCATCCGACGATCATTCCTATCGCCCGCTGAAGAGCACGTTGCGAAAAATCACAGGGTCATACCTACACTCTTGACTGATTCAACGGTGGTTAAATTGATTTTTTAACCGATATCCCCGGCAACCCCCTGTCATTTTTACTTTTCTTGGTGGGCAAGAAAAGTAACAAAAGAACCCAGCCCCGCGATGCGGAAAGCTCCCTGACCCAATGGTTTCCGTGGCGTGGGCAAAAACTCGCTACAATTGTGGCTTGCCAGGGAGCGTTATGCCGACTTCGCTTGTCGCAACCGGCAGGTTCATTGGCATTTATCCGCTCAAACAGTTTGCCCCCGTGATCCACGAAAACCATCGGATCAGGGCCGCATCGCGATGGGCAAAAACCCCCGCCGAACATACGTGCAATCTTTCCGTAACACATTTCACCGTTATTATTTCTGGATTCCCTTCCCGTTTTCGTATATAACCTGCCAATAACAAACCGATTTATCACCTGTCACCCGTCATGAACCACCAACCGCCGCACATAAAGGAGCCTGCAATGGATGACCAGCCAGGCCTGAATGAATCCCCCAATGAATCAGATGCTTTTGTCCCGGAAAAGATGGCGGAACCCGATGCGTCAGCGCCGGTTCCCGCGCAGGATGAAGACGCCATGATCGAGGAGTCCGTGCAGTTTATCAACCGGACGGTGGCGCAGATGATGTTCGGGGCGTCCATCATCATCGGCGAGCATCTGCTGACCCGTTATTTTGCGGGCGACATTGAGCTGGCCATGTCCCATGCCCCCAACAAGTCAATTTCTTTTAACCGCCTGTGCCGGCGGCCGCACATTTCCCTGACGCGCCGCGTGTTGGGCGGTATGGTGAGCGTTGCCGCCCAGGAACGGTATTTTCAGAGCATCGGCCTGGATGCCGGCAAGCTCCATTATACCCATAAATTGTCATTGACCCGGCTTCCCAACGACGGTGCGAAATCGGAGCTGGTGTTTGACTGCATCCGGGAAAATTTGCCCTCAAGAAAACTGAATTTACGGATCAATGAGTTAATCCGAATCAGCAACCCGCCCCCGGCCATCACATCGGAAAGCATTGTCGGGCAATATGCCAAAGCCGTGGATCAATTTCTGGGAAAAACCGTGATGCCGGAATTTCTGGCGGATAAAACCAACCTGTATCAGCTTGAACGGGAAACCCAGGAGCGGCTCCGGCAGCAGGCCATTGAATGGATAGAAGAGATGGAAGCCAGGAGAGCGGCATGTGCTGATCTGATCATCCGTCTTGAGGATGTCATCGCGCATCCAAACTCTTGACGGCAAGTTGCCGTGCGCACGGCAACTTGAAAACGGAAGGGGTGGTTACGGCTTTCAATGCCGGATAACATGCAAATAACATATTAAATTTTAAATAAATATTTGAGTCGAGCCGCGTCAGAAAAATGCAGTTTTACCCCTGATTTTTTATGAGATATGTTTCATAATTATCGGGAATCAGCGCTTACCCCGCCGGACATGGAACCGTTCATCATTAAAAAAGTAACAAAAGAAATCCGCCTATTGTCAAGAAAGAAATATAGAAACCAGCCACTTTAACCTTGAATATACCCCATCTTTCAGATATGTTTTTTGGCTTAGCCGGAACTCTTTAAATAATTTTAACTATTTGGAATCAATACAAGAACAATAATCTTAGTTTTCTTTATGCAAATAAGCGTCACGACCGGAGATTTTCATACCATGAAAAAAAATGTGGCAGTAATATTTATACTCATCATGTTGTCCTGTCCCCCAGCGGCACGCTGTCTGGGAACCGACATGTACGTCGTGGACATCCCGGCCCTGAACGTCAGGGCCGACAGCAATGAAAAAGCGAATGTGGTGGGAATCGTTAAGGCGGGACAAAAAGTCCTGGCCCTTTCTTCCGCCGGTGGATGGACCCTCATCGAAACGGCTGACGGCCTGGAAGGATGGGTCAGCATCCGGTATCTATCAACTGACCCTCCTTCTGAAATAAAAGATGAGCCTGCAGCGGCACAACCGACAACCCTTCGGGAAAAATTCCAGGCTGTAACCATTGAAAATCAGTCCTTAAAAGAAGAAAACATCGGCCTGACCACCCGGTTGAATGAACAGACCATTCAGATGGGCGCTATGGAAGACTCTTTTCAGGCTTTAAAAAAAGATGCTGACGCCTATCATCAACTGAAAGACACCCTGGTTCAGAAAGAAACCGAATTAAAAGAAAAAAACAACCGGATTGCCGCTATTGAAAAAAAACTGATCGATCAATATACGGCTGTTGCCATCAAATGGTCACTGGTCGGCGCAGGGATTCTTCTGGTCGGATACATGATGGGAGCCCGGACTAAAAAGAAGCGGTCTTCCCTTTTATAATTTCAGACGAATTGATACATGGATGCGCAATGGAACATGAATCGGATTTTTTAGTTGTCGGCAGCGGGGTTGCAGGACTGCTGTTTGCTATCAAAGTGGCTGGCCACGGGACCGTCACCATTATCACCAAACGCAACATCGCAGAAAGCAATACAGCCTATGCCCAGGGCGGCATTGCGTCGGTCCTGGCCAAAACCGATTCTTTTGAGGCGCACATCGCGGACACACTCGCCTCGGGCGACGGCATCTGCGACACGAATGTCGTTGAGATGGTCGTTAAAAACGCGCCGGAACGCATTCAGGAACTGATGGATCTGGGAGTCCGGTTTAACCGGAAAAAAACATCCCATCAGGAACAATCGGGTCTGCACCTGGACTTGTGCCGCGAAGGCGGGCATTCCCATAACCGGATTGTTCACGCAGACGACCTGACCGGCCTGGCTGTGGAAGAAGCCCTTGTGGACCGGGTTCGGAACCATCCCAACATCACGGTGTTTGAAGATCACATTGCCATTGACCTGATCACGCGTTCTACGCGTCTTCAGCGGGGAACCACGGTTACGACCCATGAAGATTATTGTTACGGCGCGTATGTGTTGGACAGAAACACATCAGAAATTCATACCTTCTGTGCGCGAACCATCCTGCTTGCCACCGGCGGAGCCGGAAAAGTCTATACCTATACCAGCAACCCGGATATTGCCACCGGCGACGGGATCGCTATGGCCTACCGCACCGGCGCAACCGTCGCCAACATGGAATTCGTCCAGTTCCATCCCACCTGCCTGTATCATCCGGCAGCCAAAAACTTCCTGATTTCCGAAGCGGTCAGGGGAGATGGCGCGATTCTGGTCAATGCGGCGGGCCAACGGTTTATGGAACAGTATTCGCCCCTTAAAGAGCTGGCCTGCCGTGATGTGGTGGCCCGGGCCATTGATGCGGAACTGAAAAAAAGAGGGGATGACTCGGTGTTTCTGGATATAACCCACAAAGATCCGGATTTTATCAAAACCCGGTTCCCCAATCTCTACGCCAAATGCCTGACCTTCGGCATTGATATGACGAAAGACCCAATTCCCGTAGTGCCGGCGGCCCATTACATGTGCGGCGGCGTAGCCACGGATATCTTTGGCCGGACCAATATTCAGCGGCTTTTTGCTATCGGCGAGACCGCCTGCACCGGACTTCACGGCGCCAACCGCCTGGCGAGCAACTCCCTGCTCGAAGCCTTGGTATACGCCCACAATGCAGCAGCCAAAGCCATTGAGGATCATAACAATTTCTCTTTTGAGACCTCCCCTCAACTGCCGTCCTGGGATGATGCAGGGGCCATTGACTCTGATGAGGTCATCATGGTGACCCATTCATGGAACGCCGTGCGCCGTCTGATGTGGAATTACGTGGGCATTGTCCGGTCAGACAAACGTTTGGAGCGTGCCAAAAGGCGAATCGATATGATCCAGAGCGAGATCAACGAATATTACTGGGATTTTAAAATCACCCCGGACCTGATTGAACTCCGCAACATCGCCACTGTGGCTGAACTCATCATCCGGTGCGCCATTCACCGGAAAGAAAGCCGCGGCCTGCATTACAATATCGCCTATCCGGAAAAAAACGATCAAAGATGGAAAAAAGACACCGTACTGCGACGGCCATTTGTGAGTTAAATGAACTCAGGCCGATAAGGAGAACGATCACGTTTCCGTTTTATCCGCGTTTTGATTTTCCCCCAGCGCTTTCCGGATGGCTTCCGCCAGGTCCGACATGGTCAAAGGCTTGAGGAGATAGGCTTTAATGCCGATTTCCCCTGCCGTTTCTTCATCGATTTGATCACTGTAACCGGTATTCAGGATAATCGGGATATCGGATTTTACCGCGATCAATTCCCGGGCGAGCGTCCCGCCGTTCATCCGGGGCATGGTCATGTCCGTGATCACGAGATCAAACCGGCCGGGATCAGATCTGAACAATGCCAGGGCTTCCACTGAGCTGGTCGATGAGGTCACCTGATACCCTAAATATTCCAGCATCTGTTCTCCGATTTCCACCAGCAGCGGGTCATCATCAACATAAAGGATGCGCTCACTGCCGCCGGTAACCGGCTTTAAATTTTTTTTCTCAGCCGCTGCATCCCCCTCAATAACCGGAAAAAAAACCCTGAAAACGCTCCCTCGGCCGGGTTCGCTGTCCACATGAACCGCGCCTCCATGGGCCTTGACGATGCCGTGCACCACTGCCAGCCCCATGCCGGATCCTTCACCGATCTTTTTGGTTGTAAAATAGGGGTCAAAAATTCGCCCTCTGATACCCGAAGGGATGCCGCCGCCCGTATCACCGACGGACAATACCATATACCGGCCCGTCGATAGCCCCTCAGCCGGGGATGCAACGCCTTCACCAACAGAGGATTTATCATGGGTTCTTTCCAGGGACATCTCCTCCAGACGCACATCAATGACCCCGCCTTTTTCGCGCATGACATGGGCCGCGTTGGCGCATAGATTGATAATCACCTGGTGAATCTGGGAAGGATCCGCCAGAATGGCCGGGGGGGTTTCCGGGATGTCAGAGTGCACCGCAATGGTCGCAGGAATGGAAAACCGCAACAGAGTGAGGGATTCGTTGATAATCTCAGCCAGATTGACGGACCGGGGTTCGTTCTTCGTCTGGCGGGAAAAACTCAGGATCTGGTTCACCATGTCTCTTGCCCGCAGACAAACTTTGCGGGATGCCTCCAGGTTCTGCCGGGCTGAGTTTGTTTCCGGCACATCAATCATCGCCATCTCAATATTACCGAGAAGAATGCTGATCACATTGTTGAAATCATGGGCGATTCCGCCGGCCAGGGTGCCGATGGCCTCCATTTTATGGGCCTGGCGAAGCTGTGTTTCAAGTTTCCTCTGTCGGCTGACATCCCGGATGAAACATTGGATGGCGGGTTTCCCCTTCCATGAAACCACCACCGTATTGACTTCGACCCATAATTCCTCACCGTTTTTATTTAAGATCCCAAACGAAAAAGCGCCGCCGAAGTTCTCTCCGTTTAATTTTTTGAAATATCGTTTCGAAACTGCGTCCTTATCTTCAGGGATAACAAAACTGATGAACGGGATGCGGACGAGTTCTTCTTTGGAATATCCGGTCAGGGTTTCCGTACGGCTATTGTGAAACACGATCATCCCGTCCTGAAGAATAATGATGGCGTCATTGGCGTTCTCAACGACCTGGCGGTAGAGTTCCTGAGATATTTTCAGGGACTCTTCCGCTTTTTTGCGATCGGTGATATCAATTCCCATGCCGATCAAAAAGGGTCTGTTTTCAATATGAATCAGCTTACCGGTAAAATAATGGGGAATTCTTCGCCCGCTTTTTGAAAGAAAATCCGCTTCCGCATCTGCCTGCCCCTCTCTGAACACCTGTTGAATCCGGCGGATAATATGCTCTCTGTCCCTGCCCTCAAACAGATCTGCCGGCGACATGCTCGCTATCTCATCGCCGGTATATTCGGAAACGCTTTCAAAATTCCGGTTCCATCGGATAAATTTTCCGGTAGCATCAAACAGATAAAAGATTCCGGGCATGCTGTTGATCAGGGATTCCGAAAAAAACCGCTCTCTTTGCATGACTTCTTCAAATCGCATCCGCGCGGTGATATCCCGTGCAATGCCATGAAAACCGATGGGCTGTTGATTCGCGTCCCGAACCAGCGACACGGAAGTGTCAATGTGGCATTTTTCACCATCTTTTTTAATGAGGGCCCAATCCACGGCCTTTGAAGGTTTCCCGGATGCATACACCTGGTGAAAGGTTTGAAAAACTTTTTTGGCATTTTCGGGATCCATAAATTCCCGGTTGTTCATGCCCATTAATTCGGCGCCGGAATATCCCAGCATGCGGGCCATGGATTCGTTAAAAAAAATAAAATTCCCGGTCAAATCCACTTCATAATACCCATCTTCGATATTTTCGATGATGGACCGGTATTTATTCCCGCTTTCCATCAGGGCTTCAACAGTTTCCCTCAGGCTGGCGATCTCCCGCTCCTGAATCCGGACTTGTTGATCCGGTCTTTTATCATCCAGGTATTTGTCCATTTATTTCAACCCTAATTGAAAAATAATACACAATTAGTCCATGAGAGCCGTAGCATCCAATCTTCAGCACCCGCAGCCTTTCAAGGCATCTGCTACTTCGTCCTTCACATTCCCCGAACTTGCGGATAAAAACCTCTCCAGGGCCTGCCGGTCTTTTTCCCGCCCGATACGACCCAACGCCCACGCGGCCATACACCGAACCCGGTCATCCGTGTTTTCCTCAAATGCCCGGATCAAATCATCCGAAAACAGGGCATCACGCGTATTGCCCATAACCCGGGCCACATTCATTCGCCACCGCCAGAGATCTTCCCCGGACATGTAAAACATATGGGGCCACACGTTTGCCTCAAAACCGGGTTTGTTCATGTGCAGCAACGCCGGCAATTGAAAATGTTCCGCTTTGGCCGCGACTTTGGCATTCATCGGCAGATCAGCAGCCAGCCATGCCGAATTCCGGGGGCAGACATTCTGGCACCGGTCACAACCGTAAACATAAATGCCCATGGGTTCCCGCAGTTCTTTTGGCGTCAGTCCCTGCCCAAAATAAGTCAAAAACGAAATGCATTTTTGCGGATCAATGGTGCCATTCCCCTTAAGCGCTTTGGTCGGACAGGCGGCGATACAGGCATTCCGGCACCAGTCGGGACATCCCATCTCAAGAGTGGAATCGTCCGGCTCAAACGCCTGGTTGACCACCACCGCAATGGGCAGCACCCACGAACTTTGCCGGGCCACTTTGTTGGAATAAAACAGGCAGTTTTTCCCGAATGTGCCCATGCCTGATCTGGCGGCAGCCACCCGGTGGGGAAGATTAAACGGCACCTTGGAATCCATGCCGTTTTCACGCAAGAAACTTCTAAACGCTTTGATCCTTTGGGTCAAACCATCTTTGGTCACCCGGTCATCATCCAGATAGCACCGGCCGAAGTGGCCTTCCATGGCTCTGGGGTAAGACTCCCGAAAATACACTTCCATCAGCACAATCACCGTTTGGGCGTCAGGCATAATGGCCTTTGGATCCGTCCCTTTCATCAAATCGAGCCCCACGGCCTCGGCCCAGCCGTATTCCGCCTGCCGGTCCTTTAAAAACTGCCGATGGGTCTCAAAGGGCTCCGCCGTAGTAAACCCCGTATCCTCAAACCCGAATTCCCTTGCCTTTTGAATAATCGCCTGTTTTGAAATCATTTCCTTCCCCCTGTTTTCAATCATTCATCCATCACGGCTTTATAAAAACATGCTTACTTTTTTACCTTACCGGCCTGCCAATGATTGTCAACAGGAATCAAAGCTATGCGGACCGTCCCCATAACAGGCCGGCCGGTTCAAAGATCTGTTTGCCATTTGCCAGTAAAGGGGCTATGTTTAAAAAATTTAAAATACATTCCAAACCAATGGAGACAGATTCATGAGCAACATTCAACTTATTGAAGTAAAAGAAGATATTCTTGCAGACAATGACGCTGCGGCAAAAGAGTTGCGAGATTCCTTAAAAAAAGAAAAAACATTCATGGTGAATCTGATGGCATCTCCTGGCGCAGGCAAAACCAGCCTGCTGCTTCAGACGATCCAGGCCCTGAGGAATGATGTGAACATAGCGGTTATCGAAGCGGATATCGATTCGGTTGTGGATGCTGAAAAAATCGCCGAAACCGGCATCCAAAGCATTCAACTCCGGACCGGCGGATTTTGCCATCTGGATGTATCCATGGTAAAAAAAGGGCTGGCTGCCCTGGATACCGGGGCTCTGGATTTGATTTTTATCGAAAATATCGGGAATCTGGTCTGTCCGGCGGAATTTGACACCGGGGCGACCATTGACATTATGATTTTAAGCGTTCCTGAAGGAGATGACAAACCCCTCAAATACCCTTTGATGTTCTCCAAGTGTCACGCACTGATTGTCAACAAGGTGGACTACTTGTCCCTTTCGGATTTTAAAATGGAGCTGATGGAAGAGCGCGTCCGACGGCTGAATCCGGATATCAAAATTTTTACGGTGTCTTGCAAAACAGGTGAAGGGATCGATCTCTGGGCGAACTGGCTGCTGGAGGCAGTTCAATCACATATTCAATAACGTCCCATGGACTTTGTATTTAAGCCGATGTCATCAACTAATATTTTAATACATTATAAAATTTTACTTGACATAAAGCGCCGACTTCCATTTAATATTAAGAAATAATAAAGAATTCAAAACCTTCTCAGCGCGACAGGACGCTCCAGTTTTTAAAAACAAATTTATTCTCATCAAAAAACAGGCTTATTATGAATAGTAAAAATACGAACTCCGATCCTGATGATAATTTGATTCCTGATGATAGTGAGGATGAAACGGGCGATAGCCGTGAAATTGAGGCGCAACCTTCATTTGATAATATCCTCGAAATCGGCATACCCATTAATGAAACGCTGAATAATCTGTCCCTGTCCAATGAAACGTCAGGGCCGGCGGAAGTTGTTGAATCGCCAAGCGGAGATTCCGCCCTTCGGATGGAGGGCAATACGAATTCAGAAGAGGGTCACCTCGAATCAGTCAATGCGCCTCCTCAAATTTCAGATGATTTATCCGGCCTTGACGATTCTCAGCCGCTTCCTGATGACGATTCGACCAGGGCTTTGGGGAACGACGTTCTTGAAGCGATCAAACTTCAGATTGACGATCTGGCCCAGGCTTTTAACAGCAAGCTGAAGTATGACGAGCATAAGAATAAAATCATCGATGACCTGCACCAGGGCCTTCAGCAGCATCGGGAAGGCCTGTTAAAAAAATATTTGCACCGGATCGTCATGGATGTGATTAAAATTGTGGATGATATGCGAAAACTCACCGCTCATTATAATCAGCTGTCCCATTCCGAAGACACATCCGTGAAGTTATTAAAATATATTGAAAACATTGCCACAGATCTCGAAGATGTTTTTTCATGGGAAGGTGTTGTGCCGTTTACCTGCGGCGGGGACATCATTGACCCGGCCCGCCAGCGCGTGTTAAACAGAATCGCAACCGATGATCCGGAAAAAGACAAAACCATTGCAGAGCGGCTGAGACCCGGATATGAATGGGATGGCAAAATCATTCGGCCCGAAATGGTATCTGTCTATATTTTTCAAACGAATTCACCTTCAGGGGATTAAAATCACTCATGACCGATCAATCTAAACGCATTTTCGGCATCGACCTGGGCACCACCTATTCATCAATCGCTTATGTGGATGAATTTGGAAAGGCGGTTATCATTCCGAATGCTGAAAACGAGCGGGTGATGCCATCTGTTGTTTTTTTTGACGAGGACAGCATTGTTGTGGGAGACGTGGCCAAAGAAAGTTCTAAACTCTATCCCAATGAAGTTGTCAGTTTTGTCAAACGCTCTATGGGTGAACCCAATTTTATTTTCCTGCATAATTCGGAAGAATATCGGGCCGAGGAAATATCGGCGTATATTTTAAAAAAACTCGCCCAGGATGCAGAGCAGTATCTGGGAGAAAAAGTCTCGGATGTGGTCATCACCTGCCCGGCTTATTTCGGTATCAATGAACGGGAAGCCACCCGAAAAGCCGGAGAAATCGCCGGGTTTAATGTTCGTCATATCATCAATGAGCCAACAGCGGCGGCCATCGCCTACGGCGCCATGGACACTCAGAACGAACGGGTGGTACTCGTCTATGACCTGGGCGGCGGAACTTTTGACATCACGATGATCGACATCCGTAAAGATTCCGTGGAGGTCATCTGTACCGGCGGTGATCATAATCTGGGAGGCAAAGACTGGGATGACCGGATCGTTGCCTATATGGTCGAAGTCTTTCAAAATGAAACCGGAACCGATGAAGATATTTTGGATGATCCGGACACATGGCAGGATCTCCAGCTTTCCGCTGAAAAAGCCAAAAAAATATTAAGCCAGCGGCCAAAAACCCCCATATCCGTCACACATGGCGGCGAACGAATCAAGATGACACTGGATCTGGAAAAATTTCAAGAGATCACAGAGGACCTGCTGGAAAGAACCATTGAATTCACCAAGGAAATGCTTGAGGAAGCCAAAAGCAAAGGATATAAAACGTTTGATGAAATAATCCTGGTTGGCGGCGCCACCCGCATGCCCCATGTCACTGCACGAATTCAAGAAGAGTTTTCTGTCACCCCTAAAATATTTGATCCGGATGAGGCAGTGGCCAAAGGAGCCGCCATATTTGGCTGGAAACTGAGCCTGAATGACGGCCTCATTGAACGCCTCTCCCGAAAGACCAATAAGCCGATCCAGCAGATTGACGAAATCTCGGAAATGATCGAAAGCAGAGAACTCAGCTCTAAAGATTTTAAAGACGCAGCCCAGGAAGTCGCTGATGAAACGGGTTATACCCTGCCAAGCATTGAACGGTCCATGCTCAAGGTAAAAAACGTCACGAGTAAAAGTTTCGGCATTGTCGCACACACCGCCAAAGATCAGGAAATTGTGTTTAATATTGTGTTGCGCAATACCACAGTTCCCATCATCCGGAAAAAAACATTTTACACAGCTGTGGTGGATCAGAAAACCGTTTTAATCCGCATCATGGAAAGTGAGACCAGCCAGGTGGAAATCCAGCTGGCTCAAGCTGTTGAGATAAAAACCGCCGTACTCAATCTTCCCCCGAACCTTCCGGTCGATCTGCCCATTGAAATCACATTTGTGCTGAATGAAGAGGGTAGACTCCATATTACCGCTTTAGAAAAAACCGAATCCCGGCAAATCGATGTGATGGTGGATACCGCCTCAGTCATCCAGGGCGAAGCGCTGGAAAAAGCCAAGGAGAGATCCCAGAATCTGGTAGTGCATTAGTCATCCCGCAGCGGTTAACAAGTCCAGCCGCACACCCCTTCATTATTTAATATTTTAATTGATATAACAAATACTTGAGCAAGCACCCATGCAACGAGAAAATTATTACATACTTCTTGACCTGAGCATAGACCCGCCGGAAAACGATCCGGATGTGATCGAAACAGCCATTTTACAAAAAAAGGCCGAATGGAGCCGACTGCGCAATCATCCTTCCAAAGGCCTCCAGGTTCAAAAATTTATCAACATGATTCCCGACATTCAGCAGGTCATGCATGACGAAGCCCTTAGAAAACAGGAAGCCGCAGCAGCAGTGGAGGTGCTTGAAGAGGGGAAAGAATCCAAAATTTCAGAAATCGACAGTCATATCGACATCCTGATGGGCAAAGGCTATATCGCCAAAGACGATATCATCAGACTTGCCGAAATCCACGGGCTTGAGCAGAGCGACATCCAGGCACGGATTGATGCAAAAAAAAGCGGCCAATTCAACCGGATTGATCAACAGATCAATCTTCGGATGGGTAAAGGATACCTCACAGAAGCTGAACTATCTAAAATCGCCCGGCAAAACAGCATGGAACCGGAAGAAATCAGAAATCGGGTCCGTTGTCCTATTGTGAAAGACGAAAAAGATGTCGGCGACCTCAAAATCCGGCCGCTTGATAAGTCCATTGAAAAAGCCATCAATGACAACCTGAAAATTATCGGCAAACTATCTCTATACGACTTTCTCGGGACGGCTGAAAATTCCGGACTGGACATTCTACAGGAAAAGGCCGGCAAAAAAAAGAAAGACCTGGCCGCCTCAGCAAAAAAAGATGCCGTGGTGACAGCAAGCAACACCCTAGCAGGTCATTGCCTGACCATATTTAAAAACAACGACACCCGCATCGCTTATGACGTCAGCCTTGCCATGGCCAAGCTCGCGGCGCTTGATTCTGATATCAATGTTGCCGCCGCCAACAAAAAAATACGCCATGAGTATGTGGATCTCCTCATACGCAAAGCCATGAGTTTCGGGATGGACCGGCAGGAGGCCACAGACTATCTTCGTGACTACTGCCTGAAAAAAAAATACCGGATCGAAATCAAACCCGAAAAAAAAAGAATGGTTTTGATTGGCGCGGCAACAGCGGTTGTTGTTGCCGTCGTCCTTATCTTCGGGGTTGTCATGTTTTCGTCAATTCATAAAAAAAATTCTCTGATCGCCGAATATGACCTATTGATCAAAACCGTCGATACCCAGACCGACCTGGAGAAAAAAATTCAGATTCTTGAAAAATACATCAAAACCCATGCGCCGGGAGAACTGGTGACGGATGCCGGAAAACGGGTCAGCGGACTTCAACGCGACATAAGCGAGGATCGCTTTAATCGAATGTTAAAAGAGGCGGACGCACTTCTCAAGGCAACGGACTATCGAAGCGCCCTTGTCCTGTATAACAAAGAATTGGCATCCACAACCGATGCCGGGGACCAAAAAACGATCAAGGATTTAATTCAAAAAACTCTCGCTTTAAGCGAACAAAAGGACTTTGAACAAGTCACCGCTGTCTCATTAAACGGCGAACCCGATCAGAAAATGAACCTGTTTCAGCAATACCTTGTGGACCACCCCAACGGAAAAAACATAGACAAGGTGAAAGGCCTGATTAACGAGATTAGCGGCGAATATTTCATTTTTGTAAACAAACAGATGGAAGCATTTGACCAGTCGGAAAAGTGGGAGGAAAGTTATAATTTATGCCGGGCATACATCGGCATTTACGACAACAGCAACGCCGACCGTTTAAAACAACTGATGCCGCACTATGAGGAAAGAATCCGGGATGAAAAGATTTTGACCGGCCTGATTCAAAAGGCGGACGCTCTGGGAACTGATTATGCCAGCGCTTTACAGGTTTTTAAAGACTTCCTGATGGCCTATCCGGATACAACCGTTAATGAAAAAATTCAAAAAGAGATCGCTCGGCTGAATACTCTGCTGTCTGCCCAATCCCTCGAAAAGGCAGCACAGGACATGAGGATTCATCTGGCGAAAACCGGGGGACGTTTTGTGGAACGGGCCAATGGCGTGGTTGTTGACACCAGAACCGGATTAATGTGGGAGATGATGGATTCATCGATCACCCAAACCAGCCAATGCCTGACTTATGATGAAGGTAAAAAATATATCAAAGACTTGAGAGCCGGCGGCTTCACTGACTGGCGGCTTCCCACGCCGGACGAACTGACCGGCATTTATATGATCGCTCCTGTTTTTCCGTCAACTGGGGCAAAAAGCTACTGGACGTCCGTAAATTTCACCGGATATTCCGACGGATGGCATGTGATGGTGGACACCGTATCTTCAGATGATTCGGTTCACTGGGAAACAGTCAAAAAAGACTCTTTGGAATGCGGAGCGGTCCGGGCGGTCCGAAAACCATAAAAACGCCGTTCAACTGAATTTATTTCTATCGAATACCGCTTCATATAACAGGTTGATAACCGGTTTTAAAAACCCGTCGGCATGAATCACCTGAACCATACGAAGATCTTCCCGGTCTTCCATTGAAATAATTTTCCCGGCTTCCTGCTGAATGACCTGGGCCACCTCCTCCGCATCTCCCACGCTCCGAAAGATTCGGGTCAATGCAATCCGGACCGTACTAGATCGTTTCAGGTTCATCATATCAAGACCCTGACGCAATATCTTCGCATCAATGGCTTCCATCTCCTTTATCACTTCCGCAATGGGCGACTCATTGGTTAGATTTTCAAGCTTCGTATCGGGAGTTGCGGCGAACGTGCCATCGAATTTTTCATCAGAAGCAGGGATAGAAACAGGCACCTCCATCTCTGCCTCTCCAATGAAAATTGTCTGGTGATAAAAAACTGCCGGATCCATATCGATCCGGGCCGTATATACAAACAGGTCTTTCAATAATTGCACCTGGGTAAAACCGGAGATTTGCGCCACCCGGATTTCATTTTGCAAACGGCTCTGAACCTTTTCTACCGCATGCCGACGCTTTTCAGGATCCGCTTCTTTTGTTTCATAACGGGCAGTGATGGCACCATCATAAGTTTCAACATAAGCGTACACGCGTTGCTCTGGATCGAAATCGACTTGAAACGCACCGGAAACTTCTAGAACCGGCGCCGGGCCTGCGCCGAAACTTTCCCTAAGAATAGAAACCCTGTCCTCTAACGTCTGATTCACCATAACTGCCTTGAATTAATATTTTTTTGCTTTACCCAAATCAATATTGACGATTAAACACTTCCTGCCACAACAGATCAACCACCGAATCCAGAAATCCGTTACCGCATAATGATTTGACCGTTTGAAGTTCCATACGGTCTTCCGGTGTGACGATTTTCAAAGCTTCACTTTGAATAGCAGATTCCAGCTCTTTAATTTCCAGCGTACTTCGGAAAATTCGGGTTAACGCCAGCCGGACAGTGCTGGATCGTTTCAACCCCATCATATCAAGGCTTTGGCGCAACATTTTCGCATCCACGGATTCCAGTTGAGACATTGCCTTTTCAGCCAGCGAACTGGTGGTTTTTAACTGACTGCTATCTTCGATATCAAAATCAAATTGAAATACATCCGGATCCTCCGGGGAAACTGCTGCGAGAACATCATCCCCATCAGCGATCAACTCGATGGCGTCCGCGCCGATCTCTATGGGCTCATCCGTATTGCATGGGGTCTCCACTTCAATAACGGCATTATAAATACATTCGGCACCGGTTTCCCGTGATAGCCGAAAGGGCTCAATCCGCGCAACACCGACTAAAGACTGAGACAGGGATTTTTGCGCTGATTCGATCAATTCCTTTCGCTTCAGAGCATCACTCTCGATAATTTTGACTCTCGCCCGTACATGATCCGGACTGCTGGTTAAGGAAAATATATCCACATTGCAGCCGCAATCCAGCTTTACGCGTACACCGCCTCTACGCTCAGACACCGCAAGGCCTTCGGCCTGCAAGGATTCCCTTATTACGGTTACTTTATCTTTAATTTTTTGCTCCATCAAAAAAACCAACTCTTGGAATCAACCACGCACGGCGATAATCATGTAAATATTGAGACGGGAATTGAACATCAGTTCCCATCCATGCCAGCCGGCCAGAGATAATAGAATCCAGAGAGATTTAAAAAAGCAGAATCCAGAGGCCCCATATCAATCAGCGAGGAATGCGCGTCGCCATACCTGGATTGCGAATTATACAGATTATCGTTGGCGAATTCTTCGCGACGGTACACTATGATCCGGCTGTTTTCATCCAATCCGGCCAGTTCTTTTGTGCGGACAATCGCATCACCGATATAACCGATTTCATCAATCAAACCAAGATTTAAGGCGTCCTGTGCCAGGTAGATTCGGGCGGTGGAGATATCTTTGACAGCGTCTGGTTCGATATTTCTGTGTTCAATCACCAGATCAACAAAGCGTTTCCCCAGAGAATCCGTCAGGCTTTGAAACATTTTATCTTCGGCTTCTGTCGCCTTGCGAAACGGAGACCCCATATCCTTATTTTCTCCGGAAGTATTCGCAGATACGTCGACGCCGATTTTATCCATCAACCCATACACTTTCGGTCTCATGAACAGCACGCCAATAGATCCGGTGACGGATGTGGGGTGCGCGATGATCAAATCCGCCGGAAGCGCCATGTAATACCCCCCGGACGCAGCGACATTCATAACTACAGCCGTTACCTTTTTACCTGTCCGCTGCTTGAATGACAGAATTTCATGATAAAGGATATCGCTGGCCGTCACTGAACCGCCAGGTGAATCGATTTTAAACATCACCGCCTGAACTTCGGGATCCTTTTCAGCCAGACGCAGTTGAGAGACAATGTCCTGAACCATGCTCGGATCCGTCCGGAGCATTCCTTTTGGGGAAATATCCGTGATAATTCCGTTGACGGAGATCATTAACACCTTTCCCGGCGCATCGCCTTCAATCGTAAATTCCTGCAAGGGATCAGACGCATCTGTGAACAACTTAACGGTGGGGAACATGCACCCGTTGACGAGCAGTCCGCCAGTCATCAATAAAAAAACAGCCAAACGACGTATTATCAAATTCACAAATCCCTCCTGAAATTATACAATAATCAACTGTTAAAATAAGATATACAATAGGTATTGGTGAAGCACAAGAGCGAATATTAACGTTTCAGAGCAAGGATTGTTCGTTCAGGTTTTTGCCGCAAAAAATAGTAAACAAGATAACAATTTTCGAAATTTCGATAAGATTAAGGCGGTTTGGGTAGAAAGACGGCGAAGCCAGAGGCGATTTAAGGCGTTCAATTCGGCGGGGCAATGTCGTGCGCCAAGACTGCCAGGGAAAGGATATGAACTTCTACGGAGTGGACCGGGCGGAACCAGACCGGGCGGCGAAATTATTGAAAGTGTGCTTCTTCGAATTCGGGGAGCGCAAAGTTCGGTATGGAGCTTTAAACCGGGTTGACTGGAAAGTCGACTTGGTTTTTTTATTGACTGTCAATAAACAAAATGTTTATATTAATTCCATGATTCAATCTTTTGCCTGCAAGGAAACAGAGCGGTTTTTTTATACCGGCAAGTCAAAGCGGTTTCCGAGGGATATTTTTTCAAGAACCGCTATGCGTTTAATTCAAGTTAATGCGGCAACAGTGCTGAACGACCTGAAGCTTCCGCTGTCAAACCATCTTGAGGCGTTAAAAGGCGACCGGGCCGGGCAATGGAGCATCCGGGTTAATGATCAATGGCGGATATGTTTCCGCTTTGAAAACGGAAATGCCTTTGATGTGGAAATAACCGATTACCATTAAAAGGTGAGTGTATGTATTCAATAAACGGACTGCCCCCGATTCACCCTGGGGAATATATCAAAGAGATATTACAAGAAACCGGCGTTTCGCAATCAGCGTTTGCGAAAAATCTGGGCGTTTCATCC